>CAWCWD010000067.1:0-26798 GCA_963799015.1 uncultured Actinomycetota bacterium | reverse complement strand
GGAGCCGCGCAACCCCTTGTTCGCCGTGCCGGATCCGCGCTCACCCGCGGGAGTCGCGCTCGTTTCGTTCACGTGGGTGAAACGTGGCGGCATGTTCGTGAAATCTACATCTCCTATCCTCGCGGGGAAGATCACCTCCTGCGCTGTGCCGCGCGAACCGTCTCCGCACCGCAGCCGGTTCGACCGCGCTCGCCGAGCCCATCCGAAGAGTGGAGACCGATCACATGTCATTCCGATCCCCGGCCCCCGACCCGTCCGCGGTCTCGGCGTCGTCGCCCTCGCCGCCGCCGCGGCCATGACGCTTGCCGCCTGCGCCTCCGGCGGCTCGTCCGCCTCCGAGGGCGATGCCGCAGCGCCGAGCTCGGCGACCTCACCGTCCAGCTGTCGTGGATCAAGAACGAGGAGTTCGCCGGCGAGTTCTTCGCCGACTCCGAGGGCTACTACACCGACGCCGGGCTTCGACTCGGTCACCCTCGTGCCCGGGCCCTCGACCGGTGCCGCCGAGCTCATCTCGGGCAGCGCCGACGTCGCCCTGTCGCGACGCCGTCTCCATCGGCTCGGTCGTCGCCTCCGAGGGCGCGCCGCTGAAGATCATCGGCACGACCTACCAGAAGAACCCGTTCACGATCCTCTCGCTGGCAGACGGCGGCGACATCGCGACGCCCGAAGACCTCATCGGCAAGAAGATCGGCGTCCAGGACTCGAACACGGCGCTGTTCAAGGCGCTGCTCGCGGCCAACGGCATCGACGAGTCCGAGCTGACGATCGTGCCGGTGCAGTACGACCCGGCACCGCTCATCAACGGCGAGGTCGACGGCTTCATCGCCTACCTCACCAACGAGTCGATCACGGTCGCCGCAGCGGGCGTCGAGACGACCAACCTGCCGTTCGCCGACAACGGCCTGCCGTTCGTCGCCGAGACCATCACGGTCACCGACGACGCGATCGCGAACGACCGCGAGAAGCTCAAGGCGTTCCTGGTCGCGGAGATCCAGGGCTGGACGACGCCGTGAACGACCCCGAGGCGGGCGCGCAGCTCGCCGTCGAGGACTACGGCAAGGACCTCGACCTCGACCTCGAGAACTCGCATCGCCGGTGCGACCGAGCAGGCCGAGGCAGCTCGTGGTCTCGGACGAGACCGCCGCGAACGGCCTGTTCACGATCTCCGACGCGCTGCAGTCCGCGACGATCAAGAGCCTCGCCGGCGCCGGCATCGACGTGAGGCCGCCGACCTCTTCGACCTCTCGCTCCTCGCCGAGGTCTACGAAGAGAACCCCGAGCCTCGATCGCCTACGCGGGCTGATCGGACGATCGACGATGTCGCAGCCCACCCTCGCGACGGGTACGCACGTGACGAGCACTGCGAGACCGGTGTCCAGGGCGACGCCCTGGGCACCGGCCTGCAGATCTCCGGCCTGAACAAGGTCTTCACGTCGGGTCGCAAGCAGCGTCGTCGCGCTCAAGGACGCGAACCTGCACACCGAGCAGGGCAGCTTCCTCGCCCTGCTCGGCCCGTCGGGCTGCGGCAAGTCGACGATCCTGCGCATCCTCGCCGGGCTCGAGGAGGCGACGAGCGGCACGACGCGCGTCGACGGCAAGACCCCGAAGGAGCTGCGCGCGGCGAACGAGCTCGGCATCGCCTTCCAGGACTCCGCCCTGCTGCCCGTGGCGCAGCGTGCTCGACGAACATCCGCCTGCCGTTCGAGGTCGCCGGCGAGCCGGTCGACACGACTACGTCAACGAGATGATCTCGCTCGTCGGGCTGAAGGGGTTCGAGAAGGCCAAGCCCGCGCAGCTCTCCGGCGGCATGCGGCAGCGCGTCTCGATCGCACGGTCGCTCATCCTCAAGCCCTCGGTGCTGCTGTTCGACGAGCCGTTCGGCGCGCTCGACGACATGACGCGCCAGAAGCTCAACCTCGAGCTGCTGCGCATCTGGACCGAGAAGCCCGCGACGACGCTGCTCGTCACCCACGGCATCTCGGAGGCGATCTTCCTCTCCGACCAGGTCGCGGTCATGAGCCCGCGGCCGGGTCGGGTCAAGGAGGTCATCGACGATCGACCTCCCGCGCCCGCGGACGCCCGAGATGCATGCGCACCCCCGAGTTCCACGCCTACGTCGACCACGCCTCCGAGCTGCTGTTCGGCGAGGGCGGGGCGGCGGTCGACGACCACTGAGCGAGCACGAGCTGGTGAAGACCTCGTCGACTGCCCGCCGCTGGGCGACCGGCGTCACTGGGCGGCGTCGCGCTGGCTGATCGGGCCATCTGGTGGATCAGCGCTCTCACGTGGTGGATGTCGCGAACGCCGGCGCCGGTGCGAACCGCGCGATCCCGACCCCGCCCGAGGTCGTCGCCGGGCTCGCCGACAGCGGCTGGGAGTACTACTGGCGCAACTTCTCGGTCACGCTCGTCGAGGCGGCGCAGCGGCTATCGTCTGGGGCAACGGCATCGCGCTCCTCCTCGCGGCGATCGTGCTGCTGCTGCCGCGGCTCGAGGGAGCCGTCATGCAGCTCGCGATCATCACCTACTGCATCCCGATCGTCGCGATCGGCGCCGCTCGCGCTCATCATCATCGGGCGCTCCCGCCGCCGGCGAGCCGTGCGGGCACGGCCGTGTTCCTCGCGGCGCTCGTCGGTCTTCTTCACGACCGTGGTCGGGGCCGCTGCTCGGGCTGAAGGCCGCGGACACCGTCGAGCCTGGACCTCGTCGCGGTCTACGGCGGCTGCCGGTTCACCCAGCTCGTCAAGGTGCGCCTCATCGCGGCGCTCCCCGCGCATCCTCAACGCCCTGCAGATCGCGGTGCCCGCCGCGTTCCTCGGCGCGGTGCTCGGCGAGTTCTTCGGCAAGGTCGAGCTCGGCGTCGGCCCGGCGATGATCGCTCGCCCAGCAGAGACTCGACGCCGCACGGGTGTGGGGCATCGCGCTCGTCTGCGGCGCGGTCGCGCTGCTCGGCTTCGCGCTGCTCGGACTCGTCGCCCGCGCGGTCGCGCCCTGGGCACGTGGAAGGAGCGACTGACCACCTGGCGGTCACCACCGGCGACGGGCGCTGCAACGCCGTCGTCGAACTCCGCAAGGATGTCCGCGCGGAGTCGATGCGTTCGGTGTTCCGCGCCCTCGGCACGAGCATCCTCACCTTCGTCGTGACCATCGTCTCGGTGCTGGTGCTGTGGGTCGGCGTGCTCTGGGTCTTCGACGTCTCGCCGCTACATCGCCAAGGGTCCGGTCGACGTCTGGAACCACCTGTTCACCGTGCCCGACGCCGCGGCGAACCGCGCGGAGATCGGCGGCAACCTGGCCGTCACCCTCGGCGACGCCCTCGTCGGCTTCGTCGCCGGCCTGGCACCGTGGCCCTCGCTCGGCGCGATCGTGTTCCAGCTGTGCAAGGGCATCGAACACGCACTCATGCCGGTCGCGATGCTGCTGCGCTCGGTCCCGCTCGATCGCGATGGCGCCGGTCATCATCATGATCTTCGGCCGGGACGTCTGGAGCGTGGCCGTGATCGGCGGCATCGTCGTGCTGTTCCCGGCGCTCGTGAGCATCGCGTTCGGCCTGAAGTCGGCCTCCCCGCAGATGCACGACGTGGTGACGGTCTACGGCGGCAGCCCGTGGACGTCGCTCCGCAAGGTCGCGCTTCCCTCCTCGTCGCCGGCGTTCTTCGCTGCCGTGCGCATCTCGGTGCCCGGTGCGATCACCGGCGCGCTCCTCGCGGAGTGGCTCGCGACCGGCGAGGGCATCGGCGGCGCCGATCGGCGGATACATCGCCCAGGCGCAGTTCTCCGCGCTGTGGGCGTCGGTCGTCGTGGTCACCGCGGTGTCCCTCGTCCTCTACAACGTCGTCCAGATCGTGGAGAACGTGGTGCTCGCGCGCATGGGCATGCACCCGCGACAGAGCGCGCCTGACGTGCCGACGCAGGGAACGGTGCGACCGCGGAGACGGATGCCGCAGCGCTCCGGCCTCGGCACGCACATCCGCCGACTCCGCCGAAGCCGGGGCGACACCCTCGTGCAGCTCGCCGAGCGTACCGACCTCTCGCACCCGTTCCTCAGCCAGCTCGAGCGCGGGCTCGCGCAGCCGAGCCTCTCCTCGCTCCGGCGCATCGCCGTGGCGCTCGGCACGAGCCCGATCGAGCTCGTCGCCGCGGCCGAGGACACGGCCGATCCCACGTCGGATCCGCCGGCGGTCGAGGTGCGGCGCGGGGGCGATGCGGCGCCCGGTGTCGCGGGCTTCGCGGAGGGCAGTGCGCGCCTGCTCGCCCACAGCGACCGACCGTTCCACCCGCTCGAGTACGCCTCCGACAACGATTCGCCCGGCGACTACTACGAGCATGCGGAGGACGAGTTCCTCTACGTGACCTCGGGCTCGGTCGTCGTCGACCTCGACGGGCGGCTCGAGCTGCTCGAGACCGGTGACTCGGTCTACTACGCGGCGGGATCCGCCACCGGTGGTGGTCGGAGGCCGGCGCGTACCGCCTGTTCGTCGTCAAGGAGCGGCCGCACGGGCTCGGCGCCGCACGGCCGACGCGAGCGCGCCTCTCCTGAGCATCAGGTCCGTTCGGCCAGCTCCCGGCTCCCGCGCGCTGACGCCTCCGCGACGACCCGCCCGTCGACCCTGGTGAGATCGTCGTCCTCGACGACGGCACGCCCAGGCGCCGTCGAGGACGGTGCGTCGGGACGCAGGTCCGTGTGTGGAGTCGAGCTGCACCGTGGTCAGACGAGTCCGGTGTACTGGCGCCACGCGGGGCCCGCGTCGGGCGCGTCGTCATGCGTGACGGACGCCTGGATGAGTCCGTACGGCCGGTCGTCGGCGTGGAACACCTCGTTGTCGTTGTCGATGCCGAAGCGCGCGAGGTCGTAGGGGAAGTGGTGCTTGTTCGGTGCGGAGAGCCTGCACCTCCGCGATGATGTCGTACGCCTCGAGCACGGCCTTTCCCATCTCGTAGAGCGTCTGCTGCAGCGCGAGCGAGTGCACGACGGCGAACTGCCGCACGAGCAACGCCTTCACGCCCGCATAGACCTCGTTCCAGTCGGCGTCCGTCGTCGTGAAGCGCCAGTTCGCGACCAGCGACGTCGCCATCACGCGATCGGCGGTGGGCTGGAGCACCGTGTACCCGTCCTCGTAGAAGCCGTGGAACTCGGAGCCGGTGGACTTCAGGATGACGAGGTCCTTGAGGCCGCCGGTGATCCAGGTGCGCTGCGTGTCGCCCGTCCCCTCGACGGTGACCGAGGCGGTGCGCACCTCCTGGCCCTTCCGCATCCAGGTGTGGTCATGCTCGGCGCCGTCGACGAGCACCCGCTCCCACGCGTACTCCTCGATCTCGATGCGGGCGGCGTCGACCGGGGGCACGTCGTCGACGAAGTGACGGGCGAGCTCGAGGCCGTACTCCTCGATCGAGACGAGTCCCCGCTCCTTCGCGAAGGCGTACGCCGTCTGCTTCTGGGTGTCGGTGGGCAGCACGTTCGACTGGTCGCCGACGAGGTGCGCCGCGGCGAAGTCGCCCCGCAGCGCGGTGGAGACGTTCACGTCGTGGATCTCGTGACGAGGCGACTCCCGGTAGATCCGCACCACGCGGTTCTCCGCTTTTCCGTACTGGTTCTCTCCGAGGATGATCGCCATCTGCTGCTCCTTCTCGTTGCGCTCCGGGCTCGTCTGTGCGGCGCTCAGCCGGCGGTGACCCGCTCGACGGATGCCGCGGCCTCGCTCGCGACCCGCCACACGCGGTCACGCGAGAACGGCGTCTCGTAGGGCCTCGCGCCGATCGCGCGGCGGATCGCGTTGCCGAGCGCGGGGGCGACGGGGTTGTACGGGCTCTCGCTCATCGACTTGGCTCCGAACGGGCCGAGCTCGTCGCTCGTCTCGGCGAAGAGCACCTCGGTGTCGGGGATGTCGGCCATCTGCGGCACCCGGTAGAGGCGGAAGACCGGCGACTGGATGCGTCCGTCGTCGTCGACCATGACCTCCTCGTAGAGCGCGCTGCCGATGGCCTGGGCGGCGCCGCCCTCGACCTGGCCGACGGCACTGCTCGGGGTTCATGACCGTGCCGGCATCCGCACACTGCACGGACTGCAGGATGCGCACCTCGCCGGTGCGCACGTCGACGGCCACCCGGAAGGCGTGCACGTTGAACGCGAGCGATCGCTGGTCGCCGTACTCGGCTGCCGTCGCCGGCGATCCCGTCGCCGTGGCGGTGCTCCGACGGCGCGGCGGCGATGAGGTCGGGGAACGGCGATCGAGCCGCCCTCCGACGCAGCACGCCGTCGGCGCTCGAGCGTGCACGGCCGCGGCATCCGTGCCCGCGATCTCGGCGGCAGTGTGAGGAGCGATGCCGCGGAGCGCGAGCGCGGCCGCGTGCAGCGCCTTGCCCGCGACGGTCGATGCCCGCCGAGGCGAACGCGCCGGTGTCGTAGGTCGCGCCGTCGGTGTCGGAGTCGCGCAGGCGCGACGCGGTCGACGGACGTGGCGAGGTCGGTCGCGACGATCTGCGTGTGCACGGTCGTGGTGCCGTTGCCGAACTCGCTCGTGCCGACGCCGAGCACGTAGGTGCCGTCGGGGCCGAGGGTGACCGTCGTCTTCGAGATGTGGCCACGCGGCGCCATGGTGGCGATCATCGAGACCGCCATGCCCTCGCCGACGCGCCAGTGCTCGCCCTCGGGCGCCTCGACGCCGTTGCCCCGGCGCAGCGCCTGCTCGGCGAGGTCGAGGCACTGGTCGAGTCCGTAGCTGCCGGGCGTCACGTCGGCCTCGGGCTCGCCGTGCCACCCGAGCAGCGGACGTCGCCCTCGCCGACCACGTTGATGCGGCGCAGCTCGAACGGGTCGATGCCGAGCTCGATGGCGAGCTCGTCCATCGCCGACTCGACCGCGAAGATGACCTGGCCGAGGCCGTAGCCGCGGAACGCACCCGACGGCGTGTGGTTCGTGTAGACGACCTCGGCGTCGACCCGCTTCACGGGGCTCGTGTAGAGGCTCATCGACTCGGAGCATCCGTGGAACAGCACGCCCCGCGAATGGTTGCCGTACGCGCCGGTGTCGCTCAGCACGTCGACCTTCATGGCGGTGAGGCGTCCGTCGCGCGAAGCGCCGAGCGCGACGGCGACACGCATGGGGTGCCGCACGGTGGTGCGCACGAACTCGTCGGTGCGGCTCAGCTCGTACACGGCCGGCCGGCCGGTGCGCAGCACGGCGAGCGCGACGAGATCCTCGGTGAGGAGCTCCTGCTTGCCGCCGAAGCCGCCGCCGACGCGGGCGGTGAACACGCGTACGCGGTCCTGCGGCAGGTCGAGCAGACGGCAGCAGCTCGTCGCGCGTGAGGAACGGCACCTGCGAGCTCGTGCGCAGCACGAGCCGTCCGTCGTCGTCGAGCCAGCCGAGCGAACCGTGCGTCTCGAGCTGGGCGTGGCTGACGCGCTGGGTGCGCCAGGTGCCCGCGACGGTGACCGCGGATGCCGCGAGGGCGGCCTCCACGTCGCCGCCGAAGCCGGCGTGGAGCGCCGCGATCACGTTGCGGCCGGCCTCGTCGACCCGATCCTCGGGCGTCCGGTCCGGGATGCAGCAGCGGAGCGCCGGGGGTGCGGGCCTCCTCGGGGTCGAAGACCGCGGGCAGCACCTCGTAGTCGACCCGGATGCGCCGGCATGCCTCCTCGGCAGCGGCGGCCGTCGTCGCGACGACGGCCGCGACGCGCTGGCCGACGAACCGCACGACGTCGTCGAGCACCCGGGTGTCGTCGGGGTCGTCGGTGCGGTGCTCGTGGCGTGCGGTGGAGAAGCGGGCGGCCGGGACGTCCTCGTGCGTGAGCACGAGCTCGACGCCCTCGACGTCGCGCGCGGCATCGTCGTGTCGATCGAACGGATGCGCGCGTGGGCGTGCGGGGCCCGCGAGCACGCGCAGATGCAGCGCACCGGGCATCGCCGTGTCGAACGTGTAGGGCTCGGTCCCTGTCACGACGCGCCGGGCGGCAGGCGGTTCGACCGAACGGCCCACGAGCGACATCGGCGCGTGCTCGTCGC
This sequence comes from uncultured Actinomycetota bacterium, assembly GCA_963799015.1. Classification (GTDB taxonomy): domain Bacteria; phylum Actinomycetota; class Actinomycetes; order Actinomycetales; family Microbacteriaceae; genus Agromyces. Next base: position 18,794 of record CAWCWD010000067.1, on the reverse strand, counting down.
CGGTGGACCCGAGGTTGCGTGCGCCGCGCCGGCGCTCAGGGGCCGACGCACCGCGCCCTGATCGAGTCCCGGATCGCGCGATACCCCGTGCAGCGGCAGAGGTTGCCCTTCATGCGCCGGCAGGTCGTGCAGGTGCGCCGTCGTCGAGCGTCGAGGCGGTCACGACCATGCCCGGCCGTGCAGAACCCGCACTGGAAGCCGAAGTGGTCGACGAACGCCTCCTGCATCGGGTGCAGCTCGTCGGGCGGTGCCGAGGCCCGCGACCGTCGTCACGGCGCGTCCCTCGACGCGCTGCGCGGGATAGATGCACGAGTGCACCGGCGTGCCGTCGAGAGCACCGAGCAGGCGCCGCAGTCGCCCGCGTCGCAACCCTTCTTCACCTCGAAGTGCTCGTGCTCGCGCAGGAGCGTGCGCAGGCACTGGCCGGGCCGCGGCTCGGCCTCGCCGCTCCTCGTCCGTTGACGCTGGAACCTCATGCGGCGAGCTCCTGCCGTCGATCTCCTCGAGCGAGCACGCCGCTCACCTCGCGGCGCCAGTCGGCGGTGCCGAGTGGATCGGTGTAGTAGCCGTCGGCGGATGCCGCGTCGGAGCGGAGCGTCGCGGCATCCGGGAGCCCGTCGTACCGCAGCACCGTCGGCCGCCACGTCGCCGCCGTGATGCCGAACACCGACCGGCCGTCCTCGTCCACGCGGCCGGTCAGCACGGCACCCGAACGGCCGAGCTCGGCGAGCGCGATCTTGCGGATAGCCCGTGCGTGCCCGCAGGGCGTAGTCGGGGAGCTCGATCGGCGCGCAGCACGTCGCCGGGCGCGAGCGCTGTTGGTGCCGTTGCCGGTCATGAACTGCTCCACCGGCATCCGGACGCTCACCGTCGTCGGCCGTCCACATGACGGCGACCCCGTCGAGGGCGACCGCGAGCGAGATCATCGCACCCGCGGCGAACGAACGGCAGATGTTCCCGCCGACCGTGGCGATGTTCCAGATCTTGAACGACGCGAGCAGGGCGTCGCGCACTGGAAGAAGAGCGGATGCGCCCTCCAGCGCTCGTGCTCGGGCATCGCGGCGAGTTCGGCGATCGTGCAGGTGGCGCCGATGCGAAGGCCGTGGTCGCCGACCTCGAGTGCCGGCCAGTCCATGGCCGTGAGATCGACGAGCCCGGTGGCGTCGAGCTGCGGCTCGGAGAACATCCACGTGCCGCCGGCCACGAATCGCTCCGTCGCGCCGAGAAGGAGGTCATCGCGCGAACGCGCGTACCGATAGCCGGTGATCGTGTCGAGGTCCATGCCGATTCCCCTTCCGGCATCCAGTGAACCGAATCGACATGACGGCGATGTTTCCCAGATGAACATCGACGACACGAGCACGACATGTCGCCGGTCGCACCCGCTCCGGCCGACGCGGACCTACGATGCCGCGGGCGCCGCCCCGCGATCGGCGCCGGCATGGATCGGGCCGGAGGTCTCGCCGAGCGGGCGCGCGTCGCGTCCGGATCGGGCGGCGATCACCTCGGCGAGGATCGACACCGCGGTCTCCTCGGGGGTCGCGGCGCCGAGGTCGAGGCCGATCGGCGAGTGGAGGCGGGCGAGCTCGCCCTCGCCCACGCCCGCGTCGCGGAGCATCCGGGTGCGCTCCTCATGCGTGCGTCGCGAGCCGAGCGCACCGACGTACGCCACCGGGAGGGAGAGGGCGAGGCCGAGCAGCGGGACATCCGTCCTGGCGTCGTGGCTCAGCACGCAGACGACCGTGCGCTCGTCGACGTCGAGGCGGGCGAGGTAGTCGCTCGGCCACTCGGCGACGACCTCGTGCGCGGCCGGGAACCGCTCGGGCGTGGCGAACGGCGTGCGCGGGTCGCACACGCTCACGCGGTAGCCGAGCAGCGCCGCGGCCGCCGAGAGCGCCCCGGCGAAGGCGACCGCGCCGAAGATCACCATGCGCGGCGGGGCGAGCCGGCTCTCGCAGAAGAAGACGAGCTCGTCGCCAGTCGCACTCGAAGCGCACGAGTCCGGAGCGGCCCGATCGGATGCGGCGGTCGAGTTCGGCCTCGATGCGACCCGCCGAGATCCCGTGCACGCCCGCCCGCACGAGCTCGCCGTCGAGTTCACCGACGTGGAAGCCCGCATCCGGGGCACCTCCGGGCACGACGACACGGCCGAGCATCCGGGACGGGCCGGCGACGAGCGTCGCCAGCCCGCTCGACGCGCCGGCCAGCGCCCGGTCGAACGGCTCGGCACTCAGGATCGCCGGGTTTGCGGACTGGACGAACACGTCGATCTCGCCGCCGCAACTGAGCCCGACCGCGAACGCGCTCTCGTCGTCGATGCCGAAGCGGCCGTGCTCGACCCCGGATCCGGCCAGCACGCGCTCGCAGAGCTCGTAGACGGCTCCCTCGACGCATCCGCCCGAGACGCTGCCGGTGACCCGCCCGTCGGCATCGACGATCATCGAGGCGCCGGGGTCCCGCGGGGCGGAACCGGTCACCGCCGTGACCGTCGCGAGCGCGAACCGCTCGCCGCGCGCGAGTCGCGCGCTGATCTCCGCCGACAGCTCGAGCACGGTCCGCCCCTTTCGATCCGTCGATCCTACGTCGGGCGCGCGGGTCGTCGTGCCGCCCGCAACGAGCCGGAAACGGAGCGCTGTTATGTTCCCGGCGGAGGAAGCATGACTGGACTCGACGATCGTCTCGACCTCGTCGTCGACGCCGACGCCGCATTCATCGCCGGGGCGTGGAGGCCCGCGACGGTCGGGATCCGCGACGGCGTGATCGCGGCGATCGAGCCGCTCGGCGCCGCACTGGCCACGCGGACGCGGCTCGCGCTCGACCGCGGCGAGCGCCTGATCCCGGGCCTCGTCGACACCCACGTGCACGTCAACGAACCCGGGCGCACCGAGTGGGAGGGCTTCGCCACGGCCACGCGCGCGGCTGCGGCAGGCGGGGTGACCACGATCGTGGACATGCCGCTGAACAGCATCCCGCCGACGATCGATCCCGCCGCGCTCGCGGTGAAGCGCGCCTCGGCCGCGTCGCAGGCCGTCGTCGACGTCGGATTCTGGGGCGGCGCCGTGCCCGGCAACCTCGGCCGCCTTCGAGCGTTGCACGACGCCGGGGTCTTCGGATTCAAGTGCTTCCTCGCGCCGTCGGGCGTCGACGAGTTCCCGCACCTCGACGCCGACGGGCTCACGGCCGCACTCGAGGAGCTCGGCGCCTTCGACGGCCTGCTCATCGTGCACGCGGAGGACCCCTCGGTGCTCAACGCGCATGAGAACGACGGGGGTCGCAGCTACGCGCGCTTCGTCGACTCCCGGCCGCCCGAGGCGGAACTCGTCGCCATCCGCCGGGTCATCGACGGCATCCGTGCGACGGGGGGACGCGCGCACATCCTGCACCTGTCCTCGGCCGCCGCGCTGCCGCTCATCGCCGACGCGAAGGCCGAGGGCCTCCGGCTCACGGCCGAGACGTGCCCGCACTACCTCACGCTCGACGCCGAGCACATTCCCGACGGCGCCACGCAGTTCAAGTGCTGCCCACCGATCCGAGACGAGGCGCAATCGCGATCGGCTCTGGCAGGGCCTCCTCGACGGGGTCATCGATCTCGTCGTCTCCGACCACTCGCCGGCGACCGCCGAGCTGAAGCTCGGGTTCGACGGCGACTTCGCACGAGCATGGGGCGGGATCTCCGGACTCCAGCTCGGCCTGGCCAACGTGTGGACCGAGGCATCCCGTCGCGGCATCGGCCTCGAGCGGGTGCTCGGCTGGATGTCGTCGGCCCCCGCCGACTTCGCCCGACTCGCTCGAAAGGGCCGCATCGCGCTCGGCGCCGACGCAGACCTCATCGCCTTCGCGCCCGACACCGCCTTCACGGTCGTGCCGTCGGCGCTGGCGCACAAGAACCCCGTCTCCGCGTTCGCGGGCGCCGAGCTCCGCGGCGTGGTCACGCGCACCTGGCTCCGCGGCGAGACGACCGACGCCGAACCCAGGGGCAGGCTTCTCGATCCGACCGATGAACGGAGCACGACATGACCGACCACCCCACCGACCTCGCCTGGATCGAACGCGCGATCGATCTCGCGGTCGAGAACGTCGCCGCGGGCGGCGGGCCGTTCGGCGCCGTCATCGTGCGGGGCGGCGTGCTCCTCGCGACGGGCCAGAACCGGGTCACGCGCGACCTCGATCCGACGGCGCACGCGGAAGTGTGCGCGATCCGTGCGGCCTGCGCCGCGACGCGCGACTTCTCGCTCGCGGGTGCGACGCTCTACACCTCGTGCGAGCCGTGCCCCCTCTGCCTCTCCGCATCGCTGTGGGCGCGGCTCGACCGCGTCGTCTATGCGGCCGACCGCGAGGACGCAGCGCACGGCGGCTTCGACGACCGCGAGTTCTACGAGCTGTTCGCCCGGGATCGCTCGACGTGGAAGACCGCGATCGAGGAGCTGCGTCCGGCCGACGCGGCCGCCCCGTTCGACGCGTGGCTGGAGAAGATGGACCGCGTCGACTACTGAGCCGTTCGTCGCTCAGCTGCCCCGGTAGTCGCTCAGCTGCCCCGGTACGTCGAGTAGGCGAACGGGCTGAGCAGCAGTGGGATGTGATAGTGCTCGGATGCCGCGGCCAGCTCGAACACGATCACGACCTCGGGGTAGAACGTCGGCCGGTCGCCGAAGTACGCGCCCGTGTCGAACACGACCCGGTAGACGCCCTCCGCGAGCGCCTCGGGCCCGAGCTGCGACGCCCGGCCGTCGACATCGGTCACGGCCGCGCCGATGGGCGACCATCCCGTGTCGACGAGCGCCTCGAGCCGCACGGTCACGCCCACGGCCGGCCGGCCGGTCGCCGCGTCGAGCACGTGACTCGTGACGTGGCTCGACGCGCTCACGCCGCCGCTCCGATCGGCGTCGCGGCGTCCGCGTAGAGCCGCTCGAGCCGGAGCAGCGTGATCTCGCGCAGCTGCTCGCCGACGACGACGAGCTCGCTCGCGTCGTCGAGCTCGAGCCGGCGGGTGAGCTCGTCGAGGATCTCGGCCCGCGAACGACCGGCCGCGCGGATGAGGAAGACGCGCCCGAACCGCTCCTCGTAGGCGCGGTTGCCGCTCGCGATCGCCGCGGCGAGCTCGGGGTCCTCGGCGTCGGCGGAGGACTGCTCCGACCGGGAGAATCGCGCGGCGGCGCCCTCGCCAGCGGGCTTCTCGCCGATGCGCGGGTGGCTTGCCAGGGCTTCGTCGATCTCGGCGGGCGTGAGGGGCGTGGCCGCGTCGGATGCCGCGGCGAGGAGGTCGTCGAGCGACTGGTACGGCGCGGCATCCGCCACGTCGTCGACCCAGCGCGCGACGTGCAGACACGCCCGCAGCTCGTCCCGGAATCGCTCGTTGCCCTCGGCCTGCTCGCTCACTCGCGGCTCCTCGCCTGCCGCGCCGTGCGGCTCCGGTTAACTGTAGCCATGACCGATGGGCTCCTCGGCGTGCTCCTCGCGGCGGGCGCCGGCACGCGCATGGGCCGCCCGAAGGCGCTGGTGCGCGACGACTCGGGCGTGCCCTGGGTGACTGAAGGCTGCCGGATGCTTCGCGAGGCGGGCTGCGACGGCGTCGTCGTCGTGCTCGGGGCGGCCGCCGAGTCCGCGCGCCCGCTCGTCCCCGCCGACGCCGAGGTCGTGGTGGCCGCCGACTGGGCGGACGGCGTGTCGGCGTCGCTGCGCGCCGGGCTGGAGTTCGCCGGCGGCACCGACGCGGAGGCCGTGCTCGTCAGCCTCGTCGACCTGCCCGGACTGCCGGCCGCCGTCGGCCGGCGGGTGGTCGAACGCGTGGGGCCCGACCTGTCCGCTGCCCTCGCACGGGCCGTCTTCGACGGAGGTCCGGGGCATCCGGTGCTCATCGGACGCGCGCACTGGCCGGCGCTCGCGCAGAGCGTCTCGGGCGATGCGGGCGCCGGCGCATACCTCCTGCGGCATGGTGCCGTCGAGGTCGAGTGCGGCGACCTCAGCGCGGGCCTCGATCAGGATCGCTGACGGAGCCGGCCCCGCGCGCGATCGCCTCGTCGAGCGCATCCCACGCGAGTGCCGCGCAGCGCGCCCGGAGCGGCAGGCGGCCGATGCCGGCGAGCGCCGCGACGTCCTCGGTCTCGTCCGCAGATGCTGCGAGTGCGGAATCCCGGTCTTCGGCATCATCGCGGGTGGGCGCCGAGATCAGCTCGCGGACCTCGTGCGAGAGGCGGCGGAGCTCGGCGACGGGCGTGCGGTCGGCCCGTGCCGCGAGCATCGCCGCCGAGGCCTGCGACACGGTGCACCCGCGGCCTTCCCAACGCAGCCGCGCGACCGCCGGTTGTTCGCCTCCGACGAGATCGACACGCAGTTCGACCTCGTCGCCGCAGAGCGGATTGCGCCGATGCACGGAGCGCGTCGTGACCGGCGCATCGCTCGCGCCGCCGGCGGCGGCGTGCTCGTCGTGTGCGACGCCGTCGAACCCGTAGCCGGGACGGCGGCGGGCGTAGTCGAGGATGATCGCCTCGCGCAGGCTCCGCTCCATCACACGCCCTCCGATGCCGCCGCCGCCGTCAGGCGGCGCCGAGGCGCTCGGGCTCGGCCTGCACCCGCTCGACGACGGCGGACACGGCGGCCTCGAAGGCGTCGAGGGCCCGTGCGACATCCAGCAGCTCGACCGTCTCGTCGGGGTGGTGGCTGATGCCCCCCTTGCCGCAGCGGACGAAGAGCATCGCGATGTCGGTGACCGCGACTCACGGCCATCCCGTCGTGCCCGGCGCGGCTCCAGAGGATCACGGGCTCCTCGTCGCCGGTGCGACGGATGCCGCTCGCGATCGCCTCCCGCAGCCACGGGGCGCACGGCGTCGCGTCGGCGCGGTAGATCTCGCCTCGATTCGAAGCGGAGCCCGCGGCGCTCGGCGATCTCGTGCGCACGCCGGCGGATCTCGGCGAGCGCATGATCGCGGTCGCGGTCGAACTCCGCGCGCAGATCGAGGCTGAACTCGACCCGACCGGGGATCACGTTGATCCCGCCGGGGAAGGCCTGGAGGCGGCCGACGGTGGCGATCACGCCGGCGGCGCGCCCGACCGCTCGATCTCGACGACGAGGTCGCTCGCGCCGACGAGCGCGTCGCGGCGGCGGTCGTACGGCGTGCCGCCCGCGTGGCCGGCGCCACCCGTCATCGTGAACTCGAAGCGCCGGGCGCCCGCGATGGAGGAGACGACGCCGAGCGCGCGGTCCGCGTCCTCGAGGTAGGGCCCCTGCTCGATGTGCGCCTCGAGGTAGCCGACGAGCTTCCCGCGGCCGGCGGCGTTCCCGATGCGCGCCGGGTCGAGCCCGAAGTCGATGAACGCCTCGCGGAGGCGCGATGCCGTCGCGGTCGCGCAAGGTCCCACCAGGCTGGTCGTCCCAGCTCGCCGGCGAGCGCGCGGCTGCCGAGCAGCGCGTTGCCGAACCGGGTGCCCTCCTCGTCGCTGAATCCGACGACCTCGAGCGCGAACGGGAGCGCCTCGTCTCGGCGCGCGAACCGCGCCGCGACCTCGATGGCCAGCAGCACGCCGAGCATGCCGTCGTAGCGGCCGGCGTCGGGCACGGTGTCGAGGTGCGAGCCGAGCAGCAGCGCCGGCAGGTCGGGTTCGGCGCCCTCGAGGCGGCCGCACTGGTTGCCGGCGGCGTCCTGCCAGCGTGCGCAGGCCGGCCTCCTCCATCCAGCGTGGCGACGAGATCGTTCGCGCCGCCGGTGCTCGGGCGACAGGTGCACGCGTTCGAGCAGGTCGGGGCTCGCGGAGATCGCGCCGAGCTCGTCGCAGCGATCCATCACGCGCTCGGCGATGGCGACCGACTCCGCGGCGAGCCGCGGCGTCATGCGATCGCCCCCGCGTAGACGTCGCGCGCCGCGTAGACGTCGCGCGCCGCGCCGACGCCGGCTCCGACCGTGAGTGCGTGGCCCTCGGCGCGCAGCACCTGCTCGAGCGCGGCGAGCGTGGTGAGCACGGCGTCCCTGCGGGCGTTGTAGCCCATCGTGCCGATGCGCCAGACCCTGCCGTGCAGCGGGCCGAACGACGTGCCGATCTCGATGCCGAAGTCCTCGAGCATCGCGCCGCGCACGGCGTCGCCGTCGACGCCGTCGGGGATGCGCACGCCCGACGACGTTGTTCATCCGGTGCGCACGGTCGCCGAAGACCTCGAGCCCGAGCGCGGCGACGCCCGTCGAGCATCGCCGCGCCGTGGAGCCGGTGGCGCTCGATCGCCGCGTCCATGCCCTCCTCGAGCAGCAGTCGCGCGCACTCGCGGGCGCCGTAGAGCATCGAGGTCGCCTCGGTGTGGTGGTTGAGCCGCCTCGGGCCCCAGTAGTCGAGGATCATCGCGAGGTCGAAGTAGTTCGAGCGGATCGGATCGTCGCGCATCGGCATCGCCCGCCGCCCGGATGCCGGCCTCGATGCTCCTGACGGGCGCCGATGAGCTCGACCGCCTTCGCGGAGAGGCTGATCGGCGCGCTGCCCGACGGGCCGCCGAGGCACTTCTGCAGCCCGGCGGTCGCGGCATCCAGCCCCCAGGCGTCCATCTCGAACGGGTTGCCGCCGAGCGAGGCGGTGGCGTCGGTGTAGAACAGCACGCCGTGCCGCTCGCAGATCTCGCCGAGCTCGTCGAGCGGCTGCGCCATCGGTGGTCGAGGTGTCGCCCTGCACGACCGCGAGGAGCGCCGGCCGCACCTCGACGATCGCCTGCTCGATCGCGGACGGCGGTGAAGACCCCGCCCCACGTCGACCTCGACGCGTGTGCACCTCGGCGCCGGCGCGCTGCGGCGATCTCGGCCAGCAGGTGCCCGAAGCGGCCGAAGATCGGCACGAGCACGCGGTCGCCGGGGGCGACCAGCGAGACCAGCGCCGCCTCGATGCCGGCGCGCGAGGTGCCGTCGACGAGCAAGGTCGCCTCGTTGCGGTGCGGAAGACCCCCCGGTAGAGCTCCATCGTCTCGTTCATGTACCCCGTCATCGCCGGGTCGTACTGGCCGATGAGCTGGGCTGACATCGCACGCAGCACGCGCGGGTCGGCATTGACGGGCCCGGGACCCATGAGCAGACGCGTGGGCGGATTGATCGGTGCGACGATGATGACTCTCCTGAATCGAGTTCAGGGGAGTCAACTTACGCACCCGTCGTTTCAGACGTGTTTCAGGGCCTCCGACCACCCGAGCGCGCGTTCGACGAGGGCGATGTCGCTCGCCCGGGGACCCACGAAGCACACGCCGATCGGAGCACCGCCGCCCGCGGTGAGTCCCGGCACGGAGACGGCGGGCCGGCCGGTCGCGCCGGCGACCGCCGTCATCCGCAGCGTCGCGGCGCGGATCGCCTCGATCTCCGCACCGTCGGCGTCGGTCGACGGTGCGACGGATGCCGCGGAGGGCAGCACGAGCACGGCGTCGCCGAGCGCCGCGTCGAGCGCGGCCCGTCGCATCGTCGAGCACGGTCCGCGCCTCGTCGGCCGCCTCGGCCGTGATCGTGGAGGCCCACGCGAAGCGCGCGGCGATCTCATCCCCGAGCGCGCCGGGGTGCGCCTCGATCCATCGTCCGTGCTGCGCCCACGCCTCGGCCGCCTGCACCGTGCGGAACGCGGCGTACAGCGCATCGAGCGCGTCGGCGCCGAATGCGGGATCGTCGAGCGTGCCGACCTCCTCGCCCGCGACGTCGAGGGCGTCGACCGCCGCGGCGAAGGCACGTGCGACCGTCGGGGGTCGCCGAGTCCGCGAGCGCGGGAGCCGCTCACGAGGCGCGCGCCGAGGTCGCGCGAATCGGCCGTGTCGAGGCACGCTCGCGCCACGGCGGCGAGGGTCTCGCCGTCGCGGGTGATCCAGCCGACCGTGTCGAAGCTCGGCGCGAGGGGGAGCACCCCGTCGACGCTCACCGCGCCGTGCGTCGTGCGGAGGCCCCAGAGCCCCTGGTACGAGGCGGGGATGCGGATCGACCCGGCCGTGTCGGTCGCGAGTCCGATCGTCGCGTCGCCCATCGCGACGGCGGCCGCCGGGCCGCTCGACGAGCCGCCCGGGATGGCACCGGGCACTGCGGGGTTCGGCGGCGTCCCGTAGGCGGGGTTGCGGCCGGCGATGCTGTAGGCGAACTGGTCGGTCTGCGCGATGCCGCGAACGGATGCCCCGGCGGCCTGCAACGCGCGGAGGCTCGCCGCCGATCGCGCCGCGCGCTCGGCTTCGGCGAGGTATGCGGGCACCCCGGCACCGAGCGGAAAACCCTCGACGGCGAAGACGTCCTTGACGGCCACCGTGTGCCCGTCGAGCGGACCCGCCGCGGTCGGCCGGAGGAGCGGCTCGCCGACCACGCGCCAGATCCGCGCGTCGGGCCGCGGCATCCGCTCAGCCACGCCGCACCGGCACTCGCACCGCCCGGAAATCGCTCGTGCGGATGCGCGCGTGCACGCCCTTCACCAGGTCGACGACCTGCGAGATGTCGAAGTCCGTCGCCGCGCTGAGGTAGGCGTAGGCGAGGTGCGGCTCCATGCCGTACCGCGCCCCGAGGAGGGCGATCGCCTGGCGCACGCAGTTCTGCATCGCGACGTCGAGATCGGCGTCGAGGCCGGTCGGGACGAGGTACTCGCTCGTCTCGGCGAGCGGCCCCGCGAGCTCGCCGAACTCGCGCACCGCGGTCTCGGCCGGCACCACGTCGAACCGGATCGTCGCGCGGAGCGACGCCTCGAGCGCGGTCAGCGCGACCTCGCCGTCGCCCTGCGCGAAGTGCGGATCGCCGACGTAGGCGAGGGCTCCGGGCACCTGCACCGGCAGGTACAGCGACGCCCCCTCGGTGAGGAGGTTGATGTCGATGTTGCCGCCGTGCGCGCCCGGCGGCACCGAGTGCGGTCGCTCGTCGGCGTCGACGGCGACCCCCATGATGCCGAGGAACGGCGCGAGCGGGAACCGGATGCTGCGCTCTCCGCCCTCGACGACCGGGAGCGCGCCGAACCAGTCGTCGTGCTCGTCCTGCTCGATGGGCGTGAACACGCTGACGTTGCCCGCCCGCACGGGTACTCCCCCGGCGAGCGCGCCACGGCCGTGCCGGTTGGAGATGACGCCGTACGGCACGCGGGGCGTCGCATCCACGACGGTGAGCTTCAGCAGGTCGCCCGGCTCGCGCGCCGCGCACGCGGATCGGGCCGGTGACGACGTGGGGTCCGTCCTTCGCCGGGTCGCGGGGGTGAGCGGATGCCGCGAGCGCCACCGCCTCGTCGAGCACGTGCTCGCGTTCCACGCCGTGACCGCCGAAGTACGCCGCCGGGTCGCGACCCTGGTCCTCGAGGATGCCCTCGTGGCTCACCGTGTCGATGACGACCGCCTCGCCCGGGTCGACCGTGAGCACGGGCGAGCTGCCGCGCGCGGGCAGTCGTCCCCAGCTCAGCGTCCCCGGCTCGGCCGGAAGGTACGTCGCTGCGCTGTCGACGGCCGAGCCCGCCTGCAGCACCCCGTGAAATCCGCCCATCCAGCACCCGTCCGTGTGAAGCCGTGACCGTCGTGTGTCATTCTTGGTCGAGAGTACCGTCACACCGCCCGGTGCTCGCCGACGGCGTCGATACGGGGCTTCACCTTGCAAGGAGACCCGTGATCTCGACCCTGCGCCGCCACCCTGCCGGCACCCACCTCGGACTCATGCTCGCGCTGACGTTCTCGACGGGCATCATCGACGCGGTCGGCTACCTCGGCCTCGACCGGGTCTTCACGGGCAACATGACCGGCAACATCGTCATCCTCGGCATGGCCCTCACCGGCGCCGACGGCCTGCCGATCCTGGGCCCCGTGCTCGCGCTCGTCGGCTTCATGGTCGGAGCCGCGGTGGCCGGTCGCCTGCTCCGCGACCTCGCCGCCGGATGGAGCACCAGCACCACGGTCGTCTTCTCCATCGTGGCGCTCGTCCTCCTCACGGCCGGCGTCGTGATGGTCGTGCTCGCCGATCCCGCCGAACCCGTGCTGCTCGCGGTCACGACGGCGCTCGGCCTCGCCATGGGCGCGCAGGCCGGCGCCGCGCGCCACATCGCGGTGAAGGACGTGACGACGGTCGTGGTCACCTCGACGATCACGGGCCTCGCCGCCGACTCCGTCTTCGGCGCGCGGGTCGACAAGCATCCCTGGCGCCGCCGCGCGGGGGCGATCGCGCTGATCGGAGCGGGCGCCGCCGTCGGCGCACTCGCGCTCAACGTGCACATCGGCCTCGGCATGGCGCTCTCCGCGGTCATCACGATCGTCGTCACCGTGATCGGCCATCTCGCACGTCCGCGCGACTGACGGCTCCCGGATCGAGCGGCAGGGGTCCACCGGCATCCGGCGACGCGATTCACGTGATCTGCATGATGCAACCCGACGGGCATCGGCGTGTACTGACGCTGCAGCACCGCTGCCACCCGATTCCGGGACAGCTGAAGGGACCCATCATGACCGACATGACCAGCGACACCCCCGTACTCGATCTGCTCGCACGAATGACCGCGGACTCGCTCGACGCCTCCAACCTCGACCCCGAGACCCTGGTCCTGGTCCGGATCGCCGCACTCGTCGCGGTCGATGCGCCACCGGTGTCGTATGCGCTCAACCTCGAGGTCGGCGCTGAGGTCGGCCTCGACGCCGACACCGTCCGTGACGTCCTCACGGCGATCGCACCCATCGTCGGCACGGCGCGGGTCGCGGCGGCGACCGGGAACATCGTCAAGGCGCTCGCCGCTGAGATGGAGCTCGAGGACCTCGAGATCGCACTGCTCGACGATGAGAGCAACGACTAGCTCGCCCGATCGTCGCCGTTCGGGAACCCTCCTGGCCGGCGCCGTCCTGGTGCCGGCCATCGTCGTGGGGATGGCCGGCTGCATCGGGCCGACGCCGCCGCCCGAACCCTCGAGCCCCTCGCCGAGCTCGCCGGAGCAGTCCGCCCAGGTCGCCGACATCACCCAGATCGTCGAGGAGGCCATGGCCACGCTCGATCTCAAGGCGGTCATCGTGGAGGTCCAGGTCGGTGACGAGATCCTGATGACGCAGGCGTTCGGCGAGTCGATGACGGGCGTCGACGCGACGACCGACATGCACTTCCGCAACGGGGCCGTGGCGTTCTCGTACGTCAGCAACCTGCTGCTGCAGTACGTCGACGACGGGACCGTCGGCCTCGACGACACCATCGACGAGTGGGCCCCTGAGTTGCCCGAATCGGACACGGTCACGCTGCGGATGCTGACCAACCAGACCACCGGCTACCCCGACTTCGAGACGGATCCGGGGTGGACCGCCGCATACAACGCGAATCCGTTCCACGAGTTCACCTATGAGGAGCGGATCGCGTACGCGTTCAACCGGCCGCTCCAGTTCGAGCCGGGCACGAACTGGAGCTACGCGCACACGAACTTCATGATCCTCGGCCACATCCTGTCCGAGATCGGCGGCGAGCCGCTGGACCTGCTCCTGGAGGAGCAGGTGCTCGAGCCGATGGGCCTCACCGAGACCGAGGGCTACAACTCGTCGTTCATCCCGGAGCCGGTCCTGCATGCGTTCAGCTCCGAACGAGGACCCGCGCTCGGTGTCGATCCGTCGGGGCAGTTCTACGAGGAGTCGACCTTCTGGAACCCCGTCTGGGGCACGCCCGTCGGCGGCGCGCAGACCACCACGATCTCCGACATGACCAAGACGGCGATCGCGATCGGAACAGGCGAGCTGCTGTCGGACGAGAGCTTCCACGAGATGACGGACTCCCAGCTGATCGGGTTCGGCGAGCGACTCCCGGTGTGCGAGCCGTCGTGCTTCACGCAGGTGGAGGCGTACAACTACGGCCTCGGGGTCGTGCGCTCGGGGGCGTGGATGCTGCAGAACCCCCAACTGAGCGGCTACAGCGCCGTCGAGGCGTACCTGCCGTCACAGGAGATCGCGATCTCGGTCGCCAACACTTACGAGCCGGGGGCCTTCGAACCCGACGGAACCTACGACAATTCGGCCGACCGGGTGTTCCGGATGATCGGCACCTACCTCGCGCCGGATGACGCGCCGCCGCCGCTGCCACCGAAGCAGTGACGGCCCCGGGAGGCAGACTGGTGGTGTGAGCCGAGACCGGAGCTCGTGGGTCCTGCACGTCGACCTCGACCAGTTCGTCGCGGCGGTCGAGGTGCTGCGGCATCCCGACCTCGCCGGCAAGCCGGTCATCGTCGGGGGCCGGGGCGATCCCACTGAGCGCGCCGTGGTCTCGACCGCCTCCTACGAGGCCCGCGAGTTCGGGGTCGGCTCGGGCATGCCCCTGCGCATCGCCGCTCGCAAGGCACCCGAGGCGGTGATCCTGCCGGTCGACCACGAGGCCTACACCGCGGCATCCGAGGTGGTCATGTCGACGCTTCGCGCTCAGCCCGGAGCGACCGTGCAGGTGTTGGGCTGGGATGAGGCGTTCGTGGGTGTGCAGACCGACGATCCCGAGGCGTACGCCCGGCGGTTGCAGCAGGCGGTGCTCGATCGGACCCGGCTGCACTGCAGTGTGGGCATCGGCGACACCCTGGTGCGGGCGAAGGTCGCAACGGGGTTCGGCAAGCCCCGCGGCGTGTTCCGGCTCACGGCGGCCAACTGGCTGGAGGTGATGGGCGATCGGCCGACCATCGACCTGTGGGGTGTCGGCACGAAGATCTCCCGCCGTCTCGCCGGGCTCGGCATCACCACGGTCACCCAGCTGGCCGATGCCGACCCGCAGCCCCTGATGGCGGAGTTCGGGCCGAGGATGGGTCCGTGGTACATCCTGCTCGGCCGAGGCGAGGGTGCCGACATCGTCGACGACACGCCGTGGGTGGCCCGTGGGCACAGCCGGGAGACGACGTTCCAGCAAGACCTGACCGAGGCGGCCCAGGTCGACGAGGCAGTGCGGGAACTCGCCGCCCAGGTCCTCGAGGACATCGCGGCCGAGGGCCGTCCGGTGATCGGGCTCGGGCTCAAGGTGCGCTACGCGCCGTTCCTGACCAAGACCTTCACCAAGAAGGTGGCCGAGACGTTCGACCGTGACGAGGTGCTGGCCCGGGTGCTGGAGCTCGCCGGCAGGATCGAGCCCGACCGGCCGATCCGGCTGCTCGGGCTGCGGATGGAGATGCCTATGCCCGACGACGCCCGCGAGGGCCACACGCCGACACGCAGCGGATGGTGACTCCGACGCTCGACGGCGAATGCGCCCGACGCGATGGAATTCGGCGACACGGCCGCGGTCATCGCATCCGGCCCATCCCGGCGCGGTCGCCGCGTTCTGCGTCGCGCGCAGCATAGCGTCGTCTTCAGGCCGGAACCGGTCCGGTCGCACCGGGGGGACACGTGTGACCAGATTCCGTGCGGAGCGGGCAGCCGAACGGGGGCGTGCGAGGCGAGCACGATGGCTCATCATCGGCCTCGTCGCGGGATCGGTCGTCAGCGCGTCCACCGTGCTCCCGGCTCGAACCGATCAGGCGTGGGCCATCCCCGACGACCCTCGAGTGCTCGCCCAGACGTTGATGGACGCCAGGGTCGCGGGGCGATTCGACTCGATCTCCTTCGGCGTGGTGTCGCAGATCATCGCACCGGTCGCGCGCGGCGAGTCGCCCGCCGCTGGATGTCGACTCGACACTCGAGTCTTCCAGGTGCTGGTGCACACGCTGGAGTCCTTCGGGTCGGTGTTCATCAGCGACCTGGCTCGCTCGTGCCCCGGCGTCTCCCAGGACCCGCCGTGCCCTACGAGTTACGTCTCCCCGCACTGTGCCGATCCCGTGCGGGCGATCGACTTCGTCCGGGTGGGCGGCGTCGTCCTCCGAGGCGGCTCCGAGTCCATGCCGTTCCTCCGCTTCCTCGACTCGTTCGTCCCGCGCGGCACGCTGGCGGGCCAGCTCCAGTGCGGCAGCGACGTCGCGTTCGACTACATCACCGAGCGCATCCTCGACACCTGCAACCACATCCACTTCGCCCTGCCCGTCAGCGGAGCCCTTCGCATCGCCGTGGACCCACCAAGACCGAGCGAGAGGGTGCCGTCGAGGATCGCCACCGGAAGTCCGGACTTCAACGGCGACGGGTTCAACGACGTGTTCCGGATCACGGCCGACGGCGTGCTGTACGTCCTGCAGGGCGACGGCCGGGGCTCCTGGCGGTCCTCGGGAACGGCGGTCGGAAGCGGATGGGATGTGTTCGCCTTGGTCGTCGCGCTCGGGGACTTCAGCGGGGACGACCGGGCCGACCTCATCGGCATCACCCCGGGCGGGGTCATGCGCCTGTACTCAGGAGACGGCGCCGGCGCATGGCTCAACGGGAGCGGACAGGTCATCGGAACGGCGTGGAACCAGTTCTCGTTCGTCTTGTCCCCGGGCGACTTCACCGGGGACGGCCACGTCGATGTCATCGGCGTGCGGCCCGACGGCGTGATGCTGCTGTACGCGGGCAACGGCGCCGGCGGATGGGGGACCGGCATCGGTGAAGCGATCGGCTCCGGGTGGAACCGGTTCTCGATGGTCCTCGGTCCCGACGACTTCAGCGGGGACGGGCACGCAGACGTCGTCGCCAGTCGACCGAGGCGCGCTCCGCCTCTATCGAGGCGACGGCGTCGGAGGGTGGGCCGATCCCGCCGGCGCGGTGGTCGGCACGTCCTGGGACCAGTTCGTGCAGGTGACGAGCCCGGGCGACTTCAGCGGCGACGGGAAGACGGACCTGCTGGCCGTCACGGCGAGCGGCGTGATGCTCATGTACCGCGCCAATGGCTCGGGCGGATGGGTCACGGGCGCCGGCGAGGTGATCGGATCCGGATGGTGGTGACGCCGTGTCACGGACGTCGCAGCACCGGCAGCGTGATCTCGTCGAGGATCTCCTCGACGGTGCGGGGATCGACCCGACCGCGTGAGAAGAACTCGTTGCGGATGAGGTCGAAGGGCAACGTCAGCTCGCGGGCGGAACGCGGCCGGGCGGCCAGTTCGCCACGGTCCTCGGCGCGCGCGACCACGGTCGCGACCATCCGTTCGGGAAGCACCTCGACGAGCTCGTCCCGGATCGTCGCGGCGAAGGCGTCGTCGCCCGCGCTCTCGGTCAGGAGGCCCCATACGGCGTCGGGTGCGATGTTCGTCGCCTCCTGTGCGACCGCGGTCATGAGCGCGAGCAGGTCACCGCGGAGCGAGCCCGTGTCAGCCGGACTGATCGTGCGGTGCCTGCTCTCGAGGGCCGCGTACACCAACCGGGCCCGGTTCGGCCAACGGCGATAGAGCACCGGCTTGCTCGTTCCGGCCCGCTCGGCAACCCCTGCGATCGTCAGGCCCATGTAGCCGTGGTCGGCGAGCTCCGCCCAGACGGCAGCGAAGATCGCTGCCTCCAGCACGGCGCCACGCCGTCGGGTGACGGGAGAACGGCTCATCCCGCCATCCTAAGGTACTTTGCGTATCTTCTTTCGGTGCCCTACCCTGAAGATACTCAACGTTTCCTATCGACAGGATCTCGATCATGCCCATGCCGCGTTCCTTCCGGCGCGTCGCCCGTGCCCTGAATCCGATCGTGCTTCCCATCGCACGCCGACTGCCACCACTCGCGGTCGTGCATCATGTGGGACGCAAGACCGGGCGACAGTACGAGAACCCGGTGATGGCGTTCGAGACCGAGGACGGATGGATCGTCAGCCTCGCGTACGGCAGCGACGTGCAGTGGGCTCGGAACCTCGATCAGGCCAGCGGGGGCGAGCTCACCCGATCCGGGCGCACGTTTCGGGTCAGCGCGGTTCGCGCTATCGCTTGGGAACGCGCCAGGCCGTCCCTCCCGGGCTGGGCGCGAGGCGTGCTGCGCTCGGCGAGCGTCGACGACTTCCTCCTGCTGACCCGCTGACGACCGCGTCGAGCGGAACGAGGCGCGCTGCGCTTGGCTGCGCCACTCCGACGGCCATTGCACCGCCGACGGCTGAGCCGTTTGGGCGGAGACCCCGCGATGGCCCTACTCCAGCGCAGCGCTGAGCTGACGCTGCCGGATCGCGATGCGCTTCAGCTGGTACTCGATGTCCCGGGGAGACGAGTACTGCCGAGGAGTCGCCTTTCCGGATCTCGCACGTCGCGGCGCTCGCCCCCTTGCCCCATGCACCAGTAGCCTGAACCCTGCGACAGCGATCCGCTCCGCGTTTGAGAATCCCCATTCGACCTTGCAGAGCCGAAGCAGACTGGAGCAGTAATTAGCCCGCGCACGCGAGTCATCCTGCTGATGGGCGGCGTCCTGCACGCGATGCTCGTCTACGCCGCAGTACTTGGCATCCTGTACTCCGGACTGACACTCTATGCGGCGCGGAAGAGTCAGATACGTGGCCAGTCGATGGACCCAATATCACTTGAAGGTCTCTTGTTGATGGCGATGCTCATCATCGCTGTGCCGTTCGGCTGGTTCTGCATGAGGCAGGCAGCCGTGGCGAAGCCCTGGCTCATGGAGCTGAGTGCACTCGCGATCACCATCCCCGTGACGCTCGTCGTCACCCTGGTCGGCGGTCTCGCGGTGTCCCTTGCCAGAGCGGATCAGGCCGCATCGTACCTTTGGCAAATCAGCAACGGTGTGGGTGTCGTTCTCTTTGGAGCAATCACCTTCTACGTGCTCGGCCGTCGCCACGTCTCCGGGCGCGCGAGTTCGGAATCGGAGCAGAACGCCATTGTGGCGTAACGGGACTTGAAGTGAGACCCCCGGGTCCAGGCCCGGGTGTCTCTGCCGCTCATACACTGGCCTAAGAGGTGGGGCGAAGCCACCGGGCTGCACGTGCGGGGCTTCGAGCCGCTCCGGCGTCGGATCTAGGTGACGGAGAACGCGGGGCCGTGGGCGGCGAGATCATCGTGCGCACGCCGAAGTCGGACGGTGCCCGTGC
>CAWCWD010000066.1:0-72827 GCA_963799015.1 uncultured Actinomycetota bacterium | reverse complement strand
GTCGATGTCGGCGCACAGAAGGGCATCATGCAGGACCTCGCTCCTGACACAGCGTTCGCTGTGACCGCCATCCCGGTGACCAACGATGGCAAGAACTATGTCACGGCCCTGCCGGGATACAACCTCTCGGCGTACGCTGCGACGGACAACCCGGCAGCAGCGAAGGCATTCGTCGCGTGCCTCGCGGAACCCGAGCAGTCCGCGCTCTGCGCCAACGCGTTCTCGTAAGTCCCGGTCGTCCGAACGACGCGTACGAAGCGCCCGAGGATCTGGCCGGCTTTGCCGAGCTGGTCGAGTCGGGTGACTACGCGAAACTCGCGAACCTCGGACCCAACGAGGTCCAGGTCGTCCTGAACGAGTCGGTGCAGTCCATGCTCCTCGGCAACGACACCCCGCAGTCGGTCGCCGACAAGATGCAGGCGGCGTTCGACGCGGGCACGTAAGGAAACCGGGTGGGGGCAGGGGTGTTCCGCCCCCACCTGACTCGCTCTTGACGGCTCCACGCCGCCAGCGCGTCATCAGGAAACAGAAAGGCCGACGTGACCCGTCAGACAAGCATTACCCCCGGACAGCTGTGGCTCGACACCGACGGCAAGCGCATCCACGCCCACGGCGGCTCCATGCACTTCGAGGACGGCACGTTCTACTGGTACGGCGAGAACAAGGAGCATCCGGCCCGGGCAGCGGCATCTGGCACTGGGGCGTGCGCTGCTACTCCTCGACCGACCTCTACAACTGGGACGACCGCGGCCTGATCATCCCGCCGGACCTCGAGGACGACGACCTCGCCACTCCACCCGGCCCAGATGTCTGGACCGCCCGCACATCATCCGCAATCCCCGGACGGGCAAGTACGTCTGCTGGGTCAAGATGATGACGTCGGCACGAGGCGCAGCGCTCCACGGTGCTCGTCGCCGACAGCATCCTCGGGCCATACGACGATCGTACGCCGGGCCTCGCGCCGCTGAGCATGAACGCCGGCGACTTCGACCTCGTCGTCGACCCGGTCGACGGCAAGGGCTACTACTACTTCGAGCGCGTCCACAGCGAGCTGATCTGCGCCGATCTGACGGACGACTACACCGACGTCACCGGCTACTACTCGACCCACTTCCCGCATCCAGGCCCGCCGTTCGTCCGCGAAGCACCCGCGCACTTCTCACGCGAGCGGACAGCACTACCTGGTCACCTCGGGCACCACCGGCTACTACCCAAACCATCGGAGTCGCGAGTCGCCGCCGTCCTATCACGGCCCCTGGACGGTGCTCGGCGACCCCCACCCGGACGACCTCACGACGTCGTTCCACTCGCAGATCAGCTCCGTCTTCCGGCACCCGGGCAATCGAGACCTGTACATCGCCATGGCGGACCGCTGGCTTCCCGGGCTGTCTGACCGAGGAGTCCGCCGTGTTCAAGTCTTCTCCAGGCGATGAACGGGATGCCGGGCCTCTCGTCTCCGATGCGACCGCGCAGCGCCTCTTGTTGACATCCTTCACACCGACACGTCCGTCTCGGAGTACGTATGGCTGCCTTTCCGGTGGGACGGCGACATGGGCTGCCTCGACTGGGGGTAAGAGTGGACCATTGAAGACTTCGCCGACCCGCTCGAGAGACCCGCCTCAGCGGTCGCGCGGTAAGAACAGCCGGGAGGTTTGAGAATGATGAAGCGGCGACAGCTCTGGGAGTCGGGCCCCACGGTCTCGGTGGTTTCCGTCGGCACCAGCCCTGTTGGAGGAATGCCGGAAACGTATGGCTACGACGTCACGGAGGACCAAGCGATAACCACGGTGAAGCAATTCGCGCGCTCCAGCATGAATCTCATCGATACGTCGAACGAATACGGGGCGGGAGAAAGCGAGCGGCGAATCGGTATTGCGCTGGCGGACTCGGCTCCCTTGCGTCCGGGACCTCGTCGTCGCGACGAAAGTCGACCCTGAACGAGGAGGGTCGACGTTCGACGCAAACGCGTGCGGGCTTCCTTCCAGGAGAGCGCGGCGCGACTCGGTCTCACCCACGTTCCCCTCTATCATCTGCACGACCCCGAGAGGTGCGACTTGAGTCGATGAGCGCACCCGGCGGTGCTATCGAGGGCATGTCCAGCTCCAAGAAGAAGGACTGGTCGGACGCATCGGCGTCGCAGGTGGCGACATCCAGCATATGTTCCGGTACGTCGACACCGGCGCGTTCGACATCCTCCTCAATCACAGCCAGTACAACCTGATCGATCGAAGCGCCAATGGCCTGATCGATCACGCGGTGCAGGCTGGCCTCCACTATTTCAACGCCGCACCGTACGCGAGTGGAATGTTCGCGAAGCCCCCGACCCAAAGACCCCGATACCAGTACCGTGAACCGTCAGCGAGATCGTGAAGACGACCAAGTGGCTGCACGACGAGTGCCTCGCTTCGACCTGTCCCTCGCGGCCTTGGCTCTACAGTTCTCAACGCGGGATCCGCGAATCACGACGACGGTCGTCGGCGTCTCCACCCCGGCACGGGTCAACGCGCTCGAGCACAACGAAGCGATGACATCCCCGCCGATTTCTGGGAGTCGTCTTCGATCGGCTCGACATCCAGGGAAGATGGAGTGACGCGCCGTCGCGAAGGAGTGGACATGGCTGAGGCCGGTCGCGGTAAATCCGTCCGACGTCGCCACGACGCGGACCATCGCGGCACTGTTCGACACCGTCATCCCGCCAGATGAGTGGGCATCGGGCTGGGCTGGCGGTGCGATGCCGGCTATGCGAACGCCTTGGGACTTCTCGCGTGGGCGGTTCCGGCATTGCGCCCCGACCGCCGAAACGCTGAACGCCGCGAGCGGGATGGAGTTCGCCGAACTTGACGCCGCGGCGCGCGCGCGAGTGCTCGAGGAGGCATCGGCCGCTGAGGCTGGCGCAGCCGACTCCCGCGAGGTAGCGGGTCCACCGGATTGGGCGCTTGCGGCGGCGACCCACCCCCTCAACACTTGCGTCGACTTGGTGTTCCAGGCCTACTACGGCGGTACTCGAGGGCCTGCCGGCTGGGCGATGGTTGGATTCAACCCCTTACCGGATGGCACGACGCCAGTTGACCCGCAACCTCTGACCGGCATTGATGCGGATTCGGTGGCTGCCGCGTACGACGTGATCGTCGTGGGCGGCGGAGCGGCGGGGGTTTCGCCGCGTACGAACTCGCACGACGAGGCCAGCGCGTCCTCCTCGTCGAACGATCGCGCCCGTTCCACGACTCCGAGCTTCGCGGGAACCATCTGCAAGGCAAGCGTCAGAACTCTACGACGTCACAGCCGGCCCTGGGAAAGGCAGCCCACGAGTTCTGGAACTCGATGATGGGAGCACGCGCCTGCTTCCCGGCGACGGCTCGGGAACCAACTACGGACTCGTAGCCATGGCCCTGGGCGGAGGCACCCGAGTATGGCAGGGCATGTCCTGGCGGTTCCTGGCCGAGGATTTCAGAATGGCCTCCACCTACGGCGTGCCAGAACACAGTACGCTCGTCGACTGGCCCTTCTCCTACGACGAGTTGGACCCGTACTACGAGCGCGTGGAATGGGAGCTCGGCGTAGCGGGCGATTCGCATTTGTCGGCAGCTACTCGTGCCCCCCGGACGACCGCGCTTCCCATGCCCGTCCTGCGGGACAACGGGCTGCGCAAGCCGTACAGCGATGCCGCCGCTCGGTTGGGATGGCATCCCTCGCCCATCCCCACCGCGATCAACAGCGTGCCACGAGATGGAAGAGGTGCATGCGTCGGCTGCCCCCAGTGCGTCGGACACTCGTGTCCTGTGGACGCGAAGAACGGCACGCACAACACGGTGATCCCGAAAGCGCTCGCCACCGGGAACTGCGATCTCCTGATGAGCACCCAGGTCGTGGAGATCCTCCACGACGGCCGAGGGAACGCCGCTGGAGTCCGCGCCATGCATGAGGTGGCTGGCAAAGTGCGCGAGCTGACCGTGCGTGCCTGTCGTGTCGTGGTAGCCGCCGGAGCCATGGAAACGCCTCGGCTTCTCCTCGCGTCCGGAATCGGGAACGAGTGGGTTGGGCAGAAATCATCACACTCACGGGGGAGCAGCGGCGATCACCATCGACGCGCCAGTGCGAAAGGGCTTCGTCGGACCGAATCACTCCGTCGCCACACTCGACTTCGTGCACGCCGGCGGGGCACCGTGGGCGGCGGAGTCATCTTCGACCTCCCTGGCGACTCTCCCGGTTGCGAAGGCCCAAGCCGGGCGCGCGGTGGCACCATTCGGCGCTCCTCACAAGCAGTGGATGAGAGAGGCGCCCAACGCCCTTGGCACGATGTCAATGGTGCAAGAAGTTCCCCATGAACTGTCCCGGGTCTCCATCGACCCCATCGTGCGTGACCGATTCGGGATGCCTGTGGCCCGGTTGCGCGGTGTCGCACACCCCGCATCTGCAGCAGCCGCGGAATTCATGCGCGAACGGTGCGTCGAATGGGTCCTCGCGCTCGGTGGGCGGAACATCGAGTCGCACTCGTTCCCCGGTGGGTCGCGAGGCGCCGAACACTCAGCCGGATCGGTGCGCATGGGCCACGACCCGGCCTCCTCCGCCTGTGACCCTCAGGGTCGAGTCCATGGGACGTCCAACGTCTATGTCGCCGACGCCTCGCTGCACCCGACCAACGGCGGGTTCAACCCGGGACTCACCGCAATGGCATGTGCACTGCGTGTCGCCGACTTGATGCTCTGAGTTGACGTGCAACCCGTTTTGGATGTTCACATACGTGGGCAATTGTGGGCAAACCATGCATTCGAATGCATGTGAAGACTCACGACCCAACGAGAAAACCCCCGGCTAACCGGGGGTTTTCGATGTGGCTCCGACCGGCATCGATCCGGTGACCTTTCGATTTTCAGTCGAACGCTCTACCAACTGAGCTACAGAGCCTCGCGGCATCCGACCGACCGAAACCGGAACTGATGCCTCGATAAGGAGAAAGCCCCTTCTCTCGTAAGGGAAAGGGCTTGTCGCCTGAGCGACCCTGACGGGACTTGAACCCGCGACCTCCGCCGTGACAGGGCGGCACGCTAACCAACTGCGCTACAGGGCCTCGATGTGAAGCTGTTCAATTGTAATACCTTCGTGGTGACCCCAACGGGATTCGAACCCGTGCTGCCGCCGTGAAAGGGCGGTGTCCTAGGCCACTAAACGATGGGGCCGGGTGGTCTTGCTGGGCATGACCGCCGACAAGCAAGCATACGTGCCATCGGGTGCAATGGCAAAACGACGGCGACGGATGCCTCGGCCCCTGCGAGCGGCATCCGCCACACGCGCCCGAAATGCCCGGGTCGCGCGCAGGCCGCGCCTATCGTGAAGGCTGCCACTGCCCGCACGAGAGCGAGGAGCGCGGGGCATCGAGCCCGCGTGGACGGGGAACCATGGACCGAACCACCCACCGCGAACCGATCGCCCGAGCCCGAACGACACCGCGCCGAGGCGCCCGTCGCCGGACCGGCGGCCGGCCGTTGCGTGGGCGCGTGCGGCACTTCATGGCCGGCCTCTCGATCGCGACCATGGCCGTCATCGGCGCCGTCGCCGTGCCCGCGGGTGCCCAGGCCGCCACGTATCCGACGTGGGACGAGCTGCAGGCCGCCAAGGCCAACACGGCGGCGGGTGCGGCCGCCGTGCAGCAGATCACGGCGCTCATCGCCCAGCTCGAGACGAACGTGGCGGTGACGCGCGCCGAGGCCGAGCGCCGCACCGACGAGCTCATCGTCGCGCAGCAGAAGTTCGACGACGCCGCGGCGCGCGCGGAGCAGATCCGGCTGCAGGCCGATGCCGCCGCCGCCGAGGCCGCGGCTGCCGAGCGGAACGCCGGGCAGGTCGCCGCCCAGCTCTACCGGGCCGGCACGGGCGACGTCGGAATCAACCTGTTCCTCGACGCCGGCAACGCCGCGGCCACCGAGGCGCTGCTCGCGAAGCTCGGCAGCATGGAGAAGATGGTCGAGCGCACCTCGGGCATCTACAACCGGGCCCAGGAGAAGCAGAACTCCGCGACCGCGCTCGCCGGCCAGGCCGAGGTGGCTCGCGCCGAACGCGAGAAGCTCCGGATCGCCGCGGAGGAGGCGCTCGTCGTGGCGCAGGCCGCGCAGGCCGCAGCCGAGGCCGCGCTCGCCGAGTCGCAGGCGAAGAAGATCGAGCTCGAACAGCAGCTGAAGTTCCTGCAGGACACCGAGGCGCAGACCGCGGCCGCATACCAGGAGGGCGAGCGCATCCGCAAGGAAGAGGAGGAGCGCCGCCGCCAGGAAGCGCTGCGGAGCGGCTCGCCGGGCGCGGTGGCCGCCTCCGGATGGGCGCGGCCGGCGCGCGGGGGCATCACGTCGGGCTACGGCTCGCGGAGCTCGATCTGCACAGGTGGTGGATGCTCGAACTCCTTCCACTACGCGGTCGACCTCGGCACCGGATGCTCCGCGCCGATCTTCGCGGCGAACAGCGGCGTCGTGCGATTCGCCGGCTGGTCGGGCACCTACGGCAACTACGTGCAGATCGACCATGGCGGCGGCGTGTGGACGGGCTACGCGCACATCCGCGCCGGGCGGCACGTTCGTGGGCACCGGCCAGTGGGTGGAGGCGGGACAGAACATCGCGTCGAGCGGCACGACGGGCGCGTCCACGGGCTGCCACCTGCACTACGAGGTGTTCGTCGGCGGCGGCCGCATCAATCCCGTCCCGTTCATGGCCGACCGGGGCGTGAGCTTTGGCTGACCACCGCACCCGGCCGGTGTCGCGGGTGAAGCCCGCGACGCTGTTCTCCACGGTCGCGGTGGGCGCCGTGACGGCCTCGGTCGTCGCAGCCGGCGGCCCGGCGATGGCCGAACCCGACTACCCGTCGTGGAGCGAGATCGAGCAGGCCAAGCAGAACGAGCAGACGAAGCAGGCCGAGATCGCCCGCGTCGCCGACCTCCTCACGGGCCTGCAGCAGGCAGCGGATGCCGCGGTGTCAGGCGTCGATGCATGGCCGACGAGGCGTGGCGCATCGCCGTCGACCAGCGCGACCGGGCCGCCGAGCGCGAGCGCACGCTGGGGCAGCAGGCCGACGAGGCCGACGCCGTGGCCGAGATCTCGAAGATGCGCGCGGGCCTGCTCGCCGCGCACCTCGCGAAGACGGCCGGCGCCGACCTCAGCACCGAGCTCGTGTTCTCGGGCGACGACGCGAGGGAGTTGCTGCAGCAGCTCGGCATGGCATCGAAGCTCGGCGAGCAGTCGAACGAGGTCTACGAGCAGGCGATCGCCGACCGCAACACGGCCGACTCGCTCCGCGAGCAGGCAGCGGATGCCGCGGCCGAACGCGAGCGGCTCGCCGGCCTCGCCGAGCAGCGCGCCGACGAGGCACGTGAGGCCGCCGACGCGGCGAACGCCGCGGTCGCCGTGCAGGAGCAGAAGTCAGAAGAGCTCTACGCGCAGCTCGCGAGCCTCAAGGACACGACCGCGGAGCTCGAGCGCCAGCGCGCCGAGGGCCAGGCGCGCGAGGCGGCTGAGGCCGCGGCTGGCCGCCGCGGCCGCCGCTGCAGCTGCGGCAGCGCGGCAGCGGAGCCGCGCAGCAGCCGGCTTCCCCGGGCGGGGGCGCCGGCGGCACTGGCGCGTCGGGCGGCGGCGGCGCATCCGCCCCGAACCCCGCGCCCGCACCGCCGAACTCCGGCGCCGTCGAGACCGCGATCTGGTTCGCGAGCCAGCAGCTCGGCGAGCCGTACCGCCTCGGCGGGGCCGGCCCGAACGTCTGGGACTGCTCGGGCCTCACGAAGGTGTCGTACGCACAGGCGGGCATCTCCATCGGCACGCACTCGGCGACGAACCAGTACCGCACGCTGGCCGGGCGCGGCCTCGCGGTGCCGCTCTCGCAGATCCAGCGCGGCGACCTGCTCTTCTGGGGGTCCGGCGGCGACTACTACCACGTCGCCATCTACCTCGGCGGCGGCCGCATCCTCGAGGCGCCCCGCGAGGGCGTGCCCGTGCGCGAGTACTTCATCTGGGGCTCGCCCTCGGCGGCCGCCCGGCCCGCGGGCTGACCCCGAGCGGTCGCGCCTGCGGGCCGAGGAGCCGCGGAGCGGCGTCTCGAGACCCCCATCGACCAGGGGTTTCGAGGAGCCGCGGGCTGCGCCCGCTCCTCAACCCGCAGATGGAGCGAGCCGCGGAGCGGCGTCGGGTCTGCGGGTCGAGGAGCCGCGGAGCGGCGTCTCGAGACCCCCATCGACCAGGGGTTTCGAGACGCGGGCTGCGCCCGCTCCTCAACCCGCAGAGCCGAGAGTGGCGGCATCGGTCTGCGGGTCGAGGACGCGAAGCGGCGTCTCGAGACCCCCATCGTCCAGGGGTTTCGAGACGCGGGCTGCGCCCGCTCCTCAACCCGCAGACCGGCGAGACCCGCGGCGGCGTCCGATCCGCAGCGTCGAGGAGCCGCGAACCGGCGGCTCGAGCCCCTTCGTCCAGGCGTTTCGGACGTCGGGCTGCGCCCGCGCTCAACCCGCAGACCTCGGCTCATGCCCTGGTCAATGACCGGGGAACTTCTCGATCGCCTTCTGGACGAGCGCCTCGGCCTCGGCCACGTTCGCCCAGCCCTCGGTCTTGACCCACTTGCCGGGCTCGAGGTCCTTGTAGTGCTCGAAGAAGTGCTCGATCTCCTTGCGGGTGAACTCGGGGATGTCGTCGACGTCCTGGATGTGGTTCCAGCGCGGGTCGCCCGCGGGCACGCCGATGATCTTGGCGTCGCCGCCCCCGTCGTCGGTCATGTTGAACACGCCCACCGGGCGCACCGTCACGCCCACGCCGGGGAACAGCGGGTACTGGGTGAGCACGAGCACGTCGAGCGGGTCGCCGTCGTCGCCGAGGGTGTTCTCGAAGAAGCCGTAGTCGGTCGGGTACTCGAACGACGTGTAGAGCACGCGGTCGAGGAACACCCGGCCGGTCTCGTGGTCGACCTCGTACTTGTTGCGGCTCCCCTTCGGGATCTCGATGATGGCGGCGTACTCGCCCATGCTGGTTCTCCTTGTCTGGAAGCTTCGCCCGCGGCCGGCACGAAACGGAATCCGGCGCGATCGGCGGAATAAGGTTACTTGATGCCTTCCGACGAGCTCCCAGCCGAGCGTCGCCCCCGACTGACGCCCCCGATCGCCGACGTGCGTCGCGCGGTCAGGGCGGTGCTGGCTCCTGCGGGTCGAGCGAGGCGACGCAGTCGCCGTCTCGAGACGCCGGCGCGGAGGCCCGTCGCGACGTCCTCAGGGCTCCTCGACCCCGAGCCGAACCCGCTCGTGCTCGTCGCCCTCTCGGGCGGCGCCGACTCGCTCGCGCTCGCCGCGGCCACCGCGTTCGAGGCGCCGCGCGCGGGGCTTCGCGCCGGCGCGGTGATCGTCGACCACGGGCTGCAGGATGCCTCGGCCGAGGTCGCCGCCGCGGCATCCGACGCCGCGCGTGCCCTCGGGCTCGACCCGGTCGTCGTGCGCCGCGTCGAGGTGACGGGTGAGGGCGGCCCCGAGGCATCCGCTCGCGAGGCCCGCTACGCGGCGCTCGACGCGGTCGCCGCCGAGACCGGCGCGGTGCTCGTGCTGCTCGGCCACACCCTCGACGACCAGGCCGAGACCGTGCTGCTGGGGCTCGCCCGCGGCTCGGGCACGGCGAGCCTCGCCGGCATGCCCGCCCGCTCGGGTCGCTACGCCCGGCCGCTGCTCGGCATCCGTCGCGCGACCACCCGGCAGGCGTGCCTCGACGCGGGGCTCACGCCGTGGGACGACCCGCACAACGCCGATCCGTCCTTCACCCGTGTGCGCGTGCGCGAGCGGGTGCTCCCCGTGCTCGAGGCGGAGCTCGGCCCGGGCGTCGCGGAGGCGCTCGCGCGCACCGCCGAGCAGCTCCGCGAAGACGACGAGGCGTTCACGAGCCAGATCGACGAGCTCATCGAGGAGCTCTGCGAGCCGGCCGAGGCGGGCATCGCGGTGTCGGTCGGCGCGCTCGCGGCGAACCCCGCCGCCCTCCGGCAGCGCATCATCCGCCACGTCGTGGCGAGCGAGTTCGGCGTCTCGCTCTCGCGCACGCAGACGCTCGAGGTCGCACGGCTCGTCACCGACTGGCACGGCCAGGGCCCACTCGACCTGCCGGGCGGCATCCGGGCGACGCGCGCCGGCCGCCATGTCGTGTTCTCGACGAGCGGCTCGACCGAGGTGCTGCCGCACGACCACTGAGCCCGCCGCCACGGCGGTAGGCTCGTGGCATCCGTTCGCCCACGACCCAGGGAGCAGCATGGACGCGCGCGAGATCGAGGCCGACCTCACCGAGGTGCTCGTCACCGAAGCCGACATCCACGCCAAGCTCGCCGAGCTCGCCCGCCGGATCGAGGTGGACTACGAGGGCAAGAACCTCCTGCTCGTCGGCGTGCTGAAGGGCGCCGTGATGGTCATGGCCGACCTCGCCCGCGAGCTGCGCCCGCACGTGAACATGGACTGGATGGCGGTGTCGTCGTACGGCGCCGGCACCCAGTCGAGCGGCGTGGTGCGCATCGTGAAGGACCTCGACACCGACCTCACCGGGCGCCACGTGCTCATCGTCGAGGACATCATCGACTCCGGCCTCACGCTCAGCTGGCTGCTCGGCAACCTCGAGTCGCGCGGCGCCGAGTCGGTCGAGATCTGCGCACTGCTGCGCAAGCCGGATGCCGCGAAGGTCGACGTGACCGTGAAGTACCTCGGCTTCGACATCCCGAACCAGTTCGTGGTCGGCTACGGGCTCGACTACGCCGAGCAGTACCGCAACCTCCGCGACGTCGCGATCCTCGCACCGCACGTGTACAGCTGAGGCTCGTCCGCCCGCGGGGCCGGGCCCCGACGGGTCGCCAGGCCCTAGAGTCGTCCCCATGGGCGATGGTCGGCGCCGGAGCAGGCTGCGCGACGCTGGCGCTGCCTTCACGAGCAACTGGCGCAATCCCAACCTCCGCCGTGCCCAGCTCAGCTTCCTCGGCGCCTGGACCGCCGAGTGGGCCTTCACGGTCGCGCTCGGGATCGTCGCCTACCGCGACGGCGGCGCGGCCGCCGTCGGGCTCGTCGGGCTGCTGCGCATGGTGCCGTCCGCGATCCTCGCCCCACTGCTGTCGCCGATCGCCGACCGCGGGCGCCGGGAACGGGTGCTCATCCTGGTGTCCATCGTGCGCGGCGCAGCGACCGCCGCTGCCGCCGTGGTCGTCGCGGTCTCCGGCCCCTCGGCGGTCATCTACGCGCTCGCGGTGCTGTCGACGATCGCCGCCACCCTCTATCGCCCGGCGCACTCCGCGCTCCTGCCGTCGCTGTGCCGCACCGGGTACGAGCTCGCCAGCGCCAACATGGTGCGCGGGCTGCTCGACTCCGCGGCCACCCTCGTCGGTCCACTGCTCGCGGCGGTGCTGCTCCAGTTCACCGGGGTGGACGTCGTGTTCTGGGTCGCGGCCGGCGCCTCGTTCCTGGCGGCCGCCCTGCTCGTGCGGTTGCGGTACGACGCCCCGCCGCGCCCGCCGGCACCGAGCCGTCCCAACCTGGCCAGGGAGGCGGTCGAGGGTGTCCGCGCGGTCGTGCGGAACCGCGACCTGACCCTCATCCTCGGTCTCGCGGCGGCGCAGGCCCTCACGCGAGGCGCGCTCACCGTGTTCTCCGTCGTGGTCGCGATCGAGCTGCTGGGCACCGGCGAGCCGGGCGTCGGCGCCCTGATGACCGCGGTCGGGGTGGGCGCGGTGCTCGGGTCGCTCGCGGCCTCACTTCTCGTCGGGTCCGGTCGGCTGGGCGCGTGGTTCGCCGTCGGGGTCGGCCTGTGGGGGCTGCCGCTCACCCTCGTCGCCCTCGTCCCCCAGCAGTCGGCGGCGCTGGGCCTGCTGGCGTTCATCGGCGTGGGCAACGCCCTGATCGATCTCGCCGGGTTCACGCTGATCGCCAGGATGGCTCCCGACGAGGTGCTCGGCACGCGTCTTCGGCGTGCTGGAGAGCCTGGTGGCGGTGTTCATCGGGATCGGCGCCGTCGTCGCGTCGTCGATGATCGCGTGGGTCGGGGTCCAGAACGCGCTGATCGTGATCGGGCTGGTCTGCCCGGTGCTCGCGGTGGTGTCGTGGCGGCGGCTGCGGGGTCTGGACCGGTCCGTGGATGTCCTCGACGGTGATATCGGACTGCTCCAGGAGGTGCCGATGTTCCACCCCCTGCCGCTGCCCTCCGATCGAGCAACTGGCGCGCGGCCTGGAGCCGGTCGAGGTTCCCACCGGCAAGGCGGTGTTCACGCAGGGAGACATCGGCGACCGCTACTACGTGATCGAGTCGGGCGAGGCCGACGTGGTGGGCGACGGCCGCGTCGTGGCGACGCTCGGCCCGGGGGAGGGCTTCGGCGAGATCGCGTTGCTGCGCCGCACGCGGCGAACGGCCACCGTCGTGGCCAGGAGCGCGCTCGAGCTGCGGGCGCTCCGCTCGGAGCGATTCCTTCCCGTCGTGCTCGGGTACACGCCGAGCGCTCAGCAGGCGGCGGTGGACATCGACGGCCAGCTCGACCGGTACTCGCCGAAGGAGCCGTTCGAGGAGCCGCCGGCGTCGGCGTGACCCGTTCGGGCTCTTGAGGACCCAGGGCTTTGGTGCGACCCTAGGGCATGGAATCCGGCCGTGCCGTCCTGCTGATCGCGGACATCGGTGGCTACACCGAGTACATGAGCTCCCATCGGATGAGTCTCGCGCACGCCGAGGTCAACACCGCACGGATGCTCGAGAAGATGATCGATGCCGCCCCCGGCTTCGACCTCATCGAGATCGAGGGCGACGCAGCGTTCCTCTCCCGCCAGGCCGACGGCGACACCGACACCACGATGGCCGAGATCCTCGAGGCTGCCACGCCATGCATCGGGCCTTCCACCTCGAACGGCAGTACGTCACGGCGAACCTGTGCCCGTGCACGGGGTGCAAGGGGGCGGCCGACCTCAAGCTGAAGTTCGTGGCGCACATCGGCGACGTGGCCACCCAGACCATCCGCGAGCGGATCAAGCTCGTCGGGATCGACGTCATCCTCGTCCATCGCCTGCTGAAGAACCCGGTCGGGATCCCCGAGTACGTCCTGATCTCCGAGGAGCTCTACCGCATCGGCGAGGACGTGCTGCCCGATCCCGTGCACGAGGTGTCGCCCGAACTCGAGGGCTTCGGAACCGTCCACGCGTACTTCGTCGACGTCGAGGATCTCGACGGCTCGCGCCCGCCGCTGCCCGCGCCGTCGTTGCAGGGACGCCTCGGGAGGACGTTCGCGGCGGTGGGCCTGGGCCTGCCGTACATGCTCGGCCTTCGACGCTACCGCGGTGCCGCATCCGCTCAGTGAGATGCGACTCCCGATCAGACCCCTGAAGGGCCGGTGGCCCGCGTTCGCGGAGCGCACTCTGCAACGGTTCTTCTGGAGCGATCCGACCGTCATCCTTGATCCGGACGTGGACTCCGAGCAGTTCCGGACCGCGATGTCTGCGATCCACGTCGGCGAGACCGTCAAGATCACGGGCGGCAACCGGCATCCGGCGGCGGACGCACTGGTG
Source organism: uncultured Actinomycetota bacterium (assembly GCA_963799015.1). Taxonomy (GTDB): domain Bacteria; phylum Actinomycetota; class Actinomycetes; order Actinomycetales; family Microbacteriaceae; genus Agromyces. The sequence continues at coordinate 59,310 of CAWCWD010000066.1, read as the reverse complement.
ATGGACAACGTCGACCTCGACGGGGCGGTCATCGTCGACGTCGGGGCGTCGGATGGGTCGACGTCCGTCGATCTCATCCGCAAGCTGCCTGCGTTCCGCGAGTACATCATCGCCGACCTCTATTTCACGATCAGCGCGCGCACTTCCGGGCGTCGGGTATTCCTGTTCGACGCCGAGGCGGAGTGCATCCTCGTGGTCGGCAGGCGGACTCTCGCGTGGCCCGGCGACTCCCGCTTCGTCCATGCCCTCTACGCACGATCCATCCGGCGGTCGCATTCTGCACCGGAACGCGAGATCACCCTGCTCAATCCGGAGGTGCGCGCCCTGATGGCGGCCGACCCCCGGGTCACGTTCCGCACGCATGACGTCTTCGATCCGTGGGACCAGCCGCGGCCAACGGTCATCAAGGTTGCCAATCTGCTCCGCCGACTGTACTTCCCGGACGCCGCGATCGAGAAGGCCCTCGGGGTCATCCTCGCCAGCCTCGACGACGGCGGCTGCCTGCTGATCGTCGACAACCCGCGGATCAAGGGGATGCAGGAACGGGCAGGACTCTACCGACGTGAGGGGAACCGCTTCGTGCGCGTCGCGGAGACGGAGAGCAGCCCGGAGATCGCCGACCTCATCCAAGCGGTCACCCTCCCGAGCACGTCGGGCATGGTCGCGGACTCCTGAGGTGCGCTGCGGAGCAGCCCACAGCGAACAGGGAGCCGACGCTCAGCACCGTCGAGGTAGCCTTGCAACACCATGAACATGAAGAAGATCCTGCGCGGGCCGATCATCTACATCCTGCTCGCGATCGTCGCCGTGTGGATCGGATCGAGCCTCATCACCGCCTCCGGGTTCAAGGAGGTGTCGACGCAGGAGGGACTCAAGCTCCTGGCGGACGACAAGGTCTCGGCGGCCAAGATCGTCGACGGCGAGAATCGCGTCGACCTCACCCTCGCGGACCCCGACGAGGAGCTCGGCACCCAGGTGCAGTTCTACTACGTCACCCCGCGCGGCGAGGACATCATCAACGCGGTCGACGCCGCGAACCCCGCGGACGGCTTCAACGACGAGGTGCCGCAGCCGAACTGGTTCCTCTCGATGCTCGGCATCCTCCTGCCGCTCGTGCTCATCGGCCTCTTCTTCTGGATCATGCTCTCGGGCATGCAGGGCGGCGGCAACCGCGTCATGCAGTTCGGCAAGTCCAAGGCGAAGCTCGTCACGAAGGAGAGCCCGAAGGTCACCTTCGACGACGTCGCCGGTGCCGACGAGGCCATCGAGGAGCTCCACGAGATCAAGGAGTTCCTGAAGGAGCCGGCGAAGTTCCAGGCGGTCGGCGCGCGCATCCCCAAGGGCGTGCTGCTCTACGGCCCGCCCGGAACCGGCAAGACGCTCCTCGCCCGCGCCGTCGCGGGTGAGGCGGGCGTGCCGTTCTACTCGATCTCCGGTTCGGACTTCGTCGAGATGTTCGTCGGCGTCGGCGCCAGCCGCGTGCGCGACCTCTTCGACCAGGCCAAGCAGAACGCGCCGGCCATCATCTTCGTCGACGAGATCGACGCGGTCGGCCGCCACCGCGGCGCCGGCCTCGGCGGCGGGCACGACGAGCGTGAGCAGACCCTGAACCAGCTGCTCGTCGAGATGGACGGCTTCGACCCCAAGACGAACGTCATCCTCATCGCGGCGACGAACCGCCCCGACATCCTCGACCCCGCGCTCCTGCGCCCCGGCCGCTTCGACCGCCAGATCGGCGTCGATGCACCCGACCTCAAGGGCCGGCAGAAGATCCTCGAGGTGCACTCGAAGGGCAAGCCGCTCGCGAAGGGCGTCGAACTCGAGGTGCTCGCGCGGAAGACCCCGGGCTTCACGGGTGCCGACCTCGCGAACGTGCTCAACGAGGCCGCGCTCCTCACGGCACGCTCGAATGCGCAGCTCATCGACAACCGCGCCCTCGACGAGGCGGTCGACCGCGTGATCGCGGGCCCGCAGCGCCGCATCGCGCGTGATGAAGGACAAGGAGAAGCTCATCACCGCCTACCACGAGGGCGGTCACGCCCTCGCCGCGGCGGCGATGAACTACACCGACCCCGTGACGAAGATCACGATCCTGCCGCGCGGCCGGGCCCTCGGCTACACCATGGTGCTGCCGTTGGAGGACAAGTACTCGGTCAGCCGCAACGAGCTGCTCGACCAGCTCACCTACGCGATGGGCGGTCGCGTGGCCGAGGAGATCGTGTTCCACGACCCGTCGACGGGCGCCTCGAACGACATCGAGAAGGCCACGTCCACGGCCCGCAAGATGGTCACCGAGTACGGCATGTCCGCGAACGTCGGCGCGGTGAAGCTCGGGCAGTCGCAGGGCGAGGTGTTCCTCGGCCGCGACATGGGCCACCAGCGCGACTACTCCGAGCGGATCGCCGAGAAGGTCGACGCCGAGGTGCGCACGCTCATCGAGCAGGCGCACGACGAGGCGTGGCAGGTGCTGAACGACAACCGCGAGATCCTCGACAAGCTCGCGGCCGAGCTCCTCGAGCACGAGACGCTCGACCACAAGCAGATCGCCGAGATCTTCAAGGACGTGAAGCGGCTGCCCGAACGCCCGCTCTGGCTCTCGAGCGGCAACCGCCCCGTCTCCGACCGCCCGCCGATCGCCTTCCCCACGCAGAAGATGCCGATCGACCAGGGCGCCGTCGACGGCGGCGTCGATTCGGGCGACACGCCGATCGAGGAGCCGGCCGCCTCACGCGCGCAGCGCACCAAGCCGCGGCCCGCGACGGCCTAGCCGTCGACCGACCCGAAGAGGGGGTGCCATGGCCGGTGTCGACACCGGGCGCATCGAGCGCGCCGTGCACGAGATCCTGCTCGCCATCGGCGAGGACCCGACGCGGCCCGGGCTCGAGCGCACCCCGCAGCGCGTGGCGGAGGCCTACGCCGAATTCTTCGGCGGCCTCACGGTGGATCCGCTGAGCCACCTCGCCGACACGGTGCCGCTCGGCTCCACGGAGGACGGCGTGCCCGCCACCTCCGATGCGGTGGTGCTGCGCGACCTCGCGTTCCGCTCGGTGTGCGAGCACCACCTGCTGCCGTTCGTCGGCACCGCGCACGTCGCCTACCTGCCCGGCGAGCGGGTGGTCGGCCTCGGCCGCATCCCCGCCGTCATCGACACGCTCGCGGCCCGGCCGCAGCTGCAGGAGCGGCTCGCCGAGGAGATCGCCGACACCCTCGAGGCCGGCCTCGCCCCGAAGGGCGTGCTCGTCATCCTCGACGCACAGCATCGCTGCGTCACCACCCGCGGGTCGCGGCAGGAGCGCAGCTCCACCGTCACGATCGCGAGCCGCGGCGCGCTCGCCGAGCCGGCCGCGCGCGCCGAGATCATCGCCCTGATCGGAGCCGCCGAACGTGGCTGACCCGGTGGCAACGCTGGTCATGGGCGTCGTCAACGTCACGCCCGACTCGTTCAGCGACGGCGGCAAGTGGTTCGACGCCGACGCCGCGATCGCGCACGGACTCGACCTCGTCGCCGACGGGGCCGACGTGCTCGACGTCGGCGGCGAGTCCACACGCCCGGGAGCCGCACGGGTGGAGCCCGAGGAGGAGCTGCGCCGCGTCGTGCCCGTCGTTCGCGACCTCGCCGGCCGCGGCATCCGGGTGAGCGTCGACACCATGCGCGCGGCCACGGCCCTCGCCGCCGTCGAGGCGGGCGCCGAGATCATCAACGACGTCTCCGCCGGCCTCGCGGATGCCGCGATGGCGCCGATCGTGGCCGAGACGGGCGTGCACTACGTCGCGATGCACTGGCGCGGCCACTCCGATCGCATGGACGCCCTCGCCGAGTACCACGATGTCGCGACCGAGGTGCGCGACGAGCTCGCCGCCCGCGTCGACGCGCTCGTCGCCGCCGGCGTCGCGCGACGACCGGCTCATCCTCGACCCCGGCCTGGGCTTCGCCAAGCGCGGCGCGCAGAACTGGGAGCTGCTCGGCCGCCTCGACGTGCTCGGCGAGCTCGGGCTGCCCATCCTCGTGGGCGCCTCGCGCAAGCGATTCCTCGGCACGCTGCTGCCCGACGACGCGGCGGTGGAGGAACGCGACCTGCCGACGGCGGTCGTCAGCGCGCTCTCCGCCCAGGCCGGCGCGTGGGGCGTGCGGGTCCACGACGTGCGCGGAACGCGACGCGCACTCGACGTCCTCGGGGCGTGGCAGAGTGGACGACGTGGCTAGGACCCGAGACCGGATCACCCTCACCGGTGTGCGCGTCCGTGCGCATCACGGTGTCTTCGACTTCGAGCGCGAGCAGGGGCAGGAGTTCGTGATCGACGTGTCGGTCGCGGTCGACCTCGCCGCTGCGGCATCCGGCGACGACCTCGGTCGCACGGTGCACTACGGCGAGCTCGCCGAGGCGGTGGCCGCGGCCGTGCAGCGCGACCCGGTCGACCTCATCGAGACGGTCGCCGAGCGCGTCGCCGCGGTCGCACTCGAGTACCCGGCGGTCGAGGAGGTCGAGGTCACGGTGCACAAGCCCGAGGCGCCCATCTCCGTGCCGTTCGCGGATGTCGCGGTCACGATCGTGCGGGGTCGGGCATGACCCGCGCCGTCATCGCGTTCGGCGCGAACCTCGGCGACCGCGAGGCGACGATCGCCTCGGCGATGCGCGCCCTCGCCGAGACGCCGGGCGTCGAGCTCGTCGCGGTCTCGCCGGTCTACGAGACCGCTGCGATCACCGACGCCGGAGTCGACCACGATGCCCCCGGCTACCTCAACGGCGTGTTCGTGGTCGAGACGAGGCTCGAGCCGCTCGCCCTGCTCGACGTGCTGCAGGCCATCGAGTCCGAGCACGGCCGGGTGCGCGCCGAGCACTGGGGCGACCGCACGCTCGACCTCGACCTCATCGACTTCGGCGGCCAGCTCTCCGCCGACGCACGGCTCGAGCTGCCGCATCCGCGGGCCTGGCAGCGCGCGTTCGTGCTGCAGCCCTGGCTCGACGTCGACCCCGACGCGGTGGTGCCCGGCCGCGGCGCCGTCGCCGACCTCCGGGTCGCAGCGCCCGACGAGGTGGTGCGCCGATGAAGCGCACGCACACCTCGACCGTCATCGCGTTCGTGCTCGGCGGCCTCGTCGCGGGCTACCTGGTCGACCTCGCGGTGGTGTCGTCCGGCGCCAAGGCGATCGTGCCGCCGCTGTCCCTGCCGGTCACGCTCACCGGCGTCGCCGTCGTGGTCGTGGCGCTCGCGTGGCCGATCCGCCGCGCGGTGAAGGGCAAGGCCACGAAGCACATCGACCCGTTCCGGGCGATGCGCATCGCGGTGCTCGCCAAGGCGTGCAGCTTGAGCGGCGCGCTGGTGTTCGGGTTCGGCGTCGGCATCACCCTGTTCCTCATCACGCGCAGCGTGGTGCCGCCGGCCGACACCGTCTGGCTCGCGCTCGCCACGGCCATCGGCGCGGCCCTGCTGCTCGCCGGCGGCCTGGTCGCCGAGGCCTTCTGCACGCTGCCGCCCGACGACACCGAACCCGAGAAGGAAGAGCACGCGCATGCCTGAGATCCGCGACGACGCGGGCGGTTCCGAGTTCCGCACGGCACCCGATGCCGCACCGCAGGCACCGACGCCCGACGACCCTTCGGTGGTCGGCGCCACGGCGGTTCCGGTCGCTCCCGCCGTCTCGGCGTCGGCGCCGGTCGCCTGCCTCAGCCGCCGGTCGCCGGCCGCGGCGGACGTGGCGCCGGCCGCGCCGTCGGACACCGGCTGGCTGCGCGTCTCGCCGAAGTACGTCGTGGTCGAGGTGGTCGGCTCGCTCATCGGCATGGTGGTGTTCGTCGGCGCGTTCCTCGTCGCCTATGCGCTGTGGGGACAGTGGTGGGCCCTGTGGGCCGCCATCGTGATCGGCGTCGTGTCGCTCATCGGGATCGCTTCGAACCGCGGCGGGTCCGGTCGATCGGCTATCGGCTGCGTGCCGACGACCTGCTCTTCCGCCGCGGCATCATGTTCCAGCGGCAGGTCGCCGTGCCGTACGGCCGCATGCAGCTCGTCGACATCACGCGCGGACCGGTGGCGCGCGCACTCGGCCTGGCCGACCTCAAGTTCGTGACCGCCGCGGCATCCACCGCCGTCACGGTCCCCGGCCTCCCGATGGAGGAGGCCGACCGGCTGCGCGACGAGCTCGTCGCGCTCGCCGAGACCCGCAGGGCGGGGCTGTGAGCGCACCCGTGCGCCCCGCGCGGGTCACGAACCTCGCCGACGGCGAGTGGCACCGGCTGCACCCCGCGAGCCCGCTGCTGCGCGGCGGCCTCGTCTTCCTCGCGGTGCTCGGCTTCATCATCGCGAACCTCCGCGAGCGGCTCGTCGACATGTTCCTCGTGGTCTTCGCCCCCGACTTCGGCGACGACCTCGACAGCGAGTTCCGGGCGTGGCGGGGCGACTGGGCGAACGACCCGATCGGCGGCATCGTCACGAACGGGCTCGTCGGATGGGCGATCGCGGGCGTCGCCCTGGTCATCGTCGCGGTCATCATCGGCTTCTGGCTGTCGTGGCGCATGCACACGTTCCGCATCACGCACGAGGCCGTCGAGGTGCGCAGCGGCATCCTCTTCCGGTCGCACCGCAGCGCGCGGCTCGATCGCATCCAGGGCATCAACGTGACGCGGCCGCTCTTCGCGCGGTTGTTCGGCACGGCGAAGCTCGAGGTGTCGGTGGCCGGGCAGTCGGCGAACGTGCAGCTCGCCTACCTCGGGTCGACCCTCGCCGACGGGCTGCGCGCCGACATCCTGCGGCTCGCCTCGGGCGCGCGCGCCGAGAAGGCGGCCCAGGCAGCGGATGCCGCGGGCGCCGCCCCCGGGGTCGCAGCTGCGCCCGGTGAGGCGGGCGCGCCGTCCGCCGGCCGCACGCCCGTCTCCGCGGTCATCGGGCACCGCGTCGACGAGTTCCTCGCGCCCGAGCTCGACCCGTCGCTCGCGTCGCCCGAGTCCGTGGTGCACCTGCCGCTCGGCCGGGTCATCGGGTCGACCCTGCTCGGCGGGTCCACGATCTGGGTGATCGTGCTGGTGGCCATCATCGTCGTGGGCGTTTCGACGGGCCAGCCGTGGGTGCTGTTCTCGTTCGTGCCGGCCGCGATCGGCCTCGTGAGCTACGTCTGGTCGCGCATCACCAAGTCGCTCCGCTACTCCATCGCGGGAACGCCCGACGGCGTGCGGATCGGGCACGGCCTGCTCTCCACGGGCAACCAGACCATCCCGCCGGGTCGCATCCACGCGATCGAGGCCAACCAGTGGATCCTGTGGCGCCCGTTCGGCTGGTGGTCGATCCGCATCAACGTGGCCGGCCAGTCGGTGAGCTCCTCCAACGAGGCCGCCCAGCGCACGCTCGTGCTGCCGGTGGGCACGGTCGGCGACGTGCACCGCGTGCTCGCCCTGCTCCTGCCGGATTCCCAGGCGGCCGTCGACCCGCTTCGTCGACCCCGGCCTCACCGGCCGTGACGGTGCCGGAGGCTACTCGCGCACCCCGCGGCGCGGCGCCTGGCTTCGCCCGTTCTCGTGGCGGCGCATCGGCTGGGCGGCCGCCGACGGTGTTGCGCTCATCAGGCGCGGCTGGCTGCTGCGCAGCCTCGCCTTCGTGCCGCTCGCGCGCATGCAGTCCGTGGCGGTCAGCGTCGGCCCCCTGCAGCGGATGCTCGGACTCGCGTCCGTGCGCATCCACACGGTCACCGGCCCGGTGGTCGCGACCCTCCCGGTGGCGGAGCGCGACGAGGCGCTCCTGCTCTTCGAGCGGCTCGCCGACGATGCCGTCGACCGTGCCGCCGCCGACACCTCGCACCACTGGGGCGCGTACGCCGTCGGCTCGGAAGCCGCCGATGCCCGCTGAGCGCGCCGGACGACTCGGCGTCGGCACCATCGGCGCCGGCCGGGTGGGCGCCGTGCTCGCGGCGGCCCTCGCCGGGGCGGGGCATGCCCTCACCGGGATCGCCGCGGTGTCCGAATCGAGCCGGGAGCGGGCCGCGGCCATGCTTCCCTACCGTGCCCGTGCTTCCCGTGCCCGAGATCGTCGAGCGCAGCGAGCTCGTGCTGCTCGCGGTGCCCGAGCAGGAGCTCGCCCCGCTCGTGGCAGGCCTCGCCGAGGCCGGCGTCTGGCAGGCCGGTCAGCTGGTGCTGCACACCGCCGCCCGATTCGGCACGGAGGTGCTGGAGCCGGCCCGGCGTGCGGGCGCGATCCCGCTCGCGGTGCACCCGGCGATGACGTTCACCGGCACGAGCGTCGACCTCGCCCGCCTTCCCGGCACCTGGTTCGCGGTCACCGCGCCGGCGCCGGTGCTGCCCATCGGGCAGGCGCTCGTCGTCGAGATGGGCGGCGAGCCGTTCGTGGTCGCCGAGGGCGATCGCGCGCGCGTACGGCGAGGCGATCGACACCGCCGTCTCGTTCTCGAGCGCGATCGTCGACCAGGCCAGCGGGCTGCTCGACGGCATCGGCGTCGCTCGCCCCGGCGCGGTGCTCGCGCCGCTCATCCGGAGCTCGGTCGAGAACGCGCTGTCGCGGCACGACACGGGTCCGCTCATCGACGGGGCGGGTACGATCGACGGGGCCGGTGCCGATCGGCCGCTGGGAGGTGGCGAGTGACCGAGGTCACCGCGGGCACGCGTACCGTGCCGACCATCGCGGAGCTCAGGGATCTCGTGGCCGAGCGGCGCGCGGCCGGGGCATCCGTCGCACTCGTGCCCACGATGGGCGCACTCCACGACGGACACCTCGCCCTCGTGCGTCGCGCACGCGAGCTCGCCGACGTCGTGATCGTCTCGATCTTCGTCAACCCGCTGCAGTTCGGGCCCGGCGAGGACCTCGACCGCTATCCCCGCAATCTCGAAGCGGATGTCGCGGCGCTCGCATCGCTCGGCGTCGACGCCGTGTTCGCGCCCTCGGTCGACGAGATGTACCCGCGGGGCGGCGCCGGCGGCACGTCGGTGCACGCCGGTCCGATCGGCGAGCGGTACGAGGGCGCGTCGCGTCCTGGCCATTTCAACGGCATGCTCACGGTCGTCGCCAAGCTGTTCGGCATCGCCCGGCCCGACGTCGCGCTGTTCGGTCAGAAGGATGCGCAGCAGGTGTTCCTCGTCTCGCGTATGGTCGCCGACCTCGACCTGCCGCTGCGCATCGAGACCGTGCCGACCGTGCGCGAGCCCGACGGCCTCGCGCTCTCGAGCCGCAACCGCTACCTCGGCGAGGAGCAGCGCCGGGCGGCGCTCGTGCTCGCGGAGTCGTTGCGAGCGGCGGATGCGGCGGCCGCCGACGGCCCCTCGGAGTTGCTCGCCGAGGGGGTCGCCGCGTTCGGCGATCACGACGGCGTGAGCCTCGACTACTTCGTGGTCGTCGACCCCGACACCTTCCTGCCGGTCGCGGAGGACTTCCGGGGCCGGGCGCTCGTGCTCGTCGCCGCAGTCGTCGGCACGACGCGGCTCATCGACAACGCGTTCGTCGAGGTGGGTCCCGCGGGTTGAGGAGCGCCGGAGGCGCGTCTCGTTCTCTGCGGGTTGAGGAGCGCCGGAGGCGCGTCGCATTCTCTGCGGGTTGAGGAGCGCCGGAGGCGCGTCTCGCATCCTGCGGGTTGAGGAGCGCCGGAGGCCGTCTGCTGCGGGTTGAGGAGCGCCGCAGGCGCGGTCTCGAACCCGCTGCGCGAGGACGCGAGGGTCTCGAGACGCCGCTGCGCGGCTCCTCGACCAGCAGCAACCCGGAGGCGCGTCGCGTACTCTGCGGGTTGAGGAGCGCCGGAGGCGCGTCTCGAAACCCGGCGCCCCGGCTCGGGGGTCTCGAGACGCCGCTGCGCGCCTCCTCGACCAGCAGAGGGACGCCGCTGCGCGGCTCCTCGCCCAGCAGAGGGGACGCCGCTGCGCGGCTCCCCGACCGGCAGGAGCCGCTCCCGTGAACCGCGCAGCCCCGCACAAGTAGGCTGGTGCACGCACATTTCCGCGAACCGAGAGTGAATGATGGCCGAAACCCAGACGGATCTCGCCGCAGCCGAGCCCACCGCCGAGGAGATCTCGGAGCAGAAGGCCGTGCGGCTCGCCAAGCGCGAACGCCTGATCGCGGCATCCGACGACCTCGGTCTCGGCGCCTACCCGGTGCGCCTGCCGATCACGGCGACGATCCCCGAGGTGCGCGACCGGTTCGTGGGCCTCGGCGTCGACGAGGCGAGCGGCGAGTCCGCCGGCCTCGCGGGCCGCGTCGTGCACTCGCGCAACACGGGCAAGCTCTGCTTCGCCACGCTGCAGTCGGGCGACGGCAGCCGCATCCAGGCCATGGTCTCGCTCGCCGAGGTCGGCGAGGAGTCGCTTGCGGAGTGGAAGGAGCTCGTCGACCTCGGCGACCACGTCTTCGTCGCCGGCGAGGTGATCACGAGCCGTCGCGGCGAACTGTCGATCATGGTGAACGAGTGGCGCATCGCCTCGAAGGCGATCCTGCCGCTGCCGAACCTGCACCACGAGCTCTCCGAGGAGACGCGCGTGCGCAGCCGCTACCTCGACCTGATCGCGCGCGAGCAGTCGCGCCGCAACGTGGTCGACCGCGCGAAGGTGAACGCCAGCCTGCGTCGCACGTTCGACGCGCTCGGTTTCCTCGAGGTCGAGACCCCGATGCTGCAGGTGATGCACGGCGGGGCATCCGCTCGGCCGTTCGTGACGCACTCGAACGCGTTCGACACCGAGCTCTACCTGCGCATCGCGCCCGAGCTCTACCTGAAGCGCGCCGTCGTCGGCGGCATCGAGCGGGTGTTCGAGATCAATCGCAACTTCCGCAACGAGGGCGCCGACTCCACGCACAGCCCCGAGTTCGCGATGCTCGAGGCGTACGAGGCGTACGGCGACTACACCACGATGGCCGACCTCACCCAGAAGCTGATCCAGGATGCCGCGGTCGCCACGAGCGGCTCGCACGCCGTCACCTGGGCCGACGGCACCGAGTTCGACCTGGGCGGCGAGTGGGCCCGCATCTCGATGTACGAGACGCTCTCCGACGCGGTGGGGGAGAAGATCACCGCCGAGACCCCGATGTCGCGCCTCCAGCAGCTGGCCGAGGCCGAGGGCATCGAGATCGACCACCCGTTGCCCGGCAAGTACGTCGAGGAGCTCTGGGAGCACCACGTGAAGGGCGGCCTCGAGCGGCCCACGTTCGTGATGGACTTCCCGCTCGACACGTCGCCGCTCGTGCGCGGGCACCGGTCGATCCCGGGCGTCGTCGAGAAGTGGGACCTCTACGTGCGCGGATTCGAGCTCGCCACGGGCTACTCCGAGCTGGTCGACCCCGTCGTGCAGCGCGAGCGGTTCGTCGAGCAGGCGAAGCTCGCCGCGGGCGGCGACCCCGAGGCGATGCGCCTCGACGAGGAGTTCCTGCGGGCCCTCGAGTTCGGCATGCCGCCGTCGGGCGGCATGGGCATGGGCATCGACCGCCTGCTCATGGCGCTCACCGGCCTCGGCATCCGCGAGACCATCCTCTTCCCCCTCGTCAAGTGAGCCCCCCGATCGTGAACGGATGCCGCGCATGAACGACTACCTCCCCAAGAAGGAACTCGAGCCCGACCCCGACCCGAAGCGCCCCTCGAACACGCGCATCGCGATCTGGATCATCGTGGGCGCGATCGGCCTCTACCTGCTCGGCTCCGGCATCTGGGGCATCATCACGGCGGGATGACCCGCACCACGCCGCACGGGGCCTGAGCTCCTCTGCGCCCCGAAACGGCCCCGGTCTCGCGACCGGGGCCGCCATCGTTTCTGCGTTCGTCTGCGGAAATATCTGTGAATGTGTTGCTTTCTGTTGGATCGTGTGTGAATATTGCTCATACGTCGACGGCGACCGGCCGCCCGGCGAATCGCATCACCAGGAGGGCCGCATGTACGCGACGGAGCGACACCAGCACATCGCCGACACGATCGATCGCGTCGGCCGCGTCTCGGTCGCCGGCCTCGCCCGGGACTTCGGCGTCACCACCGAGACGATCCGGCGCGATCTCGACACCCTCGAACAGCTCGGCCGCCTGCGCCGCGTCCACGGAGGGGCGGTGGGCGCCGAGCAGTCGACGCTCGCCGAGGCCTCGCTCGACGAGCGCCTCGGGCAGAACGCCCCCCAGAAGGACGCCATCGCGCGGGCGGCGCTCGCGCTGATCCCCCCGACATTCCGCGGCTCGGTGCTGCTCGACGCGGGCAGCACGACCGGTCGCCTCGCCGAGCTGCTCGCCGGCTGGTCGCCCGACCTGCCCGGTGCGAGCCTCGACGTCACCACGAACTCGGTGCCGCTCGCCGCGCGCATCCAGGCCGCCGCGAACCCCCACCTCCAGCTGCGCAGCCTCGGCGGCTCGGTGCGCGGCATCACCGGCGCTGCGGTGGGGCCCGCCACCATCGCCCAGCTCAGCGACATCCGACCCGACCTGGCCTTCGTCGGCACCAACGGCGTGAGCGCCGACTTCGGCTTCAGCACCCCCGACGAGGCCGAGGCCGCGGCGAAGGCCGCGATGGTGCACGCGGCGCGCCGGGTGGTCGTGCTCGCCGACTCAACCAAGCTCGACGCCGAGTCGCTCGTGCGGTTCGCGTGCCTCGACGAGGTCGACACCCTGATCACGGATGCCGCGCCCGCGCCCGCCCTCGCCGACGCGCTCGCCGAGGCCGACGTGCAGGTGGTGCTCGCATGATCGTCACGCTCACGGCGAACCCGTCGCTCGACCGTACGGTCGAACTCGACGGAGCGCTCGAGCCCGGCGCCGTGCAGCGCGCGACCAGCACGCGGCAGGATCCGGGCGGCAAGGGCGTCAACGTCACGCGCGCGCTGCGCGCCTCGGGCGTCGAATCCGTCGCCGTGCTCCCCGCCGAGCCCGGCGACCCGTTCCTCGCGGCGCTCGTCGCCGAGGGAGTGCCCTTCCGTGCGGTGCCGATCCGCGGCGCGGTGCGCACCAACCTCACGATCGTGGATGCCGCGGGCGTGACCACGAAGGTCAACGAGCCCGGCCCCGTGCTCGACGCCGACGCGCAGGCCCGGCTCGTGGAGGTCACCGCCGATGCGGCGATCGGCGCCGACTGGCTCGTGCTCGCCGGCTCGCTGCCGCCCGGCGTCGCCGACGACTTCTACGTGCGCGTCGTCGACGCCGTGCGCGCCGCCGCCATGCGGGCGGGCGCCGTCGCCCCGCGCATCGCCGCCGACACGTCGGGCGCCGCGCTCACCGCACTCGTCGCGGACGGGGTCGGGGTCGACCTCATCAAGCCCAATGCCGAGGAGCTCGCGGAGCTCCTCGGCGCCTCGGACGAGGCCGCCCTCGAGGCCGGCCCGGACGAGGCGATCGCCCTCGCGCGCACCATCCCGACGGAGCGTGTGCGCGCGAGCCTCGTCACGCTCGGCGCCGTCGGCGCCGCGCTCGTCACCGCGGAGGCCGCGTGGTTCGCGCGCGCTCCGCGCGTGGTGCCCCGCAGCACCGTCGGAGCGGGCGACTGCTCGCTCGCGGGCTACCTCGTCGCCGACGTCGAGCGCGAGGCGCCGGCCGGTGCCCTCGCCCGCGCCGTCGCGTCCGGCGCCGCCGCGGTCGCGCTCCCGGGCAGCGCGGTGCCCACCCGAGACCTGATCGACCCGGCCCGGGTCGTCGTCACCGAGGTCGCCGGCGTGCCCGCCGGCGACCGCCAGTAAGGAGAACCCCATGTCCGACATCATCGAACCGGGCCTGGTCGTGCTCGACGCCGACCTCGGTCCCGAGAAGTCCGGCGTGATCCGGGCGCTCGCCGACCGGGTCGCCGCGAGCGGTCGCGCCACCGACGCCGACGCCCTCTTCGCCGACGCGTGGAAGCGCGAGGAGCAGGCGCCCACCGGGCTCCCCGGCGGATCGCCATCCCGCACGCGAAGTCGCCGGCGGTCACGACCGCCGAGCCTCGCCTTCGCCCGCCTCGCGCGCCCCGTCGAGTTCGACGAGGGCGAGGACGCCGACCTGGTGTTCCTCATCGCGGCGCCCGACACGGCCGCCGCAGGATCACCTCGCCCTGCTCTCCACCCTCGCCCGCTCGCTCATGCGCGAGGAGTTCGTCGCCTCGCTGCGCAGCGCCGCAACGCCCGACGAGGTCGTCGGCATCGTGCAGGGCGCGCTGGCGGGCGACGAGGAGGCACCGGCACCGGCAGCGCCAGCCGAGGCCGCGACGGCTGCCGCGGCCACGGCCGCTGCGACGCCGGCCGACGCCGACGCGGCATCCGACCGTCGCTCGATCGTCGCGGTCACCGCGTGCCCCACCGGCATCGCGCACACCTACATGGCGGCCGACGCGCTGGCCGCCGCCGCCGAACGGGCAGGCGTCGACTACCACGTGGAGACGCAGGGCTCGTCGGGCGCCAAGCCCCTCGACCCTGCGGTCATCGCCGCGGCCGACGCGGTGATCTTCGCGGTGGACGTGGACGTGCGCGACAAGGTCCGCTTCGCCGGCAAGCCGGTGGTGCAGGTGCCCGTCAAGCGCGGCATCGACGAGCCCGACGCGCTTGTCGCGCAGGCGCTCGCCGCGGCATCCGACCCGAACGCCGCGCGCGTGCCGGCCGTCGGCGGGGCGACCGGCGCGACTGCCGCGGTAGCCGGCGGCCAGTCGTTCGGCGCCAACCTGAAGCGATGGCTCCTCACCGGCGTCAGCTACATGATCCCGTTCGTCGCCGCGGGCGGCCTGATCATCGCGCTGTCCTTCCTGATCGGCGGATACGACATCAGCGAGGGCGCCGTCGAGGATCGTGCTCAACAACGCGCTGTGGAACCTTCCGCCGGGCGGCCTCGCCGAGTACCTCGGCTCCGTGCTCAATCGTGATCGGTGAACGCGTCGATGGCGTTCCTCGTGCCCGCCCTCGCCGGCTTCATCGCCTACGCCATGGCGGACCGGCCCGGCATCGCGCCCGGCTTCGTGGCCGGCTCGGTGGCGCTCGTCCTGAACGCGGGCTTCCTCGGCGGCCTCGTCGGCGGCCTGCTCGCGGGCGCCGCGGCCATGTGGCTCGGTCGGCTCCGACCGCCGCGCTGGCTCGCGGGCCTCATGCCCGTCGTCATCATCCCGCTCCTCGCCTCGCTCTTCTCCTCGGGCCTGCTGCTGCTGATCCTGGGCGCCCCCATCGCGACGCTCATGACCTGGCTCACCGACTGGCTGAACTCGCTCACCGGCGTGAGCGCGATCGCCCTCGGCGCGCTCCTCGGGCTCATGATGGGCTTCGACCTCGGCGGCCCGATCAACAAGGTGGCCTACGCCTTCGCGGTGACCGGCCTGGCCGCCGGCTCGGTCGAGAACCAGGCGCCGTGGCAGATCATGGCCGCCGTCATGGCGGCGGGCATGGTGCCGCCGCTCGGCATGGCGCTCGCCTCGACCGTGCTCGCGCGTCGGCTCTTCACCGAGCCGGAACGGGAGAACGGTGTGGCGGCGTGGTTCCTCGGCCTGTCGTTCATCTCGGAGGGCGCGATCCCCTTCGCGGCCGCCGACCCGATGCGGGTCATCGCGTCCTCGATGGTCGGCGGCGCGACGGCCGGCGCCATCTGCATGGCCGCGGGCGTCACCTCGCAGGCCCCGCATGGCGGCATCTTCGTGTTCTTCGCGATCGGCAACTTCTGGATGTTCCTCCTCGCGATCCTCGTCGGCACCCTGGTGATGGGGTTCCTCGTGGTCGCGCTGAAGCGCTGGGCGCGCAAGGCGCCCGTCGCGGTCGAGGAGGGCGCTGGCGTCCCGGCCGGCGCCGCGGTGGTCACGGCCTGACGCCGAATCGCGCGGCGGAGCGAGGTTTCCGCGGAGGAGTCGGGTTGATCGCCCACTCCGACGCGGGAACCTCACTCCGTCGCGTCGGCATGCCCCGGGAGCGGTGCCCCGCGGCATCCGCTCGCCCTCGCCCGCGGCGACCCGATGCGCGGAAATCGAGGAACCCCCGTATTCTTGAAGTCCTATGGACGAATTCTGGGCGAATGCGATCTGGTCGCTCGCACCGACCGTGCTCATCGGGCTGATCTTCTGGTTCGTGATGCGCGCGATCATCCGCGCCGACCGCGGTGAGCGCAAAGCGTACGCCCGCATCGAGGCTGAAGAGCGAGCCAAGCTCGGGCGCGAACACCCCGCCGGATGACGATCGACATCACGACGACGCAGGTCACTGCGATCGTCGCTGCTGCGATCATCGTCATCGACATCGTCATCCGCGTCATCGCGGTCATCATCGTGCCGCGCAACCGGCGCCCCACCGCCGGCATGGCCTGGCTGCTCGCCATCTTCTTCGTCCCCATCCTGGGCATCCTGCTGTTCCTGCTGATCGGCAACCCCAAGCTGCCCGAAGCACCGCCGCGAGAAGCAGGCGCAGGTCGACGAGTTCATCCGCGAATCGACGCACGGTGTCGAGCGGGTGAGCGACAGCACCACCTGGCCGCGATGGTTCGACGGAGTGGTGGAGCTGAACCGGAACCTCGGTGCGATGCCCCTCATCGGCTCGAACAGTGCGAACCTCATCGGCGACTACGAGGGCTCCCTCGAGGCGATGACCGAGGCGATCCGCGGCGCCGAGCGGTACGTGCACGTCGAGTTCTACATCTTCGCGTACGACCGCACGACGGCGCCGTTCTTCGACGCGCTCGGTGATGCGGTCGCCCGCGGCGTCGAGGTGCGGGTGCTGCTCGACCACATCGCGTCGCTGCGCGTGAAGGGCTACCGCAAGACGCTCAAGCGGCTCGACCGCATGGGCGTGCGCTGGCAGCTCATGCTGCCGGTGCAGCCGTTCCGCGGCAGGTACCAGCGACCCGACCTGCGCAACCACCGCAAGATCCTCGTCGTCGACGGCGAGATCGGGTTCATGGGGTCGCAGAACATCATCGACCGCTCCTACAACAAGCCCGGCAACATCCGCCGCGGCCTGAAGTGGAAGGAGCTGGTCGTCCGCGTCGAGGGTCCGATCGTGTCGGGCCTCGAGGCCATCTTCACGACCGACTGGTACCTCGAGACCGGCGAGGCGCCGATGCGCGAGATCGTGCCGCTCGGGCAAGAGGGCGCGGCGCAGGACCTCGACTGCCAGGTCGTGCCGAGTGGTCCGGGGTACACGAACGAGAACAACCTCAAGCTCTTCCTCGCGCTGATGTACGCGGCCGAGGAGCGCATCATCCTCACCAGCCCGTACTTCGTGCCCGACGAGGCCATGCTCCGCGCGATCAGCGGCGCCACCCAGCGCGGGCGTTCACGTGGAGCTCTTCGTGTCGGAGATCGGCGACCAGGCCCTCGTGTACCACGCGCAGCGGTCGTACTACGAGGCACTGCTGCGGGCCGGAGTGAAGATCTGGCTCTACCAGGCGCCGTACATCCTGCACTCGAAGCACTTCACGATCGACGACGACGTCGCCGTCATCGGGTCGAGCAACATGGACATCCGCTCGTTCGAGCTCAACATGGAGGTGTCGCTCCTCGTTCGCGGCGCCTCGTTCGTGCGCGAGATGCGCGCCGTCGAAGACGGCTATCGCCGCGATGAGCCGCGAGCTCACCCTCGACGAGTGGATGACCCAGCCGCTGCGGTCGACCGTGCTCGACAACCTCGCGCGCCTCACGTCGGCGCTGCAGTAGGCGAGCGGATGCCGCGTCGCGGTGCGCGGCGGCCGAGCGGATGCGGCGCCCGGCGTCGGTCAGCCGGCGCAGCCGGCGTCGCGCAGCACGAGCCCGCCGTAGCGTTCCTCGTGCGCCGGCGTCCGGTCCACGACGCATCCGAGTCCCCGACCGCGGAGCTTGGTCTCGTCGGCCTCGCCGATGGGGAACGTCGTCGAGATGACGAACACCCGCCCTCGAGCAGGTGTCTCGTCGGTCGATTCGGTGCGCAGCGGATCCAGGGCGGTCACGCGGCGGACCTCGACGGTGGGTTGGGTCCCGAGCGTCAGCCGCCGCATCGTCGCCGCAGCGTAGGCGTCGTCACCGACGGTACGGGCCACCCCGCCGGCCAGCCCGGTCTCGTGGTGGCGCTGCACCACGACGAGGAGGTCGCCGGGCGTGACGGCGGCACTCACGGCTGCGCCGAGCGACGGGAAGTCGTCCTGCCAGAAGCGCGTCGCGGCTCCCGCCGCCCCTGACGCGACGGCGAGAACGAGGACGGCGGTCACGGCGGCGCCGATCGACGCCCGCGCGAACCGCGGACCCCGTCCCGACTCGGCGGGCTGGGCGGGATCCCGGATGGCGAGTCGCACCGTGACCGCCCGCACCGAGCCGGCGAGGAGCAACGAGAGTCCGACCACCGAGGGCGCGACGTAGGCCGTGCGGAGTACCGGGACGACGGCGATCGAGACCAGGAGGAGGGCGGACCACGGAACCACCGTGAGCGCGAGCGCGGCGATCAGGCGCGGGAGGTCACGGTGGGCCGGCTCGAGGACCTGCACGGGGCTGAGGTGCTTGCGTGCGGCGCGCGCCCTGCCCAGTGCCGCCGCGAGACCGGCGATCGTGAGGCCGGCTACCAACGCGCAGGCCGCGACATCCGCCGGCCCGAGTCCGATGAGCTCGGGCGAGCGCACCAGGTTCGCGAGCGTACCGACGGCTTGCACCGCATCGGGCGGCGGAATCCAGGCGACTTGCGCCCGCTGCGACGCCGCCGCCATGGCGAAGGGGAGCAGCACCGCGAAGGCGACGCCGGTGGCAACGGCGAGCGACACGAGTGCGCGCCGTCCTCGGCCCGCGGTGAGGATCGACAGCGGCAGGACCGCGAGGATCGCGAAGAGGTGCAGCAGGCCGACCGCGATCACGCATCCCGAGTACGCGGTCCAGCGGATTGCGGCGCGCCGACCCGTCGAGTCGATCGCGACGGACGCCGACCACGCCGCGAGCGCCACGGCGAGCGTCGCGCACGCGTAGGGTCGTGCCGTCGTCGCCATCTGCAGCGTCAGCGGATTGGTCGCGAACGCGAGCCCCGCGACCAATGCGGGGGCTGCGCCCCACCACCTGCGCGCGAGGGCGACCACCACGAACACGGTCACCACGGATGCCACGATCGATGGCACCCGGAGGCCGATCGCGCCGCCCGGCACCAGGGGATCGGCGAGAGCTTCCAGCGCGTAGAACGGAGCGACCACCGTGTCGACGTGGTGCACTGCGCGGAGGAGTCCATCGGATGAGAGCGAGGCGAACATCGCGGTCGCCATCTCATCGCGTGACGGCGGGAGATGGACGGCCCGGATCGACGCCAGCGTCGCGAGCACGGCCGCCGGCACGAGGGTGGGCCAGGTGCTCCAGCGGTGCTCCGGCTGCTCATGCGGGGGATGGTACCTGCGGACCGTGAACACTTCGCGCTCCATCTCGCGCTGCCACGGCGCGGCATCCGCGCACGAAACTCGCAACGATCTTGCTGCACGCGCAACGGATCGCTCTGGAATGCGCTTCACGAGGCATGCCAGAGTGAGCACTACCGTCCGCACGACGCAGGATTCCCTCATCACGGATCGCCGTCGGACGCCCGCCCGCACGTCCGTGCCGGCGGCGCTCGACGCCATCGGACCACGCAGAAGTCCACGCAGAAACGGAGCAACATGTCGTTCCATCGCCTCATCGCCGGAACGGGCATCACGGCGGTCGTCGCCGCGACGCTCGTCGCCGGCGCGGCACCGGCGACTGCGCTCGAGCGCCTCGCGGCCTCGCCGGTCGTCACGCCGATCTCGTCGCTCATCGAACCGCCGCACTAGCTACCCGTCGCAGCCGCTGCTGCCGACGGTGCCCGATGATCCGACCGACGCGTCCATCGCACGCGGCGTCACGCCCTACGACGAGATCGCCCCGTTCCTCAACACGCTGATGGCGCAGAGCGACCGCATCTCGGCGCAGGTCGTAGGGCAGTCGACGCTGGGTCGCGACATCCACCTCGTCACCGTGACGGCCGAGGAGACGCCCGCCCAGACCGCGAAGCAGAAGGCGTGGCGCGAGCTCATCAAGGCCGACCCCGACGCGGCGGCGGAGAACCAGCCGCTCATGAAGCAGTACAAGGTGCCGATCTGGTTCAACGCGAACATCCACGGCAACGAGTGGGAGGGCACCGACGGCGTCCTGAACTACATCGAGTACCTCGCCACCGCGCCGTGGCCCGAGGTGCGCGACCTGCTGCAGGACTACCGCTTCTACTTCACGGTGACGAACAACCCCGACGGCCGCGCACTCGGGCAGCGCGCCAACGCCGACGGCTTCGACATCAACCGCGACATGATCACGGGCGCCACGCCCGAGTCCCGCATCATCCGCGACCTGTCGAGCGTGATCCAGCCGACGTTCTTCATCGACCTGCACGGCTACACGAGCGTGCTGCAGGTCGAGCCGTGCGGCCCGCCCGCACGGCGAGAACTACGAGTACGACCTGTTCCTGCCGCACGCCTACGCCGCCGCGCTCGAGATCGAGCAGGCCGTCGTCGACGCGAGCATCCCGGGCAACACGTACCTCGCCCCCGACGGCAGCGCGACGCTCGAGAACACCGGGAAGATCAAGATCCCCTACCGCGACATCCGCTCGGGTTGGGACGACTGGCCCCCCATCTTCACGCCGCAGTACGTCGCCTACCAGGGCGCGATCACGAACACCGTGGAGCTCCCGCTCGGTCGCACGAACAACCAGGCCACGAACCAGGCCAACTCGAAGGTCAACATCGAGGTCGCGGGCGTCGTGATCGAGACCGCGGTCGACTACGTGGCCGACAACGCCGGCACGCTGCTCGCCAACCAGATCGAGATCTTCCGCCGCGGCACCGCGGGCGAGCCGCTCGTGACCGTTCCGGCCGACGTCGACCCGGCGAGCGTGCCCGAGCCCAACCAGTGGGCCGAGATCTGGGACGAGACCGACCGTCTACACGGCCGAGTTCCCGCGTGCGTACGTGATCCCGGTCGACGAGACGCAGCGTTCGGTGACGGATGCCGCGAGCCTCGTCGACCAGCTCATCGCGAACGGCGTGGAGGTGGCGCGTGCCTCGAGCGACTTCACGGCCGACGGCGTGGCGTACGAGGAGGGCTCGTACGTGGTCGACATGCACCAGCCCCTGCGCGGCATGGCCAACGTGCTGCTCGCCGACGGCTCCGACATCTCCGACCGGGTGCCCGACATGTACGACATCTCCGCCTGGAGCCTCGCGCTCCTCTGGGGCGCCGACGTCGACGCGGTCGGATCGACGACGGATGCCGCGCTCGACGTCGCGCTCGAGGAGGTCGCTGAGGCGGCGCCCACGGGTTCGGTGCCGGCCGAGGGCTCGTACCTCGAGCTCGACACCGCCGGCGTCGCCGAGTACCAGGCGGTCAACGCGCTGCTCGACGCCGGCGTCGCGGTGTCGGCGTTCGATGACGGCTCGGTCATCCTCGGCCCGGATGCCGCGACCTACGCGGCCGCCGCAGCCGCGGCCGAGGAGTTGGGCGTGGCGTTCACCGCCTCCGACGGCTCGCGGCTCGCGACCGAGGAGAGCGCCGGGCTCGACGAGCTCCGGGTGGCGTACTCGGGCAGCCAGGACGAGCGCGTCACCCTCGGCAGGCTCGGCTTCGACGACCTCGTGCAGGTCACCTCGGCGAACCTCACGAGCGGGCAGGTCGGCCTGGCCGACGTCGACGTGCTGTGGGTCGGCGCCAACCTCTCGTTCACCGCCTCGCAGGCAGCGGGCCGCGACGCGGTCGCCGCGTACCTGGCGAGCGGGCGCGGCGTCGCGGGCAAGGGCACGGCGATCGCGAGCTTCGCGAACGCGTTCGGGCTCGTCTCGTCCACCGCCACGCAGGGCACGAGCGGGTCGAACGGCATCGTCTCGGTGGCGGACGTCGACGGCGGGCTGCTGTCGACCTCCTCGCAGGACACCGCGTTCGTCTACCCGGCGGTCTGGTATTCGGGCCTCGGCGCGAATGCCGTGGTCGAGCAGACCTACGCGGCCGGTGACCCGTTCATCTCGGGGCATTGGGCGTCGACGCAGCCCGGCCGCGCCATCGCGGATGCCGCGCGCCAGGCGTCCGTGGTCTCGGCGGAGTCGGCCGCGGGGTCGAGGGTGCTCATGTTCGGCACGTCGCTGAACTTCCGCACCCACCCGGTCGGCGGCTTCAGCCAGCTCGCGCGTGGCCTGTTCTGGGCCGGCACCGAGGGGGCAGAGGTCCCCGCACCATAACGAGCGGATGCCGCGAACGGCGCCCGTCCGGGTCCCCGGGCCGGCGCCGTTCGTCGTTCACGCGGGTGCGGCGTGAAGACCGACGCTCGAACGTGCTCGACGAACCTCGCGCGCCTCACCTCCGCGCTGGAATGACGGCAACGGCAGCTGCTGCCGCGGCGTAGCACACGGCGAGCGCGACCGCCGCGGCATCCGTCACTGCGACCTCGGGCGGGAGCATCCCCACCGCAATGTTGTGCGCCGCGTGGGCGACGAGCACGACGCCGAGCGCGCCCCCGGTCCGGCGAAGCAGCCACGCGTAGACGATGGACGTCGCGATGAGGCGAACGGATGACGCGGCGATGTCGACGCCGTCCATCGCCGCACCGGCGGGCGTGAGGAGGGGCCAGAGGTGCCACACGCTCCAGAGCGCCCCGACGAGGACGGCGGCGACGACCATCCCGAACCGCCGTTCGAGCCGGGGCTGAGCGAAGCCCCGCCAGCCGAGCTCCTCGCCGAGCGAGCCTGCGATCACCGGCCCGATCAGGGCCAACCACGTCGCTGCCGTGGGCACGGCGATCCACGTCGACGGCCGGGCCGCCCCGATCGCTGCGACGGCGGCCGTCGTGGCGAACACGATCGCGAGCGGGCCCAGGAGCGCGAGTGCATACCACCCGAGGTTCGCCCGCCAGCGAAGGAGCATTCGCGCGAGCGCCGCCGCCTCGCGGGTGAAGGCGGCGACCACGAGCGCGGTGACCGACGGCGAGTAGGCGATCAGGATCACCGCGGGCGAGATGTCGTCGGGACTTCCGCCGGAGACGTTCAGCCAGATGGCGCATGCAGCGGTCATCGCGAGGAGGACTGCCGCCCAGACGACGACGGACCCGACACGCCCGACGTTCGTCGCCTGGTGCGGCGTCGTCATGTCCGGGGCTTCAACCGCACCGTCGGCAGCTCGGGCGCCGGAAGCGGATCCCCGTCGTACCCCTCGACGGTGCCGAACCGGCCGTCGGGGTTGTCCCGGCCGATGACGTCGGCCTGCCACTGCCGACGGAGGTCGACGATCTCGTCGTGACTGCGGCCGATGAAGTTCCACCACATCACGAGCTCCTCGCCGAACGGCACGCCGCCGAGCAGCAGTACACGTGCGGGCGCGTCGCCCGCGACGAGCGCGAGCCGTCGCAGGCCGGGCTCGACGTACGCGAGCTCGGACCAGTCCGCCTCGGTGGAGTCATCCGCCCCCTCGGCCTCGATGACGATCGGACCCCGGTCGACGAGCACGCCGTGCTCGAACGAGGGGTCGAGCTCGAACTCGACGCGCCCGCCCGCCGGCAGGTCGACCTGCGCGCCGAGCAGCGGCGAGAACATCGTGACGTCGGCATCGATGCCCGCGAGCGAGCCGACGAACACCCGCACGGTCGCGTCGTCGACAGTGACGGGCACCGTATCGGCGTGCTCGAAGAACGGGCCGATGTGGCGGGATGCGTCGGGCAGCGCCACCCAGAGCTGCACGCCGTGCAGCCGCGTGGTGCCCGGCGTCGACACCTCTGAGTGCGCGATGCCGCGCCCCGCCGTCATGAGGTTCACGGCGCCGGGACGCACGAGCGCATGGCTGCCGGCGCTGTCGCGGTGCTCGATCTCGCCCTCGAACAGCCAGCTCACCGTCTGCAGGCCCGTGTGCGGGTGCGGCGGCACGACCATGCCACCGGATGCCGCGACGTCGTCGGGCCCGTAGTGGTCGGCGAAGCACCACGCGCCGATCGTCGTGCGGCCGCGCTGTGGGAGCGTGCGCCGCACGTTCATCGCGCGCGGCCCGCCGAGCGGCACATCCCGGGCGGCGAGCACCTGCACGACCGGACCGGACGGCTCCTCGGGCGGGCACGTCAGCTCGACCGGGTCGCGTTCCAGGTTGCTCATGTCGGCATGCTACCCGCGGAACCGGACTGCGGCGCGGCGACCTGCGATGCGCGTCGGATGCCCCCGTTTCGCACGGCCTCCCGCTAGCATGGCGGCATGGCTCCCTCCGTGCGTCTACGCCGCGTCAGCCTCATCGCGGTGGCGCTCTCCTCGGTGTTCCTGCTGTCCGCGTGCAACCCGTCGGGCAACGCGGCCGAGAACTTCCCCGGCCTGCCGGTCGAGGAGGAGGCAGCCCCCGTCGACGTCGATCCCGAGAGCGGCGGCGAGGTGTCCGACCCCGCCGAGGGAGAGGCGGAGGGCGAGCCGTTCGTCGAGTCCGACGAGCCCCAGGCCGCCTGGTGGGAGGAGGGCGGGCAGATCGCGCTCGTCATCTACGGCAGTTCCTCGTGCCCCACCGTGGGCAAGGAGATCCGCGTGCTCGAGGAGGCCGGCGAGGGCAACCGCGTCGCCATCGACCTCGTGCAGCGCCCCGAGGACGAGGTCTGCACCATGGACTTCGTGCCGCACACGACCCTCTTCTGGACGCCGGTCGAGGTCACCACCACTGAGCCCCTCGTCGTCGAGGTCTCCGGCAGCCGAGGTCACCATCCCGATCAAGTAGCGAGCTGGAGCTGAACGCGGCAGGCTGTTCCCGGCCTGCGCCGCGACGCCTGCACCGATGGCCGTCTCGGCGGTCGGTTCATGAGAGGCGCTGCGCCCACGGCGAACAGCCGCCCACGCGGCATCCGTAGTGTTTACGCTCGATGTATCGGAGCCCCCTTCCCAAGCCGGCACCGTGAGGAGTTGAGGATGTTCGAGAGATTCACCGACCGAGCCCGTCGTGTCGTCGTGTTGGCCCAAGAAGAGGCCAAGATGCTGAACCACAACTACATCGGCACCGAGCACATCCTGCTCGGCCTCATCCACGAGGGTGAGGGCGTGGCGGCGAAGGCGCTCGAGTCGCTCGGCATCTCGCTCGACGCGGTGCGCGAGCAGGTGCAGGACATCATCGGCCAGGGGCAGCAGCAGCCGACGGGGCACATCCCGTTCACGCCGCGCGCCAAGAAGGTGCTCGAGCTGTCGCTGCGCGAGGCCCTGCAGCTCGGTCACAACTACATCGGCACCGAGCACATCCTGCTCGGCCTCATCCGCGAGGGCGAGGGCGTCGCGGCCCAGGTGCTCGTGAAGCTCGGCGCCGACCTCAACCGCGTGCGCCAGCAGGTCATCCAGCTCCTCTCCGGCTACCAGGGCAAGGAGCAGGTGCAGGTCGGCGCCAACGACCAGGCGCAGCCCCAGGGCGGCTCGCAGATCCTCGACCAGTTCGGCCGCAACCTCACGCAGGCGGCTCGCGAGTCGAAGCTCGACCCGGTCATCGGGCGCGAGAAGGAGATCGAGCGGGTCATGCAGATCCTCTCCCGCCGCTCCAAGAACAACCCCGTGCTGATCGGCGAGCCCGGCGTCGGCAAGACCGCGGTCGTCGAGGGCCTCGCGCAGGCGATCGTGAAGAACGAGGTGCCCGAGACCCTGAAGGACAAGCAGCTCTACTCCCTCGACCTCGGCTCGCTCATCGCCGGTTCCCGCTACCGCGGCGACTTCGAGGAGCGCCTGAAGAAGGTCACCAAGGAGATCCGCACGCGCGGCGACATCATCGTCTTCATCGACGAGATCCACACCCTGGTGGGTGCGGGCGCCGCCGAGGGCGCGATCGACGCCGCGTCGATCCTCAAGCCGCTCCTCGCTCGCGGCGAGCTGCAGACCATCGGCGCCACGACGCTCGACGAGTACCGCAAGCACTTCGAGAAGGATGCCGCGCTCGAGCGCCGCTTCCAGCCCATCCAGGTGCAGGAGCCGTCGCTGCCCCACACGATCAACATCCTCAAGGGCCTGCGCGACCGCTACGAGGCGCACCACAAGGTGTCGATCACCGATGGAGCGCTCGTCGCCGCGGCGAACCTCGCCGACCGGTACGTGAGCGACCGCTTCCTGCCCGACAAGGCGATCGACCTGATCGACGAGGCCGGCGCACGCCTGCGCCTCTCGATCCTCTCGTCGCCCCCCGAGCTGCGCGAGTTCGACGAGAAGATCGCCGTGGTCCGCGCCGCGAAGGAGACCGCCATCGAGGAGCAGGACTTCGAGAAGGCCGCGTCACTGCGCGACGAGGAGAAGAACCTGCTCGGCGAGCGCCTGCGCCTCGAGAAGCAGTGGAAGTCGGGCGACGTCAAGACGACCGCCGTCGTCGATGAGGGCCTGATCGCCGAGGTGCTCGCACAGGCCACCGGCATCCCCGTCTTCAAGCTCACCGAAGAGGAGAGCTCGCGACTGGTCTTCATGGAGAAGGCGCTGCACGAGCGCGTCATCGGCCAGGAGGAGGCCATCTCGGCCCTCGCCAAGACGATCCGCCGCACGCGCGCCGGCCTCAAGGACCCGAAGCGCCCCTCGGGCTCGTTCATCTTCGCCGGCCCCACGGGCGTCGGCAAGACCGAGCTCGCCAAGGCGCTCGCCGAGTTCCTGTTCGACGACGAGGCGGCGATGATCTCGCTCGACATGTCGGAGTACGGCGAGAAGCACACGGTCTCGCGCCTGTTCGGCGCCCCTCCCGGGTTCGTCGGCTTCGAGGAGGGCGGCCAGCTCACCGAGAAGGTGCGTCGCAAGCCGTTCAGCGTCGTGCTCTTCGACGAGATCGAGAAGGCGCACCCCGACATCTTCAACTCGCTCCTCCAGATCCTGGAAGAGGGCCGGCTGACCGATGGCCAGGGTCGCGTGGTCGACTTCAAGAACACGGTCATCATCATGACGACCAACCTCGGCACGAAGGACATCTCGGGCGGCCCGGTCGGCTTCCAGATCGAGGGCGACCCGCGCACGGGTTACGACCTCATGCGCGGCAAGGTGAACGAGGAGTTGAAGAAGCACTTCAAGCCCGAGTTCCTGAACCGCGTCGACGAGATCATCGTCTTCCCGCAGCTCTCGAAGCCCGAGCTGCTGCAGATCGTCGACCTGTTCATCAAGCGGCTGAGCGAGCGCATGCTCGACCGCGACATGACCGTCGAGCTCACCCTTGCCGCGAAGGAGCGCCTCATCGAGGTCGGCTTCGACCCGGCGCTCGGCGCCCGCCCGCTGCGCCGCGCGGTGCAGCACGAGGTCGAGGACCGCCTGTCGGAGAAGATCCTGCACGGCGAGCTCAACTCGGGCGACCACGTGCTCGTCGACTTCAAGGATGGCGAGTTCGTGCTCTCCACGACGCAGCGGGCGCTGCCCGTCGGCGTCGGCATCAACACGGGCGCCGCGATCGGCACCGGCCCGGTGAGCCCCGACCTCGCGGCCACCGCGGGCGACTAGGCGCGCAACGAACGAAGAGCGGATGCCACGCGGCATCCGCTCTTCGTCGTCTGCGGCGGCCCCGGGAGGCCTGGTGCCCGTCCCGGCCGACCCGCCGCCGGGTCGTACGATGTTCGGATGACCGACTTCTCGGTGCGCCGGGCGCGCACCAGCGATGTGCCGAAGATCGTTGCGCTCGTGGAGCCGCTCGTGTCGCGACGCATCCTGCTCGGCAAGGAGCGCGTCGACCTCTACGGGTCGGTGCAGGAGTTCCGCGTCGCCGAGACCGCCGACGGCCGGCTCATCGGCGCGGGCGCGCTGCACGTCATGTGGGAGGACCTCGGCGAGGTGCGCACCCTCGCCGTCGACGACGAGTGGCTCGGTCGTGGCGTCGGCCACGCGCTGCTCGACGAGCTCGAGGGGGAGGCGCGCGAGCTGGGCCTCACCCGCCTCTTCTGCCTCACCTTCGAGGTCGGGTTCTTCAGCCGGCACGGCTTCGAGGACATGGGTGCCGAGACCGTCGATCCCGAGCTGTACGGCGAGCTCGTGCGCTCGCACGACGAGGGCGTCGCGGAGTTCCTCGACCTCGCCCGGGTGAAGCAGAACACGCTCGGCAACACCCGCATGCTGAAGCACCTCTGACCGGCCGTCCGGCGCGCCGAGCGGCTGACGGGACGATCGGCACGCCGGCCGTACCCTGAGGGCATGTCGACGAATCCCGAACCGGCACGGCGACAGCCGCCGCAGGTGTACCGGCGTCGTCGGCTCATGGTGCTGCTCGGGCTCGTCGCCGTGATCATCGCGATCGTGCTCATCATCGTGCGACCCGGGTCGAGCCAGGGCGATGAGTCGGATGCCGCCGGCGCGAGCACGCCCTCGGCCACCCCCACGGCGACCGACGGTTCCACCACGCCGCCGACCGCGATCCCCACCGAGCCCACCGCCGCCGACGGCGACGCGTGCGCGGAGAAGAACGTGGTGGTCGAGGCCGTCACCGACAAGACGGTGTACGAGGCGGGCGAGCAACCGCAGCTCTCGGTGACCATCACCAACAGCGGCAAGAACGTGTGCGTGCTGAACGCCGGCACCAAGGCCCAGGTCTTCACGATCACGAGCGGCGAAGAGGTGTACTGGCTCTCGACCGACTGCCAGGTCGACCCGATCGACGCCGAGGTGTCGCTGACGCCTGACGTGCCGATCAGCTCGAGCGTGCCGATCGTCTGGGATCGCACGAGGTCGAGCGTCGAGACGTGCCAGGGCCCCCGGGAGTCGGTTCCTGCCGGTGGCGCCTCGTACCACCTCTCGGTCTCGGTCGACGGATTCCCGTCGTCGACGACCAAGCAGTTCCAGCTGTACTGACTCGGGCACGATCGCGAAGGACCACGTCACCGCACCGGCCTCGCGCGCATCGCGGCCGGTGCGACGTCCCCGGGAATCACCTCCATGGCTCTTGCCCGGCGGCCGGGCGGGGCGGAGATCCCATGAACACCGAAGAGGAGGCGCGCGCCGTCGACGAGGTCGTCGACCGGCTCGCCGCACGATTCCCTGCCGTGTCCCGCGACCACGTCGCGGCCGGGGCGAGGTTCCGATCGAGACCACCTTCAACGCTCGAGTCGGATTGCTGAACGGCGGCCTAGGAGGAGGCGCGTCGTAGCCGACGGTGAGTGTCCCGGCGTCGGGCGCCGGGCGAACGCGGGCGGCGCGGCATCCGCTCGTTACGCTGGAGGCATGGCGCAGCGCAAGAAGTCCGGCCGACCGGGCGAACCGGTGGAGTTCCGTTCCCAGGCCCTCGCCGAGGCGCTGGAGCGACAGGACATCGCCGCGGTCGCGCTGGCGCTGCGGCACGGCAACACCGTCGTGCCCCTCGTGAAGCCGGGCCCGCGCGACAAGCCGCTCGACGGCGGTGAGGTGTGGACCTATCGCGACCCGAACACCGGCGAGGTGGCGCTGCTGCTGTTCAGCGACGCGGCGAACAAGCCCGCCAACCTGCCGCCGGCGGTCGGGCTGCAGAGCCCCGCGTGGTTGCGCGCCTTCCTGAGGCGCCACGAGTCGACGATCACGACCGTGTTCCTCGACATCGCCGGGCCGCACCCCATGCAGGCGCCCCCGGGCGAACTGCTGCGGGCGCTCGAGGCATAGCTCACGGGCTTCGAGACGCGCCCTGCGGGCGCTCCTCAACCCACAGAGACGAGACGCGCGCTGCGGGCGCTCCTCAACCCACGGAGGGGCGCTCAGAACGCGGCGTCGAGCTCGAGCTCGCGGCTCGACGTGGAGGCCATCATCGCGCGCTCGACGGCGGCGCGCACGCTGCCCGCCTCGACGTCGAGGATCGTCGTGTAGCCGAGGCGGCGTGCCTCGCTGCCGCGCTGCTTCGCGGAGGTGACGGGGCGCACCTCGCCGGCGAGGCTGATCTCGCCGAAGGCGGCGAGCTCGTGCGGCACCGCGCGGTCGCGCATGGCCGAGGCGATCGCCACGGCGATGGCGAGGTCGGCGCCGGGCTCGGCGAGCCGGACGCCGCCGACGGTGGACACGTAGACGTCGTGCTCGCCGAGCTGCCGGAGCCCGGCTCGACGCTCGAGCACGGCGATGATCATGGCGACCCGCGAGGGGTCGACGCCGTTCACGACCCGGCGCGGCTGCGGCGCCTTCGTCGAGACGACGAGCGCCTGCACCTCGACGGGGAGCGCGCGGCGGCCCTCGAGCGCGACGGTGACGCACGTGCCGCTCACGGCGTTGCGCGAGCGGCTGAGGAACAGGCCCGAGGGGTCGGGGACCTCGGCGATGCCGTCGCCCGTCATCTCGAAGCATCCGACCTCGTCGGTGGGGCCGAAGCGGTTCTTGAGGGCGCGCACGAACCGCAGTGCCGTCTGCCGGTCGCCCTCGAACTGGCAGACGACGTCGACGAGGTGCTCGAGGAGGCGTGGCCCCGCGATGGTGCCGTCTTTCGTGACGTGCCCGACGAGCAGCACGGGCAGCTGCCGCTCCTTCGCGACGCGGATGAGCGTGGAGGCGACCTCGCGCACCTGGCTCGGCTGGCCGGGCAGGCCGTCGGAGAGGGAGCTCGACACGGTCTGCACGGAGTCGACGATGAGGAGTTCGGGGCCGACCTGGTCGACCTGGCCGAGGATCGTGGCGAGGTCGGTCTCGGCGGCGAGGTAGAGCTCGTCGTGCAGGGCGCCCGTGCGCCCCGCCCGCAGCCGAACCTGTGCCGTGGACTCCTCGGCGCTCACGTAGAGCACGCGTCGGCCGGTGGCGGCCACCCTGGCGGCGACCTCGAGCAGCAGCGTGGACTTGCCCACGCCCGGCTCGCCCGAGAGCAGGATGGCCGCGCCGGCGACGATGCCGCCGCCGAGGACGCGGTCGAACTCGCCGATGCCGCTGGGGCGGTGCGCCGTGTGCTCCGATGTCGACCTGGCCGATCGGTCGTGCCGCACGCGCGGCGCTGGGCACGACGGCCTGCAGCGAGCGCACGAGGCCCGTCTGCTCGGCGGCGTCGACCACCGTGCCCCACTGCTGGCACTCCGCACAGCGGCCCACCCACTTGACGGTGCTCCAGCCGCACTCCGTGCAACGGAACGTGGAGGTCGGGCGGGCCATGCCCCGAGACTAGCCGCGGCATCCGACATCCGGCGTCCCTGCTGCGGCGTGGCCGCCGGGCGTACCCTGAACGCTTCCTCGGCGAGGATGCGGCGACATCTCGTGGTGGAACGCCTCGTGGCTCAGTGAGCCGCGGCATCCGGAGTCGCGAACCGTTCGACGAGCTGGGCCGCGAGCGAGGGCGCGAACGCGTCGGCCCACACCCGGTAGCCGTGGTCGTTCGGGTGGAAGAGGTCGATCGCGAACTGGGTGAGGATGCCGGTGACGCCCTGGTGCTTCGTGGTCGCATGCAGCGGCACCACGGTGAGGTCGTGCTCGGCGGCGACGCGGCGCACGATGCGATTGGCCACCGCGACCTTGCGCTCGTTGTGCGGGAAGTAGAAGTACGGCAGGTCGGCGACGAGGGCGTGCGGCGGCAGCGCCGCGAAGATCGAGCGGATGCCGCGTTCGAACACCGCGGGGTCCCACCCCGCGATGTCGTTCGCGCCGATCGCGACGGTCACCACGTCGGGAGCAGCTTCACGAACCGCGGGAGCTGGTCCTGCACGGCGAGCTCGACGGTCGCGCCCGAGACGCTGAGGTTCACGACCCGAACGGTCTGGCCGGTCACCGATCGGATCTCCTCGGCCAGCACGCCCACGTAGCTGCGGTCGGGGCGGCTCGCGCCGATGCCCTGTGCGGCGCTGTCGCCGATCGCGACGTACAGCAGCTCGCCGGGCACCTTCGCGTGGTCGCGCCACCACTTCGAGTGCACGGGCAGCGTCTCGTTCAGCACGAGCGAGTTCGCGGCGAGGCGGGCGCGGAATCGCCGCCAGCCGGCCCCCGCCGCGATGCCCGCCGCCGCGAGGGCGGCGACCACGAGGGACGCCCGGAGGACTCGGCTCGACTGCACCACGCCGCCGACGGTATGAGAGCACGCTGAACGGCCGCTGAACGGGCGCCGGGGCATCCGCTCGTTTTGGCCCTTGCGCGCGAGTCGTCTAAGATCGTCCTCGGTACCGTGTCCGAGCGGCCGAAGGTGCAACTCTCGAAAAGTTGTGTGCGTGAAAGCGCACCGTGGGTTCAAATCCCACCGGTACCGCCATGCGTGAAGGCCCAACTCCCGCGTAATTTCGCGGAAGTTGGGGCCGGTTCCGCCATTTGGGCCTAGCGAGCCAGCGCGATCGCCAGAGTCACGCCGCGGTCCAGGTCGCCTCACGGTCGACTCGAGGCGAGAGGAGCATGCGTACGGCCTTTCGACTGCCGCATGATGCGGCGTCCGGAGCGTATTTGCGTCGCTCCGAGCTGGATAGGGGGCGACGCACCATGGCGTCTGCCGTCTCGGGTCGCTGATGACCGGCGCGATTACCAATAGGAGTGGTCGCGCCGTTGACGCCGCAGCGTAGTGCCGCGCGGAATTCGGGCCGGGCGCCCACCATGCCGACAAGACTCGACCGGTGACGGCGCTCGAGTCCGACGCCCGGAGCGGCGAAGCCGCAAGCCCATGCAGCACCAGCTGGCTCGCCACAGTGACCGCATGAGCAGCGCCATCCAGGCATGGACCGGTACCCGACAGCCTGGGTTCGCTCCGGTTCCCGACGCGCGGCCCGACGTCGAGGCACCTAAAGGTGATGCTCCGGCGCGACACGGGCACCGGTGCAGATTCCAAAGGACGACGCGCTTGACGTAAGGGCCGCGTGCACGTAGCTCGAGAACGAGCCGTCTACGGCCGAGCTGACTTGCCGCGCGGAACCGAGCTCGTCTCGTCGCCTCAAGAGAGGTGCGAATTCGTCACCGACGCCTAGATCGATCTGGCGGCCTTCACCAGGACGATCCAGAACGCCCTGCGTGAGTCCACGCCGCCTCACGGATGCTCGCTGGACCCAGGTGTCCAGTCATGCCAGGCTGCTGCAGCTCGATCGGGCGTTGAGCGAGCGGATGCGGCAGTGGTTGGTTCTCGTGGCACGCGGGGCAGCGTCGGTCCGCTGCCGTCTCGGCGCGAGTCCAGCTGAAGCGCATCGCGATCCGGCGGCGTCAGGGCAGCGCTGCGCTGGAGTCGGGCCCTCGCGGGGTCTCCGCCCAAACGGCTCAGCCGTCGGCGGTGCAATGGCCGTCGGAGTGGAGCAGCGCAGCGCAGCGCGCCTCGTTCCGCTCGACGCGGTCGTCAGCGGGTGAGCAGGAGGAAGTCATCGACGCTCGCTGAGCGCAGCACGCCGCGGGCCCAGCCCGGGAGGGACGGCGCGGCGCGATCCCAGGCGATGGCGCGAACCGCGCTGACCCGAAACGTGCGCCCGGATCGGGTGAGCTCGCCACCGCTGGCCTGATCGAGGTTCCGAGCCCACTGCACGTCGCTGCCGTACGCGAGGCTGACGATCCATCCGTCCTCGGTCTCGAACGCCATCACCGGGTTCTCGTACTGCCGCCCGGTCTTGCGTCCCACATGGTGCACGACCGCGAGTGGTGGCATTCGGCGCGCGATGGGAAGCACGATCGGATTCAGGGCACGGGCGACTCGCCGGAAGGAACGCGGCATGGGCATGATCGAGATCCTGTCAATAGGAAACGTTGAGTATCTTCAGGGTAGGCCACCGGGAGAAGATACGCAAAGTACCTTAGGATGGCGGGATGAGCCGTTCTCCCGTCACCCGACGGCGTGGCGCCGTGCTGGAGGCAGCGATCTTCGCTGCCGTGTGGGCGGAGCTCGCCGACCACGGCTACATGGGCCTGACGATCGCAGGGGTTGCCGAGCGAGCCGGAACGAGCAAGCCGGTGCTCTATCGCCGTTGGCCGAACCGGGCCCGTCTGGTGTACGCCGCCCTCGAGAGCAGGCACCGTCGGATCACTCCGGCTGACACGGGCTCCATTCGCGGCGACCTGCTCGCGCTCATGACCGCGGTCGCACAGGAGGCGACGAACGTCGCACCCGACGTCGTGTGGGGCCTCTTGACCGAGAGCGCGGGCGACGACGCCTTCGCCGCGACGATCCGGGACGAGCTCGTCGAGGTGCTTCCCCGAACGGATGGTCGCGACCGTGGTCGCGCGCGCCGAGGACCGTGGCGAACTGGCCGCCCGGCCGCGCTCCGCCCGGGAGCTGACGTTGCCCTTCGACCTCATCCGCAACGAGTTCTTCTCACGCGGTCGGGTCGATCCCGACACCGTCGAGGAGATCCTCGACGAGATCACGCTGCCGGTGCTGCGAGGTCCATGACACGGCGGATCGACCGTACCGGCATCGCGCCGACGAGAACGGCGCCGCGCACCGGCAGCCCGCCGGCTCTGCGGCGTGTCGGAGTCACCATCCGCTGCGTGTGGGCGTGTGGCCCTCGCGGGCGTCGTCGGGCATGGGCATCTCCATCCGCAGCCCGAGCAGCCGGATCGGCCGGTCGGGCTCGATCCTGCCGGCGAGCTCCAGCACCCGGGCCAGCACCTCGTCACGGTCGAACGTCTCGGCCACCTTCTTGGTGAACGTCTTGGTCAGGAACGGCGCGTAGCGCACCTTGAGTGCGAGCCCGACCACCGGCCGGCCCTCGGCCGCGATGTCCTCGAGGACCTGGGCGGCGAGTTCCCGCACCGCCTCGTCGACCTGTGCCGCCCTCGGTCAGGTCCTGCTGGAACGTCGTCTCCCGGCTGTGCCCACGGGCCACCCACGGCGTGTCGTCGACGAGGTCGGCACCCTCGCCTCGGCCGAGCAGGATGTACCACGGACCCATCCTCGGCCCGAACTCCGCCATCAGGCTCTGGGGCTCGGCGGCGGCCAGCTCGGCGACCGTCGTGATGCCGAGCCCGGCGAGACGGCGGGAGATCTTCGTGCCGACACCCCACAGGTCGATAGGTCGGCCGATCGCCATCACCTCCAGCCAGTTGGCCGCCGTGAGCCGGAACACGCCGCGGGGCTTGCCGAACCCCGTTGCGACCTTCGCCCGCACCAGGGTGTCGCCGATGCCGACAACTGCAGTGCAGCCGGGTCCGATCGAGCACGGCCTTGCTGCAACCGCCGGGCGTACGCCTCGGGGTCGTCGGTCTGCCACGCCACGAACGCCTCGTCCCAGCCCAACACCTGCACGGTCGCTCCCGGCTGCGCCCGAAGCGTCGACATGACCACCTCGGATGCCGCGGTGTACGCCTCGTGGTCCACCGGCAGGATCACCGCCTCGGGTGCCTTGCGAGCGGCGATGCGCAGGGGCATGCCCGGAGCCGACCCCGAACTCGCGGGCCTCGTAGGAGGCGGTCGAGACCACGGCGCGTTCCGTGGGATCTCCCCGGCCGCCGACGATGACCGGCTTGCCGGCGAGCTCGGGATGCCGCAGCACCTCGACCGCCGCGACGAACTGGTCGAGGTCGACGTGCAGCACCCACGAGCTCCGGCTCACACCACCAGTCTGCCTTCCGGGACCGTCACTTCTTGGGTGGCAGGGGCGGCGGCGCCTCATCCGGCGCGAGGTAGGTGCCGATCATCCGGAACACCCGATCGGCCGAGTTGTCGTAGGTTCCGTCGGATGCGAAGGCCCCCGGCTCGTAGGTGTTGGCGACCGAGATCGCGATCTCCTGTGACGGCAGATACGCCTCGACGGCGCTGTAGCCGCTCAGTTGTGGGTTCTGCAGCATCCACGCCCCCGGAGCGCACGACTCCGAGGCCGTACTTATACCCTCCACCTGCGTGAAGCACGACGGTTCGCACACCGGGAGTGGCTCGCCGAACCCGATCAGCTGGGAGTCGGTCATCTCGTGGAAGCTCTCCTCCGACAGCAGCTCGCCTGTTCCGATCGCGATCGCCGTCTTGGTCATGTCGGAGATCGTGGTGGTCTGCGCGCCGCCGATTGGGTGTGCCCCAGACGAGGGTTCCAGAACGTCGACTCCTCGTAGAACGGCGCCGACGGGTCGAGTCCGAGGGCCACTCGCCGTTCGGAGCTGAACGCGTACAGGACCGGCTCGGGGACGAACGACGAGTTGTAGCCCTCGGTCTCGTTGAGGCCCATCGGCTCGAGCACCCGCTCCTTCAGGAGCACATCCAGCGGCTCGCCGCCGATCTCGGACAGGATGTGGCCGAGGATCATGAAGTTCGTGTGCGCGTAGCTCCAGTTCGTGCCCGGCTCGAACTGGAGCGGCCGGTTGAACGCGTACGCGATCCGCTCCTCGTAGGTGAACTCGTGGAATGGATCCGCGTTGTATGCGGCGGTCCACCCCGGATCCGTCTCGAAGTCGGGGTAGCCGGTGGTCTGGTTGGTCAGCATCCGCAGCGTGACCGTGTCCGACTCGGGCAACTCGGGCGCCCACTCGTCGATGGTGTCGTCGAGGCCGACGGTCCCGTCGTCGACGTACTGCAGCAGCAGGTTGCTGACGTACGAGAACGCCACCGCTCCGTTGCGGAAGTGCATGTCGGTCGTCGCGTCGACGCCCGTCATCGACTCGCCGAACGCCTGCGTCATCAGGATCTCGTCACCGACCTGGACCTCCACGATGACCGCCTTGAGGTCGAGCGTGGCCATGGCCTCCTCGACGATCTGGGCGATGTCCTCGGCCTGGGCGGACTGCTCCGGCGACGTGGGCGAGGGGCTCGAGGGTTCGGGCGGCGGGGTCGGCCCGATGCAGCCGGCCATTCCCATGACCATGGCCGGCACCAGGGCGGCGCCGGCCAGGAGGGTTCCCGACCGGCGACGATCGGGCGAGCTAGTCGTTGCTCTCATCGTCCAGCAGTGCGACCTCGAGGTCCTCGAGCTCCATCTCGGCGGCGAGTGCCTTGACGATGTTCCCGGTCGCCGCAGCGACCCGCGCCGTGCCGACGATGGGCGCGATCGCCGTGAGGACGTCACGGACGGTGTCGGCGTCAAGGCCGACCTCAGCGCCGACTTCGAGGTTGAGGGCATACGACACCGGCGGCGCATCGATCGCGACGAGTGCGGCGATCCGGACCAGGACCAGGGTCTCGGGGTCGAGGTTGGATGCGTCGAGGGAGTCCGCGGTCATTCGTGCGAGCAGATCGAGCACGGGGGTGTCGCTGGTCATGTCGGTCATGATGGGTCCCTTCAGCTGTCCCGGAATCGGGTGGCAGCGGTGCTGCAGCGTCAGTACACGCCGGTGCCCGTCGGGTCGCATCATGCAGATCACGTGAATCGCGCCGCCAGCCCGGAGAACAAGGGGTTGCGTGGCCTCCGCGTACCGTGGTTTCGTTGGGCACCCCATATCGAAGGAGCATGTATGAGTTTCCTCGCATTCCTCATCCTCGGCCTTCTCGCCGGCGCGATCGCCAAGCTGATCCTGCCCGGCAAGCAGGCCGGCGGCTGGTTCATCACGCTGCTGCTCGGCGTCGTCGGCGCACTGCTCGGCGGCTGGCTCGGCAGCCTGATCCTGGGCCGCCCCCTGACCGAGTTCTGGGACCTCGGCACCTGGCTGCTCGCGATCGGCGGGTCGATCATCGTGCTGCTGATCTGGGGTCTCATCACGCGGAACCGGAGCAGTTCCACCACCTGATCCGAATCACGGCAACGAGCGGATGACGCGGCGTCGCGTCATCCGCTCGTTCGTGTTCAGGGGCGGTGCTAGCGTTGGCCCCGTCGACGGTCGTCGGCCGTGAGCGGAGGGAGGGCACGTGTTCGAGCCGATCACCGCCCTGCTGCGCCTCATCGCGGCCGCCCTCGAGATCGCGCTCGCCTCGAACGCGCAGGTCATCGCCGTGCTCCTGGTCGGAGCGCTCGGTGCCGCCGCGGTCGCCCTCGTCGTCACGACGTGGCGCGCGATCCCGGTGCTCGTGGCGGCTGACCGCTCCGGCGCATCGACGCGGCTGCGGCAGACGGCCGACCCCGGACGGCTCCTCGCGCAGAGCGACCCCGACGCGGCGGGGCGCCCGCGTCCGAGGGCGCCGGGACGCGGCATCCCGGCCGCGTAGCGACCCGACGGCACAGACCGCATCCGACGCATCGGCGTCGAACCTGCCGGTCGACGGTTCGCCCCCGCGGCCAGACGGATCCCGCATCCCTCGACCGCAAGGACACTTCCATGGACCTCTACGCCTTCCCGCCCATCGCCGCCCTCCTCGACGGCGCGCACGCCGTGCTCATGGCCCTCACGGGCATCCTCGAACCGCTGGCGGGCGCCGCGAGCGCCGCGGCGGCCGTCGTGCTCGTCACGCTCCTCGTGCGGGCCGCCCTGATCCCGGTCGGCATCTCGCAGGCGAAGGCCGAGCGCACGCGCGCCCGGCTCGCCCCGCGGGTCGCCGAGCTCCGTCGCCGGCACGCGAACGACCCCGAGCGGCTTCAGCGCGAGCTGCTCGCGATGTACTCCGCCGAGGGCGCCTCGCCGATGGCGGGCTGCCTGCCGCTGCTCATCCAGGCGCCGATCGTCGGCGTGATCTACGCCCTCTTCATCCTGCCGACCATCGCCGGACACCCGAACGCGCTGCTCGAGCAGCAGTTGGCGGGCGTGCCGCTCGGTTCGAGCCTCGCCGGTTCGATCGCCTCTGGCACGCTCGACGCCGGCGCGCTCGTCGTCTTCGGCATCGTGATCGGGTCGATCGCGCTCGTCGGCGAGTTGACGCGCCGGGCGTTCCGTCCGCCCCAGCCCGGCGCGGCGGGGGACGACCCCGCCACGGGAGCCGCCGCCGTGCTCGGTTCGGCCGGCATGTCGCGCGTCATCGGGCTCCTGCAGTTCCTCACCGCCGTGATCGCCGCGTTCGTGCCCCTCGCGGCCGCGCTCTACCTGCTGGTCACCGTCGCGTGGACGCTCGGCCAGCGGCTGGTGCTGCGTCGCGCGTACCCGCCGTTCGCACCGCCGCTGGTCGCGTGAACGGCACCGGGCGCGCGCGGCTCAGGCGTCGGCGAGCTCCACGAAGCGATGAAGGATCCGCTGGGGTTCGGTGACGGATGCCGCGGCGAGCCGCTCGCTCACCGCGCGCAGCTCGCTCGCCGGGAAGTAGCCGTGGTGGCGGTACACCTGCGCGCGCGCCACGAAGTCGTCGATCGACACCTCGGGGTGGAACTGGGTCGCATACACGTGTCGGCCGGCGCGGTACACCTGCACGGGGCATCCACTCGACGACGCGAGCAGCACCGCGCCGTCGGGCAGCCGCTCGGTGGCCTCCTTGTGCCCGACCAGGGCCTCGAACCGCTCGGGCAGCACCCCGACGAGGGGGTCGGCGACCCCCTCGGTCGTGAGGGTGATCTCGACTGCGGCGGTCTGCTCGCCGTGGAGCGTACCGATCGTGCCGCCGAGCACGCGCGTGAGCACGCCGATGCCGTAGCAGGTGAAGAGCAGTGGATGGTCGCGAGAGAGCGCGGCCTCGGCGACGCGCGCGAGGTCGGCCTCGACGCGTCGCTGCACCGGATGCTTCGACGACTCGGGCGTCGTCACGTTGAAGGGACTGCCGCCGACGACGACGCCGGCGTAGGCGTCGATGGCGAAGTCGTGGTCGATGGTCTCGACGTCGAGCCGCAGGTGCTCCAGCCGGGCGGCGTCGACGCCCATGGCGCGGCGCACCGATTCGTACTCCGGTCCGACCGCCTCGACCTCGGGCCTGGCCGAGAGGAAGAGGTATGGCTTCATCGCCCGCGTCCTCCCCGCTTGCGGACGCCGCGCCCGGTACGAGCGGATGCCCCGCGTCGCGACTTCGACGCCCCGGTGGACTTCGAGCCGCCGCCCTTGCCGCCGCCCCCCTTGGCGGAGGTCGAACCGCCGCCCTTGGCAAACTTCGCCGTCTTCTCGGGTGCCGGCTCCGCGGCTTCGGCGTCGCCGCGTGAGCTGCGCGTCGTGCGTCCGCGCACCACGCCGACGAACTCCTGGATGTCGGCGTCGTCGCGCTCGACACGCCACACGAGCGCGATGCTCGTCGGCGCGGCATCCGTGACCGGCACTGCGACGACGTCGCGGCGGTGATGGAGCCGGGCGACGCCGTGCGGCACCATCGCGTGGCCCGTGCCGGCGGCGACGAGCTCGATGGTCATCGCCGTGTCGGGCTGCACCGGGGCCACCGGGTCGCCTTCGAGATCGGCGAGCGTGAGCGACTCGGCCTCGGCGAGGGGGTGGTCCTTGGCCAGGACGGCCACCGCGACCTCGTCCCAGAGCGGGATCGTGTGGAGGCCGGCGTCGTCGACGGGCAACCGCACGAAGGCGACGTCCGCCTCACCGTCGAGGAGCGCCGTGAGCTGGTCGGGCTGCTCGACGCGGGCCGCCTCGATCGGCAGGTCGGGCCGTCGATCCGCCCAGACGCGCAGCCACTTCGCGGGGCTCACCCCGGCGACATAGCGGAGCCTCAGCGTCACAGCGCCCCCGTCCCGTGTGCGGCCGGTCCCGGCCTGCAGACAGCCTAGCGAGCGCCTGGGACCGCATTCGGCGGGTTCGCGACCGGTGGGCGGATGCCGCACGACGGGCTACGGTGTGAGGGTGAGCCAGTCCCAGTCGATGAAACCCGAGACCGCTGCCAAGAAGCTCGGCATCCTGCTCGAGGCGGCGCCCGCGGACTTCCGCGAGGGCGTCGTCACCCGGGACGAACTGAGCACGCTCCAGGCCGACCCGCCCGAGTGGCTGCAGGTGCTGCGCCGTGAGGGTCCGCACCCGCGCACCGTGGTCGCCGCGAAGCTCGGCGTCTCGAATTCCGGCCTCGCCCGCGGCGGGGTGACCGAGCCGCTCACCACCGCCGAGATCAAGGCGCTGCTCGCGGCGCCGCCGCAGTGGCTGGTGCAGGAGCGCGCGACGCAGGCCGCGGTGCGGTCCGAGAAGCGCCGTGTCTCCGAGCGCGACGCCGAGCGTGCGGCGCGCCAGTCGGGCGGCGGCGGAGGCGGGGCGGGCGTCTGACGACCCCGCGGCCCGGCCCGGGTGGCCGACCGCTGGGCCTGCGGCCCGGCCTATGCAGCGGGCGCGTACCGGCCGCGGATGAACGCCGACACGTCGGCGAGCTCGCGGTCGGACACGGAGTGCCCGATGCCCTCGTAGATGCGCTCGTCGAGCGTGGTGTGCGCGGGCAGCCACATCTGGGTGTGCTCGATCATGCGCGCGGGCACCACCTCGTCGGCCGCGCCGCGACCCCAGAACACGTACGGCGCGAGCTGCGACATCCGCTCGTCGCCCGCACGTTCGCCGGGCAGCGCGAATCCCGCGAGGTTGACCGCGAACGCGAAGCGCTCGGGCGCGCGCCGCAGCAGTTCGAGGGCCATCGAGGCACCCTGCGAGAAGCCGAGCAGCCCCACGGAGGTCGCACCCGGCGCCGCGCGGTCGAGCCAGGCGATGATCGCCTCGGCCGTCTGCTCCGCGCCGGCGAATCCGACGTCGCCCGTCTCGTCGTCGACGACGCGCGGGAACCAGGCGTACCCGTAGTCGGACGCGAGCGGCGCACGCAGCGATGCGATGGCGGGCTCGAGCGGCAGGTAGGGGGCGAGCCCGAACAGGTCGCCCTCGTGCGAGTTGTACCCGTGCAGCAGGATCAGCAAGGGGCGCCCCGCGCGATCCGCCTCGGAGGCGGACCAGAGCACCGCCTCATCATCGACGCGCACCTCGGGCATGGGACCTCCGCTCCGGGCGAGCGGATGCCGCGAGCCGGCCGGAACCTCACGCGCCCGTCTTCGAGCGTACCCGCCACCGTCGTGACCGCTCCCGCACCGTCGCGACGCATCCGCGCGGCCGCCGGCCGCCCACCGCCCGACCGCCCGACCGTCGCAGGACGAGCCGC
Organism: uncultured Actinomycetota bacterium; assembly: GCA_963799015.1. Taxonomy (GTDB): domain Bacteria; phylum Actinomycetota; class Actinomycetes; order Actinomycetales; family Microbacteriaceae; genus Agromyces. The sequence goes on along the minus strand of CAWCWD010000066.1, from coordinate 17,827 downwards.
ACGACCGCCCGGCATGGGCGCGCGGAGGCAGGTGAGGCAGAATCGAGACATGAGCGTGCGCACCCCGGACCCAGACTGGAATCCCGACGACCAGCCCGCCGCGCGTCCGCCGGCGAACCCGGGCTGGCTCACCGACCTCGAGCTCGCCGAGGTGCGCGGTCGGCTGCCGCTGCTCTACGTCGAGGCCGTGCCCGTGCGGGTCGACGGGCTCGGGCAGGTCACCGAGGCCGGCGTGCTCCTGCGCGCCAACGCGGTCGGCGAGATGACCCGCACGCTCGTCTCGGGCCGCGTGATGTACGGCGAGACGCTCCGCGACGCGCTCTTCCGCCACCTCGAGAAGGACCTCGGGCCCATGGCCTTCCCGCTCCTGCCGGCCAGCCCCGTGCCGTTCACCGTCGCCGAGTACTTTCCGCTGCCCGGCATCTCGCCGTTCACCGACGAGCGGCAGCACGCCGTGTCGCTGGCCTATGTCGTGCCCGTCACGGGCACGTGCGAGCCGCGCCAGGACGCGCTCGAGGTGACGTGGATGACCCCGGCCGAAGCAGTGTCCGACGCCATCGCGGCGGAGATGGAGGGCGGACGCGGCCTGCTCCTGAAGCAGGCTCTCGCCTCGGTGGGCGCGCTCCGCTAAGCGCGCGCCCGGTCGGACTCGCCGAGGCCGAGCGTGTCGAGGAACAGGCCGGCGATGCGGCCGGCGTCGACCTCGAGCGCGACCTCGACCTTCGTCCACTCGCCGGCGAGTCCGTGCACCATGTCCTCTCCGGCGAACGTGCGCAGGTCGACGAGCGTCTGCCCGCGCCCGTACCCGGCGAGCTCCACGCGCACCGGTCGCACCTCGGTGCGGAGCGCGAGCGGATCGACGATCGAGCAGACCGCACCGGCGTCGCCGATGAGGCCCGTGTACTCGGCGTGCTCGTCCTCGGAGAGCGCGACCCGGTGGCCGAGCAACGCGCCGACGACGCGCCCGAGCGGATCGATGCCGTGTTCGAGTGCCACGGCCACGTCGTGGGCGACGGCGACCCGGTTGAACACGTCGAGCCCGTACATGTACGTCGGCACGTTCGCGTCGAGCACGATCGCGGCGGCCTCGGGGTCGTGCCACACGTTGAACTCGGCGACGGCGGTGGCGTTGCCGACGCTCGCGGACCCGCCCATGAACACGATGCGCTCGAGGTTGGCGGCGACCTCGGGGTAGGTGCGCAGCAGCAGTGCGAGGTTGGTCTGCGGCGCGAGCGCGACCAGGGTCACGGGCGTCTCGTGCTCGAGGATGAGCCCGCGCATGAGCTCCACCGCGCCGACCGGCTCGGGCCGTCGCGACGTCATCGGCAGGGCGAGACCGCCGAGGCCGTCGGCGCCGTGCACGTGCCGCGCGGCGCGCGCCGGCTCGAGGAGCGGCCGCGCGGCGCCGGCCGCGACGGGAATCTCGGGCGCACCGGCCGCATCGAGCACGCGCAGGGTGTTGTCGACGACCTGGGCGAGCGGGGCGTTGCCGGCTACGCACGAGATGCCGAGCACGTCGAGCCCCGGATGCCGCACCGCGAACAGGATGGCGAGGGCGTCGTCGACGCCGGTGTCGACGTCGAGGATGACGGGGATGCTCATCGGATCACCGTAGCGCGACCCCGCTCACGCGAACGCGCGGTTGCCGCGGAACCGGCCCTCGGGGTCGATCGTCGCCTTCACGTTCGCGGCGCGCGCCACATCGGACTCTGCGTAGGCGCCGGTGTAGCCGACGCGCGGCGCGAGGAACGTGCAGAACGTGCGGTCGGATGCCGCGCGCCCGAGTGACGACTGCAGTGCCGCGTAGCCCTCCCGCACCGCCTCGGCCGCGGCCGGCACGCCGATCGCGTGCCCGCTCAGCACGTGCGGCTCGGCGACCGCGCCGGCGATGCCGGGACGAGCGGGCTCGGCCGCGAGCGCGCCGCCGAGCACCCGCAGCGAGAGGCCGATGATCGGCTGCACGGCGGGCGACTCCCACGCGGCGAACAGGGCGTCGAGGGAGTCGTCGTCGAGGTCGGCGAACACCGACCAGCTGAAGCCGGGGGAGGGGTCGGTAGGCTCCTCGGCGATGCTGCCGAGGTCCTCGACGGCGACGGTGCCGATGGTGTCGGCGACCAGGGTGCCGGCGCTCCGGATGCGGTCGATGATCGCGCGCGCCTCGTCGGACGCGCCGAGTTCGGCGAACTCAGCCGTCACGATGGTCTGTCCGCGCAGCTCGGCCGGAGCCTGCGGGATGTCGGGGATGCGTACGACGCCGGCGTGCAGCGCGAGCGCGTTCGGGGCGTCGCGGCCCGCCTCGACGACCGCGCGGAAGACCGCCGCGGCATCCGTCGGGGCGAAGACGAGGCGGCCGCCCGTGATGACCGGTGCCGGATGCAGGTCGACCTCGATCGCGGTGACGATGCCGAACGCGCCGCCCGCACCGCGGAGCGCCCACATCAGCTCGGGATCGTCGGCATCGCGCACCCACCGGTGGCGGCCGTCGGCCGTGAGCAGCTCCACGGCCCGAAGCGAGCTCGAGGCGAAGCCGTGGGCCCGGCCGAACCAGGAGTGGCCGCCGCCGAGCGTGAACGCCGTCGCGTTCACCACGACGCTCGAGCCCGGCATCGCGACGAGCCCCGTGCCGGCGAGCGCATCGAGCACCTGACCCCACTTCGCACCCGCGCCGATGCGCGCGACGCGAGCCGCAGCGTCGACCTCGATGCCGTCGAACGCCGCCGTGCGCACGAGCACCGTGCCGTCGAGGGTGCCGGATGCCCCATGCCCGCTCGGCTGCACGGCGAGCTCGAGCCCGTCGGCGCGGGCCGCGGCGAGCAGCTCCTGCAGCTCTGCGACATCGGCGGGCGCCGCGACCGCCACCGGATGCTGGTCGATCGCCAGGTTCCAGGGCGAGCGCACCTCGTCCCACCGGGGGTCGCCCGGCAGCGCGAGCCGCTCGCCGAGCCGGCCGGCGAGCGCGACGAGGGCGGGGTGCGTGGTGGCGTCGGTCATCGGAGGTCCTCCCGTGGCATCCGTCGGCGAACGCCGCCGACCTGCCTCACGCTAGCGACGACCTCCGACGACGGGAACCCCCGGGGCCGGGGCCCGCGCCTCAGCGGACCAGGCGAACCTCGTGGATCTCCTCGCCGAGGAACGGCACGTGCTGGTCGGCGCCGTCGACGACGAAGCCGTTGCGCTCGTAGAAGCGGTGCGCGCGCGGGTTGTCGGACGCGACCCAGAGGTACACGGGGTCGGCGCCGACGGCGGCGTCGAAGAGCTTCTGTCCGATGCCCGTGCCGTGGTAGGCGTCGAGGAGGTAGATGAAGTAGAGCTCGCGCTCGCGCGGCGGGTTCTCGTCGCGTGCGGGGCCGGAGCCGACGAAGCCGACGATCTCGCCGTCGACGAGGGCGGCGAACTGGTTGTACTCCTCGCCGCGGGCGGCCATGTGCGTCCACAGCTCGGCCATGCGGCGCGGGGAGAGGTGCTCGAATGCGGCTGCGCTGATCAGGTGGTCGTAGGTCTCGTGCCAGCAGGTGGCGTGGACGCGGCCCAGCGCCTCCACGTCGGAATCGCGGATGGGACGGACGACGACCTCGGCAACAACATCGGTGCTCATGTCAAGAGGCTAAGCCAGCCGGCGCGCGAGGCGAAATCGGGCGAGCGCCGACCGGGACGCGGAACGCGAAGGCCCCGTCGACCATCAGGTCGGCGGGGCCTCCGGCATGCGCTCGGGCGTCAGCCCTGCGCGCGACGGTTCGTGCGGTTGCTGCGCGACGGCGAGACGAGGCTGCCGACGCGGAGCGGCTGCTTCGCGGTCGAGCGAGCGGATGCCTCCGCGCTGCGCGCCCGAGGTCTGCGCGCCGCGGCTGTGGCCCGCGCCCTGCTTCGGGGCGTGCGCCTTCGTCTCGGCGGGGCGGCCCGACCGGTCGCGACGCGGCGTCGCGGGAGCGACATCCGCCTGGCCGGCGCTGCGACCGCGGCCGCGGCCCTGGCCCTGCTGGCCCTCGCGGGCGGCGCGCTTGCGCTGCGCGTTCGCGCCCTGCGAGCGGCCGCCGCCCTGCGCCTGCTGCTCGCGCGGCGCGGGCTTGACGTACGGCGCGACGTCGCCGACGAGCGTCGTCACGGCGGGCGACGACGCGGTCACGCGCTGCGGCGTCACCGTGATCGCGGCCTTGCGGAGGAGCGTCTTCAGGTCCTGCTTCTGCGCGGGCAGGCACACGGTGACGACGTCGCCCTCGCTGCCGGCGCGGGCGGTGCGGCCCGAGCGGTGCAGGTACGCCTTGTGCTCCATGGGCGGGTCGACGTGGATGACGAGCTCGACGTCGTCGACGTGCACGCCGCGCGCCGCGACATCCGTGGCGACGAGGACCTTGACCGAGCCGTCGCCGAACGCGGCGAGGTTGCGGTCGCGCTGCGGCTGCGACAGGTTGCCGTGCAGGTCGACCGAGGGGATGCCCTGCTCGGTGAGCTTCTTCGCGAGCTTCTTCGCGTGGTGCTTGGTGCGCATGAAGAGGATGCGGCGGCCGGTGCCCGACGCGAGGGTCTTCACGAGGTCGTTCTTCGCGTCGACGTCGTCGACCTCGAACACGTGGTGGGTCATCGCGGCGACGTGCGAGGTGGCCTCGTCGACCGAGTGCAGCACCTCGTTCTGCAGGAAGCGCTTGACGAGCTTGTCCACGCCGTTGTCGAGCGTGGCGGAGAACAGCAGGCGCTGGCCGCCCTGCGGGGTCTTGTCCATGATGCGCGTGACGACCGGGCAGGAAGCCGAGGTCGGCCATGTGGTCGGCCTCGTCGAGCACGGTGATCTCGACGGCGTCGAGCGTCACGAAGCCCTGCTTCATGAGGTCCTCGAGGCGGCCGGGGCAGGCGACGACGATGTCGACGCCGGCGCGGAGCGCGTCGACCTGGCGCTTCTGGCTGACGCCGCCGAAGATCGTGGTGGTCTTCAGGCCGTAGGCGGCGGCGAGCGGTGCGAGCACCGCGTCGATCTGGGTGGCGAGCTCGCGGGTCGGCGCGAGCACGAGGCCGAGCGGGCGGCCGGGGCGGCGCTTGCCGCCGGCGAGCGCGCCGCCGAGGCGGGCGACCATCGGGATGGCGAACGCGAGGGTCTTGCCCGAGCCGGTCTTGCCGCGGCCGAGCACGTCGCGTCCGGCGAGCGTGTCGGGCAGGGTGTCGACCTGGATCGGGAACGGGGCGGTCTTGCCGTCGGCGGCGAGGGCCGCGACGAGCGGGGCGGGCACGCCGAGCGTGCTGAAGGTGGTGTCGGTCACTGGTGCCTTTCGGGCAGGGAACCATCACTGGTCGAGGCGCCGCGCAGCGGCGAGATCGGGACCCGGCGATGGGAATGGCGAAGGCGCCGGTCGGCGCATCCGTTCGCCGTATGAGTCAACGGGCCCCTCCACGAGGAAGTGGTACCCGGAAGCGTTTCTACGACGCAGGCGGCGCGTTCATCGCGCTCGCCATGGGCCAGCATAGCGGATGCCGCTGGGCGGACCCTGCGTGCGGGTGGAGGAGGCGCGAATCGCCGTCTCGAACACCTGCGGGTCGAGGAAGCGCGAAGCGCCGTCTCGAACACTGCGGGTTGAGGAGGCGCGAAGCGCCGTCTCGAAACCGGTGCTCAGCGCGGCATCCGCTCGCCGACGGGGACCTCCTCGCGGAGCGTGTTGCCCGGCTGTGCGAGCGGGCACGACCACGACGGGTCGTAGGCGCACGACGGGTTGTAGGTGAAGTTGAAGTCGATGACGAGGCTGTCGCCGTCGGCTCCGGGCCCGAGGTCGGCGCCCTTCACGGTGTCGAGGAGGTACCGCCCTCCGCCGTACGTGCCGCCGGGGACGCCGGCGAGGCCGTCCTTGACCGGCACGAACAGGCCGCCGCCGTAGCCGGTGAGCCGCCACACGTCGAGCGTGCCGAGGTACGGGATGCGCACCGTGCCGACGAGCGAGAACGGGATCGGTCCGTCGGTCGCGCTGTCGACGGTGATGCGCACCGGCTCCTCGGTGCGTCGCACTTCGAGCTCGAACCGCCAGTCGGGGTCGTACCGCGGCACCGTGAGCCCCGTGAACCGGGCCCGGTCGTCGGGCAGCAGCGGCGACTGCGGATGCCCCGCGAAGAGCTCGTCGCGCCCCGACTTCCAGAGCTCGTGGCCCGCGGCCGGGTCGTGCACGCTGAGCTGCCGCACGCCCGCGTAGAGCCCGAACACCCGGCGCCGCCAGTCCGCGAGCTGGAGTGAGCCGATCGTGTCGGTCACGCTGAGGCTCCGACGACATCGGCCGTCGTCGCGCCGGCGGCCGCGGCGGCGTCCGCGGTGCCCGGCGGGTCGTACGACCATCCGGGAGCGAGCTGCCTCAGGCGCATGCCGCGCCACTGCCAGAACGCCCAGGTCGGATACCACGCCACCAGGTCGAGCGCGCCGGCGTCGGCGAGGAGCTGGTCGCGGTAGAGCGTTCGCCCGCCGGGCAGCGCGGAGACCGCCATGCGGTGGTCCCAGCGGTCGAAGACGGCCAGCGGGCCGGTGAGCGCGCCGCCGCCGTCTCGGAGCATCCGCACCCCGGTCGGCAGGCCGCCCGGATAGCTCACGTCGACGAGCTCGTCGCCCGCGGGGAAGCGGCGGAAGGCGAGGGCGCGCACGCGGTGCGTCCCCTCCGGCCACGTGGTGGGCAGGCCCTCGGCCTCGAGCGAGGAGAAGTCGAGCCACGGGGCCACCACCTCGCGCAGCACGGCCGGGCTCCGCAGCGCCCGCCACGCGGCATCCGGCGTGCACTCGAGCGTGAGTTTCAGCAGCACTCGCATGTGCCGAGAGTAGGACTCCCGGATGCCGCATGCCAATGATCCCGGCGGATTCACGGCCCGGCGTGTCGGGCCCGGACCCGGCAGGGCGCCCTCCCGGCGCATCGCGCAGGCGCCCAGCCGCGACGCACCGGCACGTCCTAGACTCCGGCACATGGCCGACGGACTCTGGTGGTTGCCCTCCCTCCTCGTCTTCGGCGCCGCGGCCGTGGCGATCGCCGGCGGCGTCGTCGGGCTCCGCCGCCTCGGTGCACGACGCGAGCGTGCCGCGCTCGACGTCGGCCGGGCCCTCGAGGTGCGGGCGAAGGGCCTCATCGTGCAGGCCGACACCGCCGTGCGGGAGGCGGATCGCGAGGTGGCGTTCGCCGAGGCGCAGTTCGGCGCGGCCACCGCCCGCGACGTGCGCGACGCGCTCGAGACCGCGCGGGCGCGGCTGCGCGAGGCGTTCCTCCTGCAGCAGCGGCTCGACGACGCCCATCGCGACACCGCGGCGGAGCGTCGTTCGTGGAGCGCCCGCATCGTCGACCTGTGCGAGTCCGCGCTGGGTGCGATCGACGAGACGGAGGCGGCGCTCGCCGCCCGGCGGCGAGCCGAGCGCGGGGTGGGCGCCGACCTGCCGGCACTCCGGGAGGATGCCGCGGGTCTCGCAGATCGACGCGCCGGCGCGACGGCGGCGATCGAGCGGCTCGGCACGCGCTTCGCGCCGTCGGCCCTCGGCAGCGCGCACGCGGCATCCGTTCGGGTCGATGCTGCGCTCGCCGAGGCGACCGCGGCGCTCGACGACGCCGAGCGGCGGCTCGCGGGGTCCGAGCCCGCAGCCGACGCTCTCGCGACGGTCGCCGACCGGCTCGACCGCGCCGGACGCGACCTCGCCGCCATCGAGGGCATCGAGCTCGAGCTGGCGGCCGCGCAGGCGGATGCCGCAGCGGAGGCGGCGGCCCTCGACGCCGAGCTCGTCGCCGCGCGGACGGAACGCGACGCGCAGGACGACGCCGACGCGGGTGCGGCCCTCGGCGCGGCAGTCGGGGATGCGTCGGCCGTGATGGCCGCCCGCGCGGAGGTCGCAGGTGACCCGTTCGCCGAGCGCGACCGCCTTCGCGCCGCACGGGATCGCCTCGAGGTGGCGCGGGCCGCGGCGCGGAACGCGCAGGGGCGGCTCGACGGCGCGCGCGGTGCGCTCGGCGGCGCGATGGCGATCGCGGAGAGCCAGCTGCGCGTCGCCCACGCCGCCATCGAGCGCGGCGGTCCCCGCATCGGCGCGGACGCCCGCACGCGGCTCGCCGAGGCCGAGCGCCAGCTCGTGATCGCCCGGCAGGAGCCCGATCCCGTGGCCGCGCTCGATGCCGCACGCCGGGCGACGTCGCGGGCGAGTGACGCCGAGGCGCTCGCCGCCTACGACACGATGGGCGACGGGCGGTAGCGGACGCGCTTCGTCATCTTCGCGGACGCCGGTCGGCGCGCGCCGACGGCGGGCGTTAGCCTGTCGCGGTGAACGATTCGAGCGCGCCGTTCGGTCAGGCCAGGTACCAGGTCCGGTTCGACTGGGGCGCCGCGGGCGCCGAACGCGTCCTGCCGGGTGCCCACGTGGTGGTCGTCGTCGACGTGCTGTCGTTCACCACGGCGGTCGTGGCCGCGGCCGAGCGCGGCGTTCCCGTCGCGCCCTGGCCGGCAGGGGATGCGGCCGGTGCGGCAGCGCTCGCCGAGCGACTCGGCGGTGCCGTGGCCGGTCGCCGCGGCGAGCCGGGACCCTCGCTCTCCCCGACGAGCTTCACCGGCGACGAGGCCGTCGACGAGCTCGACGGGCCGGTCGTGCTCCCGTCTCCGAACGGCAGTGCGATCGCCGCCTCGCTCGACGGCCGCGACGTCGTGGTGCTCGCGGGAGCCCTGCGCAATCGCACGGCGGTCGCGGAGCGCATCCTCGCCCTGCAGGAGGAGCGCGGCGAGCGCACCATCGTCGCGATCGTCGCGGCGGGGGAGCGGACCTCGCCCGCGCCCGGCGGTGCCGGCGTCGACGAGGCGATCCGGTTCGCGATCGAGGACCAGCTGGCTGCCGGCGCGATCGTGGACGCGCTCATCGGCCTCGGCATCGACCACACCTCGCCCGAGGCGGCCGTCGCGTGCGCGGCGTTCGAAGGGCTCCGGCACGCGGCCACGCACCTCATCGGCGCGTCGGGCAGCGCGATGGAGCTCGTCGAGCAGGGCTTCCGCGCCGACGTGCGATTCGCGACCGAACGCGACGTGACCCGCGTGGTGCCCGAACTGCGCGACGGCGTGTTCCTGGCCTGATCCGGGCGGTCGGTCAGGCCGCGGAACGAACGGCCTTGCGCGCGCGGTGGGCACGCACCTTCGCGCGGTTGCCGCAGCGCTGCATCGAGCACCAGCGTCGCGTGGCCGCGCGCGACGTGTCGAGGTAGACGAACTCGCAGTCGCCGCCGCTGCACTCGCGGATGCGGCCGTCGTTCGCCGGGTCGAAGAGGTCCACCGCGTCGCGTGCGATCGTCGACAGCGCCTGTCCGACGGTCTGCACCGAGCGACCGGCCTGCCGCGAGCCGCCGACCAGCGCCGGCGGGATGTCGGGGGTCGCGGCGTAGAGGTTGACCAGGTCGATGTCGGCGGAGCGAGCCGCCTCGCCGTGCGCCGCGGCCCGCGCCATGCGCCCGATCGTGTCGCGCAGCGAGACCGCGTCGAACAGGTCGCGCGACCGGGCGGCGCCCACCGCGACGGGGAACCGCTCGCGGAGCCACGCGGTGAGGTCGTCGGGGACGTGCAGCCGCTCCCACGCGGGGTTGCCGCCGATCGTGCCCGTGTAGGCGAAGTCGAGGGCGAACGAGCCCGAGTCGAACCACCAACGCGTGCCCTCCGCGGAGGTGAGCCACTGCCCGACGGGGATGGACACGGTGGAGACGGGCATGAAACCATCCTAGCCGGTTACGGCGGCCGCATCCGCCCGCCTCGGCCCGACCCATGCGTCGATCGGCATGTGCCCGGAGGCCCGGCTGCCCGCTGCGGATCAGCCGGCGGCCGCGCTCGCGGCCCGCCTCCGCACCGCCGACGTGATCTCGCGATGACGCCAGACGATGAGGTTCGCCCGGTCGAATCCGCGGCGGCAGAGTCCGCAGCTCAGGGGGCGATGGGGTTCACGGTAGCGGAAATGCTCATGGCCCGCGGGGCATCGCCCCACCCACGGCGCGAGCTCGTGTGCGACCTCGCCGTCGTGCGTGCGGCGGCCGATGTAGCCGAGGTCCATGGCGATGGTCGCCCATCTTCGGCCCATGACCGGCCCGTGGGCCCGCCATGGCGTGCGCCACCTCGTGCAGCAGGATCTGGTGGATCTCGTCGTCGTCGTACCGGACGGCGAGGTACCGCGACACCGAGATGTGCTTCGCGGTGTAGTTGCAGAGGCCCGCGCGCTTCTTCGCGTTGTCGAAGCCGAAGCTCCACACGTCGGGATCGAGGTGCAGCACGATGAGCGCATCGGCCCACCGTCGCACCCGCTCGAGATCCGCCATGGGATGAGAATAGACCCGCCCGCGCGCCGTTTGGGGGAGGCGGTGTCCCCCGAACGGGGAGCGTTTCTCGGCGTGGAACCGCCCTCCGACCGGCGATTCGTCACGCCGGCGCGAGCCGACGCGGAAGAGCCGGTCGTCTCCGGGCGACGGCGCTCCCCGCCCGTCGGTGTTGTTCCCGATGAACCAGAGCTCGCCGTCCGGCCCCGCCGTGACGTCGCGGAGCCGCCCGAGTTCGGCCGTGAACCACGGCGTCGACGCGAGCGGCGCCCCCGAGGTGGCCGGCGCGACCGACCACAGCCGCTCGCCGCGCAGCGCGGCGAGGAAGAGGGTGTCGCCGACGATCGCCAGGCCGCTCGGGCTGGCTTCGGCGGTCGTCCACTGCATCGCGGGGTCGACGAACCGGGAGTCGCCCGCCTGCCCCTCGACGATCGGCCACCCGTAGTTGGCGCCGCGGGTGATGCGGTTCAGCTCGTCCCACGAGTCCTGGCCGAACTCCGCCGCCCACAGGTCGCCGGCGGCATCCCACGCCAGCCCCTGCGGGTTGCGGTGCCCGAACGACCACGTGCGGTTGTCGAACGGGTTGCCGGGCGCGGGCCGCCCCTCGGGCGTCATCCGCAGGATCTTGCCCGAGAGCGACCCCGGGTCCTGCGCCGCGTCGCGGTTGCCGGCGTCGCCGGCCGTCGCGTAGAGGAAGCCGTCGGGCCCGAACGCGATGCGCCCGCCGTTGTGGTTGCTCGCCTTCGGAATGCCGGTGAGCACGTCCTCGGCCGGGCCGAGGCCGAGCGAGCCTGGCGCACCGGTGAGCGGCATCCGCACGATGCGGTTGTCGGATGCCGCGGTGAAGTACGCGTAGACGTAGGGCGGTCGATCGCCGTCGCCCGGGTGGAAGGCGAGCCCGAGCAGACCGCCCTCGCCGCCCGGCACGACCCCCGGCACGGTCGCGGCGACCCGCAGCGACCCGTCGCCCAGCACCTCGACGACGTTCGCGGTGTCGCGCTCGCTCACGAGCACCCCGCCGCGTCGGCAGTCGCAGGATCGACCACGGCGCCCGGAGTCCCTGGGCCACCACCTCGACCCCGCCGGCGGGCACCAGCACGGGCGGCGGGCCCGTCGGCGTCGGCGGGGCGGAGGTCGGCGCCGGCGAGGGCGTGCCGGGCGGCGTCGAGGGCAGCGGGCTGCGCTCGGGCGCGGGCGCGAAGCATCCGGTGAGGATGAGGGAGAGGGCGGCGGCTGCGACGGCCGCGGTGCGTGCAACCGTGCCGGGAGCGCGGGCGGCCGGGCCCGCCCCCGGTGCATGCCGCGTGCCGCATCCGACCTCCCCGTCCCAGTCTGCGCGATGCTTCGGCAGAATGGGAGGATGCAGCCGGTGATCGACCTGAACAGCGACCTCGGCGAGTCCTTCGGGGCCTGGCGCGTCGGCGACGACGAGGCGATGTTCGCCGTCGTCTCGAGCGCGAACGTCGCGTGCGGCTTCCATGCAGGCGACCCCCTCACGATGGCCGAGAGCGTCGGGCGCGCCGCCCGGCACGGGGTCGCGCTCGGGGCGCATCCCGGCTATCGCGACCTCGTGGGCTTCGGGCGACGCGCGCTCGACACGAGCCCCGCCGAGATCGCCGCCGAGCTCCTCGCGCAGCTCGGCGCGCTCGACGGCGTGGCCCGAGGCTCGGGCCTGCGCGTGCGCTACGTCAAGGCGCACGGGGCGCTCTACCACCGCCTCGCGGCCGACGAGCCCGCGGCGCATGCGTTCGCCGAGGCGGTCGCGCGCTACGACCCGACCCTGCCCCTGCTCGGCCCGCCGTCGAGCGCGCTCGAGCGGGCAGCGGATGCCGCGGGCCTGCGCTTCGCCCGCGAGGCCTTCGTCGACCGCGGCTACCTCGCCGACGGCTCGCTCGTGCCGCGCGGCGAGCCCGGCGCCGTCGTCGACGACCCCGCTGCGGCCGCCGACCGCGCGCTCGAGCTCGCCGAGACCGGCGGGATCACGGCCGACGACGGCAGCCGCGTCGAGCTCGTCCCCGACTCCCTCTGCCTGCACGGCGACACCCCCGGCGCCGTCGCGATGGCCCGCGCGGTGCGCGACGCGCTCGAAGCGGCCCGCGTCGAGATCCGGGCGTTCGCATGAGCCGCCGCCTGCTGCCGAGCGGCGAAACCGCCCTGCTCGTCGAGTGCGACTCGCTCGAGGAGGTGCTCGCGCTGCACGACGCGCTCGCCGCCGACCTGCGGCCCGGCGTCGTGGAACTGGTGCCCGCCGCTCGTACCATCCTCGTGTCGATCGACCCCGCACGCATCCCGCTCGAGTCCGCGGCGACCTGGGTGCGGCGCATCCCCGCCGAGGCGGGTTCGCGCGTGGCGGGCGCAGCGGCCGATCCCGTCACCATCCCCGTCGCCTACGACGGCGACGACCTCGCGGCGACGGCCACCCTCCTCGCGACCTCGACGGAGGCGCTCGTCGCCCGGCACTCGTCGATCGAGTGGCGGGTCGCGTTCATCGGCTTCGCGCCGGGGTTCGGCTACCTCGTGAGCGACGACTGGCCGTTCGAGGTGCCCCGTCTCGCCGCGCCGCGCCCTCGCGTGCCCGCGGGTGCGGTGGCGCTCGCGGGAACCTTCGGCGGGGTCTACCCCAGGCAGAGTCCCGGCGGCTGGCGGCTCATCGGCCGCACGGAGGCGCCGCTCTGGAACCCCGAGTCCGACGAGCCGGCGCTCCTCGCACCCGGCCGTCGCGTGCGCTTCGAGGCGATCGGCACGGGATGACCCGCCTCCACGTCGAGCACCCGGGCGCGTCGGCGCTGGTCGAGGATCTCGGTCGACCGGGCCTCGCACACCTGGGCGTCGCCGCATCCGGTGCGCTCGACCGCGGCGCACTCACCCTCGCGAACCGTCTCGTCGGCAACCCCGACGGCGCCGCCGCACTCGAGCTCCTCGTCGGCGGCTTCCGTGCGCGGTTCGACGGCGAGGCGTGGTTCGCGGTCACCGGCGCGTGGGGCCCCGTCTCGCTCGACGCACGCCCGGTGCCGCCCTACACGGCGGCGCGGGCCCGCTCCGGCGCGGTGCTGGAGCTCGGCACGGCCGTACGCGGCATCCGCTTCGTGCTGTCCGTGCGCGGCGGCCTCGACGTGCCCGCCATGCTCGGATCCCGTTCTCGTGACACGCTCGCCGCGCTCGGCCCCGAGCCGGTCGTCGCGGGGCAGGTGCTCGAGATCGGCGCCGCGCCCGCGGCATCCGTGCCCGTCGTCGACCAGGACGTCGCGTTCCCGCCGCCGGCCGGTGCGGTGACCCTCGCGCTCACACCCGGCCCGCGTGCCGACTGGTTCACGGATGCCGCCGGCGCCGCGCTGTTCGAGTCGTCGTGGCGGCTCTCCGAGCAGGCCGACCGGATCGGGGCGCGACTCGTCGGACCCGCGCTCGAGCGCCGCCGCACGGGCGAGCTCCTGAGCGAGGCCACCGTGCCGGGATCGATGCAGGTCGCCGGCGACGGGCGGCCGACGATCCTGCTCGCCGACCGCCCGGTGACGGGCGGCTACCCGGTGATCGCGGTCGTCGCGCCGGGGTCGCTCGATGCCGTGGCGCAACTGCGCCCGGGTCAGGAGGTGCGCTTCCGGCACGCCTGAGCGGCTCGGAAGCAACTCTTCACAAGGGCGGCTTGGTATGGAAGTATCTTCCAGACGGACCGACCTTGGAGGATCGACGATGCCCCTCGACGACGCGCACGCCCACCTGAACCAGCCCGACCTCGGTCGACGGGGGTTCCTCACCCTCGCGGTCGCCGGTGCCGCGGCATCCGCCTTCACGGTCACGATCGGCACGCTCGCGCCGGGCGCCGCGTTCGCCGCCGAGCCGGGTGCCACGGCCGACTCGATGGCGCCGCGGAAGCGCGAGCTGCGCGCGATGTGGATCTCCTCGGTCGTGAACATCGACTGGCCCTCGCGCACCGGGCTGAGCGCCGAGGCGCAGCAGGCCGAGTTCCTGCACTGGCTCGACGTCGCCGAGCAGTTCCGCCTGAATGCGGTGTTCGTGCAGGTGCGGCCGACCGCCGACGCGTTCTGGCCCAGCCCGCTCGAGCCGTGGTCGCAGTACCTCACGGGCGTGCAGGGCGGCGACCCGGGCTACGACCCGCTCGCCTTCATCGTCGACGAGGCGCACCGGCGCAACCTCGAGCTGCACGCGTGGTTCAACCCGTACCGCGTCTCGATGCAGGCCGACCCGGCCAGGCTCGTGCCCGAGCATCCCGCGCGCGTGCATCCCGAGTGGGTCTGGGCCTACGGCGGCAAGCTCTACTTCGACCCGGGCCTGCCCGAGGCCCAGGAGCACATCCGGCAGGCGATCCTGCACGCGGTCGAGCACTACGACCTCGACGGCGTGCACTTCGACGACTACTTCTATCCGTACCCGGTGAGCGGGCAGACGATCCCGGATGCCGCGACCTACGCCGCGCACGGCGCCGGGTTCGGCACGGTCGAGGCGTGGCGGCGGCACAACGTCGACACGTTCGTGCGAGACCGTCTCCGAGCGCATCAAGGCCGCCAAGCCCTGGGTGAAGTTCGGCATCAGCCCGTTCGGCATCTGGCGGAACCGCGCCACCGACCCGCTCGGCTCCGAGACGGGCGGCTCCCAGTCGTACGACCTGCAGTTCGCCGACACGCGCAAGTGGGTGCTCGAGGGCTGGCTCGACTACATCAACCCCCAGATCTACTGGCAGTTCGGGCTCGCCGTCGCCGACTACGCGAAGCTCGTGCCCTGGTGGGCCGACGTCGCCGCGACCTCGGGCACGCACCTCTACATCGGCGAGGCCCTCTACAAGGTGACGTCCGGGGTGTTCACCGACCCAGCGGAGCTCTCGAACCACCTCGCCTTCGACCGGCGCATCGACGTGGAGCAGGCGCCGGTGCACGGCAACGTGTACTTCTCGGCCAAGCACGTGCCCGCCGATCCCAAGGGCTCGATGTCGCGCGTCCGCGACGACCACTACGGACACCCGGCGATCGTGCCGGCGATGCCGTGGCTGCCATCGACCCCGGTGCGCACGCCCGTGCTCGCGGAGGCGGTTCGCGAGGAGGCCGGCGTGCGGGTGAAGTGGCTGGACGCCGCCCCGCCCAGCCGCCGCGCCACCTCGTACGCGGTCTACCGCGTCGAAGGCGACGCGGCCGAGATCGACGTCGACGCCGCGTCCAACCTCGTGGCGACCGTGCGCGCCGTCGACGGCGCGGAGCAGTGGTGGCTCGACGCCGCCGCGGAGGCAGGCACCCGCTACACCTACGCCGTGACGGGGCTCGACCGGGTCTGGAACGAGACCGCGCCGAGCCGCGTACGCACGACGCAGTAGCCGCGCCGGGCGGGCGCCGTCGACGCCGGCGCGTCAGCGGGAGAGGAACACCGAGCGCGCGCGGCGGGGGCGACGGCACCGCCGTGGCATCCGTCACGACCGGGGCGCCGGCGGTGAACCGGCGGAGCTCGTCGCCGTCGACGAGCTTCGCCGGCGACGGATCGCTCGCCAGCCGTCGCGGCATGGCGGCGAAGGGCAGCTCGTCGTGCGAGGCGTACATCACCACGTTGCCGAAGCGGCGCCCCTTCAGCATCGAGGTGTCGGCCGCGATCGCGAGGTGCGGGAACACGTGTGCGAGCGTCGCCGCCTGCGAGCGCGCGAAGGCGAGCCCGGCGCCGTCGGCGATGTTCACCGCGACGATGCCGCCCGGTTCCAGTCGCGGCGCGATGAGCCCGTAGAACTCGGCGCTCGTCACGTGCGCGGGCGTGCGCGAGCCCGAGAAGATGTCGACGACGACGATGTCGACGGCGCCGTCGAGTCCGGCGGGCAGCTTCGCGAGCACCTCGCGGGCGTCGCCGTGCCGCACCCGCACCTGCGCGTTGCGGGGAGCGGCAGGTGCTCGCGAACGAGGTCGACGAGGTCGCTCTCGAGCTCCACGACCTGCTGCCGGGAGCCGGGCCGGGTCGCCGCGACGTAGCGGGGGAGCGTGAGCGCGCCGCCGCCGAGGTGCACGGCCGTGATGGGCGCGCCCTCGGGGCGCACGAGGTCGATCGCGTGGCCGATCCGCCGCACGTACTCGAACCCGAGCCAGTCGGGCCGCTCGAGCTCGACGTGCGACTGCGGCGTGCCGTCGACGTACAGCGTCCACGACCCCGGCACGTGCCGCGACTCCTCGAGCCGGGCGAGGTGGCCGCTCACGGCGAGGCGGCGTTCGAGGTCTGGCACGGATGCCACGCTACCCGGCTCAGGGCGAGGCGCGCGCCCGGCCGCGCTCGGGCACCCAGCGCGCCTCCCGTCAGCACGCGCCCCAGAGCGCGGCGTCGAGCCGGTGCCCGGTGAGGACCTCCGACGGGAACGGGCCGGCCGCGGCGAGCCGGTCGGCGAGCCCGTGGGGCAGCCCGTCGGGCGCGGCCACGAGGATCATGTTCCCCTCCTCCGTGCCGGCCAGCACGGTCGGGTCGCCGGCGACGAGGAGCTCTGCACCGGGGTCGGCCCTCGCGAACGCACGCGCCTGGGCGCGGAGCCGGGTGAGGCCCGGAGCGTCCGCCACGTTCACGACGACGAGGCCGCCGGGGGCGAGCGTCGCGAGGCATCCGCCCATGAACGACGGCTGGTCGACGAACGCGGGCGCCTCCATCCGCGCGTAGAGGTCCACGACGACGGCGTCGAACGGACGCATCTTCGCGATCGGTCCGTCGGGACCGACCGCCGAACGAGCGTCGGCGATCAGGAGCTCGATGTCGGAGCCGTCGGGCAGCGGCAGGCGTTCGAGCACGACGGCGACGAGCTCGGCGTCGTGCTCGACGACGACCTGCGGGGAGCCGGGACGCGTGGCCGCCACGTACCGCGGCAGGGTGAGGGCGCCGCCGCCGAGGTGCAGCGCCCGGATCGACTCGCCCGCCGGGCGCACGGCGTCGAGCACGTGGCCGATGCGACGCACGTACTCGAAGAACAGGCGCGTCGTGTCGTGCAGGTCGACGTGCGACTGCGCGGTCCCGTCGACGAGCAGCGTGAGCCCCGACGGCGAGAACACGTCGACCTCGAACTCGATGCGGGGGTGGGCCATGCCTGCATCGTGTCACGATCGCGGCGCCCGACGGTCAGCGCACCAGTGGGCGAGGCCCCGGCGAGGCCCGTGCCGGGACCCGAATCAGTGGGGGTCTCGCGGGTTATACCCGAGTTCGGCGAACAAATCAAGAATCGACTGGACATGTCGCATCGATCCGACATATAGTTATCCTTTGCGCTCCCAGACCCACCATGCCTTCATATTGCGGTCGGCTACGCGTGCCGGGGTTCATGACCTCGAGCATCCGCATACGTCTGAGGGGTACCACTCTCCGCTACCGACAGTGAACCGGCCCGACGGGGCCGATGGAGGTTATTCACTTGGCTGCTGCGCGCAACGCAACCACGCCCACCCCCAAGAACGGACGCGGTGCAAGCCGCCTCTCGTTCGCCAAGGTCACCGACACCCTCACCGTACCCGACCTCCTCGCTCTCCAGACGGAGAGCTTCGACTGGCTGGTCGGCAACGACGCGTGGAAGGCTCGCGTCGTCGAGGCGCAGGAGGCAG
>CAWCWD010000065.1:0-66338 GCA_963799015.1 uncultured Actinomycetota bacterium | reverse complement strand
TCGGCCGTCTCTCGAGTCTCGCGCGCCGCACGCATCGCCCGGTGCTCGGCGTGAACATCGGCAAGAGCCGCGTGACCCCGGTCGAGGATGCGGTCGCCGACTACGAACGCAGCGCCCGCGTGCTCGCGCCGTACGCCGACTACCTCGTGGTGAACGTGAGCTCGCCGAACACACCCGGCCTGCGCGGCCTGCAGGAGCTCGACGCCCTCGCGCCGCTCCTCGAGGCGGTGCGGGCCACCGCGGGCACGACCCCGCTGCTCGTGAAGATCGCGCCCGACCTCGCCGACGATGAGGTCGTGCGCATCTGCGAGCTGGTCACGCGACTCGGCCTCGACGGCATCATCGCCACGAACACCACGATCTCGCGCGAAGGACTCACCGCACCGGCATCCGACATCGAGCGGATCGGGGCCGGCGGACTCTCGGGCGCGCCGCTCGCGGCACGCTCGCTCGAGGTGCTGCGCCTGGTCCGGGCGAACGTGCCCGCCGCGCTGTGCGTGATCTCGGTGGGCGGCGTCGAGACGGCCGCCGACGTGCAGGACCGCCTCGACGCGGGAGCCACGCTCGTGCAGGGCTACTCGGCGTTCATCTATCGCGGCCCGCTCTGGGCGCGGCAGGTCAACCGCGGGCTCGCGCGCATCCGCCGGCTGCGGCGCGGAGCGCACCGCGGCCGTGCCCGCCGCGTCCTGATCCGCGCGGTCGGCTGGCTCAGAGCAGGCTGATGTCGGCGAGCCGGTCGGCGATGGTCGAGCCGTCGCTCGCCGACACCCACGGCGCCTCCGCTCCGTGCTGCTCGGCCTTCGTGCGACCACCCGCGAGCACGGCCTCGCCGGTCGAGAGGCGCCGGATCGCGACCGCCGCCACCCGGTCGGGGTGCTCGGCGGCGAACCGGGCGTAGAGCTCCTCGTCGTGCTGTCCGTCGTCGCCGATCAGCAGCCAGCGCACGTGGGGGAACTCGTCGGCGAGCCGGCGCAGGTTCTCCTCCTTGTGCTCGCGCCCGCTGCGGAACCAGCGGTCGTGGGTCGGCCCCCAGTCCGTGAGGAGCAGGGGCCCGGCGGGATAGAGGTTGCGTGAGAGGAAGCGCGTGAGGGTCGGGGCGACGTTCCACGCGCCGGTGGAGAGGTAGATCACGGGTGATCCCGGGTGGGCGCGCACGAGGCGCTCGTAGAGCACGGCCATGCCGGGGGTGGGGATGCGTGCATGCTCGTCGAGCACGAACGTGTTCCAGAACGCGACGAGCGGGCGGGGGAGCGCGGTCACCATGACGGTGTCGTCGACGTCGGAGATGATGCCGAAGTCCACGTCGGGTCCGACGATCCAGATCGGTGCCTCCACGGCCTCGGAGCCCTGGGTCTGCAGCGTCGCCTGGTGCCAGCCGGGCGCGAGGGCCACCGGGATGCGCGTGTCGACGACGC
The DNA here is from genome assembly GCA_963799015.1 of uncultured Actinomycetota bacterium. Lineage (GTDB taxonomy): Bacteria > Actinomycetota > Actinomycetes > Actinomycetales > Microbacteriaceae > Agromyces. The sequence continues at coordinate 64,923 of CAWCWD010000065.1, read as the reverse complement.
CGCCGCGGTCGGCGAGCACCTCGATCCGCTCGCCGGCGACCTCGATGACCACCGGCACGTCGCCCACGGGCACGCTCGTGAAGCTCCGCCACCCGCGGATGCCCTGTTCACGACGGCGACGGCGGCGCTTCGAGGGCTCGTCGGCCGCGATCGGCCGACTGAGCAGCACCCGGCAGAGGACGCGCACCCATTCGGTGGAGCCGTAGCCGGTGTACGGCACGACGGTGGGAACGTGGCCCCGTCGGCGTGCCCAGCGCTCGCGCACGTCGTGGATCCAGTCCTCGAGGCGCGCGGCACGATGCCGGACCTCGCGCTCCCGGGATCCGGCCGGGGTGGGGGGACTCGCCGGCATCCACTCAGTCTGTCATGGGCCCGTCGAGTCGGAAAACGCCCGCCGCGTGGTCGGGCGACGGGCGCGACGCCCGGTAGAGTGGAGGCCGCAAGTGAGGGAGGTTCCGTGCCGAATGTCGACCTGATCCTTGGGGCCGATCCGAGCCGGAAGCGGGCGGTCCGTACCGAGCCGACGCAACGGCGCAGCACACAGCGGCTCGACGCGCTGCTCGACGCTGCCGCGGAGATCGTCGACGAGACCGGATTCGAGCGCCTGACGACCCAGATGGTCGCCGAGCGTGCCGGGGCGTCGATCGGCACGGTGTACCGCTACTTCCCCGACCGCGTCGCCGTGCTGCACGCGCTCCGCGAGCGTTCGATCCGCCGTTTCCGCGAGCGTGTCGCCGACGACATGGAGCGCTCGGAGCTCTCGACCTGGTGGGACGTCATCGACGTCGCGCTCGACGCGTGCGCGGCCCTCTACCGCGACGAGCCGGGCTTCACCGTCGTGCACGCCGGCCGGCGCGAGACCGCCGAGGGCCACGGCGAGCCCGAGTTCGCGCACCGTATGGCCAACCTCATCGAGTCGGAGTTCGACCTCGAGGTCGACGGCGCCGAGCTGCGCTTCCGCCTCGGCGTCGCCATCGAACTCGGCGACGCGCTCATCAGCCGGGCTTTCGAGCGCGATCCCCTCGGCGATGAGCGGTACCTCGCCGAGGCGAAGCGCCTCCTGCGCCACTACCTCGCCGAGCGTCTGGGCGAGCCGAAGGCCGCCAGCACCGCCGCCTGACCCGCCTGTTCGCTGGGGGCGTTCGACGCGGCGCGACGCACCGTGTCGACGCGTTGCCCTGAGCGTCGAATGGTGTTTGGCTTGAATTCCGCATCCGGGCGATCGCCCGTGACTGGAGTGAGGCAGCCATGATCGAGTTCCGCCGCGTCACCAAGCAGTTCCCCGATGGCACGGTCGCGGTCGAGGACGTCGACATCGTGATCCCGCCGCACAAGACGACCGTGCTCGTCGGCTCCTCCGGCTCCGGCAAGACGACGCTGCTGCGCATGATCAACCGCATGGTCGACCCGACCGGCGGCCAGGTGCTCATCGACGGCACGGATGTCGCGACGCGCGACCCGGTGCAGCTGCGCCGCAGCATCGGCTACGTCATGCAGAACTCGGGGCTGCTGCCGCACCGCAAGGTGATCGACAACGTGGCCACCGTGCCGCTCCTCCGCGGCACGAAGAAGCGGGACGCCTACGCGCACGCCCTCGAGCTGCTCGACACCGTCGGCCTCGACCGGTCGCTCGCCGACCGGTACCCGAGCCAGCTCTCGGGCGGCCAGCAGCAGCGCGTCGGCGTCGCGCGCGGACTCGCGGTCGACCCGAACATCCTGTTGATGGACGAGCCGTTCGGCGCGGTCGACCCGATCGTGCGGGCGGAGCTGCAGCAGGAGCTCCTGCGGCTGCAGGGCGAACTCGGCAAGACGGTGGTGTTCGTGACGCACGACATCGACGAGGCGTTCCTGCTCGGTGATCAGGTCGTGATCATGCAGGGGGGCGGCAAGATCTCCCAGGCCGCGTCGCCGGAGGAGATCCTCGCGCACCCGGCCGACGCCTTCGTCGCGGACTTCGTCGGGGCGGACCGGGGCAAGCGAGCGCTGCACCTCACCGAGGTCGGCGGCCGCAGCGTCGTGATGGACGCGGACGGTCGGCCGGCAGGAGTCCTGACCTCGTGAACTGGCTCTGGTCGAATCTCGACCTCGTCGGCGAGCTCATGCTCGTGCACCTGGCATTGTCGGTGCCGGCGATCATACTGAGCTTCGTGATCTCGGTCCCGATCGGCTGGCTCGCCCACCGCTACCGGTGGTCGCGGGGCGTGCTGCTCTCGCTCTGCGGGCTGCTGTACGCGGTTCCCGTCGCTGGCGTTGCTCATCGCCCTCCCCGTCGTCACCGGCCAACGCACCACCTCCCCGGTCAACCTCGTGGTCGCACTCACCCTCTACGGGATCGCGGTGATCGTGCGCACCGCCGCTGATGCGTTCGACGCGGTCGAACCCGACGTGCGGCAATCCGCGACGGCGCTCGGTTATTCGTCGGTCGGGCGGTTCTGGGGCGTCGAGCTGCCGCTCGCCGGCCCGGTGCTGCTCGCCGGACTCCGCGTCGTGATCGTGAGCACGGTGAGCCTGGCGACGATCGGCGCGGTGATCGGGGTGCAGAGCCTCGGCAGCCTCTTCACCGACGGATTGCAGCGCGGCATCGAGGCCGAGATCGTCAGCGGCATCGTCGCCACGATCCTGCTCGCGATCGGCCTCGACTGGGCGAGCGTGCTGATCGGCCGACTGCTCATGCCGTGGTCGCGACCGAGTGCGGCGGCACGGCGGCTGGCCGTCGCGCGGGTCGAACGGGTGGATGCCGCATGAACCTGTTGCTCGACGGCATCGCCTGGATCCTCGACCCCGCGAACTGGACGGGCGTGGGCAGCATTCCCGAGCGCATCGGACAGCACCTCGTGATCACGGCGATCGTGCTCGTGATCGCCTCGCTCATCGCGCTCCCGATCGGCGGGCTGGTCGGGCACACCGGCCGCGGCAAGGAGTTCGCGGTGACGGTCTCCGGTGGGCTTCGGGCTCTGCCGACGCTCGGCCTGCTCACCCTGTTCGCGCTCTGGCTCGGCATCGGACTGCAGGCGCCGATCATCGCCCTCGTCATCCTCGCGCTGCCGCCGCTGCTCGCCGGGGCATACGCGGGATTGGAGTCCGTCGACCGTCGCACCATCGACGCCGCCCGCGCGATGGGCATGCGCGAGACCCAGATCGTCGGCAAGGTCGAGCTCCCACTGGGCATGCCGATCGTGGTCGGCGGCATCCGCTCGGCGACGCTCCAGATCGTCGCGACTGCGACGCTCGCCGCGTACGTCGCCGACTTCGGCCTCGGCCGATTCATCTTCGCCGGCCTGAAGACCCGCGACTACGCCGAGATGCTCGGCGGATCCATCCTCGTGATCATCCTCGCGCTCGTCGTCGACGGATGCTTCGCGCTCATCCAGCGCTTCGTGGTGCCCGCCGGCGTGCAGGCCGCGAGGGCAACCGAACCCCGCTCGCAGGCCGGCCCGGCCTCGAGTGGCCGTGGGGCGACCCATCAATGAAGGGAATCCGGAATGATCACAGCAGGAAAGGGCCGGCTCGTTGCGTTCGCAGCGGTCGCGGTCGGGGCGACAGTGGCCCTGGCAGGGTGTGCGTCGGGCGATCCGCTCGACGGCGGATCCACGGACGGCGGCTTCGGAGACGCTCGTCGTCGGTTCGCAGGACTACTACTCGAACGAGATCATCGCCGAGCTCTACGCCCAGGCCCTCGAAGAGAACGGCTACACGGTCGACCGCCAGTTCCGGATCGGCCAGCGCGAGGTCTACATCCCCGAGATCGAGAGCGGCGCCATCGACGTGTTCCCCGAGTACACGGGAAACCTCCTCCAGTACTACGTGCCCGACACGACGGCGACGACGAGCGACGACGTCTACGCCGAGCTCGAGACCTCCCTGCCCGACGGGCTCAGGGTGCTCGACCAGTCGGCGGCGACCGACCAGGACTCGTACAACGTGACGAAGACGTTCTCCGAAGAGAACGGGGTCACGAGCCTCGCCGACCTCAAGGACGTCACCACGCCCATCACGCTGGGCGGCAACTCCGAGCTCGCCACCCGGCCGTACGGTCCCGACGGCCTCAAGTCGGTGTACGGCGTCGACGTCGCCTTCACGCCGATCGAGGACAGCGGTGGCCCCCTCACGCTCAAGGCGGTCGTCGACAACCAGGTGCAGATGGTGAACATCTACAGCGCCGACCCGAACATCAAGGCGAACGACCTCGTCACACTCGAGGACCCCGAGGGGCTCTTCCTGGCGTCGAACGTCGTGCCCGTTGTGAGCGAGAAGGTCACCGACGAGATCGCCGACATCATCAACACGGTGAGCGCCGCGCTCACCGCGGAGGAACTCGTCGCGCTCAATTCGCTGAGCGTCAACGACCAGGAGTCGGCCGAGCAGATCGCGAGCGACTGGCTCGCCGAGCAGTCCCTCTTCTAGCCGTTCCGGTCGAGGTTCGAAGGGTCGGATGCTTCGGCGTCCGGCCCTTCGTCGTCGGAGCCGATCGCCACGGAACCGACCGCGTCGAGCAGGTCGCCCTCCTCAGACGCCGGGTCGGGGGTTGCCGCTGCCGCCATGTGCTTGGCCTCAGCACGCACGATCAGCTTCTTCGCGCCCCACACGGCGAGCAGGAACACGGCGATGACCGCGACGAACAGGTAGCCAGCCCAGTGCAGGTCGCGACTGAGCTCACGGTAGCTGTCGGCGGCCAGCCATCCGACGGTCACGTACGCGAAGGCCCAGATCGCGCAGGCCGGCACGGTCCACGCCATGAACCTGCGGTACCGCATCGTGCTCATGCCCACCGTGAGCGGGATGAGGGAGTGCAGCACCGGGAGGAATCGTGAGACGAAGACCGCCGGGCCGCCGCGTCGGTCGAGGTACCGCTGGGCCTTGGCCCAGTTCTCGTCGCCGATCCTCCGGCCCAGCCGTGACCGATGGATGTGCGGGCCGAACCATCGGCCCAGCCCGAACCCGATGCTCTCGCCCACGAGAGCGCCGGCGATGACGGCGAAGGTGAGCGCGAGGTACTCGCCGACGCCGTCGACGGCGGTCGAGGCGACGAGCACGATCGTGTCGCCCGGGACCACGAGGCCGATCAGCACCGACGTCTCGAGCATGATGCCGAGCCCTGCGAGCAGGGTACGCGCAACCGGATCCACGGCCTGCACCGTTGCGAGGATCCAGTCGAGCAGCTCGTTCACGGTTCGAGCGTATCGACGGCGCCGCCCCGTCGCGTCAGACTATGGGACGATTCCGAGGATCGCGGCCATCGCGACCACGGGTACCGCCACGAGCGCGACGGATGCCGCGAGCGCCGCCGCCCGCGCTGTGCGCACGTCTCGCGCACCCTGCTCGTCGGGATCGACACGGAGCCGGTGGAGGCGCGCGGCGAGCATCGCCGCGTCGGGGTTCGCGCCGGCCGTCGACTCGGGGTACGAGCCCGACTCGCCGGCGTCGCCGACCCGCTCGAGGGCCCGTCGCAGCGCGTCCGTGCCCACGGCGCGCCTGGCGCCGTCGTCGGCGAGCATCTCGGTGAGCGTGATCACCGCCCGCTCGGCGCGGTTGGCGATGGGGAACCAGGGGATCGCGCTGTGCCACGCGCGGAAGGCGAGCCGCACGAGGTGGTGGAGCTGCTCGAGGTGCGTGCGCTCATGCGCGATCACGGCCGCGAGCTCGTCGCGCTCGAGCGCCTCGATGAGCCCGTCGGTGAGCACGGTCGCCGTGCGGATGCCAGGGACGCAGTAGGCCAGCGGCACCGGGTGCGCGAGCACGCGGGTACGGGGCTCGCCCGGCATCGGGTCGCTCAACAGGTCGATGAGCTGGTGCTGTCGGCGCCGCTCGCGCTCGGCGCGCACGGCCGTGAGCGCGAGGTTCAGCATGAGCAGCAGCGCGACGGCCGCGGCGAGCGTGAGCGCGGCGACCTGGGCGACCCCGAAGCCGTCGGGGAGGGGCCCCGCGAACACGTGCGGGGCGAGTGCGGCGACCGCGGCCGGGAGGGAGCCCGCCGGCGCGGAGCCGAAGGCGAGCAGGCATCCGATCGTCGACAGCCCGCCGGCGAGCGCGATCGCCTGCCACAGTGCGAGGGCAGCCGCCGGAGTCCGCGAGGGCCACGCAGCGCGGGAGAGCGCGACGGGCACGGGCCACGCGAGCGCGAGCGCGAGGGCGCCGAGCAGCGCCGAGACGGCGAGCATGGTCAGCGGCGCGCGAGCTCGTCGAGGAGTCGACGCAGGGTGGCCGCCTCGCCCTCGCTGGCGGTGCCGACGAATCGGGCGAGCGCGGCGTCGCGATCGGTGGCCCGGTCGAGCACCTCGTGCATGAGCTCGGCGGTGTGCTCCTCGCGGCTGAGCAGCGCCCGATAGCGGTGCGGGCGCATCTCGCGGGTGCGCGTGACGAAGCCCTTGCGCTCGAGGCGGGAGAGCACCGTGAGCACGGTGGTGGTGGCGACGGATCGGCCGGGCGCGTCGCGCAGTGCGAGCGCGTCGCGCAGTTCGTTCGCCGAGCAGGTCGGCGTCCGTCGTCCAGAGCACCTCCATCACGGAGCGCTCCAACTCCCCGAGACTCGCCATGCCACCAGACTACCGCCGTCCGCCTGAATGTTCTACGCTCTGTAGAAGAACGAATCGGGACGTCGCCACGTGCGAAAGGGGCATCCGTGAACGAACTGCTCGACCCGCTGCTCCTCGCCAGGTGGCAGTTCGGCCTCACGACCGTCTACCACTTCCTGTTCGTCCCGATCACGATCGGCCTCGCCACCACCGCAGCGGTCTTCCAGACCGCGTGGTACCGCACCGGCAAGACCGAGTACCTGCGCATCACGCGCTTCTTCGGCACGATCTTCCTCATCAACTTCGCGATGGGCGTCGTCACGGGCATCGTGCAGGAGTTCCAGTTCGGCATGAACTGGTCGGAGTACTCGCGCTACGTCGGCGACGTCTTCGGTGCGCCGCTCGCGCTCGAGGGCCTGCTCGCCTTCTTCTTCGAGGCCACGTTCATCGGCCTGTGGATCTTCGGCTGGGACAAGCTGCCGCGCGGCCTGCACCTCGCCACCATCTGGGCCGTCGCCATCGGCAGCATCCTCTCGGCGTACTTCATCATCGCGGCGAACGCGTTCATGCAGAATCCGGTCGGCTTCGAGATCAACGCCGAGAAGGGTCGCGCCGAGCTCGTCGACATCGGGGCGCTGCTCACCAATCCGGTCGCGCTCGCGGCGTTCCCGCACACGATCGCCGCGAGCTTCATGGTCGCCGCGGGGCTCATCATCAGCGCGTCGGCGTGGCATCTCTCCCGAAACCAGCACCTCGACACCATGCGGCCGGCGCTGAAGTTCGGCCTCTGGGTGATGGTCGGCGCGGGCATCCTCACGACGCTCTTCGGCGATCAACTGAGCCTCGCGATGGTGGCGACCCAGCCGATGAAGATGGCGGCCGCCGAGGCGACCTACGACACCGTCTGCGGGGCGGATGCCTCGTTCTCGCTCTTCACGCTCGGAACCCCCGACGGCACGACCGAGCTGTTCTCGATCCGCGTGCCCTACCTGCTGTCGTTCCTGTCGACGCACACGTTCGACGGGTGCGTCGAAGGCATCAACGACCTGCAGGCGCAGTACCAGGAGCTGTACGGCCCTGGCGACTACGCGCCGATCATCTGGGTCACGTACTGGTCCTTCCGCTGGATGATCGGGCTCGGGCTCCTGCACGTGCTCGTCGCCGTGGTCGGCCTCTGGCTCACCCGCAAGGGTCGCCTGCCGAAGCAGCGCTGGGTGTGGAAGGTCGCGATCTGGACCTTCCCGCTCTCGCTCGCCGCGATGATCGTCGGCTGGATCTTCACCGAGATGGGCCGGCAACCGTGGATCGTGTTCAGCCAGATGTTCACCGAGTCGGCCGTCTCGCCGAACGTGACCGGGCTCGACGTGCTCATCTCGCTCGTCGCGTTCACGCTCGTCTACGGAGCACTCGCGGTCGTCGAGGTGCGGCTCGTGATCCGGGCCATCAAGAAGGGCCCACCCGACGTCGGCGAACCCCACCCCGAAACCGGCCGCGTCGAGCCCGCCACGACGGTGTACTAGGAGGAGCACGGACATGGATCTCTCGGTGCTGTGGTTCTGGATCGTCGCGTTCCTCTTCGTCGGCTACTTCGTGCTCGACGGGTTCGACTTCGGCGTCGGCATGTCACTGCCGTTCCTCGGCAAGGACGACACCGACCGCCGCGTGCTCATCAACACGATCGGCCCCGTGTGGGACCTCAACGAGACGTGGGTCATCGTGGCGGGCGCCGTCGCTGTTCGCGGCGTTCCCCGAGTGGTACGCGACGCTCTTCTCGGGCTTCTACCTGGCGCTGCTGCTGATCCTGCTCGCCCTGATCGCGCGCGGCGTGTCCTTCGAGTACCGCCACCAGCGGCCCGAGTCGAAGTGGAAGCGGTGGTTCGACGGCATGATCATCGTCGGCTCGGCGGTCCCGGCGCTGCTCTGGGGCGTCGCGTTCGCCAACATCGTGCAGGGCGTGCCGCTCGACGCAGACCACAACTACACGGGCACGCTCTTCGACCTGCTGAACCCGTACGCCCTGCTCGGCGGCCTCACGACACTGCTCCTCTTCTTCACGCATGGCGTCGTGTTCGTGTCGCTGAAGACCGAGGGCGAGTTGCGCGAGCGGGCGCGTCGGCTCGCGGCGCGCGTCGGGCCTCATCACGATCGTGGTCGCGGCCGGGTTCCTGGTCTGGACGGGACTCGCGTTCGGCACGCTGTGGTTCTGGATCCTCGCGGCGGTCGGCCGCCCTGGCGCTCATCGCCGGATGGCTGGCGAACGCACGCGGCGCCGAGGGCTTCGCGTTCGCGCTGCTCGCCATCACGGTCGCCACGGCGGTGCTCGCCCTGTTCGCGTCCCTGTTCCCCGACGTCATGCCGGCGTCGAACGACCCGGCGAACAGCCTCACCATCGAGAACGCCTCGAGCACGGACTACACGCTCACGGTCATGAGCTGGGTCGCGGTCGTCTTCCTGCCGCTCGTGCTGCTCTACCAGGGCTGGACGTACTGGGTGTTCCGCAAGCGGGTCACGCGCGCCTCGATCGAGGCTGCCGCACACTGAGTACGTGAAACCGCTCGATCCGAGGCTCGTCCGCCGCTCGCGCTCCGCGCGGTGGTTCCTCGCCGCGGGCGCCGCCCTCGCGGTCGCCCAGACCGCCGCGATCATCGCGTTCGCGTGGGCGCTCGCGTCGCTCGTCGCCGGGCTCATCGACGGCATGCGGATGCCGCAGGCGTGGCCGCTGCTCGTGACGCTCGTCGCCGCGGCATCCGCTCGGGCCGCGGCCGCGTGGCTGTGGGACGTCGTGGGCTCGGCCGGCGCCATGCGCGTGAAGGCCGAGCTCCGCGCTGAGCTGCTCGTCGCGCTCGAGGCACGGCCGGGCGGCGTTCCGGGATTCCCCACCGCGCGCATCGCCACACTGCTCGGACCGGGCCTCGACGCGCTCGACGAGTACTTCGGACGCTACCTCCCGCAGCTCGTGCTGACGGCGATCGCGACACCCCTGTGCGTCGTCGCCGCGTGGATCGCCGACCCGCTGTCGGGCCTCGTGCTCGTGATCGTGCTGCCCCTCATCCCGGTGTTCATGGCGCTCATCGGCATGGCCACGGCCACGGTGCAGCGTCGGCAGTGGGACAGCCTCGCCGCGCTGTCGCGCGGCTTCCTCGAGGTGGTCGGCGGGCTCTCGACGCTCACGGTGTTCGGCCGCGCCGAGCGCCAGGTCGCCCGCATCCGCGAGGTGACCGACGACTACCGCCGGGGCACGATGAAGGTGCTGCGGATCACGTTCCTCTCGGGATTCACGCTCGAGCTCGCCGCGAGCCTCTCGGTGGCGCTCGTCGCCGTGTCGATCGGGCTCCGGCTGGTCGCCGGCGACCTGACGCTCGCGCCGGGGCTCTTCGTGCTCGTGCTCGCGCCCGAGGTGTTCCTGCCGCTCCGCAACGTGGGCGCGGCCTTCCACGCCTCGGCCGCGGGCGTCACCGCCTCGGCCGACGCGTTCGACCTGCTGGACGCGGCGGAGCGGCACGGCACGACCGCCCACGACGAGACGGGCCGGTCCGTCGAGCGAGCCGGCGCGACGCGCTCGGCCTCTCGGCGAACCCGCGCCGACGACCGTGCCCGAAGCGCATCCGGGACTCGTCATCGAGGAGCTCCGGGTGCGACGCGGTGTGCGCCTCGTGCTCGACGGGTTCGCCCTGGAGGCGCGCCCGGGGGAGGTCGTGGCCGTCACCGGCGAGAGCGGGTCGGGCAAGTCGAGCCTCATCGCCGCGCTGCTCGGATTCGCCGACGCCGACGGGGCCATCGTCCTCGACGGGCACCGTCTCGTGCCGGGGGACCGGTCGTCGATCGCCTGGGCGGGCCAGACTCCGCTGCTCATGCCGGGAACGATCGCCGACGAACGTCCGCCTCGGAGATGAGGGCGCGGACGCCGCCCTGCTCGGCCGCGCACTCGAGGCCGCCGGCGTGGAGCTCGACCCCGAGCGGCCGCTCGGACCGGGCGGCAGCGGACTGTCGGGCGGCCAGGCGCAGCGCGTCGCGACGGCCCGTGCGATCCACCGCCTGCTCGCGCGCGACGCCCGGCTCCTGCTCCTCGACGAGCCCGGGTCCGCGCAGGACGCGGGCCGCGAGGCCGAGCTGGGCGAGCGGCTGCGGGAGCTCGCCGCCGGCGGCCGCGTCGTGCTGGTGACGACGCACCGTGCGGGGCTCGCCGACAGCCGCCGCACCGCTCGATCGAGCTGGAGGCGGCGCATGTCTGATCCGACCCGCGCCGTGCTGCGGAGCGCCGTGCCGCCGCTCTCGGCGACTCGTGCCGGCCGTCCTCCTGGGCATCGCCTCGGCCGCCTCGAGCGTGGCCCTGCTCGCGTGCTCGGCCTGGCTCATCGCGCGCGCGGCCGAGCAGCCGCCCGTGCTCTACCTCTCGCTCGGCAATCGTCGGCGTGCGCGCCTTCGCGCTCGGCCGCGCGGCCTTCCGGTACCTCGAGCGGCTGGCCGGCCACGATGCGTCGTTCCGGCAGCTCGCGACCATCCGCTCGGGCGTGTTCGAGCGGATGCTGCCGCTCGCGCCCGATGGACTGGCCTCGAGTCGGCGCGGCGACCTGCTCGCGCGATTCGTCGGCGATGTCGACGAGCTCCAGAACGTGCCGCTGCGCGTCGTGCAGCCGCTCGTGAGCGCGGTGACCGTGCTCGCGCTGTCGGTCGTGGGGATCGCGTTGCTCGCGCCGGCGTCGGCATGGGCGGTGCTGGCCTGCCTCCTGGTCGGCATCGGCGCGACCCTCCTCGTGCAGCGGGGCGCGGCCGTGCGTGCGGAGCGCACGCTCGCGCCGCTCCGTGGCGAGCTGCAGGCGACGGTCGTCGAGCACGTGCAGGCGCTCGAGGTGCTCGTCGCGTTCGATGCGGCGCAGGCGGGACGCCGACGGATCGACGAGATCGGGGCGCGTCTCGCGCGCGCCACCCGTGCGCGGGCGGCGGCGACGGGTGCGGCATCCGCGTTCATGTCCGCGATCGGCGGCCTCGCCGTCGCCGCGAGCCTGGCCGCCGCCGCGCCGCTGCTCGAGGGCGGGCGGATCGACGGCCCCACGTTCGCCGTGCTCTGCCTCGTGCCGCTCGCCATCGCGGAGGTCGCCGCCGCGGTGCCGCTCGCGACGAGCGCCCTCCGCCTCACGCGGGCCAGTGCCGAGCGGGTGGCGCACGCGGTGCCGGGCACGGTGCCGCCGAGCGTTCCGGTGCCGCCGGACGCGCCGGCCGACGCCCCCGCATCCGATCGGGCGCCCGCCATCGAGCTGCGCGGGGTCCGCGCGCAGTGGCCGGCGACGTCGGCTGCCGATGCGGTCGAGGCTTCCGAATCGGCCGCTGCGCCGCGCACGGCCGCCTCGACCGCCCCCGACCCGGCCGCCCTCGACGGCGTCGACCTGTCCCTCGCCGCCGGGGAGCGCCTGCTCGTGCGCGGCGGCTCCGGCGCGGGCAAGACGACCCTCGCGCACGTGCTCGTGCGGTTCCTCGACTACGAGGGGTCGTACCGCATCGGCGGCGTCGAGGCATCCGCCCTCGAGCCGAGCGCCGTGCGCCGCATCGTCGGCCTCGTCGAGCAGCGCCCGTGGCTGTTCGACGAGGACGTGCGCCAGAACCTCCTGTTCGCGCGGGACACCGCGACCGACGACGACCTGCTCGACGTGCTCGACCGCGTCGGCCTTCGCGAATGGCTCGCCGAGCGCGGCGGCCTCGACGCGAAGGTGGGTGAGCGGGGTGCGCTCGTATCGGGCGGGCAGGCCCAGCGCATCGCACTGGCCCGAGCGATGCTCGCGGACTTCCCGGTGCTCGTCCTCGACGAGCCCACGGCGAGCGTCGATCCGGCCCGTGCCGACGCGCTCCTCCGCGACCTGACGGGCGCCGCGAGCCGGTCGGGTCGCACCGTCGTGCTCATCGCGCACGCCGAAGTCGACCAGCGGCTCGTCGACCGGACCGTGACCCTCGAACGCGGGCGTGCGACATCCGCCAGGCCCCTTCCGATCACCGACGGGGTGCGCTAGCGTCGGCCGCACGGCGCCGTCCGCCTGAAGGACGCGCCGTGGCGGTGGTCACTCGATCGATCATCGCGGCCACATACCCTCCGACGAAGGAGCAATGTGAATCATCGAACCCGAACCACGTTGAGAGTGGGCGCCGTCGCGGCATCGGCCGCGATCTGCGCATCTCTGGCGATCGCCCTGCCGGCGCAGGCCGCGGTGGAGGTCGACACGTCGGCGCTCCGCGACGCCGTCACCCTCGATGCCGTGAAGACCCATCTCGCGGAGTTCCAGGAGATCGCCGACGCGAACGGTGACAACCGCGCCGCGGGCACGCCCGGCCACGACGAATCCGTCGACTACGTCGAGGGGCTGCTCCAGGATGCCGGGTACACCACGTGGCGGCAGCCGTTCGAGTACGACCGCACCGACTTCGGCGACTCCGCCCTGCAGCAGCCCGCGCCCGGCACGGTCGACTACACGCTCGGCGTCGACTTCTTCCCGATGGACTTCTCGGGCGACGGCGACGTGACGGCGTCGGTGACCGCGGTCGACGTGAACATCGTCGGCGACCATGCGTCGACGAGCGGTTGCGAGGCGGCCGACTTCGCCGGGTTCCCCGCGGGCAACATCGCGCTGATCCAGCGCGGCTCGTGCGACTTCTCGGTGAAGGCCGACAACGCAGCGGCCGCCGGCGCGGTCGGCGTCATCGTGTTCAACCAGGGCAACGTCGTGCCCGGTGACGACCGCCTCGGCCTGTTCGGCGGAACGCTCGGCCAACCGGTGCGCACCTTCCCCGTCGTGAGCGCCCCGTACGCACTCGGCGCCGAATGGGCGAACACCCCCGGTCTCGAGATGCGACTCAACCTCGAGGCCGACGATCGTCCACGTGATGACCGAGAACCTGCTCGCCGACACCCCGACCGGTCGCACCGACCGCACCGTCGTCGTGGGCGGGCACCTCGATTCGGTGGCCGAAGGCCCCGGCATCAACGACAACGGTTCGGGCACGGCCACGATCCTCGAGACGGCGCTCGCCATGGCCGACCTCGGGATCGAGCCCGAGAACCGGGTGCGCTTCGCGTTCTGGAGCGGCGAGGAGGACGGCCTCATCGGGTCGAGCTTCTACGTCTCCCAGCTCACGACCCGTGAGATCAAGGAAACCGCGCTGAACCTCAACTTCGACATGGTGGGCTCGCCGAACGCGGTGAACTTCGTCTACGACGGCGACGGCGACGCGCTCGGCGTCTCGGGGCCGAACGGGTCGGGCGTGATCGAGGACGTCTTCACCGACTTCTTCGGCGCTGAGGGCGAGCCGTCCGCAGCCGACCGAATTCGACGGTCGGAGCGACTACTTCGGCTTCATCGAGGCGGGCATCCCGGCGGGCGGCCTGTTCACGGGGCCGAGGGCATCAAGTCGGCCGAGCAGGCGGCGATCTTCGGCGGCACTGCCGGCGTGGCCTTCGATCCCTGCTACCACGCCGCGTGCGACACCACGGCGAACGTCAACGACGCGACGCTCGACCTGATGGCGGACGCCGTGGCGCACTCGACCCTGACCTTCGCCGAGACGACCTCCGCGGTCAACGGCACGGGCAAGGGCAAGGCCGTCGGCCAGATCGATTGGGAGTTCAAGGGGAACCGCGCACTCCGCTGATCGAACGGACGCGGAGGGGTGGTGCGGGCGACCGCACCGCCCCTCCTCGCGTCGGCGTGGCGGTGGACGCCGACGGGGCGTCGACGTCGCTGCGCAGGGCCGGGTGCGAGCGGTGAGCCCTAGGCTGAGAGGATGCCGCGCCGCATCCGATCACGTCAGCTCGCCGCGTGGCGCGACCCCGAGTCCGTCTTCCGTGCGTGGTTCGCCGAGGCGCCGTACGCGGTCTGGCTCGACGGCGGAGCGGAGGCCGTGTCGGGCGTCAGCATCATCGCCGCCGCCCACCGGCGGAGCGAGTTCCTCACGGCTGATGCGGAGGCCGGAACCGTCACGCGGTCGACGCCGGCCGGCGGGGATCTGTCCTCGTCGACGGTCGCGGCATCCGTGTTCGACGCGCTGGCCGAACGGCTCCCGTCTGCGCGCGACGGCGGGTCCGCCGAGGCGGAACGGCCCGAGGCCGGCGACGGCGGGCCGCTCGGCTGGTTCGGGTGGTTCGGGTACGAACTCGGTGCCAGGCTCAACGACGTCGCGACGTCGCCGGCCGAGACCCCGGATGCCGCGTTCCTCTTCGTGGACCGGGCCGTGGTGTTCGACCACGGCGCTCGAACCGTGCGACTCGTGTGGCTCGAGGCCGACGGCACGTCGGACGACGGGGCGGAGCGGTGGTCGCAGGAGCTCGCGACGGCACTGGAGGGTGAGTCGGCGGCATCCGCTCCACCGACGGCGCCCGTCTCGGGATCGACGACGCACGCCGTCGCGCCGAGCGTCAGGTGGCGGCACGGACCGGAACGGTACGCGGAACTCATCGCCGAATGCCAGGCCGCGATCGTGCGGGGCGACGCCTACCAGCTGTGCCTCACGAACCGCGTCGACGTCGACGTGCGCCCCGACCCGGCGACGGCGTACCTCGCGCTGCGCGGCGTCGAGCCCGAGCCATCACGGGGGATACCTGCGGTTCGGCGAGGTCGCGCTCCTGAGCGCGTCGCCCGAGCAGTTCCTCCACGTCGATGCCGACGGGGTGGTCTCGACCAAGCCGATGAAGGGCACGCGCCCGCGCGGAGCCGACGCGAAGACTCGACGCCGAGCTCCGGCGCGAACTCCTCGAGAGCGAGAAGGAGCGCGCCGAGAACCTCATGATCGTCGACCTCATGCGGAACGACCTGGGTCGGATCGCGGAGCTCGGCAGCGTCACGGTGCCGAGCCTCCTCGACGTGGAGGAGTACGCCCACGTGCACCAGCTCGTGTCGACCGTGCGCGCCCGCATCCGGCATCCGCTCACGGTGCTCGACGTCGTGCAGGCGGCGTTCCCGGCCGGATCCATGACCGGTGCCCCGAAGCGCAGCGCGATGTCGATCCTCCACGAGCTCGAACAGGGCCCGCGCGGCGTCTACTCCGGCGCATTCGGCTACCTCGGGGTCGACGGGAGCGCCGACCTGGCGATGGTGATCCGGTCGATCGTGCTGACGCCCGACGGGGCGAGCATCGGCACCGGCGGCGGCATCACCGCACTCTCCGTCGCCGACGAGGAGATCGAGGAGACGCGCGTGAAGGCGCGGGCCCTGCTCGCGGCACTCGGCGCGGCATCCGTGCCTGCAGAGTGAGTAGGCTGGATATCCGAGTGCGTCGCGTTCCGGCGCGCCCGGAACATGCGCGGAGCGAGCCCCCGCAGCGACACACGATTGAGAGTCACGTGGCACACGATCACGACCAGGCCAACGCCGACGCCGGCGCGTACGACTTCGCAGCGATCCAGGCGAAGTGGCTTCCCGTGTGGGACGAACTCCAGCCCTTCCGCGCCGGCCGCCCAGGCGAGACGAAGCCGCGCAAGTACATCCTCGACATGTTCCCGTACCCCTCAGGCGACCTGCACATGGGCCACGCCGAGGCCTTCGGCTTCGGCGACACCGTGGCCCGCTACTGGCGCCACCAGGGCTTCGACGTGCTGCACCCCGTCGGCTGGGACTCGTTCGGCCTGCCCGCCGAGAACGCCGCGATCAAGCGCGGCATCGACCCCCGCGTCTGGACCTACGAGAACATCGAGCAGCAGAAGCGCTCATTCCGCCAGTACGCGCCGTCGTTCGACTGGTCGCGGGAGCTGCACACCAGCGACCCCGAGTACTACAAGTGGAACCAGTGGCTGTTCCTGAAGCTCTACGAGAAGGGCATCGCCTACCGCAAGGCCGGTCTCGTGAACTGGTGCCCCAACGACCAGACCGTGCTCGCGAACGAGCAGGTCGTCGACGGGCACTGCGAGCGCTGCGGCTTCGTCGTCACGAAGAAGGCGCTGACGCAGTGGTACTTCCGCGTCACCGACTACGCCGACCGCCTGCTCGACGACCTCAACCAGCTCGAGGGCTCGTGGCCGTCGAAGGTCGTCACGATGCAGCGCAACTGGATCGGCCGCTCCTCCGGCGCCGACGTCGAGTTCGAGATCGAGGGCCGCGACGAGCGGGTCACCGTCTTCACGACTCGACCCGACACGCTCTACGGCGCGACGTTCATGGTGGTCGCCCCCGACTCGCGAGCTGGCCGCCGAGCTCGCGGCCGGCGCATCCGACGAGGTGCGGACCCGGTTCCAGGACTACCTCGACTCCGTGCGCGGCGAGAGCGACATCGACCGGCTCTCGACCGAGCGCCCGAAGACGGGCGTGTTCCTCGAGCGGTACGCCGTGAACCCGGTGAACGGCGAGCGCCTGCCGATCTGGGCCGCCGACTACGTGCTCGCCGACTACGGTCACGGCGCGATCATGGCCGTGCCCGCCCACGACCAGCGCGACCTCGACTTCGCGCGTGCCTTCGAGCTGCCCGTGCGCGTCGTCGTCGACACGAACGCCCCCGTCACCGGCGTCATCCCGGTGATCCAGCTCGACGAGCAGGGCGAGCCGATCCTCCCCGAGGACGCTGCCCCTCAGCGACCCCGCGTCCACGGGCATCGCCCTGGCCGGCGAAGGACGCCTCGTCAACTCGGGCCCGCTCGACGGGCTCTCGAAGTCGAACGCGATCCGGCGGGTCATCGAGCTGCTCGAGCAGCGCGGTCTCGGGCGCGCCGCCAAGAACTTCCGCCTGCGCGACTGGCTCATCTCGCGTCAGCGCTACTGGGGCACGCCCATCCCGATCATCCACTGCGCCGAGTGCGGCGAGGTGCCGGTGCCCGAGAGCGACCTCCCGGTGCGACTGCCGGATGCCGCGGGGCTCGACCTGAAGCCGAAGGGCGCGAGCCCGCTCGGCGCGGCCGAGGACTGGGTCAACGTCGCCTGCCCGAACTGCGGCGGTGCGGCCCGGCGCGACTCCGACACCATGGACACGTTCGTCGACAGCTCGTGGTACTACCTGCGCTACCTCAACCCGAACGACGACACCAAGGCGTTCGACCTGGCGGAGGCCGAGAAGTGGCTGCCGGTCGACCAGTACGTCGGCGGCGTCGAGCACGCGATCCTGCACCTGCTCTACTCGCGCTTCATCACGAAGGTGCTGTTCGACCTCGGCTACCTGAGCTTCACCGAGCCGTTCACCTCCCTGCTCAACCAGGGCATGGTGATCATGGACGGCGCGAAGATGTCGAAGTCGAAGGGCAACCTCGTCGAGTTCGCGAGCGAGCTCGGCGCGCACGGCGCCGACGCGCTCCGCGTGACGCTCGCCTTCGCGGGTCCCGCCCGAGGACGACATCGACTGGGCGGATGTCTCGCCCGTCGGCGCCGCCAAGTTCCTCGCTCGTGCGTGGCGCATCTCGGGCGAGGTGACGTCGAGCCCCGACGTCGAATGGAAGACCGGCGACCCGGCGCTGCGGCGCATCACGCACCGCCTGCTCGCCGACGCGCCCGTCGCTCGTCGAGGCGTTCAAGTTCAACGTCGTCGTCGCGCGCCTCATGGAGCTCGTGAACGCGACGCGCAAGACGATCGACTCCGGCGCCGGCCCAGCGGATGCCGCGGTGCGCGAGGCGTCGGAGGTCACCGCGATGGTCCTCGACCTCTTCGCGCCGTACACCGCGGAGGACATGTGG
The DNA here is from genome assembly GCA_963799015.1 of uncultured Actinomycetota bacterium. Taxonomy (GTDB): domain Bacteria; phylum Actinomycetota; class Actinomycetes; order Actinomycetales; family Microbacteriaceae; genus Agromyces. The sequence continues at coordinate 46,778 of CAWCWD010000065.1, read as the reverse complement.
CAGCGCCTCGGCTACGAGCCGAGCGTCGCCCTCGTGCCGTGGCGCAAGGCCGACCCGGCGCTGCTCGTCGAGGAGTCCGTGACGGCGATCGTGCAGGTCGACGGCAAGGTGCGCGACCGGCTCGAGGTCTCGCCGAAGATCGTCGGCGAGGAGCTCGAGGCGCTCGCGCGGGCGTCGGCCGGCGTCGCACGGGCGATCGGCGAGCGCGAGATCGTGAACGTGATCGTGCGCGCGCCGCGACTCGTGAACATCGCCACGCGGGCCTGACTCCTCCTCGACAGCGCGCGCTGAAGGCTGACGACCGCATCGGCGCGCCCCTGAGCGTGGGGGCGGAATCGGCGCGGGCGTAGCGTGCGGGCATGCCCGCGAGCCCCGATCCCGATCCGCTCGACGCGCTCGATCCCGTGGCCCGCCGCGCCGCGCCGCGCGTGCGGATCGCCGTGGGCGCCGCCGTCGTGCTGTTCATCGCCACCGTCGCGGTCGCCGCCGTGCTGTCGTTCGCGGCGAGCGGCGGCGGCGCGCAGGGCACGATCGTCTCCGAGGATGGCGATGCCGGCTCATCGGAGGATGCAGGCGGCTCGACCGGCCCGACCGGCTCGACCGGCGCTCCGGCCGGTGTCGCCGCGCCGCCGCTGCTCGTGCACGTGCTGGGCGCGGTCGCGCGTCCCGGCCTCGTCGAGCTGGCGACCGGCGCGAGGGTGGTCGACGCGATCGCCGCGGCGGGCGGGTTCACCCCCGAGGCGGATCCGGCCGGCGTGAACCTCGCACGTCAGGTGGTCGACGGCGAGCAGTTGGTGGTGCTCGCCGTCGGACAGGTGCCTCCGCCTGCCGCGGGCGGGAGCGGCGGAGCAGGTTCCACGGGTCCCGCCGCCGATGGAACCGTGCACCTGAACACGGCCGATGTCGCGGCGCTCGACACGCTGCCCCGGATCGGGCCGGCGCTCGCCCAGCGCATCATCGACTGGCGTGAGGCGAACGGGCCGTTCACGAGCATCGACCAGCTGCTCGAGGTCGCGGGGATCGGCGATGCCGTGTTCTCGGGCCTCGCCGACCGGGTCGCGCTCTGAGTGCGCGACCTGAGGCTGCTCGTGCCCGCCGGGGCGGCGTGGGTGACCGCATGGTGCGCGGTCGCGGCGCCCGACGCCGGGATCGCCGCGGGGCTCGTGGCGTGGGCGATCTGGGCGTCGGGTGTCGCCCTGCTGGGCGCACTCGTGGTCGAGGCGACACGGCGGCGTGCGATCCGCGCAGCCGCACGGGACGCGTGCTGCGCGGCGGTGCCGCCGTGCTCGTCGTGTTGGCGGCCGCCGGCCTCGTCGCGACCTCCGCTGCGCTCGGGCTCGCGCAGCGCGCGGAGTCGCCCCTGTCCGACGCGGCCGCCGCGCATCGCGTCACCGGCGTCGTCGTCGAGGTCGTGTCGGTGCCCAGGCCGATGCGCACGCCGGCCTGGGGCGATCCGTTCGACTGGGTCGTCGTTCCGTGTCGACGCACGACTCGTCGCCGTCGAGGGCCGCCCGTCGCCGTCGGTGCCCGTCACGACCACGGTCGGTCTGCCCGCGGCAGCGCTCTCGATCGGCACACGACTCGGGTTCAGCGCCACCGTGTCGCCGTTGCCGGGTGCCGAGCAGAGCGGGTTCCGGCTGCGCGCCGACGACGAGGTGGAGATCGTGGCATCGCCGCCCGCGTGGCTGGGCTGGGCCGTGGGTCTCCGGCTCGGCCTCGCGGATGCCGCGTCCGGCCTCGGCGGCGACGGGGGTGCGCTCGTGCCCGGCCTCGCCATCGGCGACACGACCGGCGTCGGCGCCGAGCTCGACGAGGCGATGCGGGCGAGCTCGCTCAGCCACCTCACGGCGGTCTCGGGCGCGAACTGCGCGATCGTCACGGCGGCCGCGTTCGCCGTTGCCGCTCTGCTGCCGCCTGCGGCGGAATGGGCGAGTGGTCGTGGCGCTCCTCGCCCTCGCAGGCTTCATCGTGCTGGTGACACCCCAGCCGAGCGTCGTGCGTGCGGGGGCCATGGCCGTGGTGGTGCTCATCGCCGTCGCCGCCGGACGCCCGGGCGGCGGTGTCGCGGCGCTCTCCGTCGCCGTCGTCGGACTGCTCGCGTTCGACCCGTGGCTCGCCCGCGACTACGGGTTCGCCCTGTCGGCCGCCGCCACCGCGGGCCTGCTCCTCCTGGCCGGTCCGCTCGCCGCACGGCTCGCGCGGGTGATGCCGACCCCCCTCGCGGTCGTGCTCGCGGTGCCGCTCGCCGCCCAGCTCGCCTGCCAGCCCATCCTCGTCCTGCTCGATCCGGCCATCGCGCTCTACGGCGTGCCCGCCAACCTGCTGGCCGCTCCGGCGGCCCCGGTCGGCACCGTCGTCGGGCTCCTCGGCTGCCTCGTCCTGCCCGTCCTGCCGTCGGTCGGCATCGCGTTCCTGCAGGTCGCCTGGGTGCCGGCGTCGTGGATCGCGCTCGTCGCGCATGGTGCGGCCGCACTCCCGGGCGGCCGGCTGCCGTGGCTTCCGGATGGCGCGGGGGCGCTGCTCCTCGCGGTCTGCACGGCCCTGGCGCTCGGCCTGGTCCTCACGGGAACGCGACGCCGCAGGGCGCGGGCGTTCGCGTCGGCCGTGCTCGCGGTGGGACTCGCCGTGCCGGTCGGCGTCGGGTTCGCCGCGCCGGTCGTCGTCGGTGCGACCCGGCCCGGCGCGTGGGACGTCGCCGCATGCGACGTCGGGCAGGGCGACGCGGTCCTCATCCGATCCGCCGGCGCGACGGCGCTCATCGACACCGGGCCGGAGCCTGCGGCACTGGAACGATGCCTGGCGCTCCTCGGGATCGGCCGGATCGACCTCCTCGTCTGACGCACTGGGACGCCGACCACGCCGGGGGAGCCGCCGCGGTCAGTCGGCCGGGTCGACACGGTCGTCCACGGCCCGCTCGACGGCGAGCGCTCCGATCGCGTGCTGGGTCCGCTCGTGCGTGGCGGCGCGGAGGCGGTCGAGGTCGTCGCCGGTCAGCGGGGCGACCTCGGCGACGCGCACTGGCGCGTCGTCTGGCCGAAGCCGGGCGCCGCGCCGGGCAACGACGCCAGCGTCGTGATCGACCTCGACGCCCCGGCGTATCGAGCCGTGTTCCTCGGCGACCTCGGGGAGGGTGCGCAATCGCGGATGCTCGCCGCGGCCGACCTCGGCCCGGTCGACCTCGTGAAGGTGGCGCACCACGGGTCCGCCGACCAGAGCGACCGGCTGTACGACGAGCTCGACGCCACCGTGGGCGTCATCGGCGTCGGAGCCGAGAACGGGTACGGTCATCCGACCGATCGCCTGCTCGACCTGCTGCGCGACGCGGGAACCGACGGCGGTGCGCACGGATCGATCGGGCACCGCGACCCTCACCGCCGACGGCGAGGGAGGGTTCCGGCTCTGGTCGGAGCGGGGCGACGTCGGCGCCCGCCCGTAGACTTGACCGGAACGGGGAGGTGCGGTGGCAGCACGAGCAGGAGCGGCGCGATCCGGTGCGTCACGGGCGGGCACGTCGACCCGCGCCAAGGCCCCCGCGATCCCGCAGCTCGTCGTGGAACGAGGTGCGGCCCGCGCCCGTCGTCCTCATCTCAGGCGCCGAGACGGTGCTCGCCGAACGCGCGAGCGGCATGCTGCGCGACTTCCTGCGGTCCGAAGACCCTGCGCTCGAGGTGAGCGACCTCGAGGCCGACGGCTACCGGCGCGGCGAGCTCCTCACGCTCGCGAGCCCGTCGCTGTTCGGCGAGCCGCGACTCATCCGCGTCGGCGCGGTCGAGCGTGCGAGCGACGACTTCCTCATCGACGCGCTCGACTACCTCGAGCAGACGGCCGAGTCCACCACGCTCGTCTTGCGGCACGCGGGCGGGCAGCGCGGCAAGAAGCTCCTCGATGCGATCCGCGCCGGCGTCGGCGGCGGAGTCGAGATCGTCTGCGCCGAGCTGAAGCGAGACGTCGAGAAGCAGGACTTCGCGGCCGCCGAGTTCCGGGCGGCCGGGCGCAGCATCAATCCTCGCGCCCTTCGCGCGCTCGTCGCCGCCTTCGCGGAGGACCTCGCCGAGCTCTCCGCCGCGTGCCGCCAGCTCATCGCGGATGCTCCGGGCGAGATCACCGAGGCGGTCGTGGCGCGCTATTACGGCGGACGAGTCGAGACCAACGCCTTCGCGGTCGCGGATGCGGCCATCGCCGGCCGTCACGGCGAGGCGCTCATCGCGTTGCGGCACGCGCTCGACAGCGGTGCCGACCCCGTGCCGATCGTCGCCGCGTTCGCGATGAAGGTGCGCACGATGGCGAAGGTGTCAGGCGTTCGGGGCGGCGGCCCCCAGGTGGCGTCCTCGCTGGGCCTGGCGCCGTGGCAGGTCGACCGCGCCCGCCGCGACCTCGCGGGCTGGACCGACGAGGGACTGCAAAAGGTGATCGAGTCGCTGGCCGCGACGGATGCCGCGGTGAAGGGCGCCGAGCGCGACCCCGTGTTCGCCCTCGAACGACTGATCGGCGTCATCGCCGCGCGGGGCCGCACCGTCGCCTGAGCCGTGCGTTCGTCGCGCGCGTCCCGGAAACGACGAAGGCCCCGCACGTCGTGCGGGGCCATCGAACGGGATCTCTCGCGTCAGAGCGCGGCGACCTGCTTCGCGATCGCCGACTTGCGGTTCGCGGCCTGGTTCTTGTGGATCACGCCCTTGCTGGCGGCCTTGTCGAGCTTGCGGGTCGCGGCGCGGAGGGCGGTGGTCGCCTTCTCCTTGTCGCCCGACGCGATCGCTTCGCGCGTCGCGCGGACGGCGCTCTTGACCTGGCTCTTGACGGCCTTGTTGCGCTCCTGCGCCTTCAGGTTGGTGCGGATGCGCTTGATCTGCGACTTGATGTTTGCCACGTGGTTCGTCTTTCGTTCGTGTGTGGGTACCGGATGTGCCGAGCGAAGGTAGAGGGGCCTCGCCGGCGAATCGTGCGGGGTGGGACCCACACGCAAGCCAACAGACAACGATACCAGTAGGGTGCCGACCTCACCAAAGCGGGCGGCGCCACGTCGTGCGACCGCGGCCACCAGGGGTGGCGCGCCGAGCGGACCCACGGCTACTCGGCAGCAGCGAGCAGCGTGCGGGGGCGTCGTCGCGCCGCTCGGGCCTCCAGTTCCGCGACGACGCCGAGCAGCACGGCGGTGAAGTCGTCGGGTCGGGCGAGGCTCACGAGGTGCGTGGCCCCGGGCACGACCACGAGCCGGCCCTCGTGAGCGGCGCGGAGCATCCGCCGCTCCTCGAACCGGAAGTGGTCGAAGCGGCCGTTGACGAACCACACCGGCACGTCGACGCGGCGGAGCGCCGCCTCGGGGTCGAGGTCGCCGACCGCGCCGAGCACGGGCGCCATGACGTCGAGTGCGACGCCTCCGGCGAGCACGTCGTCGACGCCCTCCCGGGAGAGGAACAGGTGCGCCATGAGGTCGTTCAGCGTCCGCCCCCGGTCGGGCAGCCGTCCGATGGCGGCGGCGAGCCGTCGGTACCCCGCGAGACCGGCCCCGCGCGGCCGGGTGCCGCAGGAAGCCGCCACGAGCCCGTCGAAGCGGCCCGGATGCGTCGCGGCGTACTCGATCGCGAGGTAGCCTCCGAGGCTCAGCCCGACGAGCAGGCGAGGCACCCGCGCGGCGTGCATCGTCGGCCGGTGCGAGCGCGTCATCGATGACCGCCATCGCGGCGTCCAGCGAGAACGACTCGTCCATGCGGGTGCCGTGACCGGGCAGGTCGACCGCGACCGCGTCGACGTCGTGGCGCGCGAGGGCGGCGAGCTGTCGGCGCCACATCGTCGCCGAGGTGCGGAGTCCGTGCACGAGCACGACGCGGGCGCGGGGCATCCGTCAGCCCGCCCTGATCGCCCCGAGCTCGCGGGCGCGGGCGACCGCAGCCGTGCGCGAGCCGACGCCGAGCTTCGTGAAGATGTGCACGAGGTGCGACTTCACGGTCGCCTCGCTGAGGAACAGCTCGCGGCCGATGTCGCGGTTCGAGCGGCCGTCGGCGACGAGGGTCAGCACCTCGGCCTCGCGCACCGTGAGCCGCTCGCCGGCTGCCCGCGAGGCGTCGAGTCGTGACGACACCGCCGGCGCGAGCGCCGACTCGCCGATCGCGGCGGCGCGCACCGCGGCGACGAGCTCGGCGGGCGGCGCGTCCTTCAACAGGTACCCGCTCGCGCCGGCCTCGATCGCGCCGAGGATGTCGGCGTCGGTGTCGTAGTTCGTGAGCACGAGCACGCGCGGCGCGCCCTCGTGCGAGCGGATCCGACGGGTCGCCTCTGCGCCCTGCATCGACGCCGGGGAACTGCAGGTCCATGAGCACGAGGTCGACCTCGGATGCCGCGGCGAGGCGCACCGCGTCCTCGGCCGTCGCGGCCTCGGCGACGACCTCGAGGTCGGCCTCGGACTCGAGGAGCGCGCGGATGCCGGCCCGCACCACCGGGTGGTCGTCGCCGAGCAGCAGCCGGATCATGACGCCACCACCGGGATGCGCACGGACACCGCGGTGCCCTCGCCGGGCGCGGACTCGATCTCGATCGACCCGCCCTGACGCTCCGCCCGCTGCCGCATCGCCCGGAGGCCGAACGCGACCCCGTCGACCTCCTCGCGGTGCGCCGCTCGCGGATCGAACCCGAACCCGTCGTCGACCACGTCGAGCGCGACCTCGTCGCCGAGGTAGCTGAGCGTGAGCTCGGCCCGAGCGGCATCCGAATGGCGCAGCACGTTCGCGAGCGAACCCTGGGCGATGCGGAGCAGCGTCGCGTCGACCGCCATCGGCAGCATCACGGCGTCGCCGCTGGTGCGGAAGCTGACGCGCGTCGCCGAGCCGGACTGCTCCGCCTGCTCGTTGACCGCGTCGGCGAGTCGCCGCAGCGCGGCCGGCAGCGTCTGCGCATCGAGCGACGGGGGAGTGAGCTCCCGGATGAAGCGGCGCGTCTCGCCGAGGTTCTCGGCGGCCGTCTCGCGTGCGAGCCGGAGCTTCTCGCGGGTGCGCTCGTCGTCGACGTCGCGCTCGGCGGCGTGCAGCAGCATCTGGATGCTCGAGAGCCCCTGCGCCACCGTGTCGTGGATCTCGCGCGCGAGGCGCTCGCGCTCGGCGAGCGTGCCGGCCTCGCGGCTCGCGCCGCGAGCTCCTCGCGGGTGGCGAGCAGGTCGAGGATGAGGGCCTGCCGGTCGCGGGTCTCCTGCGACATGGCCCGATAGCCGAGCCCGATCACGATCGCGACCCCCGCGCTGATGAGCGGACCGAGGATCGTGCCGACCTCGAATCCGAGATGGGTCGCCGTGCCCCACACCGAGAGGCCGAACGTGATCACGACGAGCGGCACCGCGATCGGCGCGGCGAGCACGTGCAACTCGAGGAAGAAGAGCGGGAACGCGAGGAACGCGGCATCCGGAGTGAGGAACGACATCGCCACCCACAGCGCGAGCAGCGCCACGAGCCAGACCACCCGGGCCCACGTCGGGAAGTGGCGGTGCGCGGCGGCCACGCCGGCGGCGTACCAGGCGAGGAACGCGACGGCGAGGATCGTGACGGGCACCTCGGTCGGCGCATCGGCGAGCAGGGCTCGCACGACGACGAACAGCGTGAGCCCGACGACCAGCAGGTGCAGTCCCAGCCGGAGGGTCAGGAAGACCGGGCGCAGGGCCGACGGCGCCACGCGTGCGTCGGCCTCGTCGATCACGGTCATGGTGCTGTCAGCGTAGCCCCGGCGCCTGTGACGGGGCATCCGTCGAAAGTGGGAACCGAAGTCATGGGAGAATCGTCGGGATGTCCCCACGAGCCGCCAATCCTCCGGTGCCCGCTGCCACCGACCCCGCGCTGATCCGCAACTTCTGCATCATCGCGCACATCGACCACGGCAAGTCGACCCTCGCCGACCGCATGCTCGGCATCACGGGGGTCGTGTCCGACCGCGACATGCGCGCGCAGTACCTCGACCGCATGGACATCGAGCGGGAGCGCGGCATCACGATCAAGAGCCAGGCCGTGCGCATGCCCTGGCAGGTCGGCGACACGTCGTACGCACTCAACATGATCGATACGCCGGGTCACGTCGACTTCAGCTACGAGGTCTCCCGGTCGCTCGCCGCCTGCGAGGGGGCGATCCTGCTGGTGGATGCCGCGCAGGGCATCGAGGCGCAGACGCTCGCGAACCTCTACCTCGCGCTCGAGAACGACCTCGAGATCATCCCGGTGCTGAACAAGATCGACCTGCCGGCCGCCGAGCCCGAGAAGTACGCCAAGGAGCTCGCCGACCTCATCGGCGGTTCGCCCGACGACGTGATGCGCGTCTCCGGCAAGACCGGCATCGGCGTCGAGGAGCTGCTCGACCGCGTGGTCGAGCGCATCCCGGCGCCGGTCGGCCGAGCGGATGCCCCGGCTCGCGCCATGATCTTCGACTCCGTGTACGACAGCTACCGCGGCGTCGTCACCTACGTGCGCATGGTCGACGGCCACCTGGACCCGCGCGAGCGCATCCAGATGATGTCCACCAGGGCGACGCACGAGATCCTCGAGATCGGCGTGAGCGCCCCCGAGCCGACGCCCACGAAGGGCCTCGGCGTCGGCGAGGTCGGCTACCTCATCACCGGCGTGAAGGACGTGCGCCAGTCGAAGGTCGGCGACACGGTGACCACCGCGGCGAAGTCGGCCACCGAGGCGCTCCCGGGCTACACCGAGCCGCTGCCCATGGTGTTCTCGGGCCTGTACCCGATCGACGGCAGCGACTACCCCGAGCTGCGCGAGGCGCTCGACAAGCTCAAGCTGTCGGATGCCGCGCTGGTCTACGAGCCCGAGACCTCGGTCGCCCTCGGCTTCGGCTTCCGCGCAGGCTTCCTCGGCCTGCTGCACCTCGAGATCGTCACCGAGCGGCTCCGGCGCGAGTTCGGGCTCGACATCATCAACACGGCGCCGTCGGTGGTCTACGAGGTCACCACCGAGGACAAGAAGTCCGTCACGGTGACGAACCCGAGCGAGTTCCCGACCGGCGGGAAGATCGCCGAGGTGCGCGAGCCCATGGTGCGCGCCGCCATCCTCGCGCCCAAGGACTACGTCGGCACGATCATGGAGCTCTGCCAGTCGCGCCGCGGCACCATGCTCGGCATGGAGTACCTCGGCGAGGACCGCGTGGAGATCCGCTACAACATGCCCCTCGGCGAGATCGTGTTCGACTTCTTCGACCAGTTGAAGTCGAAGACCGCCGGGTACGCCTCGCTCGACTACGAGCCGACCGGAGACCAGGCCGCCGACCTCGTGAAGGTCGACATCCTGTTGCAGGGCGAGCAGGTCGACGCGTTCAGCGCGATCGTGCACCGCGACAAGGCCTATGCCTACGGCGTGCTCATGACCGGGCGCCTGCGCGAGCTGATCCCACGCCAGCAGTTCGAGGTGCCCATCCAGGCCGCGATCGGCGCACGCATCATCGCGCGCGAGTCGATCCGCGCGATGCGCAAGGACGTGTTGGCCAAGTGCTACGGCGGTGACATCACCCGGAAGCGCAAGCTCCTCGAGAAGCAGAAGGAGGGCAAGAAGCGCATGAAGATGGTCGGCCGCGTCGAGGTGCCCCAGGAGGCGTTCATCGCCGCGCTCTCGGGCGACACCGAGAAGAAGGACGCGAAGAAGTAGGTTCCCGATGACCCGCCGAAGCACTTTCACCGACCAGTCGGTCACCTACGGGGCGATCGGGGCGACCCTCGCCCCCGACCTGCTGCGCTACCCGCCGGCCGGCTACCGGCCCGCCGAGGACTCCGTGCGGCTCGGAAGCGGCGTCGAGCGCTTCGAGCGCGCCGCCGAGGCCCTCATGACGTGGGGCATCCAGCAGGGCGCGGGGTTCGCGGTCGCCGACATCTCCGCAGGCACCGGTGCGCAGTACCCGGGCATCGTCTACGACGCCGAGGGCATGCCGCTCGCGGAGCAGCCGGCGGCGCGCACCGAGGACCGGTTCGGCGCCGACGGCACGCCGTACATCACGGCCGGCATGACGGCGACCCTGCGCCGCAAGGGCCGGTTCCGCACCCACGACACCCCCGTCCTCGTCGTCTACGTCATCGACGAGCCCGACCGCATCGGCTTCGCCTACGGCACGACGGCGCAGGGTCCCGAGAGCGGCGAGGAGTCGTTCATCCTCGAACACCGCGAGGACGACACGGTGTGGCTCACGATCCGATCACTCCTCGGCACCCGCGGCGGCATCCGTCGCCTCGGCGCGCCGCGCCAGCGTCGCAAGCGCCGGGAGCTGACCCGCGTCGAGCTGCGCGCACTGCACCCCGCGGGCGGCGTGTAACCGGTGGCATCCGCCCTGCCGCTCGGCGAACCGGCCCCGCTCGACGGCCTGCTTCCGGCCTCGGCCTCGGTCGGCGCGGCCGAACGAGCGTTCGGCGTCTACGTGCACGTGCCGTTCTGCCGCGTGCGCTGCGGCTACTGCGACTTCAACACGTACACCGCCGGCGAGCTCCGCGGCGCTCGGCAGGTCGACTACGCCGACCACGCCATCGGCGAGATCCGGATGTCGCGGCGCGCGCTCGAGGCATCCGGACTGCCCGACCGCACCGCCGAGACCGTCTTCTTCGGCGGCGGGACGCCGACGCTGCTCCCGGCCGACGACCTCGTGCGCATGCTCGGCGCCGTGCGCGACGAGTTCGGGCTCGCGCCCGGCGCCGAGGTCACCACCGAGGCGAACCCCGACTCCGTCGGCCCCGACGACCTGCGACGCCTCGCCGACGGCGGGTTCACCCGCGTGTCGTTCGGCATGCAGTCGGCCGTTCCGCACGTGCTCGCCGCGCTCGACCGCACGCACGATCCCGACCGCATCCCGCACGTCGTGCGCTGGGCACGTGACGCCGGGCTCGACGTCAGCCTCGACCTCATCTACGGCACGCCGGGGGAGTCGCTCGCCGACTGGCGCCGGAGCCTCGATGCGGCGATCGCGCAGCGACCCGACCACCTGAGCGCGTACGCGCTGATCGTCGAGGACGGCACGAAGCTCGCCCGCCGGATCCGTCGCGGCGAGCTCGCCGAGCCGTCCGACGACCTCGAGGCCGACATGTACGAGCTCGCCGACGAGCTGCTCGGCGGCGCGGGGTACGAGTGGTACGAGGTGAGCAACTGGGCGACCTCGCCCGAGCATCGGTCGCGGCACAACCTCGGCTACTGGCGCGGCGACGACTGGTGGGGCGTCGGCCCAGGGGCGCACAGTCACGTCGGCGGCGTGCGGTGGTGGAACGCGAAGCATCCGGCCGCCTACGCCGAGCGCGTGACGGCCGGGCTGTCGCCCGCGGTGGGTCGCGAACTCCTCGACCACGCCACCCGCGAGACGGAACGCGTGCTCCTGCTCACGCGCATCAGGGACGGGATCGACATCCGCTCGCTGCACGCCGGTGGCCGGCACGCGGTCGCCGGACTCATCGCCGACGACCTCGTGGACGCGAAAGCCGCCCTCGCCGGTGTGCTGACGCTCACCAGGCGAGGACGGCTGCTCGCGGACGCCGTGGTTCGGCGCCTGCTCCAGGACTGAGCCCGGGTCAGCTCACGAACTTGATCGAGAGCGGGTAGGTGTAGGGCTGGCCCTGGTTGGCCTTCACCGCGGCGATGATGCTGAACACGATCACGACGACGCTGATCGCGATCGTGAGGAAGATGCCGATCACCGCGAGCCACAGCACGTAGCTGATCACGTAGGCGATCGCCATCGTGATCTGGAAGTTCAGGGCGGTCGCGGTGTGCTCGCGCACGAACGGTCCACGGTCCTTCAGGATCAGGTAGCCGATCAGCGCGGGGATGAAGCTGAAGAAGATGCCTCCGATGTGGATGAGCGTCGCCCAGAGCTTCTCGTCGCTCGGGCTGAGCTGCTGGTTCTGCTGGTACGGGGCCTGCGGCGGCGGCGGGGGATTCTCCGGCGGCGGCGGAGGACTCTGCGGCGGCGGGGGAGGCGGGGTCTGGTCGGACATGCGGTCTCCTTGTTCGGGCTCGTCCTTCGGCGAGACTCGGTATCAGCTCATGCTGGCACAGCAACGCCCGCCGCGGGAGTAGGACGCTCCCTCGACGGGCGAAACTGCCGGTGCCTCGTGCTACTTGATGAGGCGGATGGCGAACGGGTAGCGGTAGTGCTTGCCGTCCTTGGCCTGGAGGAACGCGATGATCGAGAAGACCACGCCCACGATCCACACGGCCCACGTGAGGAGGTAGCCGATGAAGACCACCCAGAGGATCGCCGCGATGACGTAGCCGAAGATGAGGGTGATCTGGAAGTTCAGCGCCTCCTTCGCCTCGGTGTTCGTGAAGGCGCCGCGGTTCTTGAAGACGAGCCAGATGATGAGCGACGGCAGGACGCCGAGGACGCCGCCGAGGTGGGCGAACGAGCCCCACTGGACGTCCTGCTCGGGAGAGAGCGGCGCCGCGGCAGCGGGTGCCGGAGCAGCGGGCTGCGGGCGGGGTCGGCTGGACGTTCGGGTCGGATGACTGGGCGTTGGGGTCGGTCATTGCGTGCCTTTCGGGGGTTCAGGGGTGAACCGCGACTGCGTGAAGGGGGGATGGCAGCCAGGGGGTGACTCGCGGATTACCCATACGGTATCGCCGCCGCCCACCGGTGGCAACGGCCGGGTCCCGGGATGTCGCGATAGGATTGGCACTCAGTCAGAACGAGTGCTAAGCGGTGAGGGAAGCGAGGACCATGGTCTCCGAACGCAGTCTCGCTGTGCTCCGCGCCATCGTGCAGGACTACGTCGCGTCGCGCGAACCGGTGGGTTCGAAGACGATCGTCGAGCGCCACGCGTTCGGCGTGTCCGCCGCCACCATCCGCAACGACATGGCCCTCCTCGAGGAGGAGGAGCTCATCGCGGCGCCGCACACCTCCTCCGGGCGCATCCCCACCGACAAGGGCTACCGCGTCTTCGTCGACCAGCTCACCGACGTCCGACCGCTGAGCTCAGGCGCAGCGACAGGCGATCGAGACGTTCCTCGGCGAGTCGAGCGACCTCGACGAGCTGCTCGCCCGCACCGTGCGCCTCATCGCGCAGCTCACGAAGCAGCTCGCCGTCGTGCAGTACCCGAGCTTCGGCAGCGCCCGCGTGCGCCACGTCGAGCTCGTGTCGCTCGCCCCGAACCGCGTGCTCTGCATCCTGATCGCGGACTCGGGCCAGGTCGAGCAGCGGCTCGTCGAACTCGAGCAGCCGACCGACGAGGAGACCCTCGCGGCGCTGCGGGTGCGGCTCAACGACATCGCCGGCAGTCGCACCATGGCGGAGGCCGCCGAGGCGCTGTCCGCCGAGGCGGCGAGCAGCGACCGCCGACACGCGGCCGTGCTGCACACCCTCGCCGCGACGCTCGCCGACCAGGCCCGCGCGCAGCGGCAGGACCGCCTCGTGGTGGCCGGCGCCGCGAACCTCGTGCGAACCGAGGAGGACTTCGCGGGGTCGATCCTCGGCGTCATCGAGGCCATCGAGGAGCAGGTCGTGCTCCTCCGCCTCTTCGGCGAGATGGCCACCGACGAGCACGCCGTGGCCGTGCGCATCGGCCGCGAGAACGCACCGTTCGGCCTCGGCGAGACCTCGGTCGTCTCGAGCGCGTTCGCCATCCCCGGCCGCGACATCTCACGCCTCGGCGTGGTCGGCCCCACGCGCATGGACTACTCCACGAGCATGGCGGCCGTCCGCGCCGTCGCCCGCTACCTCTCCCGCACCCTCGGCGAGAGCTGACTCCCGCCGCCGACGAATCCCACCGGCATCCGGCAATCGAAAGGACACGCCCTCCGTGGCAGACCACTACGAGGTCCTCGGCGTCTCGCGTGACGCCACCCCCGACGAGATCAAGAAGGCGTATCGCCGTCTGGCGCGTGAACTCCACCCCGACGTGAACCCCGGCGCAGAGGCATCCGAGCGGTTCAAGGCCGTCACGCACGCCTACGACGTGCTCTCCGACCCCAAGCAGCGTGCGCAGTACGACCTCGGCGGCGGCCAGGGCGGCTTCGGCGGGCAGGGCTTCGGCGGCTTCGGCGACATCTTCGAGACGTTCTTCGGCGCGGGCCAGCAGACGCGCGGGCCACGCTCTCGGCGCGAGCGCGGCCAGGATGCGCTCATCCGGGTCGAGGTCGGGCTCGACGAGGTGATCTTCGGCACGCACCGCGACATCGAGGTCGACACGGCCGTGACCTGCCAGACCTGCCACGGCTCGTGCTGCCAGCCGGGCACGTCCCCGGTGACCTGCGACATCTGCCACGGCACGGGATCGATCCAGCGCTCGGTGCGCTCCCTCCTCGGCAACGTGATGACGTCGAGCCCGTGCGGCACGTGCCGCGGCTACGGCACGGTCATCGCCACGCCGTGCATCACCTGCCAGGGCCAGGGCCGGGTGCGCGCGCGGCGCACCGTGCCGGTCGACATCCCCGCGGGCGTCGACACCGGCGTGCGGCTGCAGATGCCCGGTTCGGGCGAGGCCGGCCCCGCCGGCGGGCCCAACGGCGACCTCTACCTCGAGATCAAGGTCAGGAACCACGACGTCTTCAGCCGCAACGGCGACGACCTGCTCTGCACCCTCGAGGTGGCGATGACCGATGCGATCCTCGGCGCGCACACCACCGTCCCCGCGCTCGACGGCGACGTCGAGGTGGAGCTCCGTCCCGGAATGCAGAGCGGCGAGGTCCTCACCGTGAAGGACCGCGGCGTCACGAAGCTCCGCGGCACCGGGCGCGGCGACCTGAAGATCGGCGTGCAGGTCGTGACGCCCACGAAGCTGTCCTCGAAGGAACGCGACCTGATGCAGCAGTTCGCGGCGTCCAAGAAGGCGCCCGCGCCCGAGCTCACGCACTTCCAGCAGGGCCTGTTCGCCCGCCTGCGCGACCGGTTCCTCGGCTGACGGATGCCGCGATGAGCCACCTCTACCTCGACGAGACGCTCGACCTGGCCTCCGTCGCACCCGGGTCGATCGTGGAGCTCGCGAGGCGACGAGGCGCGGCACGCGGTCACGGTGTCGCGGGTGCGCGCCGGCGAGCGGATCGCGATCGGCGACGGTCGCGGCATCCTCGTGCGCGGCGTGGTGGCCTCCACCGGCCCGCGCGAGCTCGCCCTCGAGGCCGACGACGTCGTCATCGAGGAGCCGCCGGCCCCGCGAATCACGCTCGTGCAGGCGCTCGCGAAGGGCGACCGCGACGAGCTGGCGGTGCAGGCGGCGACGGAGCTGGGCGTCGACGCGATCGTGCCGTGGGCCGCCGCGCGCTCGGTCTCCCGCTGGGAGGGCCCGAAGGCCGAGAAGGGCCGCCAGCGCTGGGCCGCGATCGTGCGCGAGGCCGTGAAGCAGTCGATCAGGTCGTGGCTGCCGCCCGTCGCGCCGGTGACGCCGACCGCGGGGCTCCCTGCGGCGCTCGAGGGCAGCCGGATGCTGCTCCTGGAGCCGACCGCGACGACGGCGCTCACCGACATCCGGGCCGACGGGCGCGACCTCGCGCTCGTCGTCGGGCCCGAGGGCGGCATCGCCCCGGCCGAGCTCGAGCGCCTCGTCGCCGCCGGTGCCGAGCCCGTGCGGCTCGGGGCCTCGGTGCTGCGCACGTCGACGGCGGGGCCCGCCGCGATCGCGGTGCTGAACGCGACGCTCGGGCGGTGGTGAGGCATCCGTCGCTACGATGGGAGCATGACCGAATCCGCTGCAGAGCCGACCCTCTTCGAGCGGATCGCCGCGCGTGAGATCCCCGCGCAGATCGTGGCGGAGACCGATCGGGTGATCGCGTTCCACGACATCGCCCCGAAGGCCCCGCTGCATGTCGTGGTCACTCCGAAGCGCGGCGGGTATCGCGACGTCGTCGAGCTCGCCGAGGGCGACCCGGCGCTGCTCGCCGAGCTCGTGGCGGTGGCCGGGGGCATCGCCGACGACCTCGCCGACGGGGACTTCCGGCTCGTCTTCAACACCGGCGGCGGTGCCGGGCAGACGATCTTCCACGTGCACGCCCACCTCCTCGCGGGCGGCCTCGAGGAGGGATCGCTTGCCGGCTGATCCGCAGGGTCCCGATGCTGCCGCGCCGCAGCCCGTCCGCGACGACGAGGAGCGACTCCGCATCGACGGCATCGCCATGGTGCGGCTCCTCGGCCCGCAGGATCGCCTGCTCACGTCGATCCAGCACGAGTACCCCGGCGTCGAGGTGCACGTGCGCGGCAACGAGATCGCGATCCGCGGCGATGCCGACGAGCGCATGCGCGTGCGCCGTCTCATCGAAGAACTCCTGGAGCTCGTGCGAGCAGGCCAGGACCCGACACCCACCGAAGTGAGGAGCTCGGCCCGAATGCTCGAAGCCGATCCCAATGCCAAGCCGTCCGAACTGCTCGGACAGGTCATCGTCTCCGCACGCGGCAGGGCGATCCGACCGAAGACCGAGGGCCAGACGCCAGTACGTCGACGCCATCGACGAGAACACGATCGTGTTCGGCATCGGCCCCGCCGGCACCGGCAAGACCTACCTCGCCATGGCGAAGGCCGTGCAGGCGCTGCAGCGCAAGGAGGTCAGCCGCATCATCCTGACGCGGCCGGCCGTCGAGGCGGGCGAGCGGCTGGGCTTCCTGCCCGGCACGCTCACCGACAAGATCGACCCGTACCTGCGGCCGCTCTACGACGCGCTCAACGAGATGATGGACCCCGAGATGGTGCCGAAGCTGCTCGCGGCCGGCACCGTCGAGGTCGCGCCGCTCGCGTACATGCGCGGGCGCACGCTGAACGACTCGTTCGTCGTGCTCGACGAGGCGCAGAACACCACCCCCGAGCAGATGAAGATGTTCCTCACGCGCCTCGGATTCGGCTCGAGGATGGTCGTGACCGGCGACATCACGCAGATCGACCTGCCGGGCGGCGCGAGCGGGCTGCGGCTCGTGACCCGCATCCTCGACCACGTCGACGACATCCACTTCGTCCGGCTCACGAGCGACGACGTGGTGCGGCACAGCCTCGTGGGCCGCATCGTCGACGCCTACACCGAGTACGACCAGCGCAAGCAGGCGCAGCGGTTCGAGCGCGAGCAGGCGCGCGAGTTCGCGAATCGCGCCGAGCGCCGCGGCCACGCGCCGCGCGACCACCTGCCGAGGAAGGGCAGACTCGTGAGCATCGAGGTCAACAACGAGTCGGCGATCGAGGTCGACGAGGCCGCACTGCAGCGGCTCGCGGTGTACGCGCTCGATGCGATGCACGTGCATCCCGACGCCGAGCTCGCGATCGTGCTCGTCGACGAGGGCGCCATGGAGCAGCTGCACGTGCAGTGGATGGACGAGCCCGGCCCCACCGACGTGCTGAGCTTCCCGATGGACGAGCTCCGCCCCGGCACCGAGGACCAGCCGACGCCGCCCGGACTGCTCGGCGACGTGGTGCTGTGCCCGCAGGTCGCCGAGGCGCAGGCGCGCACCGCGGGGCATCCGCTCATCGATGAGCTGCTGCTGCTCACGACGCACGGCATCCTGCACCTGCTCGGCTTCGACCACGCCGAGCCGGCCGAGGAGAAGGAGATGTTCGGCGTCCAGCGCGACATCCTCGTGGGCTTCGCGATGCAGGAGCGGCGCCGCTGACCATGCAGCCCTGGCTCTTCCTCGGCGCCGCGTTCGTGCTCGTCGCGTTCGGCGGGCTCATGGCGGCGGTCGACTCCGCCATCGGCGTCTCGAGCCGAGCGGATGTCACCGAGCTGGCGCTCGGCTCGCGAGCGCGCCGCTCGCTGCTCGCCATCGCCGACGACACCGGCGCGCACGTCAACGCGGTCAACTTCATGCGCATCATCGCCGAGACGACGGCCGCGGTGCTGGTGACGCTCGCGTTCACGTCGTTCTTCGACAACGTGTGGCTCGTGCTGCTCTCCTCGGCGCTCCTCATGACGGCCGTGTCGTTCGTGCTGGTCGGCGCGAGCCCGCGCAGCGTCGGCCGGGCGCACGCCGAGACGGTGCTGCGCCTCACCGCGCCGCTCGTGCACTTCCTGCGGGTGCTCCTCGGCCCGCTCGCGAACGCGCTCGTCTCGCTCGGCAACCGGGTGACGCCCGGCCGCATCCGCTTCGCGGGTGTCTCGAGCGAGGAGCAGCTGCTCAGCATGGTCGACGAGGCCACCGAGCTCGACGTGCTCGAGGAGGGCGACCGCGAGCTCATCCACTCGATCTTCGAGTTCAACGACACCGTCGTGCGCGAGGTGATGGTGCCGCGCACCGACATGGTCACGATCGACGCGTCCGCGCATCTGCCGCACGCGATGGCGCTGTTCCTCAAGGCCGGGGTACTCGCGCATCCCCGTGATCGAGAAGGACGCCGACGACGTCACCGGCATCCTCTACCTGCGCGACCTCGCCCGGCTCGGGTTCGAGCGTCCGCTCGACGCCGAGGGCCTGACCGTCGGCGAGCTCGTGCGCCCGGCGGTGTTCGTGCCCGACTCGATGAAGGCCGACGCCCTGCTGCGGCAGATGCAGCTCGAGTCGAACCACCTGGCGATGGTCGTCGACGAGTACGGCGGCATCGCGGGCCTCGTGACCCTCGAGGACCTGATCGAGGAGCTCGTCGGCGACATCTCCGACGAGTACGACCGGGAGGCGGCCCAGGTCGAGGATCTCGGCGGCGGCCGCTACCGCGTGAACGCGCGGCTGCCCGTCGACGAGCTCGGCGAGCTGTTCGGGCTCGACCTCGAGGACGAGGACGTCGACTCGGCGGGCGGACTCCTCGCGAAGGAGCTCGGCCGCCTGCCCCAGCCGGGGGAGCGCGTCACCGTGTCGGGGCTCATCCTCGAGGCCGAGCGCACCGAGGGCCGCCGCAAGCGCATCGCCACGATCCTCGTCGAGCGCGACCAGGCGCTCATCGACGCCCAGTCGGCCTTCGACACGGGCGAGCTCGAAGGAAGGAACCACCGTGGCTGAGTACCGAGCCGGATTCGTCTCGATCGTCGGACGCCCGAACGTCGGCAAGTCGACCCTCACCAACGCCCTCGTCGGCGAGAAGGTGGCGATCACGAGCTCGAAGCCGCAGACGACGCGGCGAGCCATCCGCGGCATCGTCCACCGCGAGCACGGGCAGCTCATCCTCGTCGACACGCCGGGCCTGCACCGCCCGCGCACCCTGCTCGGCGAACGACTCAACTCCCTGGTGCAGTCGACGCTCGGCGACGTCGACGTCATCGCCCTCTGCGTGCCGGCCAACGAGACGATCGGCCCCGGCGACCGCTTCATCAACGAGCAGCTCGACCACTACCCGCGCGCGAAGAAGGTCGCGATCGTCACGAAGACGGATGCCGCGGGCAAGGCCCGCATCGCCGAGCAGCTCCTGGCCGTGTCCGAGCTCCGCGAGTGGGACGCCATCATCCCGGTCTCGGCGCCGCGAGGCGAGCAGCTCGACGTGCTGGTGGACGAGCTGCTCGCGCTCATGCCGGTGTCGGACCAGCCGCTGTACCCGCCCGAGACGTCGACCGACGAGGACATCGTCGAGCGCATCGCCGAGCTCGTGCGCGAGGCCGCGCTCGAGGGCGTCTCCGACGAGCTGCCGCATTCGATCGCCGTCACGGTCGACGACATGATCGAGCGCGAGGACAAGGACCTCCTCGAGGTGTACGCGAACCTCTACGTCGAGCGCGACAGCCAGAAGGGCATCATCATCGGCAAGGGCGGAACGCGCCTCCGCGAGGTGGGCACGACGGCTCGAGCGCAGATCGAGGCGCTCCTCGGCCGCAAGGTCCACCTCGCGCTGCACGTGAAGGTCGCGAAGGACTGGCAGCGCGACCCGAAGCAGCTCGGCCGGCTCGGGTTCTGACGCCGGGCCCGCTCAGTCCGCGTCGACGGGCTTCAGGCTCGAGACGACGACCACCGCGCCGCCGCCGTAGTGCTCGTCGGCGGCGGCCTGGAGCGTGCCGTCGTCGAACATGACCTCCACCACGATGCGGCCGTTCACGTACGCGCCGGCGAGGAAGCCCGGGAGCGCCCCGGCGAGCTCGTCCTGGATGCGCTGCGCCTCGGCCTCGGCCAGCGGACCGGGCGGCAGCGACGGATCCCACGGGTTCGGCGCCGACGGGTCGACCATCGGGTCGTAGAGCGCCGCCAGCACGGGCTCCGCCGTCACGGTGAATGTCTCGCCGTCCCAGTCGCCCCAGACCGCGTAGGCGCCCCAGGTGACGCCCGAGGCACGCTCCTCGCCGTCGACCGCCGTCCAGTCCCAGCCGATGACGGGTGGCCCCGAGCACTGCGGCGGGTAGGACTCGGCGATCGGGCCCAGGCACAGCTCGGGGCCGTCGTCGGCCTCGAGCACCGTGCCGACCGCCGACACCTCGGTGGGCAGAGCGGGCGCCGGCGGCGTCCACGCGGCATCCGACCCGCCCGTCGTTCCGCCGCCCGCGCCGCCCCCGCCACCCGCGCAGCCGGCGACGAAGCACGCGGCGGATGCCGCGAGCAGCGCGCCGATCACCCGATACCCCATTCGTGCCTCCACTGCCATTCTCGGAGCCGACGCGGCCCGGCGCGACCCAACGTTTCCGCCCCGTCATTCGTCTGCGAGCGGCTGCGGCGCCGGCCCGACCCGCGTACGACTCGAGGATGATTCCGGCCGTGATCGGCGGATCGCCCCGTCGGCACCGCGTACGGTGGATCGGTGCACACCTCCCTGAGCCGCGGCAGGATCACGACCGACATCGTGCTCGCTGCGGTGTTCGCGCTCGTGTGCCTGCCCTTCGCGCTGCTCGGCAACGCCGTCGACCTCGTGGTCCTCGTCGGCTTCGCCGGGGCGCTCGCCATCCGGCGGCTCTCGCCGGGGTGGTCGCTCGGCATCGCCTGGGCGGCCGCGGTGCTGCAGATGGTCGCACTGCGCGACCTGCAGCTCTACGACACGGCGGTGCTCGGCGTGCTCTACTCCACCGCCGCGCACGGCGGCCGCGTCGTGAAGTGGGGCGGCCTCGCCAGCGCCGGAGTCGGCGCCGTGGTCGCGACGGTCTACCTCGGCGTCCTGAAGCCGTTGCTCGGCGGCGCCGCGTTCATCGCCGCTCCCGGCGACGCGCTCGGCCTCACGTTCATGCTCGGATTCCTCTTCGTCGCCTCGATCGCGGTGCTGGTGCTCGCCTGGACCGCCGGCCTGCTCGCCAGGTCCGTGCGCGACTCGCGCGAGGTGCGGCGCCGCGAGGATCTCGCGAACCGCGAGCGCGCCCTGGTCGAGTACCGCTACGCGGTCGAGCAGGAGCGGAACCGCATCGCCCGCGACATGCACGACGTCGTGGCCCACTCGCTCGCCGTCGTGATCGCACAGGCCGACGGCGCGCGTTTCGCCGCCCGCAGCCATCCGGAGGCGGCCGTCGGCGCGCTCGATACGATCGCGGGCGTGGCCCGCGGTGCGCTCGGCGACGTGCGGGTACTGCTCGCCGAGCTCCGCCACGACGAGTCCGGGGCACCGCAGCCGGTGCTCGACGACCTCGACGGGCTGCTCGAACGCGTGCGCGCCGCCGGCCTCGACGTGCGCTTCGTCGAGCGGGGGGAACGCCTCGAGCTCGGCACCGGCCACCAGATCGCGGTCTACCGCATCGCCCAGGAGGGCCTCACGAACGCGCTCCGCCACGGCGACACGACCGCTCCCGTCGACCTGCGACTCGACTGGGACGACACCGGCGTCGGCCTCGAGATCGTCAACGACATGCGACCGGATGCTGCACCGAGCGAGTCCCACGGGATCCGGCACGGCATCCCGGGCATGCGGGAGCGCGCTCAGCTGGCCGGCGGCAGTCTCACCGCCGACGCGGACGCCGACGGGATGTTCCGGGTGCGCGCTCGCATCCCCGCGCAGCCGGCGAGGCCGGCATGAGCGGCATCCGCGTCGCGCTCGTCGACGACCAGGCCCTCTTCCGTGCGGGCGTGCGGATGCTCGTGGAGTCGCAGCCCGACCTCGTGGTCGCCGGCGAGGCGGGCGACGGCGTCGCCGCGGTGGAGCTCGCCGTCCGCGCACGCCCCGACGTGATGCTCATGGACGTGCGGATGCCGCTGCAGGACGGCATCGCCGCGACCGAGCGCATCCTCGCCGACGCCGACCGCGACGGCCGAACGCCGCCGCGCATCCTCGTGCTGACCACGTTCGACCTCGACGAGAACGCGGCGCGTGCGATCCGGGCGGGCGCGAGCGGGTTCGTGCTGAAGGACGCCGACCCCGAGTTCCTGCTCGCCGCGATCCGCACCGTGCACCAGGGCAACCAGGTGATCGCGGCGACCGCGACGCGCGAGCTGTTCGCGCACGTCGGACGCGGGAACGGGCGCCGACCGGCGCCTGCGGCGTGGTCGGAGCTCACGCCGCGGGAGCGCGAGATCTTCGGGCTCGCGGCCCGTGGGCTGTCGAACTCCGAGATCGCGGCATCCGAGTTCCTCTCCGAGGCCACGGTGAAGACGCACGTGAGCCGGATCCTCGCCAAGCTCGCCCTGCGCGACCGCGTCCAGCTCGTGGTCTTCGCCTACGAGCACGACCTGAGCGACTGACGTCGTCATCCTGCAGGATGACGCCGGACCATCCGTTGGCCGGATGCCGCGCCGCCGCCGCCGTCCGTAGCGTCGAAGGCATGCAGATCCAACCCTCCGACCTCGGTCTCATCGCCCGCGTCACCGGCCTCGGCAAGCGCTACGGACACGGCGCCGGCTCCGTCACCGCACTCGACGACGTCTCGCTCGGACTCCGCCGCGGCGAGTTCACCGCCATCATGGGCCCGTCGGGCTCGGGCAAGTCGACGCTCATGCACATCATGGCCGGCCTCGACTCGCCGACCGCCGGCCGCGTGTGGCTCGGCGACACCGACATCACCGAGCTCTCCGACTCGGCGCTCACGGTGCTGCGCCGTCGCCGCGTCGGGTTCGTGTTCCAGTCGTTCAACCTCGTGCCGACCCTCGACGCGCGCGGCAACGTGCTGCTGCCGTTCGAGCTCGACGGCCGCCGGCCGAGCCGCGAGGAGCAGGCATGGATCGACGAGCTCGTCGAGGCACGCTCGGACTCGGCACGCGCCTCCGGCATCGGCCGCACGAGCTCTCGGGCGGCCAGCAGCAGCGTGTCGCGATCGCCCGCGCCCTCGCCACCCGCCCCGACCTCGTGTTCGCCGACGAGCCCACTGGCAACCTCGATTCGCGCACCGGTCGCGAGGTGCTCGGCCTCCTCGCCACGGCGAGCGCGCGCTACGGCCAGTCGATCGCGATGGTGACCCACGACCCCGTCGCCGCGAGCCATGCCGACCGCATCCTCTTCCTCGCCGACGGGCGGATCGTGCGGGACGCGGCTCGCTCGTCGGCGGAGGAGATCTCGGCGTACATGCTCTCCATGGAGGTCGCGGCCTGATGCGCACGCGATTCAGGGACCAGTGGCCGACGCTCCTCGTCGCAACCCTCGCCGGCACGTTCGGCGTGGCGCTGCTGCACGTGACCGGCATCCTGGCCGCCGCGATCGCCGCGGACGACGTGACCGGCGAGAGCGCCACGGTCGCCCTCATGCTCGGCATCGTCGCGACGGTCTTCGTCGTGATCGCCGTGTACGTCAGCGCGATCGTGACGGCGAACACGGTGTCGACGGTCGTGGCCGGACGCACGCGTCTCATCGCCCTCCTGCGCCTCATCGGCTCGAGCGCCCGCGCCCAGCGCGCGCAGATCGCGAAGGAGGGACTGCTCGTCGGCCTCGCCGGTGCGGCGATCGGCGTCGTGGCCGGCAGCGGCGTCGCGTTCGCGCTCGAGCTCGTCGCGGTGGCGTACGACCTCATGCCGGCGACCGACTACGACTACCTCAACCCTGCGGTCGCGCTGCCCGCCGCAGCCGTCGTCGTCACCACCTGGCTGGCGTCGTGGGTGGGCTCGCGGCGCGTGCTGCGCGTGCGGCCGATCCAGGCGATCGGCAATTCCCACGAGCAGGACCGCGAGGAGCTCGGACGTCGCCGGGCGCGCAACGTCATCGCCCTCGTGCTGTTCGTGCTCGGCGTCGGGCTGCTCGCCGTCGGCGTCGTGTGGGGGCTCACGGAGCCCTACGGCGTGCTCGTCGGCATGGTGGGCGGCATCGTCTCGTTCACCGGCATCGTGCTCGGCGCCCACGTCGTGATGCCGCCCGTGCTTCGGCTCGTCGGGCGCGCGCTCGGCAGCTCGCCCGCCGCTCGCCTCGCGGCGGAGAACGCGGTGCGCCACCCCGAGCGGAGCTCCCGGATGACGATCGGCCTCGTGATCGGCGTGACGCTCGTCACCACGTTCGCGGTCACGACGGAGTCCTACCGTGAGATGCTCCTGGCCGCGCAGCGGGCGCAGCCCGAGGTGTACGCCGGGATCGACGAGATGCTGAACGTGACCGTCACGGTCTTCACGGTGCTCATCGGCTTCAGCGCCCTGATCGCCGCGATCGGCATGGTGAACACCCTCTCGCTCAGCGTCATGCAGCGCACCCGCGAGCTCGGCCTGCTGCGTGCCCTCGGGTTCGAGCGTCGACAGCTCCGCCGCATGATCGTCGCCGAGAGCGCCGCACTGACCCTTGCCGCGACCGTCACGGGCGTCGTGCTCGGCTTCGGCTACGGCTGGGCGGGGGCCCAGTCGCTGCTCGGCGGGGCGCAGGGCGAGCCCGTGTTCGTGTTCCCCGGGATCCCGTGGGTGATGTTCGGCGTGCTGCTCGTCGCGGCCGGCGTCCTCACGCTGGTCGCCTCGATCGCGCCGGCCAGGCGGGCGATGCGGGTCGCGCCCGTGGTCGCGCTCGCGGTCGAGTAGGGCGCGGAGCACCCGTCGACGAGCGGATGCCGCGTGGCTGCGGCATCCGCTCGTCCGTCATGTTTGCGTCCCGACGGGCCCCGGGTGTTAGCCTTGGCTCGTGCTTCACGGCCTGCTTCTCCTTAGCTGCCGCAGCGAGTCCTAACCCAGGCCTCCCTCGCTGCGGAGTTCGTCGTCGGCTGAATCCATCCGAAAAGCGAGAAGAGCACCCCATGCAGAACACCCAGAAGCCGTCGCCGATGCCCGTGCATCGCTACCGTCCGTTCCACGAGCAGATCCGCGTCGACCTGCCCGACCGCACGTGGCCGTCCCAGCGCATCACGACCGCACCCCGCTGGTGCGCCGTCGACCTGCGCGACGGCAACCAGGCCCTCATCGACCCGATGAGCCCCGAGCGCAAGCGCATCATGTTCGACCTGCTCGTGCGCATGGGCTACAAGGAGATCGAGGTCGGATTCCCGAGCGCCAGCCAGACCGACTTCGACTTCGTGCGCAGCCTCATCGACGAGGGAGCCATTCCCGACGACGTCACGATCCAGGTGCTGACGCAGGCCCGCGACCACCTCATCGAGCGCACGTACGAGTCCATCGCGGGCGCCAAGCAGGCGATCGTGCACCTCTACAACTCCACGAGCATCCTGCAGCGCGACGTCGTGTTCCGCACCGACCGCCAGGGCATCATCGACATCGCCCTGCACGGCGCGCGCAAGTGCCGCGAGATGGAGGCGTCCGTCCCGGGCACCACCGTCTACTACGAGTACTCGCCCGAGAGCTACACCGGCACCGAGCTCGAGTTCGCGGTCGATGTCTGCAACCAGGTGCTCGAGGTCTTCGAGCCGACGCCCGAGCGCAAGGTCATCATCAACCTGCCCGCGACGGTCGAGATGGCCACGCCCAACGTCTACGCCGACTCGATCGAGTGGATGAGCCGCCACCTCGCCTACCGAGAGAACGTCATCCTCTCGCTGCACCCCCACAACGACCGCGGCACCGCGATCGCCGCGGCCGAGCTCGGCTACCTGGCGGGCGCCGACCGCATCGAGGGCTGCCTGTTCGGCAACGGCGAGCGCACGGGCAACGTCGACCTCGTCGCGCTCGGCATCAACCTGTTCACGCAGGGCATCGACCCGCAGATCGACTTCTCCGACGTCGACGAGGTCAAGCGCACCGCCGAGTACTGCAACCAGCTGCCCGTGCACGAGCGCAGCCCGTGGGCGGGCGACCTCGTCTACACCGCATTCAGCGGATCCCACCAGGACGCGATCAAGAAGGGCTTCGAGGCCATGGAGGCCGACGCGGAGCGCCGTGGCGTCTCGGTCGACGAGCTCCAGTGGGCGGTGCCGTACCTGCCGGTCGACCCGAAGGACCTGGGCCGCAGCTACGAGGCCGTGATCCGCGTCAACTCGCAGTCCGGCAAGGGCGGCGTGGCCTACCTGCTGAAGAACGACCACGCACTCGACCTGCCGCGCCGGCTGCAGATCGAGTTCTCGGGCGTCGTGCAGGCGAAGACCGACGCCGAGGGCGGCGAGGTGTCGAGCGACGAGATCTGGCGCGCCTTCAACGACGAGTACCTGCCCGCCCCGGCCGACCGCCCCGAGGAGAAGTGGGGCCGCTTCGAGCTGCTGTCGCTGCGCACCGAGAGCGCCCTCGACGGCGTCGTCAACGTGCGCGTCGGGCTGCGCGACGGCGAGGAGCGCATCGAGGCCGATGCGAGCGGCAACGGCCCGATCTCCGCGTTCCTCGCGGTGCTCGGCGCCGAGGGGGTCGACGTGAAGCTGCGCGACTACGTCGAGCACACCCTCGCCGCCAGCGGCGACTCGCAGGCCGCCGCCTACGTCGAGCTCGAGGTCGAAGGCCGCGTGCTGTGGGGCGTCGGCATCGACGCCGACATCTCGACGGCGTCGCTGAAGGCGGTCGTGTCGGCGGTCAACCGCGCGCTGCGCGGCACGGTCGCCGCCGAGAAGCCCCGCGAGGTCGTCGCGGTCTGACGACGCACGGATGCCGCGGCCGCACGGCGGCTCGCGGCATCCGTCCTGTCCCGCCGCACCGGAACGCGCGGCGTCCTTCGCGCGGTGGATTCGCGGGTCAGGCGCGGCGCCACACCCGCCAGCTGCCGAGCGCCCGCTGCTCGGGCAGGCTCCAGCCGAACCGCACGGACCCGAGGCGGATGACCGTCGTGACGATGACGCACACCGTGCCGGCCACGACGATGTTGACGTCGAACGCGACGAGCACGACGAGCAGCGTGGTGCCGGCGGTGGCGGCGACGGCGTAGAGCGATCCGACGTGCATGACCGCGATCGGCAGGTTGAGCACGACGTCGCGGAGGATCGAGCCGCCGACCGCCGAGAGCACGCCGACGAAGATGGCGGGCACCACCGGCACGCCGTAGGCGAGCGCCTTCGACGTGCCGATCGCGCCGAACAGGCCGATGGTCACCGCGTCGAGCGCGATGATGAGGCCGTTCAGCCGCGTGAAGACCCGGAGCAGCAGCATGCCGAGGAGTGCCGCTGCGGTCGCGATCGGGATGTACCAGTTGTCGGAGATCGCCGCCGGCAGCTGGTTCAGGAGGATGTCTCGCATGAGACCGCCGCCGAGGCCCACGATCACGCCGATGAGCGCGACGCCGAGCAGGTCGATGCGCCGCTCGGTGAGTCTCGCCGCGAACATGGCGCCCTGGATGGCGCCGATCGCGACGGCGGTGAGGTCGAGCCACAGGGGGATGACGAAGAGCGCGGATGCCACGGCACCAGTGAACCACCTGCGGCGCCCGCCCGACTGACGACTCGGCGGCACGGTCCGGCAGGTTGGTGGGCGGGGGATGGGAGAATCGACAGGTGCCCGTCTATCGAGATGAAGCCGTCGTGCTGCGCACCCACAAGCTGGGCGAGGCCGACCGCATCCTCACCCTGCTGACGCGGCAGCACGGCAAGGTGCGCGCCGTCGCGAAGGGCGTTCGGCGCACCGGCTCGAAGTTCGGCGCGCGGCTCGAACCGTTCATGGTCGCCGACCTGCAGCTCTACGAGGGACGCAGCCTCGACATCGTGACGCAGGCCGAGTCGCTCGGCTCCTACGGCGCCGAGATCACGCAGGACTACGCGTCGTACACGGCGGCGAACGCCATGGTCGAGGCGGCCGACAAGCTCACCGAGGCCGAGGGGTCGCTGCAGCAGTACCTGCTGCTCGTCGGCGCGCTCCGTTCGCTCGCGAAGCGCGAGCACGGCGCGAGCCTCACCCTCGACTCCTACCTGCTGCGCGCCCTCGCCCTCGCGGGCTGGGCGCCGAGCTTCCAGGACTGCGCCCGCTGCGGCAAGGTGGGCGAGCACACGGCCGTCGTCGTGCAACTCGGCGGCGTGGTCTGCGACGACTGCGCACCGCCCGGCACACCGCGCATCGCCCGCTCGACCGTCGCCCTGCTCGGGGCGCTGCTCTCGGGCGACTGGGCGTTCGCCGAGGCGGCGGGCGCCTCGGACCGCAACCAGGCGAGCGGCATCGTCGCCGCCTACACCCAGTGGCACCTCGAACGCGGCCTGCGCTCGCTGCCGCACGTCTCCAGAGAAGCGACCCCCACGTGACCCCCAAGCCCTACACGCATCGCGATGCCGTGCCCTACCGGCCCCTCGACTGGACCGGCGTGCACCCGCCCGACTTCCCGAAGGGCTCGGTGCCGAACCACGTGGCCATCGTCATGGACGGCAACGGGCGCTGGGCGAACCGCCGCGGCCTCACGCGCATCGAGGGCCACAAGGCGGGAGAGGTCGGCGTTGCTCGACGTGGTGGCGGGCGCCGTCCAGGCCGGCGTGAAGCATCTCTCGGTCTACGCGTTCTCCACCGAGAACTGGAAGCGGTCGCCCGAGGAGGTGCGGTTCCTCATGGGCTACAACCGCGACGTGCTGCACCGGCGCCGCGACCAGCTCAACGAATGGGGCGTGCGCATCCGCTGGGCGGGGCGTCGGCCCCGCCTGTGGGCGTCGGTCATCAACGAACTGCAGGTCGCCGAGCGGCTCACCGCCGGCAACGACACCCTCACGCTCACGATGTGCGTGAACTACGGCGGCCGCAACGAGGTCACGGATGCGGTGCGCTCGATCGCCGACGACGTCGCATCCGGGCGCATCAAGCCCTCGGCGGTGTCGGAGAAGCTCATCGCCAAGCGGCTCTACGTGCCCGAGCTGCCCGACGTCGACCTGTTCGTGCGCAGCTCGGGGAGCAGCGCACCTCGAACTTCATGCTCTGGCAGTCGGCGTACGCCGAGATGGTCTTCCTCGACAGGCTGTGGCCCGACTTCTCGCGCACCGACCTCTGGGAGGCCATCGAGGTCTACGCCGGCCGCAACCGCCGATTCGGCGGAGCGATCGACGCGCCGAGCGCCTGACGCCGACGCGACGCGGCATCCGCTCGGGAATACGAACGCATGAAGCGCGGTTCCCCTTCGTCGTGAGCGAACCCATCAAGATCGACATCTGGTCCGACATCGCGTGCCCGTGGTGCTACATCGGCAAGCGGCAACCTCGAGGGCGGGATCGCGGCACTCGGAGCGGCGTCGCACCGACGTCGAGATCGAGTACCACTCGTTCGAGCTCGCACCCGACACGCCCGTCGACTTCGAGGGCTCCGAGGTCGACTTCCTCGCGAAGCACAAGGGCCTCCCGGCCGAGCGCGTGCAGCAGATGCTCGCAGCACGTCACGGGGGTGGCCGCGAACGCGGGCCTCGACTACGACTTCGACACCCTGCAGCACACCAAGACGCTGAAGGCGCACGAGCTGCTGCACTTCGCGAAGGCGCATGGCCTGCAGCTCGAGCTCTCCGAGCGCCTGTTCCGCGCCTACTTCACCGAGGGCCGTCACCTCGGCCGCCTCGACGAGCTCGTTGAGCTCGCCGCCGAGGTCGGGCTCGACGCGGATGCCGCGCGCGCAGCGCTCGAGTCCGGCCGTTTCGCCGCCGACGTGCAGGCCGACATCGCCCAGGCCGGCGCCTACGGCATCAACGGCGTGCCGTTCTTCGTCATCGACGGCAAGTACGGCGTCTCGGGCGCGCAGCCGGCCGAGGTGTTCTCGCAGGTGCTCACGCAGGTCGCGGGCGAGCGCGACGGAGCCGCGGCGTGAGCGAGCGCGTCACGCCCCGATACCCCGACCCCGGCGCCGTTCACGATGGTGACCGGTGATGTGTCCGCGATGGTCTGCGAGGGCGACGTCTGCTACGTCCCGGGCGCTGCCGGCGTCTCGGAGTAGCCCCTCGGTCGCCGAGACGGCAGTGCCCGTCACTCCGGGTCGGTGATGTCCGCGACCGTCGCGTCGAAGGCCCGAATGAGGTCGTCCGCGTCGACCCACAGGCTCCGGCCGTGCTCGCCCGCGCCCATCGAGACCCGGCGACCGGGAATCGTGGCATCGACGACGACGGGCCACGCAGGTCGTGGAGCCCAGCGGCGTGATGGTGCCGCGCTCGTAGCCGGTCGCGGCGAGGGCGAGCGAGGCATCCGGCAGTTGCGAGCTTGTTCACGCCGAGGAGGCCCCGCAGCTTCGGCCACGAGATCTTGCGGCCGCCGGGTACGAGGGCGAACACGTAGGTGTCGTCGCTGCGCTTGACCACGAGCGACTTCACGATGTCGCCGGGGGTGATGCCGAGGAGTTCGGCGGCCTCCTCGAGGCTCCGCGCGGGCGGGCGCGTGATGATCTCGACGTCGAGGCCGCGCGCCGCGGCATCCGCCCGCACCCGGTCCGATCCCGTGAGCCCGCCGTCGGCCATCTCGCCCTCCACACCTCGTCCTCCTCGGAATCCTAGGCGCGCGACCGGCCCACGGGCGACGACCGCCGTATCTCTGGGAGAATCGAGGGTGATGTCCGCTTCCTCCACGCTTCCGGCCGCTCCGCTCACGATCGGCGACCTCGACCTCGACGTGCCCGTCGTGCTCGCCCCGATGGCGGGCATCACGAACACCGCGTTCCGGCGGTTGTGCCGCGAGTTCGGCGCCGGGCTGTACGTCAGCGAGATGATCACCTCGCGCGCGCTCGTCGAGCGCACGCCCGAGTCGATGCGGCTCATCACGCACCACGAGTCCGAGACGCCCCGGTCGATCCAGCTCTACGGCGTCGACCCGAAGACGGTCTCCGAGGCCGTCACCATGCTCGTCGCCGAGGACCGCGCCGACCACATCGACCTGAACTTCGGATGCCCCGTGCCCAAGGTCACCCGCAAGGGCGGTGGCGCCGCACTGCCGTGGAAGAGCGGACTGTTCCGCGACATCGTCGAGGGCGCCGTGCGAGCCGCCGGCGACATCCCCCTCACCGTCAAGATGCGCAAGGGCATCGACGCCGACCACCTCACCTACCTCGAGGCCGGGCGCATCGCCGAGGGCGCTGGCGTCGCGGCGGTCTCGCTGCACGCACGCACTGCGGCCGAGTTCTACTCCGGCGAGGCCGACTGGTCGGCCATCGCGAAGCTCAAGCAGGCCGTCACCTCCGTTCCCGTCCTCGGCAACGGCGACATCTGGTCGGCCGACGACGCGCTGCGCATGGTCGCCGAGACCGGGTGCGACGGCGTCGTGGTGGGCCGCGGATGCCTGGGGCGGCCGTGGCTCTTCGGCGACCTCGCCGCGGCGTTCAGGGGCGAGTCGGCGACCGCGCATCCCTCGCTCGGTGAGGTCGCCCAGACGTTCCGCCGGCACGCGGAGCTGCTCACCGAGTTCTTCGACAGCGAGGAGCGCGGCTGCCGCGACATCCGCAAGCACGTGGCGTGGTACTTCAAGGGCTACCCGGTGGGCGGGGAGCTGCGGGCGAGGCTCGCGACCGTCGAGTCGCTTGCGCAGCTCGACGACCTGCTCGGCACGCTCGACTGGTCGATGCCGTACCCGGGCGAGGGAGCCGAGGGTCCCCGCGGGCGTGCCGGCACGCCGAAGAAGCCGGCGCTGCCCGAGGGGTGGCTCGAGTCGCAGGAGCTCGTCGGCCACGATCGCACCACGCTCGTCGACGCCGAGCTCGACACGAGCGGCGGCTGAGATGCCGGCGCGACTCTTCGGCGGCTACCACGACGCCGACTCCGAGCGATGGCTGCCCGAGGAGCACACGTCGCGTCGCAGCGACTTCGCCCGCGACCGGGCGCGGCTCCTCCACTCGAGCGCACTGCGCCGACTCGCGGCGAAGACGCAGGTGCTCAGCCCCACGGCCGGGCTCGACTTCGCGCGCAACCGGCTCACGCACTCACTCGAGGTCGCGCAGGTCGGCCGCGAGCTGGCGGCGAGCCTCGGCCTCGATCCCGACGTCGTCGACACGGCGTGCCTCGCGCACGACCTCGGGCATCCGCCGTTCGGGCACAACGGCGAGCGTGCGCTCAACACCTGGGCCGCCGACATCGGCGGGTTCGAGGGCAATGCGCAGACGCTGCGCATCCTCACCCGGCTCGAGCCCAAGGTGTTCGGCGACGACGGTCGCAGCTACGGGCTCAACCTCACGCGGGCGAGCCTCGATGCGAGCTGCAAGTACCCGTGGCCCGAGGCGACCTCGGTCGCCGACCCGAGCGGCCGGGCGAAGTTCGGCTTCTATCGCGACGACCTCGCGGTGTTCGAATGGATGCGCGCCGGGGCGCCCGAGCGCCGACTCTGCATCGAGGCCCAGGTGATGGATCTCTCCGACGACATCGCGTACTCGGTGCACGACTTCGAGGACGCGATCGTCAACGGCTACGTCGACGTGGCGGCGCTCGGTGCGCGGGTCGACCACGACGCCCTCGTCTCATCGATGTACGAGTGGATCGGCGGCGCCATCTCGCACGACGAGCTCATCGCCGCGTTCGACCGACTCGACTCGCTCGACGGCTGGCTCGAGACGTGGAGCGGCAGCCGCCACGAGCAGGGGCGGTTGAAGAACCTGACGAGCCAGCTCATCGGGCGCTTCGCGCACGCGGCCACTGAGGCAACCCGTTCGGCGTTCCCACTCGCGAGCCTCATCCGCTTCGACGCCGACGTGGTCGTGCCGCGCGGCATCCAAGCCGAGATCGCCGTGCTCAAGGGCATCGTCGCCGCCTTCGTGATGTCGCGCAACACCCGCCAGCCGATCTACACGCAGCAGCGGCAGGTGCTCGCCTCCCTCGCCGACGAGCTGTACGCGTCGGGCGACGAGCACCTCGACCCGGGATCCGCGGCCGACTGGAACGCCGCGGCCGACGACGCCGCCCGCAAGCGGGTCGTGGTCGACCAGGTCGCGAGCCTCACCGACCAATCGGCACTCGCCTGGTACGAGCGGCTCGTGCAGCGGTGACGCGCTGCGCCGCGGCCGGCCGCCGGAGCACTCCGGGGCGAACTAGGATGAGAGCCATGGCGGGCCGCATTCGACAGAGCGATGTCGATGAGGTGAAGGCCCGCACCAACATCGCCGACATCGTCGGCGAGCACGTCAGCCTGAAGTCCGCGGGCGTCGGCTCGCTCAAGGGCCTCTGCCCGTTCCACGACGAGCGCAGCCCGAGCTTCCACGTGCGCCCGCAGCTGGGCTACTACCACTGCTTCGGATGCGGCGAGTCGGGCGACGCCTACACGTTCCTCCAGCGCATGGACCACGTCTCGTTCACCGAGGCCGTCGAGCGGCTCGCCGGCCGGATCGGGTTCGAACTCCACTACGAGGACGGCGGGCAGGCCACCGACCACGGCAATCGGGCTCGGCTCCTCGCCGCCAACCAGGCCGCCGCCGAGTTCTTCGTCGAGCGCCTCGGCGCGCCCGACGCCGACTCGGGCCGCCGATTCCTCGGCGAACGCGGGTTCGACGCCGAGGCGGCGCGTCGGTTCGGCGTCGGCTTCGCCCCGAAGAGCTGGGACGCGCTCACGAACCACCTCAAGGGGCGAGGGTTCACGACGGAGGAACTCGCGGCATCCGGACTCGTCTCGCAGGGGGATCGGGGCGTCTACGACCGCTTCCGCGGGCGGCTCGTCTGGCCCATCCGGGACGTCACCGGCCAGACCGTCGGGTTCGGTGCCCGCCGGCTGCTCGACGACGACCAGGGACCGAAGTACCTGAACACCCCCGAGACGGCGATCTACCACAAGGCGCAGGTCCTCTACGGACTCGACCTCGCCAAGCGCGACATCGCGAAGACCCATCGCGTCGTCGTCGTCGAGGGGTACACCGATGTCATGGCCTGCCACCTCGCCGGCGTCACCACGGCGATCGCGACCTGCGGCACGTCGTTCGGCGTCGACCACATCAAGGTGCTCCGGCGCGTGCTCGGCGACGACTCCGGGATCGGCGAGGTCGTCTTCACGTTCGACGGCGACGCGGCGGGCCAGCAGGCCGCGATGCGCGCCTTCGGGGAGGAGCAGCGCTTCGCGGCGCAGACCTTCGTCGCGGTCGCGCCCGACGGCCTCGACCCGTGCGACCTGCGGCTCGCGCGCGGCGACGCGGCCGTCCGGTCGCTCGTCGATGCGCGAACGCCGCTGTTCGAGTTCGTGATCCGCCACACGCTCACGCGATACGACCTCGAGACCGTCGAGGGTCGGGTCGCGGCGTTGCGGGCCGCAGCCCCCATCGTCGCCGAGATCCGCGATCCCGCGCTGCGGCCGGGCTACACGCGTGAGCTCTCCCGCATGCTCGGCATGGAGCTCGGCGAGGTCACGCGCGCCGTGCGGGCGGCCGGCGGACGGCCGAAGTCGGCCGGCGCAGGGGAGCGGGCGTCGGCCTCATCCCAGACGGGCCCCGGCTCGACCGACGGCGCGGCCGCAGCGGATGCCGCGGCGCGGCCGTTCTCGATCGTCGACCTGCCGAACGACCCCTCGACGCGCCTCGAGCGCGACGCCCTGCAGGCGATGCTGCAGTACCCCGACGCCATCGGCGGCGACCTGCTCCGGCACGCGGTCGACAGTCGCTTCGGCAACGCCTCGCTCGCCGTGGTGCGCGACGGCATCGCCTCGGTGCTCGCGTCGCCCGACCCGTCGATCCGCGTCGACCGCATCGTCGAGGAGGTGCCGGCCCCGTTC
The DNA here is from genome assembly GCA_963799015.1 of uncultured Actinomycetota bacterium. Lineage (GTDB taxonomy): Bacteria > Actinomycetota > Actinomycetes > Actinomycetales > Microbacteriaceae > Agromyces. The sequence continues at coordinate 12,155 of CAWCWD010000065.1, read as the reverse complement.
GCGGGCGTCGTGCACCAGCTCGCCGTCGCCCCGGTGCCGCAGCGCAGCGAGGCGGAGCTCTCCGCCTACGTCACGGGCATCGTGAGCGCCCTCGTCGACCGGGAGCTGCTGCGCCAGAAATCCGAGCTGCTCGGGCGCCTCCAGCGCACCGATCGCACTGACGCGGCGACGTACGCGACCCTGCAGCGCGCGCTCGTCGAGCTCGAGACCGAGCGCCGTGCGCTCAGGGACGACTGAGCGGCATCCGTCGCTCGAAGCGGGCTCGAACGCGCATCGGTTGCGTCGAAGGTTGCAGATCAATAAACATTCCGCCGTCCGCCCGGCCGACCATGCAACATCCGCAGCGCCGTGTGCTAGGTCTGGGGGATACGACAACGTGCCGCGATCTTTGCTGCGCGTTTCAGTCCTGACAGGAAGAGGTAGACGGATATGACATCCGCATCCACGAACCGGCGTCGCGCCCTCATCGCGGTGGCCGGTGCCTCGGTGGCCGCCCTCACCCTCGCCGGTTGCACGGCGGGCGGCGGCGGGAGCACCGAGGCGGCCGGCGGCACGATCACGATCGGCACGACCGAGCAGATCACGGTGCTCGACCCGGCGGGTTCGTACGACAACGGCACCCTCGCGGTGCACACGCAGGTCTTCCCCTACCTGCTGAACACCGACTACCAGAGCACCGAGGTGCAGCCCGACCTCGCCGAGTCCGCCGAGTTCACCTCGCCGACCGAGTACACGGTGACGCTGCCCGAGGGCCTGAAGTGGGCGAACGGCAACGACCTCACCTCGGCCGACGTGAAGTTCACCTTCGATCGTCAGCTTGCGATCGCCGACCCGAACGGCCCGTCCGCGCTGCTCTACAACCTCGACAGCGTCGAGGCTCCCGATGACACGACCGTCGTCTTCCACCTGAAGGCGGAGAACGACCAGGTCTTCCCGCAGATCCTCACGAGCTTCCCCGGCGCGATCGTCGACGACGAGGTCTTCTCGCCGGATGAGCTCACGCCCGACGATGTGATCGTCGACGCGAACGCGTTCGCGGGCCCGTACACCATCACGAGCTACGACTTCAACAACCTGCTCTCGTACAAGGCGAACCCCGACTACAAGGGTCTGCTGCCCGCGGCGAAGACCGAGACCGTGAACGTCAAGTACTACACCGACGCGTCGAACCTCAAGCTCGACGTCCAGGAGGGCAACATCGACGTCGCGAACCGCACCCTCAGCGCGACCGACATCGAGGACCTCCGCGGCAACGACAACGTCAAGGTCGTCGACGGCCCCGGCGGCGAGATCCGCTACCTCGTGTTCAACTTCGACACGATGCCGTTCGGCGCCACGACCGCCGACGCCGACCCGGCCAAGGCGCTCGCCGTCCGTCAGGCGATCGCGGACCTCATCGACCGCGACGCGATCTCCGAGGACGTCTACAAGGGCACCTTCACGCCGCTCTACTCCTACGTGCCGGCCGGCCTCGCCGGCGCGAACGAGGCGCTCATGGGCCTCTACGGCGATGGCAGCGGCCCGCCCGACCCCGACAAGGCCGCCGAGCGGCTCGAGGCGGCGGGCATCACCACGCCGGTCGAGCTCAACATCCAGTACGTCGCCGAGCGTTACGGGCCGTCGTCGAGCGATGAGTACGCCGTCATCAAGGAGAACCTCGAGTCGAGCGGCCTGTTCACGGTGAACCTGCAGTCCACCGAGTGGGTCCAGTACTCGAAGGACCGTGTCGCCGACCTGTACTCCGTCTTCCAGATGGGCTGGTTCCCCGACTACTCGGATCCCGACAACTACCTCACGCCGTTCTTCCTCACGGAGAACTTCCTCGTGAACCACTACGACAACCCCGAGGTGAACGACATGATCCTCGAGCAGGCCGTCACGGCGGACCCCGCAGCGCGCGAAGCGCTCATCGGCGAGATCCAGGACAAGGTCGCGGCCGACCTGTCCACGATCCCGTACATGCAGGGCGCGCAGGTCGCGGTCGTCGGTACGGACATCGAGGGCGCGGAGGACACGCTCGACGGGTCCTTCAAGTTCCGCTACGGCGCGCTCTCGAAGGGCTAGTTCGGACTAGAGTCGTTGAAGCTCGACGACGGGGGCGACCTGCTACCGCGGGTCGCCCCCGTTCCCCTGTACCCCTGAGGAATCCATGAGCACATTTGACACCGTTCCAACGACGGAGGATCATGCCGGCCGCGGGCCGTCCGAAGCCGAAATCGTCGGGCGGAGGCTTCGGCAGGTACCTGCTGATCCGCTTCCTCCTGATCTTCCCGACCATCTTCATCCTCGTCACCCTCGTGTTCTTCCTGATGCGCACGATCGGCGACCCGATCACCGCCGCCCAGGGCGGCCGACTCGGACCTGAGGCGCTCGCAGAGCTGCGCGCCGCCGCCGGGTACGATCGCCCGATCATCGTCCAGTTCCTCGAGTACCTGGGCCAGATCGCGACCCTCAACTTCGGGTCGACGATCACCACGAGTCAGCCGGTGGTCGAAGTGCTCGCCACCTATGGCCCCGCCACGTTCGAGCTCGTCTTCTATTCGCTCCTCGTCGCGTTCGTCGTGGGCATCCCGCTGGGCCTGCTCGCCGCGTACTACCGCGACAAGCCGCAGGACGCCGTGTTCCGCGTGCTCGCGATCTACTGGTACGCCGTCCCGATCTTCTTCGCGGGCCTGATCCTCAAGCTGATCTTCTCCGTCTGGCTGAAGTGGCTTCCCGTCGCGGGGCGCGCCAGCGTCGGCGCCGAACTGCAGATGCAGGCCCTGCCGAACAAGACCGGGTTCTACACGATCGATGCGCTGATGACCGGGGACCCCGCGGTCCTCGGTGACGTGCTCGCACACGCCGTGCTTCCCGCAACCGCCCTCGGCCTGCTCACGGCGGGCATCTTCCTCCGGCTCGTCCGCACGAACGTGATCGGCACGCTCGCGACCGACTACGTCGACGCGGCACGTTCTCGCGGCGTGCACGAGTTCCGGCTGCTCCGCAAGCACGCGTACCGCCCAGCCCTCATCCCGATCATCACGGTCATCGGCCTGCAGATCGCGCTGCTGCTCTCGGGCGCGGTGCTCACCGAGACGACGTTCGAATGGAAGGGCCTCGGGTTCATCCTCGTCGAGTTCATCGAGTCCCGTGACTACGTCGCCGTGCAGGGCATCGTCGTGCTCCTCGCGATCATCGTCGCGATCACGAACTTCATCGTCGACATCATCGCGGCGTTCATCGACCCGAGGGTGAGGTACTGACATGTCCGCTGCATCCGTCACTCAGGCCCCGCCGCGCCGGCGGCTCCGCGACCGGATCCCGGTCCTGCACCAGCTCCGCCAGAGCGTTGGGCTCCAGCGGGGCATGCTCGTGGCCGGGCTCGTCATGCTCGCGGTCTTCATCGTCTGCGCCATCTTCGCGCCGCTGCTCGCACCGTACGGCTTCGCGCAGCGGGCGGACGAGTCGGGCTCGTTCGGCACTCAGCAGCCCCCGTCGCCCGAGCATCTGTTCGGCACGACCGTCGGTGGCTACGACGTGCTCTCGCGGGTCATCTACGGCTCGCAGACCGCGATCCTCGTGGTCATCGTGGCGGTGACCCTCTCGCTGTTCATCGGCGTCGCGCTGGGCCTCTACGGGGGATACTTCGGCGGATGGCTCGACAAGACGATGGTCGTCGTGTTCGACGCGATCTACGCGTTCCCTTCCCTGCTGCTCGCGATCGTCCTCGCGATCGTCATCTCGGGCGGGCAATCGAGCCTGTGGGGCGGCGTCCTCGCCGCAGGCGGTTCGATCATCGTGGTGTTCATCCCGCAGTACTTCCGGGTGATCCGCGCCGAGACGGTCCGCATCAAGGCCGAGCCGTTCGTCGAGTCGGCGAAGGTGCTCGGCGCCTCGAGCACGCGCATCGTGTTCAAGCACGTCTTCCGCAACGCGACGCGCACCCTGCCGCTCATCATCACGCTGAACTCCGCGGAGGCGATCCTGACCCTGGCGGGACTCGGCTACATCGGCTTCGGGATCGAGCCCACGGCCGCGGCCGACTGGGGCTACGACCTGAACAAGGCCCAGTCCGACGTCACGAGCGGCATCTGGTGGACCGCCCTGTACCCCGGGCTCGCCATCGTGATCGCGGTGCTCGGCATCATGCTCGTGGGCGAGAGCCTCAACGACCTCGCCGACCCGCGCCTCCGCGACCCGCCGGCGGGTCGCGCAGGCGGCGGGGCAGGTCGCGGAGACCTCGGTCGTCCCCGGCGGCACGCTGACGGCGGGCCCCGGCGGAATCGACGGGCTCGAAGACGGGGAGACGTTCGACGAACACGGAATCGAGGTCAAGCGATGAGCACGGTGGTCGACATCAGGAACCTCGGTGTGTCGTTCGCGACCGACGCCGGGGCCGTCAAGGCGGTCGACGACGTCTCGCTCTCGGTCCAACGCGGCGAGGTCCTCGCCATCGTCGGCGAGTCCGGCAGCGGCAAGACCGTGACGGCGAAGACGATCCTCGGGCTCCTGCCCGAGACCGCCACGACGAGGGGCGCGGTCGTCCTGTCGAACCGAGAGGGCACCCGCGACAGCGACGTCATCAGCATCTCGAAGCAGAAGCTGCGCGACATCCGCGGCACCGATGTGGCGATGGTGTTCCAGGAGCCGTCGACGGCGCTGAACCCGGTCTACACGGTCGGCTGGCAGATCGCGGAGGGCCTCCGTGCCCACGGTGAACTGTCGAAGAAGGAGGCGCGCGCGAAGGCGATCGAGATCCTCGGACGCGTCGGCATCCCCGACCCCGAGCTCCGGGTCGATCACTACCCGCACCAGTTCTCGGGCGGCCAGAAGCAGCGCGTGGTCATCGCGATGGCGCTCGTGCTCGACCCCGGGCTCATCGTGGCCGACGAGCCCACGACCGCCCTCGACGTGACCGTGCAGGCCGAGATCCTCGACCTGCTGCGTCGATGCCGCGACGAGTTCGGCACCGCGATCGTGCTCATCACGCACAACATGGGGGTCGTCGCCGACCTCGCCGACCGCGTGGCCGTCATGTACCAGGGCAACGTCGTGGAGCAGGCCGACGTGAAGACCCTGTTCGCGGCGCCGCAGGACGACTACACGAAGGCGCTGCTGGCGGCCGTGCCGTACGTCGGTCACGGCACCGCCCGGGCCGCAGAGCGTGCGGCGGCCCGTCCGACGAACTGGACGGATCAGCCGCCGGTCGTCGAGGCGAAGGGCCTCGAGATCGTCTACCCGGGTCGGTTCGGTCGCGCAGGATTCAGGGCGGTCGACGGCGTCGACCTCGTGATCCGGCCCGGCGAGGTGCTCGGCCTCGTCGGCGAGTCCGGTTCGGGCAAGACCACCATCGGCCGCGCGATCGCCGGGCTCACCAAGGTCACCGGCGGCTCGCTGAAGGTGCTCGATACCGAGATGAACGGCATCCGCGAGCGCGAGTTCCGCCCCCTGCGGAGCCGGATCGGATTCGTCTTCCAGGATCCGGCGTCGAGCTTCAACCCGCTGCTCACGATCGCGGAGTGCGTCGCCGAGCCGCTCGTCATCCACGGTCGGGCGAAGGATGCCTCGTCGGCACGGGCGAAGGTGAACGAGCTGCTCGAGGCGGTGCAGCTGCCGCGCGCCTACGGCGACCGCTACCCGCACGAGCTCTCGGGCGGTCAGCGCCAGCGTGCGAGCCTCGCCCGCGCGCTGGCGCTCGAGCCCGAGCTCCTCATCGCCGACGAGCCGACGTCCGCGCTCGACGTCTCGGTGCAGGCTCGGGTGCTCGACCTCTTCGCCGAGCTGCAGCGCGAGTTCGGGTTCGCCTCGCTCTTCATCAGCCACGACCTCGCAGTCGTCGACCTGCTCGCCGACCGCATCGCGGTGCTCTACCACGGCAAGCTCGTGGAGGAGGGGTCGGGGCTCGAGGTGCTCGGCGCGCCCACCGACCCGTACACGCAGCGGCTGCTGGCCTCGCTGCCGGTGCCCGACCCGGTCGCGCAGGCGCGAACGTCGAGAGGATCTCCGCCGGCTCCGGGAGGCGGAGTGATGCGCGGCGCCGCCCACGGGTTCCCGATCGTGCTCAGCGACCTCACGCTCGAGTACCCGCCGCACGGCGCGAGCCCGGCGCACGTCGCCCTGCACGGACTCTCGCTGACGATCCAGCCGGGGGAGGTGCTCGGCCTCCTCGGGAGCGCGGGCAGCGGCAAGTCGACGCTCGCCAAGGTGCTCTCGGGCGCCGCGTTCGAGCCGCACACGGGGCAGGTGCGCCCCGTCATCACCGGCGGGGAGGCCACGGTGCTCGGGCGGCAGCTGCGTACGCTTCCCCGGCGCAAGGTGTCGGAGTACCGCTTCCACGTGGGCTACCTGCCGCAGGATGCCGCCGCGACCCTCCCGCCCGACCGCACCGTCGCGGAGATCGTGGGCGAGCCGATCCTCGAGCGCGACCGGCGGTACAACCGCCAAGCCCTCCAGACGCGGGTCGCCACGATGATCGACGGTGTGCGGCTGCCGCTCGGCATGCTCGACAAGTTCCCGTACCAGCTCAGCGGCGGGCAGCGCCAGCGCGTCGCCCTCGCGCGCGCGCTGGTCCTCGGTCCGTCGCTGCTCGTCGCCGACGAGCCCACCGCCGGCATCGACCTCACGGTGCGCGACGCGGTGGCGCAGCTGATCGGCGAGCTGCGCGACCGCGAGCACCACTCCTTCTCGGCGCTCATCATCAGTCACGACCTGCCCGTGCTCCGTCGCACGGCCGATCGCATCGCCGTGCTCGACCGTGGCGAACTCGCGGCCGTGGGCACGATCGACGAGGTGTTCGATGATCCCGGGCATCCGTACGTCATGGCCCTCGCGGGTGCGCTCGACGCGGGTCACGCGGTGATCGACGACCTCGAGGACGGTCCCGCGGTATGACGGATGCCGCGGCGCCGCGTCGGCGGCACCGAGCGCTTCCGGGATCCGCCGTCGAGGCGCCGGCCGGCAGCAGCGGTCATCGTGCCCGGCCCGATCGCAGTGCTCCCGCACGGCGATGCCGTGATCGAAGCCGCGGTCGCCGACGCGGGTGGCGTCGTCGCCCCGCTGGACCGGGCGACGCGGGGGATCGTGTGGACCGCGGCATCCGGAGCCGACGAGCTCGAGGCGGCGCTCGACGCCCATCCGGCCGTGGCGTGGGTGCAGCTGCCCTGGGCCGGCGTCGACGCGTTCGCCGGCCCCCTCCGGCGGTTCGCCGGCGACGGGCGCGTCTGGACGAGCGCGAAGGGCGCGTACGCGCAGCCGGTGGCCGAGCACGCGCTCATGCTGGCCCTCGCCGTGCTCCGGGAGGTGCCGCGGCGCGTGCGCGCCGGGCGCTGGGAGGTCGACGAGCGGGGCCGCAGCCTCTACGGGGCCGACGTGGTCATCGTCGGGGCGGGCGGCATCGCGTCGGAGCTCCTGCGGCTGCTCGAGCCGTTCGGCGTGCGCGCCACGGTGGTGCGACGGCGCGACGAGCCGGTTGCGGGCGCGACGCGCACGGTGACGGGGTCGGGGCTCGGCGACGCGCTCGGGCACGCGGAGGTCGTGTTCATCGCCGCGGCGCTGACCGAGGGCACCCGCGGCCTCATCGGCGCGGCAGAGCTCGAGCGGATGCCGCACGGCGCCGTGCTCGTGAACGTCGCGCGCGGCGCGGTCGTCGACACCGACGCCCTCGTCGCGGCACTCGCGTCGGGCCGGCTCGGTGGTGCGGGGCTCGACGTGACCGACCCCGAGCCGCTGCCCGACGGGCATCCGCTCTGGACGGCTCCGAACTGCATCGTCACGCCGCACGTCGCCGACACCGAGGACATGGTCGTGCCGCTCTTCGCCGAGCGCGTCGCCCGGAACGTACGCGCGTTCCGCTCGGGCGGCGTCTTCGAGGGGCGGATCGACCTCACGGCGGGGTACTGAACGGGTCGCATTCGCGAGGGGGGCTCGGATTGGGAGTCCGTGCATCCCTTTGCTAGAGTGTCTCTGCTGAACAAGCGATCCTCCATAGCTCAATTGGCAGAGCAATCGGCTGTTAACCGATAGGTTCTTGGTTCGAGTCCAAGTGGGGGAGCAGCAAGGGCCGTCCGGGCGCACCGGGCGGCCCTTCCTCGACTCGGGAGGGATTCGTGGTGGAGCGCGAGGCGCCCATGGAGCCGGTCGACACGACCCGGATGCGACGTGGTGGTGCGGTGCGCGACAGCCTCGGGGTGGGCATCGCGACGGCGGCATACGGCATCTCCTTCGGTGCGCTGTCGGTGGCCGCCGGGCTCGATATCTGGCAGACCTGCTTCCTCAGCCTCGTCATGTTCACGGGTGGCTCGCAGTTCGCGCTCGTCGGGGTGCTCGCCAGCGGCGGCGTCGCCGCGGGCGGCTCGGCGATCGCCACGGCGGCGATGCTCGGCATCCGGAACGTGGTGTACGGCATGCGCATGAAGCCGGTCGTCGATCGTGGCGGGCTCGCGCAGCAGATCGCCGCCGCCTGGATCACCATCGACGAGTCCACCGCGGTGGCGCTCGCGCAGTCCGACGACCGCTCGGCCCGTGTGGGATTCTGGGTGACGGGCATGGTGATCTTCGCCGGCTGGAACCTCACCACGCTGGCCGGCGCGCTGATCGGCGACGCGCTCGGCGACACGAGCGCGTGGGGTCTGGATGCCGCGGCGGCGGCCGCATTCCTCGGCCTGCTCTGGCCGCGCCTCAAGCGGTTCCAGGCAGGCGCCGTCGCGGTCGGCGCCGCGCTGGTGGCAACCGTGACCATGCCCCTGCTCATGCCGGGCCTGCCGGTGCTCGTGGCGGCCCTCGTCGCCGTGGTCGTCGGCTGGTTCGACCTGTTCTCCCACCGGGGCGCCACATGACGACCTGGCACATCATCCTCGTCGCGTCGGCGGCCACCCTTGCGCTGAAGCTCGGCGGCTACCTCGTGCCGGCGGGCCTCCTCGAGCGGGAGCGACCCGCCCGGATCGCCGACCTGCTCACCGTCGCGCTGCTCGCCGCGCTCATCGCCGTGCAGACGCTGGGGGCGGGACAGGCGATCGTGTTCGATGCGCGCGTTCCTGCGATCGTGGTGGCTGCCGCGCTGTTCGCGTTGCGCGTGCCGTTCCTCGTGGTCGTCATCGTCGCCGCGCTCGTCGCCGCCGGGCATCCGCGCGCTCGCGTGAGCCGGTGCCGGGCCGGTCGAGCCGTCAGCCTCGAGGTGTTCGACGCCGGGCATCCACGAGACCCCCGGCTTGCCCCATCCGACCTTGCGCGTGATCTTCGCGACGATCCGCTGGTCCTTCTCGCCGAGGCGGTCGATGTAGAGCGTGCCGTCGAGGTGGTCGTACTCGTGCTGGAAGATGCGCGCGAGCCAACCCTCGGCGGCGATCTCGAACGGCTCGCCGTCGAGGTCGGTGGCCCGGAGGATCGCACGCTCCGCCCGCCGGAGGCCGAACCGCTCGCCCGGGAACGACAGGCAGCCCTCCGACTCCTCGTCGAGGTCGGGCTCCCCGGCCGGCGGCGGTGAGATCCACAGCTCGGGGTTGATCGCGACGCCGCGCCACCGCGTGCCGGACTCGTCGACCCAGCCGTAGGTGAACAGCCGCAGCGGCACGCCGACCTGCGGTGCGGCGAGGCCGACGCCGGGTGCGGCATCCATCGTCTCGAAGAGGTCGCGCACGAGCGCCCGAAGGTCGTCGTCGATCGTCTCGACCGGAAGTGCGGGGGAGTGCAGCACCGGATCACCGGTGATGCGTATGGGGAGCACGGCCATTCGCCAAGGATATCCGTGGCCGAACGGGTAGGGTCGTTGCGTGGATCCGGACCTGAGCGACCTCTCCGAGCAGATCGCACTCGACCCCACCTCGTTCATCGGAATCCCGCTGGCCCTCGTCGGCGCGGTGTTCCTGTCGCTCGGTGCGCAGTTCCAGCACCGGGGCGTCGTGAAGGTCGAGGCGCGCACGGTCGACACGCTCGGCAAGGGCCTGAGCGGACGCCAGCTGGCGCTGCTGCTCGCCCGGCCGTCGTGGGTCATCGGCACGGTCATGCTCGGCCTCGCGATCCTGTTCCAGCTCTCGAGCCTCTACTTCGCCCCGATCATCGTGGTGCAGCCGCTCGGCGCGATCGCGCTCGTGATCACGTCGATCCTCAACTCGCGGCTCAACCACGTGAAGCTGAACCGCAAGTCGATCATCGCGATCGTCATGTGCGTCGGCGGCGTGTTCCTCTTCGTCGGCGTCGCCGCGTTCACCGCCGTCGACAAGCCCGTGACCGACGCCCAGCTCATCACGATCCTCGTCATCCTCGGCGTCGTGCTGGCCCTCGCCGGGGTGGCGTTCGGCGCTGTTCCGGCGTCGCATCCGCGCGATCTTCTACGTGATCATGGCCGGCGTGCTGTACGGCTTCGTCGCGACCCTGGCGAAGGTGGTGCTCGGGCGCATCGAGCAGGGCGAGGTCGAGTGGCTCACCTGGACGTGCCTGCTCGGACTGCTCCTCGCGACCGCGCTCGGCGCGTACTTCGTGCAGAACGCCTATGCGACCGGGCCGCCCGACCTCGTGATCGCCGGACTCACCGTGGTCGACCCCATGGTCGCAGTCGTGATCGGCATCGTCGTGCTCGGCGAGGCGTCGCAGGCGCCGCTCTGGGCGAACGGCGTGTTCATCCTCGCCGGCGTGATCGCCGTGTGGGGCGTGTTCATGCTCGCCCGCAACCACCCCCAGACGCGCCTCTGAGCGCCCGAGCGCGACATGCGCGACAGGCGACTGCGCAGGTGACGTTGCGTAGACTATGGTCGGATTCAGTCCGCGCGCCGAACCCCGGGCCGCGCACTCGACGGGGCCGATCGGCCCCCATCCGACGAACTGTGAGGAACAACACCACGTGTCTGACACACCCGGTGCGACTACCCCCGCCGGCACCGACGGCGCAGAGACGGAGCGACCGCTCACGATCCTGATCGGCGCCGATACGTTCGCCCCCGACGTGAACGGCGCCGCGCGCTTCGCCGAGCGCCTCGCCGCCGGACTCGTCGAGCGCGGCCACGACGTGCACGTCATGGCACCCGCCGCGAGCCGCAAGCACGGAACGTGGAAGGAGGTGCACGAGGGCCAGGAGATCACCGCGCACCGCCTGTACAGCTGGCGCTGGTACCCGCACGACTGGCTGCGCTTCGCCCTCCCGTGGCGGATCAAGCAGAACAGCGCCCGGGTCCTCGACGCCGTGAAGCCCGACGTCGTGCACTTCCAGTCGCACATCATCGTGGGTCGCGGCCTCTCGGTCGAGGCCGCAGAAGCGCGGCATCCGGCTCGTCGGCACCAACCACTTCATGCCCGAGAACATGCTCGAGTTCACCCTGCTGCCCAAGGCGTGGCAGGAGTGGGCGGTCGGGCTCGCGTGGAAGGCGGCGGGCCGCACGTTCGGGCGCGCCGAATCGGTGACCACGCCGACCCGCAAGGCGGCGCAGTTCCTCGAGAAGCACACCCAGCTCACCGGCGTGCACGCGATCTCCTGCGGCATCGATGCGCACAAGTACTCGCCCGACTGGTCGCCGCGCACCGAGAACCGGATCCTCTTCGTCGGCCGGGTCACCGGCGAGAAGCAGATCGACGTGCTGCTGCGCGCCCTCACCCTGCTGCCGGCCGAGCTCGACGCGAAGGTCGAGATCGTCGGCGGCGGCGACCAGAAGCGCAACCTCGAGCACCTCGCTGTCGAGCTCGGCATCGCCGACCGCGTCACCTTCACGGGCTACGTGACCGACGACGAGCTGCGCGAGGCCTACCACCGCGCCTCGGTGCTCGCCATGCCGTCGATCGCCGAGCTGCAGAGCATCGTGACGATGGAGGCGATGGCCTCGGCGCTGCCGGTCGTCGCCGCGAACGCCATGGCCCTGCCGCACCTCGTGCACGACGGCGAGAACGGCTACCTGTTCGATCCCGGCAGCCCCGACGACCTCGCGGCGAAGCTCCGGCAGGTGCTCGAGGCGTCGCCCGACGAGTACCGGGCGCTCAAGGAGGGGTCGCTCCGCCTCATCGCCGCGCACGACATCCAGCGCACGCTCTCGACGTTCGAGAGCCTGTATCGTGGAAAGCCGGTGACCGACCCGGTCACCGATATCGCGCCCGCTGCACTCCCCGAGTGACGCGCCGCGAGGGGCGGTAGCTCAGCCGGTCAGAGCAGTGGACTCATAATCCATCGGTCACCAGTTCAAGTCCGGTCCGCC
>CAWCWD010000064.1:0-51445 GCA_963799015.1 uncultured Actinomycetota bacterium | reverse complement strand
TGGGATCCCGACCGCCGTAGTCGCCGGCTTCGACTGGGGCGCTCGGACCGCGAACGTCCTCGCTGCCCTGTGGCCGGAGCGGGTCCGCGGGCACGTTTGGTCAGCGGCTACCTGATCGGCAGCCGCGAGGCGAACAGCCGCCGCTACCGCCGCCAGCCGAACTCGCCTGGTGGTACCAGTTCTACTTCGCCACCGAGCGGGGCGCGCGGGGTTCGAACGGTACCGGGACAAGTTGCCCGGCTGATCTGGCAGACCGCCTCGCCGCACTGGGCATTCAACGACGCCACGTTCGATCGCAGCGCTGCATCCTTCGACAACCCGGACCACGTCGAGATCGTCATCCACAACTACCGGTGGCGGCTCGGCCTTGCGGACGGCGCCTCGGCGTACGACGATCTGGAACGACGGCTGGCCGAGCGCCCGCCGATCTCGGTTCCCACGATCACCCTCGAAGGCGATGCCAATGGCGCTCCGCACCCGGATGCCTCGTCGTACCGGTCGCAGTTCGTCGGCCAGTACGAGCATGGGGTCGTCACCGGCGGCGTCGGGCACGACCTGCCGCAGGAGGCGCCAAGGGTGTTCGCCGATGCCGTGATCGACGTCGACCGGTCCGCCGAGCGAATTGCTTGCCGAGCTTGGTCGCCTTCGGGCCGGTGCCCTCCAGACGCCAGTGGTAGATCGTCTCTTTGGACAGCTGCAGATACTCCGCAAGCTCGTCGACGGTGAGATAGTCCCCGAGGCTCTCGATGAAGCGAGCGGGCGGATAGGTGGACGGAACGGATGTGCTCATACTCCTTATGAGTGCGGCACAGATCCTGTCTTCGTCGTCTGACGTGATCCGTTGTGGATCGCTGTGAACATCGGGGCGATTTCGAAAAAGGCCCCAAAAAGGCCCCAAGGGCACTTTCAAACCAAAAGAACCCCTGAGAACTTCTCGTTCATCAGGGGTTTTGGTGGATCTGAGGGGACTCGAACCCCTGACCCCCTGCATGCCATGCAGGTGCGCTACCAGCTGCGCCACAGACCCGTGCGCCCCGTGCGGGGCAACGAATCGAGCTTACACCAGCCTCGCCCCTCCGAAGAAATCGAGCGGGCCTCAGCCGGCGGATGCTCGCGGGCCTCAGCTCCCCGCTGCGAGCAGCGGCGCAACCGGCAGCGCCGGGCAGTCGAGCCAGAGCCGTTCGAGCCCGTAGTAGAGGCGCTCCTCGCGGTGGAACACGTGCACGACGAGGTCGCCGAAGTCGAGCAGGACCCACCGGCCCGCGTCGTGTCCCTCGCGGTGGAAGGTCTTCGCACCCGCCTCGCGGAGCACGTCCTCCACCTCGTCGGCGATGGCGACGACGTTGCGCTCGGAGTTGCCGGTGACGAGGAGGAAGACGTCGGCGAACGGCAGGGGTCCGGAGACGTCGAGGGCGACGAGATCCTCGCCGCCCTTCGAATCGGCCGCGCGCGCCGCGAGGGCGAGCGAGTCGAGTGCCTGGTCGGATGCGGTCATACGCTCACTTCCGGATGCTGGAGACGATGCGGTGCGGTGATCAGAAGAGCCCCGCGAGCGCGCCGATGACGAGGGTGGCGACGACGCCGAGCGCGAGCACGCCGGCGGTGACGGCGAGCACGAGCGGAACGTTCATGCCCTCCTTCTTGGGCGGCGCCATCATCGCGCGGGCCGCATTCTGCGTGCTGATCGCACGAGTCGCGGCGACCGGGGCACCGACGCCGACGCCGTCCTCGACCTGGTCGAAGAGACGGTCGACGTCGGACGAGTCGATCTGGCTGGGGTGGACGCCGGTGGCGCCGAAGCTGCGCGGCAGGTCGATCGACCCGGTGACGATGACCTCGCCGCCGTTCGCGAGCGGGTTGCCCATCGGCCCGTTGTCGGGCAGCGTCGGGAGGATGAGCGCGTTGGTCGTGGTCGGCACGCCGTGGCTCACGCCGCCGCGCGAGAGGAGCTGGTCGAACGGCTCGGCCCGGTCGATCGGCGTGTTGAGCTGGTCGGTCCAGTGGCCGACCGGCTTCGGGGCGACGACCGGCTCACCCGCGACGACCGCGTCGGCGACCTGGTGCGGCGCAGGCGCACGAGTCGGCGCCGGGTGCGACGCGAACGGGTTCGCCACCGGAGCGGCGACCGGCGGAGTCGCCTGCGCGGCGGGTGCGGGCGGAATGACCGGGTCGTCATCGAAGTCGAGATCGTGGAGCTCGTCGGATGCGGTGGCGTCGAGCATCGCGCGGAGTTCGCGCCGGGTGAGCGTGCGCTCGGGCGTCGTGGCCTCGTACGGCGCGGGGGCCGGGGGCTGAGCGGGCGCCAGCGGGCTGAGCCTGGTACGGGCGCGAACGGGTTCGGCGGCGCGGCGGGCGTCGGCGTCGCGGTGGCTCCGCCGAACGGCGACGACTGCGTCGGCATAGCCCGGCCGGCCGTGGCGCGGCGTAGCCGGAGCCGGAGCCGGCGGAGCGGGCTGCGGCGGCGAGACGGGGCCTGGACCGGCGGCGCCGGCTGCGCCGGCGCGGGGGGCGGCGGGGTCGGTGCGGGCGCGACATCCGGGGTCGCCGAAGTCGACTGCTGCTCCCGCAGCCGTTCGCGCTCGCGCAGCTCGCGGCGCGTCAGCGGGGGTTCCTGCGACGACGTCATTCGACACTCCGATAGAGATGGTGCTTGGAGATGTACTGGACGACCCCATCGGGCACCAAGTACCACACCGGGAAGCCCCGGCGCACCCTGTCCCGGCAGTCGGTCGACGAGATCGCAAGTGCCGGCACCTCCAGCAAGCTTACGTCCTGCTCGGGCAAACCCGAAACGGAGAGCACATGTCCCGGGCGACTCACAGCGACGAAGTGGGCGAGCTCCCAGAGCTCGTGCGACGTCCTTCCACGACAGGATCTGGGCGATCGCGTCGGCACCGGTGATGAAGTAGAGGTCGGCGTCGGGGCGTTCGGCGCGGATGTCGCGAAGGGTGTCGATCGTGAACGTGGGCTTGTGGCGGTCGATGTCGACGCGGCTCACGGTGAACCTCGGGTTCGATGCCGTCGCGATGACCGTCATGAGGTAGCGGTGCTCGGGCGGAGTGACGTTCGACTTGTAGTTCGGCGCCCCGGTCGGGACGAAGACGACCTCGTCGAGCCCGTGGGACTGCGCGACCTCGCTGGCCGCGACCAGGTGGCCGTGGTGGATGGGGTCGAACGTGCCGCCCATCACGCCGATGCGTGGCCGGCCGTTGGCGCCCGTCATCGCGCGAACGCCCGCTCAGTGCCCGCCGTGCTCGCTCCCGCCGCCGTGGCGCGCCGCGTACGCCTCGGCCTTGCGCCGGTGCCGGTTGGCCACGTCGCGGTACGACGCGGCGACGAAGGCGAGGGCGGCGAAGACCACGATCGCGACGACGCCGTACATGAACGGCTCCATCGGGAGCTCTCTCGCGTGCACCGTCTCGGTGAGCACCGTGCCGGTCAGCACTGCGGTCGTGAGGCTCATTCGCCGTTCCTTTCGATCCTGCGGGTGTCGCTCGTGACAGTCTAGCGAGGTCAGGAGCGCACGTGCCCGGCGCCGCGCACGATCCACTTGGTGCTGGTGAGCTCGGGCAGGCCCATCGGTCCGCGCGCGTGCAGCTTCTGCGTGGAGATGCCGACCTCGGCGCCGAAGCCGAACTCGGCGCCGTCGGTGAAGCGCGTCGACGCGTTCACCATGACGGCCGCGGCATCCACCTCGTTGAGGAAGCGCTCGGCGTTGCCGAGGTCGTTCGTGACGATCGACTCGGTGTGCTTGGTCGAGTACCGGCGGATGTGGCCGAGCGCCTCGTCGATCGAGTCGACGATGCCGACCGAGAGGTCGAGGCTCATGTGCTCGGTGGCCCAGTCCTCGTCGGTCACGGGCACCGCCTCGGGTCGCAGCGCGCGCACGCGCTCGTCGGCGTGGATCGGTGACGCCGGATGCCTCGAGCCGGTCGAGCACCGCAGGCAGCAGCCGCTCGGCGGCGTCGCGGTGCACGAGCAGCGTCTCGAGCGCGTTGCAGACGCTCGGACGCTGCACCTTCGCGTTGTGCACGAGCTCGACCGCCCAGTCCTCGCGTGCGCTCGCGTCGAGGAACATGTGCACGACGCCGGCGCCGGTCTCGATGACGGGCACGCGCGCCTCGTCGACGACGGCGCGGATGAGGCCGGCGCTGCCGCGCGGGATGAGCACGTCGACGTACTCGCGCGCCTGCATGAGGTGGCGCGCGCCCGCGCGGCCGAAGTCGTCGACGGTCTGCACGCCGTCGGCGGGCAGGCCGACGGCGTCGAGCGCGTCGCGCAGCACGCCGAGGAGCACCCGGTTCGTCTGCTCGGCCGCGGTGCCGCCGCGCAGCACCACCGCGTTGCCGCTCTTCAGCGCGAGCACCGCGATGTCGATCGTGACGTTGGGCCGGGCCTCGTAGATCGCGCCGATCGACGCCGAGCGGCACGCGCACCTGGTCGATGCGCACGCCGTTCGGCAGCGACCGCCCGCTCACCGTCTCGCCGATCGGGTCGGTGAGGGCGATCACCTCGAGCACGGCATCGGCCAGCGCGCCGACGCGCCGTTCGTCGAGGGCGAGGCGGTCGAGCAGGCCCGTCGACAGCCCGGACTCGCGCCCGGCCTCGAGGTCGAGCGCGTTCGCGGCGATGATCTCGTCGGTGCGGTCGCGCGAGGATCGCCGCGACCTGCTCGAGCGCGGCATCCTTCTCGGCCGTCGTCGCCCGGGCGAGCGCGGTAGGACGCCTCCTTCGCGGCGGCGAGCCGCGCGTCGATCACCGTCGTGTCGAGGTCGGGGTGCTCCATGGCACCAGCCTAGGCGAGCGCGGAATCCCTGCCGCCCGTGTGACGAACGGGGGCGGCGTCGAACCAGGTGCCGACCTCCTCGCCCTCGAGCGCCTGGGCCACGAGCGGCGTCGCCGTGATGAGCACGGCGGCGCCGGCCTCGGCGGCGATGCGGGCGGCGGAGACCTTGGTCTCCGCTCCCCCGGTGCCGACGCCGGCGCGACCGACCGAGCCGATCTCGACGCCCGCGAGGGCGTCGCCGAACGGCACGTGCGCGATGCGCTCGGCACCCTCGAGGTGCGGCGGCTTCGTGTAGAGCGCGTCGACGTCGGAGAGCAGCACGAGCAGGTCGGCGCCGATCAGCTCGGCGACGAGCGCCGCGAGCCGGTCGTTGTCGCCGAAGCGGATCTCGTGCGTCGCGACGGTGTCGTTCTCGTTCACGATCGGCAGGATCCGCAGCGCGAGCAGTCGGTCCATCGCGCGCTGCGCGTTCGAGCGCGGGCGTCGCGTGCTCGAGGTCGCCGGCGGTGAGCAGCACCTGCCCGGCGACGATGTCGTAGCGGTCGAGCGAGTCCTGGTAGCGGAACACGAGCAGGTTCTGCCCGACGGATGCCGCGGCCTGCTGCGTCGCGAGGTCGGTGGGGCGCTCGTCGAGCTTCAGGTAGGGCATGCCCGTGGCGATCGCGCCCGACGACACGAGCACGACCTCGGCGCCGCGCTCGTGGGCTGCGGCGAGGGCATCGACGAGGGGACCGATCTGGCCGGCGTTCTCACCGCTGATCGACGACGAGCCGACCTTCACGACGATGCGCCGGGCCTGCGGGATCTCGGCGCGGGTGCGAGGGGTCACCGCTCGTCCTCCGCGTTGTCGCGCTCGTCGACCGTCTCGTTCACCTCGTCGACCGCGTCGTCTGCGGCATCCGCCTCGGCGCTGCGGGCTCGCCGTCGGCCCAGAGGCCGGCCTCCCGCTCGCGCTGCAGCTCGGCGCGCGCCTCGGCCTTCGCGTCCATGCGCTGGTGGTACTCGCTGCGGCGCTCGGCGCGGGTGGCGCGCCGGTTGTCGTCGAGCCGGAGGTCGGAGCCGCGCGGCGCCGTGATGAGCTCCGCCGTGGACGTGAGCGTGGGCTCCCAGTCGAAGACCACGCCCGATCCCGCGCCGATCACGACGGTCGAGCCGGCGACCGCGCCGGCGCGCACGAGCTCGTCCTCGACCCCGAGGCGGGCGAGCCGGTCGGCGAGGAATCCGACGGCCTCGTCGTTGGTGAAGTCGGTCTGCGCGACCCAGCGCTCGGGCTTCGTGCCGAGCACGCGGTAGAGGGTGCCGTAGCTCCCGCCCTCGGGGCGCACGACGAACCCGGCGTCGTCGACGGCCTTCGGGCGCATGACGATGCGGGGCGCTGCCGGGGCGACCGCCGCCGCGGCGCGGGCCTCGTCGACGAGCTCGCCGAGCGCGAAGCCGAGTTGGCGCAGGCCCTCGTGGCTGACGGTGGAGATCTCGAAGACGCTGGTAGCCGCGCGCCTCGAACTCGGGTCGCACGAAGTCCGCGAGCTCGCGCGCCTCGGGCACGTCGACCTTGTTCAGCGCGATGAGCTGGGGCCGCTCGAGCAGCGGCACCTGGCCCTCGGGCACCGGGTACGCGGCGAGTTCGCGCAGGATGACGTCGAGGTCGCTGAGCGGGTCGCGGCCGGGCTCCAGCGTCGCGCAGTCGACGACGTGCAGCAGCGCCGAGCACCGCTCGACGTGGCGCAGGAACTCGAGTCCGAGCCCCTTGCCCTCGCTCGCACCCTCGATGAGGCCGGGCACGTCGGCGATCGTGAACCGGTGGTCGCCCGCCTGCACGACGCCGAGGTTCGGGTGCAGCGTCGTGAACGGGTAGTCGGCGATCTTCGGCCGGGCCGCCGAGAGCGCGGCGATGAGGCTCGACTTGCCGGCCGACGGGAAGCCGACGAGCGCGACATCCGCGATGGTCTTCAGCTCGAGGCTGACCTCGCCCTCGAATCCGGGGGTGCCGAGCAGGGCGAAGCCGGGCGCCTTGCGCTTGGTCGTCGCGAGCGCCGCGTTGCCGAGGCCGCCCTGGCCGCCGGGCGCCGCGACGAACCGCATGCCGGGCTCGGAGAGGTCGGCGAGCTCGGTGCCGTCGGGGTCCTTCACGACCGTGCCGACGGGCACGGGCAGCTCGAGGAGCTCGCCCGCTGCGCCCGAGCGGTTGTCGCCCATGCCGGGCTGGCCGTTCTCCGAGGAGCGGTGCGGGCGGCCGTGGTAGGCGAGCAGGGTGGTGACCTGCGGGTCGGCGACGAGCACGATGTCGCCGCCGTGGCCGCCGTTGCCGCCGTCGGGACCGGCGAGCGGCTTGAACTTCTCGCGGCGCACCGAGACGCAGCCGTTGCCCCCGTGACCGGCGCGCACGAACAGCGTCACCTCGTCGACGAAGCTGACCATGCTGCGTCCCCTCTCCTGATGAAAACACGTGAGGGCGAGCCGAAGCCCGCCCTCACAAGACCGATCGGTCGACTATTCGCCGGCCGCCACGATGTTGACGACCTTGCGGCCGCCCTTGCTGCCGAACTGCACTGCACCCGCCTCGAGCGCGAACAGGGTGTCGTCGCCACCGCGACCGACGCCCGCACCCGGGTGGAAGTGGGTGCCGCGCTGGCGGACGAGGATCTCGCCCGCGCTGACGACCTGGCCGCCGAAGCGCTTCACGCCGAGGCGCTGGGCGTTCGAGTCACGACCGTTGCGAGTGGAGCTCGCTCCCTTTTTGTGTGCCATGTCTGATTCTCCTTGCGAGCCGCGGGCTACTTGATGCCGGTGATCTTGACGCGCGTGAGCTCCTGACGGTGGCCCTGGCGCTTCTTGTAGCCGGTCTTGTTCTTGAACTTCTGGATCACGATCTTGGGGCCGCGGAGGTCGTTGAGGACCTCAGCCGTGACCGTGACCTTCTCAAGCGACTTGGCGTCGGAGGTGATCTTCTCGCCGTCGACGAGGAGCACCGGGATGAGCTGGACGTTGCCGTCCTTGTCAGCCTTGATGCGGTCCATCGTCACGATGGTGCCGACTTCGACCTTCTCCTGCCGACCGCCGGCGCGCACTACTGCGTAAACCACTACTCGTACCTATCTCTGGGGAGCCGGGGCTCCATGCTGGTAAATGTCACTGCCTGATGGGATGTCACTGCGCGGGACCCCAGCGGGAAGGAGGGTCGTCACTGCCAGAAAACTGTGCGGGCACACCGGGATAAGCGGTGGCACCAACGGTCGAGTTTACCGGATGACCCATGGTCGGTCAAACGCGCGTCACCCGGCGCGTCGCGGCAGCCGACGCGTAGGATCGGCGGCATGACCGTGCTCATCGACACGCCGCTCTGGCCGAAGCACGGCACGGTGTGGGCGCACCTCGTCAGCGACCGGTCGATCGCCGAGCTGCGCGCCTTCGCCGAGCGCACCGGGCTGCCGCCCCGGGCGTTCGACCTCGACCACTACGACGTCCCGGTCGAGCGCTACGAGGAGCTCGTCTCGGCCGGCGCCGAGCCGGTCACGCCGCGCGAGCTCGTGCGCCGGCTGGCCGCGAGCGGCCTCCGGGTCACGCCGCGCGAGCGGCGCGCCCGGTCAGCGCTCGACGCCTGATTCCCTGCCCGCTTCGGCGGTGGTGCCGTCGGCGCGCGTGATCACCGGCGGAGCGCCCGCGGGGCTCAGCGCGGCGGTCGACACCCTGCGGCTGCGCGCACGGCCCTCGCCGGCCTTCTTCGGCGCGGGAAGCGCGTCGAGCACCGAGTCGAGGAGCACCTCGGCGTCGGCCGGGCGCACCGCACGCTTGCGCTCGACGGGAGCGACCGGCGGCAGCTCCACGAGCGGCACGGGCGCCGGCGCCTCGGATGCCGCGGCAACCGGCTCGGCCGCCACGGCCTCGCCGCTCGGGCCGCTCGGCGCGGGTGGCGACGGTCTCCGACGCGTCGGCCGGTCCCTGCTCCTGCGTCACCCGGCGGTGACGACCACGCCGCCGGCCGCCGGTCGGGGCCTGCGACGGTGCGCCTGCTCCGGCGTCGGAGGAGCTGCGTGTCGGCCCCACGGGCCGCGGCGCCGACCTCGACGGCGGGCTCGTTCGCGGCGGCGGCCGCCGCTCCGCGGCATCCGTCTCGGCCGGCTTCTGCTCGGGGTGCGGGATCGTCGACGCGGCGATCTGGGCGAGCGCGTGCTTGACGTCCTCGGTGATCGCATGCGTGCCGGTGTGGGCCTTCGGCTCCGCCGCGGGGGCGGGCTGCTGGCTGCCGCCGCGCCCCGCGACCGCGACGCCGCGCTCGACCTGCTGGGGCGGGCGGTGCTTCACGATCGGGTCGTGGTGCACGATGATGCCGCGGCCGGCGCACACCTCGCACGGCTCGCTGAACGACTCGAGGAGGCCGAGGCCGAGCTTCTTGCGGGTCATCTGCACGAGGCCGAGCGACGTGACCTCGGCGACCTGGTGCTTGGTGCGGTCGCGCGAGAGGCACTCGACGAGGCGGCGCAGCACGAGGTCGCGGTTCGACTCGAGCACCATGTCGATGAAGTCGACGACGATGATGCCGCCGATGTCGCGCAGGCGCAGCTGGCGGACGATCTCCTCGGCCGCCTCGAGGTTGTTCTTCGTGACCGTCTCCTCGAGGTTGCCGCCGGAGCCGACGAACTTGCCCGTGTTCACGTCGACGACCGTCATCGCCTCGGTGCGGTCGATGATGAGCGAGCCGCCCGACGGCAGCCACACCTTGCGGTCGAGCGCCTTCTCGATCTGCTCGCTGATGCGGAACTCGTCGAATGCGTCGCGCTCGCCCGTGTAGGCCTCCACCCGCTCGAGCAGGTCGGGTGCGACCGCGCGGAGGTAGCGCTCGATCGTCTCGCGCGCCTCGTCGCCCGCGATGATCATCTTCTGGAAGTCCTCGTTGAAGACGTCGCGCACGATCTTGATGAGCAGGTCGGGCTCGGAGTGCAGGAGCGCCGGCGCCTGCACCTTCTCGAGCTGGGTCGAGATGTCGGCCCACTGCGCGATCAGGCGGTTCACGTCGAGCGTGAGCTGCTCCTCGGTGGCTCCCTCCGCCGCGGTGCGCACGATGACGCCCACGTTCTCGGGGAGCACCTCCTTCAGGATCTTCTTCAGGCGCGCGCGCTCGGTGTCGGGGAGCTTGCGGCTGATGCCGTTCATCGACCCGTTCGGCACGTACACGAGGTAGCGGCCGGGCAGCGAGACCTGGCTCGTGAGGCGGGCGCCCTTGTGGCCCACCGGGTCCTTCGTGACCTGCACGAGCACCCGGTCGCCGGGCTTCAGCGCGAGCTCGATCCGGCGCGGCTGGTTCTTCTCGCCGTTCTCGGCGGCGGCGTCCCAGTCGACCTCGCCGGAGTACAGCACGGCGTTGCGGCCGCGGCCGATGTCGACGAACGCGGCCTCCATGCTCGGCAGCACGTTCTGCACGCGGCCGAGGTAGACGTTGCCGATGAGCGAGGCGTCCTGGTTGCGCGCGACGTAGTGCTCGACGAGCACGCCGTCCTCGAGCACGCCGATCTGGATGCGTCCGCTCTTCGCGCGCACGACCATCTGGCGGTCGACCGACTCGCGGCGGGCGAGGAACTCGGCCTCGGTGATCACCGCGCGGCGGCGGCCGGCGTCGCGGCCGTCGCGGCGGCGCTGCTTCTTCGCCTCGAGGCGGGTGGAGCCCTTGACCTTCTGCGGCTCGGTGATGAGCTCGGGCTCGCGGGGCTTGCGCACCTTGACCACGGTGTTGGCGGGCTCGTCGCTGTCTGGGACGGCCCTCCTCGCCGCTGCGGCGGCGGGTGCGGCGGCGCACGCTCGACGTCTCCTCGGCGTCGGGCGCGCCCTGGCGCTCGCCGCTCGGCGCTCGGGCCGCTCGGCCCGGAACCAGCACCGGCGGCGCGTGGAAGATCAGCGACGTCGTCGTGAGGGTCGCGGGGATGGGCGACAGGGGCGCGACCTCGACGGCGTCGCCCTGCTCGACGTCCGCGGCGTCGCCGTCTGCGGCGCCTCGACGGCGGATGCCTCGGCGGCAGCCTCCTCGACGACCGCCCCGACCGCGGCATCCGCGGTCGGCTCTCCGTCGTCGGCCTCGCCTCGGCGGAGCCGGCCGTTCGTCTCGTCGGATGCTCGACGGGAACCTCGCCCGTCACGGCCGCACGCTCCTGGCCCGCGCGACCGCGACCGCCGCGCCGGGCTCCGAACAGGCCGCCGCGTCGCTTCTGGGTGCTGCTGCCGGAATCGGGTTCGTTGGTGTTGTTCTCGTTGCCTTCCACCATCTCTGGTGCACTCCTACGACGGTGTCGGATGGCCGCGCCATCCGTTCCGTACTCGTCTCGAGCGATCCAGCGCCGTGCGCGGGACCGCCAATCCTTCACTGCTGCGACCGGCAGGGTGCCTGTGTCGCCACGTCTCGCGGTGCGTCTCGACCGCTCACTCGGATGCGGTGCATCCTCAAAGCCTTCATTGGCGTCGTGCCGGGCGCGGCCCGGACGACTCCTTCGATTATCGCACGCTCTCACAGGGTCGTGTGGAAGCGGCATGCCACAATACGAACATGCCGGACTCCTCCCCTCGGTCCCGACCCGTCGCCCTTGCCGTCTTCCTGCTGATCGCGGGCGCTCTCGGCCTCCTCGCGGCGTGGGAACTCTCGGTCGAGAAGGTGCTCGTGCTGACCGATCCCGAGCACGTGCCGGCGTGCAACGTCGGCGTGCTCGTCGGCTGCGGCGTGAACCTCGAGTCGTGGCAGGGCGCGGTGTTCGGCTTCCCCAACCCGTTCATCGGGCTCATGGCCTGGCCGGTCGTCATCACGATCGGCGTCGCGATCCTCGCGGGAGCGGCGTTCTCGCGCTGGTTCTGGATCGGGTTCAACGTCGGCGTCGCCGGCGCCCTCGTGTTCGTGGGCTGGCTGATCGCGCAGAGCATCTACGTGCTCGACGTGCTGTGCCCGTGGTGCATGCTCACCTGGGCGGTGACGATCCCCACGTTCCTGGTCGTGACGCTCCACAACCTGCGCACCGGGCATATTCCCGCATCGGCACGCGTCCGCCGTCTGGCGGCGGAGTGGTACAAGTGGATCCCGCTCATCACGGTGGTCTGCTACGCGGTCGTCATCGTGCTCGCGCAGGTGCACATGAACGCGATTCCGCGCGTCCTGATCGACCTGCAGAACCTGTTCCGCTGAGCCGCCGTCGGTGCGGCGCCGACCGGGTGCAGGTCGCGAACCGGCCGGCGCGGCATCCGATCAGGCGAACCAGAGGTCGAGCTCGCGCCCGGCCGACTCGACCGAGTCGGAGCCGTGCACGAGGTTCTGCTGCACCTTGAGGCCCCAGTCGCGGCCGAAGTCGCCGCGGATCGTGCCGGGGGCCGCGGTCGTCGGGTCGGTGGTGCCGGCGAGCACGCGGAAGCCCTCGATCACCCGGTTGCCGGCCACGCGCATGACGACGACGGGCCCCGACTGCATGAACTCGACGAGCGGCTCGTAGAACGGCTTGCCCTCGTGCTCCGCGTAGTGCTTGGCGAGGAGCTCGCGGTCGGGCTGCACCATGCGGATGTCGATGAGCGAGTAGCCCTTCGCCTCGATGCGGCGGAGGATCTCGCCGGTCAGGTTGCGGGCGACGCCGTCGGGCTTGACGAGCACGAGGGTCTCTTCGATGACGGTGGTCATTCCTGTTCCTTTTCCGGATCGGCGATCGCCGTCGCTGTCTCGGTCGATTCGGGCGCCGGCGATCATGCAGTACCACCACAGGCCGCCGAAGAGCGCGCCGACGAAGTACATCGCCGGGTTGAGGAAGCCTGATCGCGAGGATGAGCGCCTGGAGCACCCAGCCGACGGTGTAGCCCCACGGATACCGAGGAGTCCGATCGTGGCGACGAGGCCGAGGATCAGGACCCCGCCGGCGGCGAGCGCCACCCAGGGCGGCAGGCCCCACGTGCCGTTCTCGGTGGGTGCCAGCCCCCAGATGACCAGCGCGGCGAGGAAGACCACGAGATCTCGGACGCGAGCACGATCGAGGCGAGGGTCTGCCGGATCGACCGCGGTGCGCGGCGCGGGGCCGGGCGCCGGCTCGGGAGTCGGCGTCGTCGCGTCGCTCATGCGCGGCCCCAGCCCCGGTCGGCGGCGATCGCCATGGCCTCGCCGACGAGTCCGATCGAGCCGGTGACCACCACGGCGCGCTTCGGCGCCTCGGCCGCCCACGCGCGTGCCTCGTCGAGCGCGTCGTCGAGCCGCTCGACGGGCTGCACCCGGTCGGCGCCGACCCGGGCCGCGATCGCCGCGGCGAGGTCCGACGCGTCGCGTGCCCGGTCGGAGTCGGGTCGCGTCACGAGGAACGAGCCGCCGGTGCGGGCGAGCGCGGCCGCGATGCCCTCGGCGTCCTTGTCGGCGAGCACGCCGAACACGAACACGACCTCGTCGAAGTCGAAGTACTCGTCGAGCGCGGCGACGAGCGCCTCGGCGCCGTGCGGGTTGTGCGCCGCGTCGACGATGCACCGTCGGGTCGGCGGCGATCGGCTGCAGGCGCCCGGGGGATGCCGCGGCGGCGAGTCCCTCGTGCACGACCGCGGCGGCGAGCCGCACGGCCCCGCCGCCGATGAACGCCTCGACCGCCGCGATCGCGACCGCCGCGTTCTCGGCCTGGTGCCGCCGAACAGGGGCAGCGCGATGTCGCGGTACTCCCCCGCGAGCCCGCGGATGGAGATGAGCTGCCCGCCGACGGCCACCCGCGACTCGAGCACGTCGAACGCGTCCCCCTCGACGGCGAGCGTCGACTCGGTGAGCTCGGCCGCGTCCTCGAGCACCTCGAGCGCCGCATCGGGCTGCTTCGCGGACACCACGGATGCCGCGGGCTTGATGATGCCCGACTTCGTGCGCGCGATCTCGGTGATGGTCGAGCCGAGGCGCGACTGGTGGTCGAGGTCGATCGGCGTGAACACGGCGACCTGGCCGTCGGCGACGTTGGTCGAGTCCCACTCGCCGCCCATGCCGACCTCGAGCACGACCACGTCGACCGGCGCGTCGGCGAAGCAGGCGAACGCGAGCACCGTGAGCGCCTCGAAGAAGGTGAGCGGCTCCTCCGCCTGCGCCCTCGAGCTCGGCGTCCACGATCGCGATGAACGGGAGGATCTCCTCCCAGTTGCGCGCGACCGCCTCGTCGGTGATCGGCTCGCCGTCGATCCGGATGCGCTCGGTGAACCGCTCGAGGTGCGGGCTCGTCAGCAGGCCCGTGCGCAGGCCGGAGGCGCGCAGGAGGCTCTCGATCATGCGGCTCGTCGACGTCTTGCCGTTGGTGCCCGTGATGTGGATGACCGGGCAGCGCGGTGCGGGTCGCCGAGCAGCTCGACCGCCCGCCGGGTCGGCGTCGAGGCGCGGCCGCGGAGAGCCCTCGCCGATGCGCTCGAGCAGCGCGGAGTACACGGCGTCGGCCGCATCGCGGTGCCTCGGCGTCGTCGTACTCGGATGCGTCGTTCACAGCTTCTCCAGGTCCACGAGGAGCGACGACCCGTCGCCGACCGGACGCGCCGCCGCGGCGCCCGACGACGTCGATGGACGTCTCGATGTCGAGTTCGGACGCGAGCGTCTCGCGGGCGATCAGGTCGCGGTGCGCCGCAGCGGCCGCGGCGCCGCCGCGTCGTCGAGCGTGAGACCGAGGCGGATGCGGTCGCCGACCTCGAGGCCGGCCGCCTTGCGCGCCTCCTGGACGGCGCGCACGACGTCGCGCGCGAGGCCCTCGGCCTCCAGCTCGGGCGTCGTCGCGGTGTCGAGGATGACGAATCCGCCGTCGCCGAGGAGCGCGAGCGCCTTCGACCCGTCGCCCGATCCGCCGGCTTCGAGCACGAGCTCGTACTCACCGGGCTCGAGCGGGATGCCGCCCGCGACGACCGCGTCGCCGTCGACCGCCCAGTCGCCGGTCCGGGCGGCCTGGATGGCCTGCTGCACGGTCTTGCCGAGCCGCGGGCCCGCGGCGCGCGCGTTGACGCTCAGCCGCTTCGTGACGCCGTAGGCGCTCGGCGCTCGACCCGTCGAGCGCCACGAGGTCGACCGACTTGACGTTGAGCTCGTCGCGCAGGATGCCCTCGAACGGCGCGAGCGCCGCGGCATCCGACGCGACCACCGTGAGGCTCGCGAGCGGCAGGCGCACCCGTCGCCCGGCCTGCTTGCGCAGGGCGAGCACGGCGACCCGTGATCTCGCGCACGCGCGTCCATGGCGGCGACGAGGGCGTCGTCGGCCGGGAACTCGTCGGCGTCCGGCCAGTCGGCCAGATGCACGCTGCGACCGCCGGTGAGGCCGCGCCAGATCTTGCTCCGTGACGAGCGGAAGCAGCGGCGCCGCGAGCCGGGTGAGCGTCTCGAGCACGGTGAAGAGCGTGTCGAACGCCTCGGTCCCGGATCCGTCGTCGGCCACGCCCGCCCAGAACCGGTCGCGCGAGCGCCGCACGTACCAGTTGGTGAGCACGTCGGCGAAGTCGCGGAGCTTCGCGGCCGCCAGCGGCGAGTCGAAGTCCTCGAGCTCGGCGGTGACCGCGGTCACGAGGTCGCGCAGCTTGGCGAGCAGGTAGCGGTCGAGCACGTCGGTCGAGTCGGTGCGACGGGATGCCTCGTAGCCGCCCTCGCGCGCCGTGTTGGCGTAGAGCGAGAAGAAGTACCAGGTGCTCCAGAGCGGGCAGCATCACCTGGCGCACGCCCTCGCGGATGCCCTCCTCGGTCACGACGAGGTTGCCGCCGCGCAGCACCGAGCTCGACATGAGGAACCAGCGCATCGCGTCGGAGCCGTCGCGGTCGAACACCTCGGAGACGTCCGGGTAGTTGCGCAGCGACTTCGACATCTTCTGGCCGTCGCTGCCGAGCACGATGCCGTGGCTCACGACGTTCTCGAACGCCGGCCGGTCGAACAGCGCGGTCGAGAGCACGTGCATGACGTAGAACCAGCCGCGGGTCTGCCCGATGTACTCGACGATGAAGTCGGCGGGCTGTGCGTGTCGAACCACTCCTGGTTCTCGAACGGGTAGTGCACCTGCGCGAACGGCATCGAACCCGAGTCGAACCAGACGTCGAGCACGTCGGGGATGCGGCGCATCGTCGACCTGCCGGTCGGGTCGTCGGGGTTCGGCCGGGTGAGGTCGTCGATGTACGGACGGTGCAGGTCGGGCTCGCCCGCGGTGTTCAGCGGCAGTCGCCCGAAGTCGCGCTCGAGCTCGGCGAGCGAGCCGTACACGTCGATGCGCGGGTGGTCGGGGTCGTCGCTCTTCCACACCGGGATCGGCGAGCCCCAGTACCGGTTGCGGCTGATCGACCAGTCGCGCGCGCCGGCGACCCACTTGCCGAACTGGCCGTCCTTCACGTTCTCGGGCACCCACGTGATGCCCTGGTTCAGCTCGCCCATGCGGTCGCGGAACTCGGGCACGCGGATGAACCAGCTCGAGACGGCCTTGTAGATGAGCGGGTTGCGGCAGCGCCAGCAGTGCGGGTACGAGTGCTCGTAGCTCGCCTGGCGGAGCAGGCGCCCCTCGGCCTTCAACAGCTGGGTGAGCGGCTTGTTCGCGTCGCTCCAGAGCAGGCCGGCGACATCCGTGACCGCCGGCAGGAACCGACCGCCGTCGTCGAGCGAGAGGATCACGGGGATGCCGGCCGCCTCGCCGACCTTCTGGTCCTCCTCGCCGTAGGCGGGCGCCTGGTGCACGATGCCCGTGCCGTCCTCGGTCGTGACGTAGTCGGCGACGAGGATCTGCCACGCGTTCTGCACCCCGTACAGCTCGACGTCGGCGTAGTAGTCGAAGAGCCGGTCGTAGGTGACGCCCTCGAGCTCCGCACCGCGCACGGTGCGCGACACGGCGGCGCGCGCGTCGTCGGCGGAGTCGTAGCCGAGTTCCCTCGCGTAGCTGCCGACGCAGGTCGCGCGCGAGGAGGTACTCGCCGCCCAGCACCTCAGTGTCGGTCGCTCCCTCGTGCTCGCGATTCACGGTCGCGTCGGGCGTGCCGTTCGGACCGGCGGGCACGACCGCGTACTCGATGTCGGGCCCCACCGCGAGCGCGAAGTTGGTGGGCAGCGTCCACGGCGTGGTCGTCCACGCGAGGGCGCGGACCGCGGTGAGCCCGAGCGACTCGGCCTTCGCCCCGATGAGCGGGAAGGTCACGGTGACGGACTGGTCCTGGACCGACTTGTAGACGTCGTCGTCCATGCGCAGCTCGTGGTTCGACAGCGGCGTCTGGTCGCGCCAGCAGTACGGCAGCACGCGGTAGCCCTCGTAGGCGAGTCCCTTGTCGTGCAGGGTCTTGAACGCCCAGATCACCGACTCCATGAAGGTGAGGTCGAGCGTCTTGTAGTCGTGCTCGAAGTCGACCCACCGCGCCTGGCGCGTGACGTACTCCTGCCACTCCTCGGTGTAGCGCGAGCACGGAGTCGCGCGCGGCCTGGTTGAAGGCCGCGATGCCCATCTCCTCGATCTCGCTCTTGTCGGTGATCCCGAGCTGGCGCTCGGCCTCGAGCTCGGCCGGGAGGCCGTGGGTGTCCCAGCCGAAGCGACGGTGCACCTGGTGGCCGCGCATGGTCTGGAAGCGCGGGAACAGGTCCTTCGCGTAGCCGGTGAGGAGGTGCCCGTAGTGCGGGAGGCCGTTGGCGAACGGCGGCCCGTCGTAGAAGACCCACTCCGGTGCGCCCTCGCGCTGCTCGATCGACGCCCGGAAGGTGCCGTCCTGCTTCCAGAACTCGAGGACCTCCCGCTCGACGGCGGGGAAGTCGGGAGAGGGGGCGACGCCGTGGTCGTCTGGGGTACGGGGGTACACGCTCGCTCCTTGCGGGGACGGATGCTCTCGCGAGGACGCCGGCTGCTCGATCGAGCACCGCCGCGGTACCACCTCGCTTGCCCCGGCGTCAGGTGATGCCGAGGCCCCTCGTTGCGGCTGTGACGGGCCACCCGTTCGGTTCTAGTGCGCCATCAACAGTTCGATTCGCTGCTTCGCTGCTCATCGACCCGCCGATGGCGGTTCTTCCGAAGACTCCCCGGTGATGGCCGGATCGACGTCGTTGCCCTCAAGACTACCGCGTCGTCGACGTGCGGAGCACGCGCGGCGACGACGGCGCCCAGCGGTACGCCTCGCTGATCAGCGCGAGCAGCGCGCTCTCGGGAAGGTCGTGCTGCTTGGCCTCGTCGACGAGGTCGTGGATCGCCCCGGCGAGTGCGGCGTGGCCGCCGATGCGCACGGCGACGACGGCGCCGCGCCCGCGATGGAGCTCGATGAGCCCCTCGTCGCGGAGCACCCGGTAGGCACGAAGCACGGTGTGCATGTTGACGCCGAGGGACATGGCGAGCTCGCGCGCCGCCGGCAGGCGTTCGCCGCCGATCACGCGACCGTCGATGATGGCGGCTCGGACAGCGGCTGCGAGCTGCTCGAACAGGGCGGTCGGGCGCGTGGGGTCGAGGCGAATGAGCACGTCTTCATCCTATTGTGCTAGTAGAAGTCGAACAACTCGCTTGTCGCGTCGCGAACCCGCTGCCAAGATGAAGGCGAGCCGCGTCGCCGGGGCGCACCCTGCTCCCCCAGCACGCCCCGTCGGCCCGGCGCTCCAGCACCAGGCCGCGCGAGACCGACATCCGGCCGGTCGTCGGGCTCGCCACGCCATCGACCCACAAGGACTGAACGTGACCACCGCCACTCCCGCCACCACGATCCCGGAGAACGCCGCCCCAGTGCGTCGCGTCGCCTGGGCCTCGATGGTCGGCACCTCGCTCGAGTCGTTCGACTTCTACGTCTTCGCCTACTTCTCGGCGTTCTTCATCGGGCCGCTCTTCTTCGATCCGCTCGGCGAGTTCGGCGGCCAGCTCGCCGCGTTCTCGACGATCGCGATCGCGTTCATCGTCCGGCCGATCGGCGCCGCGATCTTCGGCCACATGGGCGACCGGCTCGGACGACGCGCCACCCTGCTCTGGACCGTCGGCATCATGGGCGTCGCCACCGGGCTCATCGGCGTGCTGCCGACGTACGCGCAGGCCGGCTGGATCGGCGCGATCCTCCTCGTGCTGCTGCGCGTGGTGCAGGGCCTCTCCCTCGGCGGCGAGTGGGGCGGCTCGATCCTCCTCGCGACCGAGCACTCGGGTCCCGTGAAGCGGGCCTTCTACGCGGCGGTCCCGCAGCTCGGCTCCCCCGTCGGGTCGATCCTGTCGGCGGCGCTGTTCATCATCATGACGATCGCGCTGCCCGCCGAGGAGCTCGCGGCGTGGGGCTGGCGGATCCCGTTCCTCATCGCGTTCCCGCTGCTGCTCGTGTCGTTGTACCTGCGCTGGTCGATCGACGAGACCCCGGTGTTCCGCGAGGTCGTCGCCGAGGGCCGACGCGACCGGGTGCCGTTCCTCACGATGTTCGCGCAGCGGCCGGTGGCGATCGTCATCGCGATCGGCGCCGCCGTGCTCGGCATCGGCTCCTACTCGCTCATGAACACGTACACGATCAACTACGGCGCCGCGGAGCTCGGCTTCAGCTTCCAGGACCTGCTGATCGCCACCACGATCGGCGGCCTGCTGCAGCTGGTCACGATCCCGCTGTTCGGGTCCTGGGCGATGCGCATCGGTTCGGCCCGCGTCGTGGCATGGGGTGCGCTCGGCACGCTGCTGATCACCTTCCCGATGTACTTCCTGCTGCAGTTCGCGACGTTCCCGATCCTCGTCGGCACGATGATCGTCGGAGGCATCCTCCCGACGATGTCGTGGGCGGCGCTCGGCGGCCTCATGAACGACCTCTTCCCCGATCACTTCCGCTACTCGGCGTTGTCGGTCTCGTACGCGATCGCCGCCACGGTCGGCGGGTTCGTGCCGCTCGTCACCGTCGCGCTCGGCGAGGCGACCGGCTACGTGTGGTGGCACCCGGGCATCGTGCTCGCCCTGCTCTCCGCGGTCACCCTCGTCTCGGCCTGGGCGGCCGCACGGATGCCGCGCGTACCCGAGGTCGGCGACCCCGCGGCCGCCGCGACGCCCGAGCCGGCTTCCGCGGCATAGCCGCCACCCGAGTTCGCGCCGCTCTCGGCGCCACGCGCCACGCGCCCCGCTCGCCCGTTTCGGGCGGGCGGGGCGCTCTCCGGTAGGCTGGATCGTCGCACATTCAGGCACCTCATCACGGACTCGGTGCCGCCGATATCGAACCGGAGCATCATGACCGATCACTCGCGCATCCCAGACAAGCCCGCGCTCGAAGGACTCGAATCGGTCTGGGGCGACGCGTGGGAGCGCGAGGGCGTCTTCCGCTTCGACCGCCACGGGGCCTCCCGCGACACGATCTACTCGATCGACACCCCGCCGCCGACCGCGTCGGGCTCGCTGCACATCGGCCACGTCTTCTCGTTCACGCACACCGACCTGGTCGCCCGCTACCAGCGCATGCGCGGCCGGCACGTGTTCTACCCGATGGGCTGGGACGACAACGGGCTGCCCACCGAGCGCCGCGTGCAGAACTACTACGGCGTGCGCTGCGACCCTTCGCTGCCCTACGACCCCGACTTCGTGCCGCCCTTCGAGGGCGGCGACAACAAGAGCACGAAGGCCGCCGACCAGCAGCCGATCAGCCGGCGCAACTTCATCGAGCTCTGCGAGCGGCTCACGGTGGAGGACGAACAGCAGTTCGAGGCGCTGTTCCGGCATGCTCGGGCTCTCGGTGGACTGGACGCAGACGTACCGCACCATCGCCGACGAGGCGATCTTCACGTCGCAGCTCGCGTTCGTGCGCAACGTCGAGCGCGGCGAGGCCTATCAGGCGCTCGCGCCCACCCTGTGGGACGTGACTTCCGCACCGCCGTCGCGCAGGCCGAGCTCGAGGACCGCGAGCAGCCGGGCCAGTACCACCGCGTGGCCTTCCACCGCCCCGGACGGCGGGACGATCGAGATCGAGACCAGCCGTCCCGAGCTCATCCCGGCGTGCGTCGCCCTCGTCGCGCATCCCGACGACGAGCGCTACCAGCCCCTGTTCGGCACCACGGTGACGCACGCCCGTGTTCGGCGTCGAGGTGCCGGTGGTCGCGCACCACCTCGCCCAGAAGGACAAGGGCACCGGCATCGCGATGATCTGCACGTTCGGCGACATCACCGACGTCGTGTGGTGGCGCGAGCTCGACCTGCCCAACCGCGCGATCATCGGCTTCGACGGACGCATCATTGCAGACGCGCCCGAAGCGATCACGTCGGAGTCGGGCCGCGCCGCATTCGCCGAACTCGCCGGCAAGACGACGTTCTCGGCGAAGCAGGCCGTGGTCGAGCAGCTCCGCGCGTCCGGCGACCTGCGCGGCGAGCCCACGGCCATCACGCACCCCGTCAAGTTCTACGAGAAGGGCGACCGCCCCCTCGAGATCGTCTCGACGCGGCAGTGGTACATCGTCAACGGGGCGCGCGACGAGGCGCTCAAGTCGGGCCTCCTCGCGCGCGGACGCGCGGATCGACTGGCACCCCGACTTCATGCGCGTACGGTACGAGAACTGGGTCAGCGGCCTGTCGGGCGACTGGCTCATCTCGCGCCAGCGGTTCTTCGGGGTGCCCATCCCCGTGTGGTATCCGCTCGACGCCGACGGCAACCCGCTCTTCGAAGAGCCCATCGTCGCCACGCGCGAGCTGCTCCCGGTCGACCCGTCGTCGGCGCCGGCGCCGGGCTACGACGAGTCCCAGCGCGGCGAGCCCGGCGGCTTCATCGGCGAGCACGACATCATGGACACCTGGGCCACCTCGTCGCTGACGCCGCAGCTGGCGGCCGGCTGGGAGCGCGACCCCGAGCTGTTCGACCTCGTCTTCCCGTACTCGCTGCGTCCGCAGGCCCAGGACATCATCCGCACGTGGCTGTTCTCCACCGTGCTGCGCGCGGAGCTCGAGCACGGCGTCGACCCGTGGGCGAACGCCGCGATCTCCGGGCTTCATCGTCGACCCCGACCGCAAGAAGATGTCGAAGTCGAAGGGCAACGTGGTGACTCCGGCGGGCCTGCTCGAGCAGCACGGCTCGGACGCGGTGCGCTACTGGGCGGCATCCAGCCGGCTGGGCACGGATGCCGCGTTCGACCCGCAGAACCCGACGCAGGTGAAGATCGGGCGCCGTCTCGCCATCAAGGTGCTGAACGCGGCCAAGTTCATCCTCGGCTTCGACGGTCGGGCGGATGCCCCTATCACCGTGCCCGTCGACCGCAGCATGCTCGCCGAGCTCGCCGACGTCGTGGCGAGCGCCACCCGCGCGTACGACGCGCTACGACCACGCCCGCGCCCTCGAGGTCGCCGAGACCTTCTTCTGGACGTTCTGCGACGACTACCTCGAGCTCGTGAAGGAGCGCGCCTACGGCGAGCCGAGCCCCGAGCAGGCATCCGCGGTGGCGGCGCTGAAGACCGCCCTCAGCGTGCTGCTGCGCCTCTTCGCGCCCGTCATCCCCTTCGCGACGGAAGAGGCGTGGCGCTGGTCGAACGACGGCTCGGTGCACGTCGCGCCGTGGCCGACGACCGACGACCTGGCCGCTCGCGGCGAGGCGGGCGTCGAGCTCCTCGAGCTCGCGAGCCTGGCGCTCACGGGGATCCGTCGCGCGAAGACCGACGCGAAGGCGTCGCAGAAGACGCCGGTCGCGAGTGCCGTGATCGCCGCGCCCGCGACGGCGATCACGCTGCTCGAGTCCGCGGCATCCGACCTGCGGGCGGTCGGGCGGATCGCCTCGTTGTCGTTCATCGAGGCGGAGCAGTTCGAGGTGCGCGACATCGTGCTCGAAACACCCGAGGCGTAGGGGGAAACGCATGGCACACGAGATCCGCATGGCGGGCGACGAGGACTTCTTCGGCTGGCTGCCCCTGTTCGAGGCGTACTGCCGGTTCTACGAGACCGACCTCGACGACGCGAAGGCACTGATCGTCTGGACGTGGATCCGCGATGAGCACGACCCGCTCGAGGCGGCCCTCGCCGTCGACGAGGACGGCACGCCGGTGGGGCTCGCGCAGTTCCGCGTCGTGCCCGACAGCCTGCACGGCGACGCGCGGCATCCACCTCGACGACCTCTACGTCGATGCCGCCGCACGCGGTGCGGGCATCGGGCGGGCGCTCATCGAGTACGTGCACGCCCGGTCGCATGAGGTCGGCACCGGGGGCGTGAGCTGGATCACCGCGGCCGACAATGCCGACGCGCAGCGGCTCTACGACGAGCTCGCGCGTCGAACGACGTGGGTCACCTACGAGATGGACGCGTGATGCGACTCGGCACGCGCTGGGCGTTCGGGGCCGAGCCCCCGGCATCCGTGCCCGCCGACCTGCGCCCGCGCATCGCGGCCGCGGAGGCGGCGCACCCCGGCGACGGCGAGGACCGGCACTGGACGCTCACGTGGCTCGAGGGTCGACCGATCGTCGAGCTCGACGACGGCACGGTGGTGAGCGAGGCGATCATCGACGCGCACGACGCCGACGAGGACTGGTAGGAGCGGGCCCCCGGCGACGCGGCTGCGTCCGGCGCCGTGATCGTCGCGTGCGTCAGGCGCGCGAGCGCCGCGTGCCTCAGGCGCGAGCGAGGATCTCGGCGTGCGGCATGAGCAGCCAGCCGTCGACGTCGGCGGCCCACTCGCGCCAGGCGCCCGCGATTCGGGCGAGTTCCGCCGGGTTCGAGTGCCCGGCCTCGATCGCATGCGCCGCGAACTGCGACTCCGTCGCCCGCTCGGCCCAGGAGTTGCCCCACCACTCGCGCTCGAGCGCCGTCGAGAAGACCCAGGTCGACGCTGACGCCTCGATGTCGGCGTAGCCCGCCTCGCGCACCCACCGCTTGAGGTGACGCCCCGCGTCGGGATCGCCGCCGTTGCCCGCGGCCACCTCGTGGTAGAGCTCGAGCCATCGTGCGAGCCCGGCCGACGCGGGGCTCCAGATGACGCCGCCGTAGTCGACGTCGCGCACCGCGAGCAGCCCCCCGGGCTTCAGCACGCGACGGAACTCGCGCAGTGCGTCGATCGGCCGCGCGAGGTGCTGCAGCACCTGGTGGGCGTGCACGATGTCGAACGACGCGTCGTCGAACTCGAGCGCGTACGCGTCGCCCACCCGGAACTCGATGTTGCCGACGCGCTCGCTCTCGGCGAGCCCGGCGGCGCGCGCCACGACCTCGGCGGCGTTGTCGATCCCGATCACGAGGCCCGGCCGCACTCGGCGCGCCAGGTCGATGGTGATCGTCCCCGGACCGGACCCGACATCGAGCACCGCGGCTCCGGCGTCGAGGTGCGGTGCGAGGTAGGCGGCCGAGTTCTCGACCGTGCGCCACGAATGGCTGCGGAGCACGCTCTCGTGGTGGCCGTGCGTGTACGCCTCGGTGGGCGCGGACTCGATGGACTCGCCGTCGGGCTGCATACTCCGAGCCTACGACCGCCGCGGCATCCGACCGGTACGCCCTAGGGTGGTCGGATGGGCGACCCGTCGAATCCGTTCCTCCAACCCAGTCCGCTCCCCTACCGCCTGCCGCTGTTCGCGCTCGTGCGTCCCGAGCACTACCGCGAGGCGATCGAGGCGGGCATGCGCGAGCAGCGCGCCGAGGTGGAGGCCATCGCCGCCGACGAGGCGCCGCCGTCCTTCGACAACACGCTCGCGGCGCTGGAGCGCTCGGGCGCCCTCCTCCGCCGCGTGCTGCCGGTGTTCGAGAATGCGAGTTCCGCCGACACCGACGAGGCCATCGACGCCCTCGAGGCCGAGCTCGCGCCCGCGGCTCGCGGCACACCGCGACGCGATCCGACTGGATCCGCGCCTGTTCGCGCGAATCGGCGTGCTGCACGGGCTGCGCGACGAGTTGGGCCTCGACCCCGACCAGGCGTACCTGCTCGACCGCGTGCACCGGCAGGGCGCTGCTCGCGGGCGCCGCCCTCGAGCCGGCGACCGCGAGCGCCTCACGCTGCTGAACGAACGGCTGTCGGTGCTCACCACCGAGTTCCAGCAGCGCCTGCTCGCGGACACCAACGACCTCGCCCTGCACCTCACCGAGGAGCGGGAGCTGGCCGGGCTCGATGCGGGCGCGCGCTCGGCCGCTCGCGAGGCCGCCGCGTCCCGCGGGCTCGACGGGTGGCTCATCACCCTCGTGCTCCCCACCGGGCAGCCGGCGCTCGCCTCCCTCGACGATCCCGACGTGCGCGACCGGCTGCTCGCCGCGTCACGGGCCCGCGGATGCCGCGGCGGCGCGCACGACACCCGCGCCACGCTGCTCGAGATCGTGCGCCTGCGCGCCGAGCGCGCCCGCCTCCTCGGCTTCGCGCATCACGCCGCCGCGGTCACCGCCGGCGAGACCGCGGGCTCGCGCCGACGCCGTCGCCGCCCTCCTGCGCGAACTCGTGCCCGGCGACGACACGCAACGTCGCGCGCGAGCGAGCCGAGCTCGTCGCACGCGCGAGCGGCGAGCGACGCGAGGGAGCCGGTCGCGGCCGACTGGGCGTACCTCGCCGAGCGGGTCCGCGCCGAACGGCACGACCTCGACCTGTCGTCGATCCGCCCGTACTTCGAGCTCGACCGCGTGCTCGTCGACGGCGTCTTCCACGCGGCCACCCTGCTCTACGGCCTGCGCTTCGCCGAACGGCCCGACCTGGTCGGCTTCCACCCCGACACTCGCGTGTACGAGGTGTTCGACGAGGACGGCTCACCGGTCGGCCTGTACCTCTTCGACCCGTACACTCGCGACTCGAAGCGCGGCGGCGCGTGGATGAGCTCGCTCGTCGAGCAGTCCGAACTGGCGCGGCGACCTGCCGGTCGTGGTGAACAACATGAACATCCCGAAGCCCGGCGCCGGCGAGCCGACCCTCCTCACCTACGACGAGGCCGAGACCCTCTTCCACGAGTTCGGGCACGCCCTGCACGGCCTGCTCGCCCGCGTGCGGTACCCGTCGCAGGCCGGCACGAACGTGTACCGCGACTTCGTGGAGCTCCCGAGCCAGGTGAACGAGCTGTGGATGCTCCGACCCGAGGTGCTCGCGAACTACGCCGTGCACCACGAGACGGGCGAGCGGATGCCGCAGGAGCTCGTCGATCGCCTCATCGCCGCGCACGGCTTCAACGCCGGCTTCGACGACGGCGGAGTACCTCGCCGCGGCCGTGCTCGACCAGGCCTGGCACCTCATCGACGCCGACGACGACGTCACGGACGTCGCCGCATTCGAGCGTGCCGCGCTCGCCGATGCGGGCCTCGACGATCCGCTCGTGCCGCCCCGGTACTCGAGCACCTACTTCGCCCACGTCTTCGCGGGCGGGTACGACGCCGGGCTACTACTCGTACATCTGGAGCGAGGTGCCGGGCGCGGACGTCATGGCGTGGTTCGAACAGCATGGCGGCGCGACGCGCGCGAACGGCGAGCGGTACCGACGCGAGGTCCTCGAGCCCGGCGGCTCACGCGACCCGGGCGTCTCGCTCCGTGCGCTGCTCGGTCGCGACCCCGAGATCGGTCCGCTGCTCGCCCGCCGCGGCTTGGCGTGACCGCTAGATCGCGAACCCGAGGGCGCGCATCATGTCGCGCCCGTCGTCGGTGATGCGCTCGGGACCCCACGGCGGCATCCACACCCAGTTGATGCGGAACGCGTCGACGACGCCATCGAGCGCCTCGGCCGTCTGCTCCTCGAGCACGTCGGTGAGGGGGCATCCGGCGCTCGTGAGGGTCATGTGGATGACGAGTGCGTCGTGCTCGTCGTCCCACCCGAGGTCGTAGATGAGGCCGAGGTCGACGACGTTGACCCCGAGCTCGGGGTCCATCACGTCTTTCAGCGCCTCGGTGACCTGGTCGAAGCGCTCGGGTGCGAGTGAGGTGACCATGAGAGCGATTCTACCCGCGACCTACTCGGCCGCGGCCTCCACGACGGCGGCCTCGGGGACCTGGTAGCGGTCGTAGCCCTCTTCCTCGAGGCGGTCGGCGAGTTCGCGGCCGCCCTGCTCGGCGATCTTGCCGGCCACGAAGACGTGCACGAAGTCGGGCGTGATGTACCGGAGGATGCGGGTGTAGTGCGTGATGAGCAGGATGCCGAGGCCCGTGTTCGCCTTCGCGCGGTTCACGCCCTCTGACACGATCCGCAGCGCGTCGACATCGAGTCCGGAGTCGGTCTCGTCGAGCACGGCGAACCGCGGCTTGAGGAGCTCGAGCTGGAGTATCTCGTTGCGCTTCTTCTCGCCGCCCGAGAAGCCCTCGTTGACGTTGCGCTCGGCGAAGTCCGAGTCCATCTTGAGGTTCTTCATCGACTCGCGGACGTCCTTCACCCAGCCGCGGATCGCGGGCGCCTCGCCGTCGAGGGCGGTCTTCGCGGTGCGGAGGAAGTTCGTGACGGTGACACCGGGGATCTCGACGGGGTACTGCATCGCGAGGAAGAGGCCTGCGCGGGCACGAGCGTCGACGGACATCGCGAGTACGTTCTCGCCGTCGAGGAGGATCTCGCCCTCGGTGACCTTGTACTTCGGGTGGCCGGCGATCGTGTAGGCGAGGGTCGACTTGCCAGAGCCGTTGGGGCCCATGACGGCGTGGATCTCGCCCTCGTTGATGACGAGGTCGACGCCGCGCAGGATCTCGCGGGTGCCCTGGTCGGTCTCGACGTTCACGTGCAGGTTCTTGATCTCGAGCACAGACATGTTGGTGGGGTATCTCTTTCGGTCGCCGGCCTTTCCGGGCCGGAGGAGGGAGGTCAGACGGTCAGCGTGACCGCGGGGTCGATGTGGACGTCGCCATCCTTGAGCTCCACCCGGAACACCGGGACGGGCTCGTAGGCGGGCAGCGTGAGCGGCTTGCCCGTCCTGAGCGAGAACTTGGAGCCGTGCGCCCAGCATTCGAGCGTGTCGTCCTCCACGAAGCCCTCGGCGAGGGAGATGTCGCCGTGCGTGCACGTGTCGCCGATCGCGAAGATGTCGCCTGCGGCGTCCTTCACGACGGCGATCGGAACACCCTCGACGACGAAGCGGGCAGCCTCGTTGACGCCGAGCTCGTCGACGGTGCAGATGCGAACGGATGCCACGTCAGCGCCCTTCCAGCTCGGCCTCGATCGCGGCGATGAGCCGCTTCTCGAGGTCGGGCGAACCGATCTTCTGGACGACCTCGGTGAGGAACCCGCGCACGACGAGTCGGCGCGCCTCGTCCTCGCGGATGCCGCGTGCCATGAGGTAGAAGAGCTGCTCGTCGTCGAAACGGCCGGTCGCACTCGCGTGGCCGGCTCCCGCGATGTCGCCGGTCTCGATCTCGAGGTTCGGCACGGAGTCGGCGCGCGTGCCGTCGGTGAGCACGAGGTTGCGGTTCTGTTCGTAGCTGTCGGTGCCGACCGCGGCGTTGCCGATGAGCACGTCGCCGACCCAGACGCTGCGCGCACCTGCGCCCTGGAGGGCGCCCTTGTACGTCACGCGCGAACGGGTGTGCGGGGCGTCGTGGTGCACGAAGACCTGCTGCTCGAGGTGCTGGCCGGCATCGGCGAAGTAGAGGCCGAGTGCCTCGACGTCGGAGCCCTGCTCGGCGAGGTGCGTCGACGGGTTCACGCGGACGACCTTGCCGCCGAGGGAGACGACGATGTGCTTGAGGAACGAATCACGGCCGAGGCGGGCGAAGTGGCTCGCGAGGTGCACCGCGTCGTCGCTCCATTCCTGGAGCGACACGACCGTGAGCGAGGCGCCCTCGCCGACGATGATCTCGACGTTCTCGCTGAGTCGGGCGTCGCCCGTGCCGCGGAGCACGACGAGGCCGCGACTGTTCGGGGCCGCCTCGATCACCGTGTGCGCGGCGCGCGGCGCGACGCCGAGGTCGTGGCGGGTGACGGCCGAGACCTTCTCCTCCTCGCCGGTGACGGAGATGAGGAGGGCCTCGCCGAAGGAGCTCCACGCGTTCGCCGCGGCGCGCTCCTCTGGGATGCCGGTGCTCCCGATACGGGCGTCGTCGCGGGCGATCCACGAGACGTCGACGCCCGCGGCATCCGTGGTCTCGATCTGCACCCGGGAGCCGTCGAGCTCGCCGGCGGTGAGGTCGGCGAACGCGGCGACGGGCGAGAGCTTCCACTCGTGCTCGCGGCCGGTGACGGGGGGGAAGTCCTCGACGTTCACCGAGCGGAAGCGCTCGGAGCGCGTCTGCACGGGCACGACGGCGCCGTCGGAGTGCGGCCGGAAGCCGTGCTGCTCGGCGGTGGGCATGGCTGTGCTGGTCATCTGAGTGGTCATTCTTAGCCGACAGATCCTTCCGACGTCAGGAGGAAGGTCATCCGACGCTGCCTTCCATGCCCATCTCGATGAGCTTGTTGAGTTCCATCGCGTACTCCATGGGGAGTTCTCGCGCGATGGGCTCGATGAAGCCGCGCACGATCATCGCCATCGCCTCGTCTTCGGGGAGGCCGCGGGACATGAGGTAGAAGAGCTGCTCCTCGCTCACCTTCGATACCGTGGCCTCGTGTCCGAGGTGCACGTCGTCGACGCGAATGTCGATCGACGGGTAGGTGTCGGAGCGGGAGATGGTGTCGACGAGCAGGGCGTCGCAACGCACGGTGTTCGCCGAGTGGTGCGCGTTCGCGTCGATGCGCACCTCGCCGCGATACCCGGCACGGCCGCCGCCACGCGCGATCGACTTCGAGACGATCGACGACTGCGTGTACGGCGCCATGTGGATCATCTTGGCACCCGCGTCCTGGTGCTGGCCGGGGCCGGCGAAGGCGACCGACAGGGTCTCGCCCTTCGCGTGCTCGCCCATCAGGAAGATCGACGGGTACTTCATCGTGACCTTCGAGCCGATGTTGCCGTCGATCCACTCCATGGTCGCGCCCTCGGCCGCGGTCGCCCGCTTCGTCACGAGGTTGTAGACGTTGTTCGACCAGTTCTGGATCGTCGTGTAGCGCACGCGGGCGTTCTTCTTCACGATGATCTCGACGACCGCCGAGTGCAGCGAGTCGGACTTGTAGATCGGGGCGGTGCAGCCCTCGATGTAGTGCACGTAGCTGTCCTCGTCGGCGATGATCAGCGTGCGCTCGAACTGGCCCATGTTCTCGGTGTTGATGCGGAAGTAGGCCTGCAGCGGGATCTCCACGTGCACGCCGGGCGGCACGTAGACGAACGAGCCGCCCGACCAGACGGCCGTGTTCAGCGCGGCGAACTTGTTGTCGCCGGCCGGGATCACCGTGCCGAAGTACTCCTCGAAGAACTCGGGGTGCTCCTTCAGCGCGGTGTCGGTGTCCATGAAGATGACACCCTTGCGCTCGAGCTCCTCGTTGATCTGGTGGTAGACCACCTCGGACTCGTACTGCGCGGCGACGCCGGCGACGAGCCGCTGGCGCTCCGCCTCGGGGATGCCGAGCTTCTCGT
The DNA here is from genome assembly GCA_963799015.1 of uncultured Actinomycetota bacterium. Taxonomy (GTDB): domain Bacteria; phylum Actinomycetota; class Actinomycetes; order Actinomycetales; family Microbacteriaceae; genus Agromyces. The sequence continues at coordinate 21,430 of CAWCWD010000064.1, read as the reverse complement.
ACGTGTTCTTGATGTCATCGGGCAGGTCTTCCCAGGTCTGGGCCTGCTTCTCGGTCGAGCGGACGAAGTACTTGATGTTGTCGAAGTCGATCTCCGAGAGATCGGCACCCCACGTCGGCATCGGCTTGCGCTCGAAGAGCTGCAGCGCGCGCTGGCGGCGCTGGAGCATCCATTCGGGCTCGGCCTTCAGCGCCGAGATGTCGGCGACCACCTCCGGTGAGATGCCTCGCCGGGCGGAAGCGCCGGCGACGTCGGAGTCGGCCCAGCCGAACTCGTAGACGCCGAGTCCTTCCAGTTCGGGGCGGTCGATCAGTACGTCCGTCATGCTCTCCCTCTTCTCCTCCCGTGCAACCGGCTATCAGTCCGGCTCATTCCCCTCGCGAGTCGAGGTGCTCGGTGAGTGGGCGATGATGTGCGGGCGGCTCCAGTGCGAACCCTAAGATGGCTGGGAACCCGCATCGCACGTTGTCGCGCGCCTCGCGGATCTCCAACAACCCCAAGTCTATAGGGTCGCACTGCCGGCTGGACGGTTCTCCCAGTGCTGTCACAGTACGACCCGGATCAGGACCGACCAGCGTGAATCGCTTCACCGAGTGGCTGCCCGACCGCGTCGACGGGCGGATCCGCTTCTTCGCCTGGCTCTCGTTCGTCGTGCAGACGACGATCATCGCCACGGGAGGCGCGGTGCGGCTCACCGGTTCGGGGCTCGGATGCCCCACCTGGCCCACCTGCACGGCCGATTCCCTGATCCCCACCGAGGAGCTCGACTACCACTCGCTGATCGAGTTCGGGAACCGCATGATGACCGGCGTCGTCGGAATCGTCGCGCTCGTGCTGTTCGCGCTCGTCTGGCGGATCCGCGCCGAGCGTCGCGACCTCTTCACGCTCGCGTTCATCGTCGGTGCCGGCGTCGTCGCGCAGGCGATTGTGGGCGGCATCACCGTGTGGACCGGCCTGAACCCGTTCATCGTCGGGTTCCACTACGTCTCGTCGCTCGTGCTCGTGTGCGTCTGCGCGGCATTCATCGTGCGCATGGACGCGCAGCCCGGGCCCCGCGAACGCGCGGTCCCGGGTTGGTACGCCGGGCTCACGCACGCGACGACCGCGGTGCTCGCGCTCGCGATCGCGTTCGGCGTGCTCACCACCGGGTCGGGTCCGCACTCCGGCGACGCCGAGGCGGGCCGCAGCGGATTCGACTCCGAACTGCTCGAGCACGTGCACGCCTGGCCGGGCTACGCCCTGCTCGCGCTCACGATCGTGCTCCTCATCGCCGCGTGGCGGCTGCGCCTGCCGACTCTGCGCTGGGTGGGCGTACTCCTCGCGGTGGAGCTCGTGCAGGTCGCGGTCGGCCTCTACCAGGCGCGCACCGGACTCCCGCCGCTCGCGGTGGGGGTGCACATGGTGCTCGCCGCACTCACCGCCGCCGCGATGACCGTCGTGGTGCTGCGGCTGAAGCGCCCGGTCACCGCCGACCGGCCGGTCGAGGCATCCGTCGGCGCATGAGGATCGAGCACCGCGGGCGTTCGCCTCGCATCGACCCCGGCGCGACGGTCGCCCCCGGCGCGATCGTGTCGGGTGACGTGAGGATCGATGCCGGCGCACGCATCCTGCACGGCGCGGTGCTCACCGGCGAGGACGGCTCGGTGCGCGTCGGTGCGGACTCGGTGGTGCTCGAGCACGCCGTCGTGCGCGGCCGCGCGGGGCATCCGGTGATCATCGGATCGCACGTCATGGTCGGGCCGCACGCCCACGTGAACGGCGCCACGATCGGCGATCGCGCGTTCATCGCCACCGGCGCATCCGTCTTCCCCGGCGCCGTGGTCGGCGAGGAGGCGGAAGTGCGTATCAACGGCGTCGTGCAGGTGAACACGACGCTCGAGCCGGGCACCGTGGTCCCGATCGGGTGGGTGGCGGTCGGAAGTCCGGCGCAGCTCTTCTCCCCCGACCGGCACGATGAGATCTGGGCCGTCCAGCAGGCGCTCGACTTCCCGGGCACGGTCTACGGCGTCGACCGCGGCGCCGGCATGGCCGAGATCATGCGCCGCCAGTCCGGGTTCTACGCGGCGCACGACGACGACAGGGTCGTCGACGAGGTCGTCGACTAGCCCGTCGATCGGTCAGTCGGTCGCGTCGTCCGTCGTCAGGCGGTGGACCAGTCGGGCGAGCTCGACCCGGTTCGCCGTGCCGGTCTTCGCGAGCAGGTGCGAGACGTGGGTGCTGACCGTCTTCTCGCTGATCATCAAGGTGCGGGCGATCTCGCCGTAGGTGCGGCCGACGGCGACGAGGTCGAGCACCTCACGCTCCCGGTCGGTCAGGCCGTGCAGCGCGGCCGGCGCATCGGATGCCGCCGCCTGCGGTTCCTGGATCGGGATCCGTGCACGCTGCGCGAGGTCGCGAAGCTCACCCTCGGTCGGCCGGGCCCCGAGTCGAACGGCCAATTGCAAGGCGCGTCGAAGTTGCTCCGCACCTCCGCGGCGATCTCGACCTCGGCCGAGAGCAAACTCAGCAGCACGCCACCTTGCATAGGCCTCTTCCCAGGCGAGCCGTCCAGCTGCACATGCATCGGCAGCGGCCAACCACTCCATCAGCTCATGCTCGTCGGCGCGTGCTCGAGAAAGCTCCGCTTGATACAGCGCCTCCAGCGCAGCATTCTGGACCCGCCATTTCTCCACGTCCGGCCCCACATCGCGTCGGATACGCGGAAAGGCCCCAGCGAGTTGTTCGACGATTTGGTACGTCTCTTCAGTCTCGCTTCCGGCGTCCCGCGCCGCCGTGATGCGCTCACAGAGTGCGCGCGCTGCCAGTGGCACGAGCCACTCAGACATGACTGGCGCCACCACACTCGCGAGCCCCCGTCATCGCTGCTTGGTATGCGCCGATCCAGTCGCGCGCTCCGAGACGTACCTCCGTGCGCACCGCGTCGAACTCAAGAGCGAGGAATGCCGATCCGTCTACGAAGAGCTCGTCCGCACGTGCCAAGTGGCCTTCGGCCTCTGTCTGTCGACCCTGCAGAGTGGCAAGCCGCGCTGCCACGAGGCGAGCCTGGGCATCCGCCAGTGGACCGGGATTCGACCCCAACGCAACGCGGAGGCGTTGCCCGCATTCGTGCAATTCCCCAATGACTAGCCACGCCGCCGCTTCAACCGCCGACAGCCACGCAAGATAGGGGTGAGGAGCGCCTCGGGAACCCATCTCGATGCGGTACTCACTGATGGTCGACGCGTACGAATCCGTCGACCAGGCGGCCACCGAGTTCGCGATGCGCAGGACGGCACGTTCAAACGCCCACCAGTCCCCCGCACTTGAAGCGTGTGCGATTGCTTCCTCCGCGAGGCTCCTCGCCGACGCGTCGTCGCCGGCCGCTTCGGCTGTCATCGATTGAGCCGTGAGCGCATATGCCAACGCGCGGCGATCACCGGTCTTACGTGCACGCGCCACTGCATCACGTGCATGCTCGTCCGCTCGTGGCGACCCCCGCCAGAGCTCGGCGCGTGAGAGCTCCGCGAGCGCGATCACGTACTCAGGACTGGCCGGGTCCGCCGTCGCGAGGCGCACGGCCTCTCGCAAATCCTCGATCATCGAGAACTCCCGACCGGTGGAGAACCTCAGACTCGATCTGCGCACCATTAGCTCGGCTGCCACGAGAGGGGCCTCGAGGGGATCCACGATGTCAATCAACTGCTCAACGGCCCCGAGCTCCTCCTGGAACAGCCCGGCCTCCGCAGCCGCCGTACGGAGACGCCAAAGCACAGACTCGATCGAGACTGCGGACTCGGAAGCGAAACCGATCATCTCCGCCGCGCGCATCAGGAGCCGGACGCGCTCGGCCGATCCAGCCGCCGCACCGGCGGCGTCAGCAGCAATCAGGGCCCAGTCGAAGGCATCCCGCATCTGGCCCGCGGCAAAGCGGTGGTCGGCAATGGCGACGGCCGAGGAGACAGAAGATGGAGTATCGGACGACCCTGGCTCGCCTACGGCCAAGCGTTGCTCCAGGTCGCGCCGCTCAATCATGTCCGCAAGCGGCGATGGAGGTCCCTTCGATCCTCGTCGACGAGCTCAGCTTCGAGCATCTCGATGACGAGGATCGCTGGCTTCTCCGCGCAACGCTGATCGAGCCACGTATCGAACCGGAGCGCGAACTCGGGCTCCTCTCCGCCGACATCGGAGACGATCTCAGCTGCCTCGGCAATCCCACGCAACGCGGAGCGCATCGCCAAGAAGGGGATGGACATCGTGGTCAGCGGGAGGCACGACCCGAACAACACAGCGGATCCGCCGTCACGTTCCGCGCATGAACGGGTGACGAGCGCGGTCTTTCCGACGCCCGGATCCCCGGTGACGATGATGGTCCGCGCCTCCCCCTCCGAAGATCGGTCCAAAAGGCCGCCGATGATGCCGAGCTCCTGAGCCCGACCTTCCACGCTTTGCGGGGCATCACCTGGGGTGGCCACGGCTCCAGTGTGGCATCGGCAGGACGGAAAGTCAGGGGCTTCCGAGCGGATCTCAGGTTCAGCACCCGATTCGGCACGATGCGTGCGCGGGAAGTGTGAAGCGCGCTATCACGACCCCATGAAAGGCAGGAAGTATCATGATCACCGCACGCACCATCGGCACCTCCGCCCTCGTCGCCGCCCTGACGCTGACGTTGGTCGGGTGCAACCGGCCCTCTGAAGACGCCAAGACAGTCACCGTCGAGAAGGAGCGCTTCGCCAACACGGAGGTGTGCAACACCGCCGCATGGATCCGCGAGCGCGCACCCGAAGGCGTCTGCGAGAACACACCCGTCGTGGACGACAACATGAACCTTCGTCGTCTCCACGAAGAACTCGAACGCTCCGGTCGGTGACGTTCAACGGCGGCCGGGCCCACCCGGCCGCCGTTCTCGCTCAGAACGGCAGCAGCGGGTCGATCCCGATCGCGAGGAAGAGCAGTGACAGGTACGCGATCGAGCCGTGGAACACCCGCATCGGCGAGACCTGCTCGTGCCGGATTGCGAGGTTGTAGAGGCGGTGGGTCTCGTAGATGAACCACACGCCCGTCACGACGGCGACGGTCGAGTACAGGAGGCCCATGCCCGCCACCGGGATGAGCAGCAGCGAGCACGCGACGGTCGCCCACGCGTACAGGATGACCTGCAGGCCGACCTGCGCGCGGCCCCGCACGACGGCCAGCATCGGCACGCCGGCGGCGGCGTAGTCGTCCTTGTACTTCATCGAGAGCGGCCAGTAGTGGGGCGGGGTCCACAGGAAGATGATGAGGAACAGGATGAACGGCGTCCAGCTGAGGCTCTCGGTGACGGCCGCCCATCCGATGAGCACGGGCATGCAGCCTGCGACGCCGCCCCAGACGATGTTCTGCGACGTGCGGCGCTTGAGGATGAGGCTGTAGAAGACCACGTAGAGCAGGATCGCGGCGAGCGAGAGCACCGCGGCGAGCCAGTTGGTGAAGATCCAGAGCCAGGCGATGGATGCCGCACCGAGCCCGAAAGCGAAGACGAGGGCCTCGCGGTCGGTGAGCTCGCCGGTGACGAGGGGGCGGCCCTGGGTGCGCTTCATCACGCGGTCGATGTCGCGGTCGATGTAGCAGTTGAACGCGCCCGCCGAGCCGGCGCTCATGGCGCCGCCGATGAGCGTCGCGACGAGGAGCCACAGGTTGGGCAGGCCGTTCTGCGCGAGGATCATCGTGGGCGCGGTGACCACGAGCAGCAGCTCGATGACCCGCGGCTTGGTGAGGGCGAGGTAGGCGGCCAGCTTGCGCCGTACCGTCATCGCCGGTCGCGACTCGCGAGTGTGTACGGCTGCCTGCATCGTTCCTCTTCCGGGCGCGGGCACGTTTCGTCACTCCCCGCGCGACCCCTGTCGATTCTAGGCCATGGCTCCGCGGCGATGCGTCCGGAAGGCGCTTTCCAGCCTCACATACCGCGGACGGGCCTGTGAGTCATCCCCCGTCACAGACGACACCCGAATCCATATACTGAGGATTGCGCGCCCGGCTTCGCGGGTTCGACCAAGCCGGCGTCACGTTCGGCGTTCCCGGGCCGAATCCGCCGCCTGGCGGAACCGCGCCGCAACGTCCCGGCGGGTCGGGGCCGGACGGTTCCCGACGCCGTCACGATCGGAAGGAACAGCACCTCGTGGCCAATCTGCAGTGGGAACCCATCGACGATCGCGCGGTCGACACGGCGCGCGTGCTCGCGGCCGACGCCGTCGAGAAGGTCGGGAACGGGCACCCCGGCACGGCGATGAGCCTCGCGCCCGCCGCCTACCTCCTCTTCCAGAAGGTCATGCGCCGCGACCCGGCCGACCACGCCTGGCTCGGGCGCGACCGCTTCATCCTCTCCGCAGGCCACAGCTCGCTGACCCAGTACGTCCAGCTCTACCTCGCCGGCGACGGCCTCCAGCTCGACGACCTGAAGGCGCTGCGCACGTGGGGCTCGAAGACCCCGGGCCACCCCGAGTACGGCCACACCGACGGCGTCGAGATCACCACGGGCCCGCTCGGGCAGGGCCTCTCGTCCGCCGTCGGCTTCGCCTACGCATCACGCTTCGAGCGCGGCCTGTTCGACCCGGATGCCGTGCCCGGCACGAGCCCGTTCGACCACTTCATCTACGTGGTCGCCGGCGACGGCGACCTGCAGGAGGGCGTGACCAGCGAGGCGTCCTCCCTCGCCGGCCACCAGCAGCTGGGCAACCTCGTCGTGATCTACGACTCGAACCAGATCTCCATCGAGGACGACACGAACATCGCGTTCACCGAGAACGTCGCCGAACGCTACGCGGCCTATGGATGGCACGTGCAGACCGTCGACTGGAAGAAGACCGGCCAGTACGTCGAAGATGTCGCCGAGCTGCACCGCGCCCTCGAGGCCGCACAGGGCGAGACCTCCAAGCCGTCGATCATCATCCTGAAGACGATCATCGGCTGGCCCAGCCCGGGCAAGCAGAACACCGGCAAGATCCACGGGTCCGCCCTCGGCGCAGCCGAGCTGGCCGCCACGAAGGAGGTGCTCGGCTTCGACCCCGAGCAGACCTTCGTCGTCGCAGAGGACATCCTCGAGCACACCCGCGAGGCGCGCGAGCGCGGCGCGGTCGCACACGCCGAATGGCAGGTCGCGTTCGATGCCTGGGCGGAGGCCAACCCCGACCGCAAGGCACTGCTCGACCGGCTCGAGGCCGGCGAGCTCCCCGCCGACCTCGCATCGGTGCTTCCGACGTTCGAGGGGGGCACGGAGCTCTCGACGCGCGCGGCATCCGGCAAGGTCATCAACGCCCTCGCCGGCGCGCTGCCCGAGCTCTGGGGCGGCTCGGCCGACCTCGCCGAGTCGAACCTCACGACGATCAACGACGCCGCCTCGTTCATCCCAACCGAGTGGTCGACGCACGAGTTCGCCGGAAACCCCTACGGCCGCGTGCTGCACTTCGGCATCCGCGAGCACGCGATGGGCGCGATCGTGAACGGCATCGTGCTGCACGGCAAGACCCGTGCGTTCGGCGGCACGTTCCTCATCTTCAGCGACTACATGCGTCCGGCCGTCCGCCTGTCCGCGCTCATGAAGGTGCCCTCGATCTTCGTCTGGACGCACGACTCGGTCGCCCTCGGCGAGGACGGCCCCACGCACCAGCCGATCGAGCAGCTCGCCGCGCTCCGGGCCATCCCCGGGTTCACGGTCGTGCGCCCGGCCGACGCCAACGAGGTGGCGGTCGCCTGGCACGAGATCCTGAAGCGCCACGACGGCCCAGTGGGCATCGCGCTCACGCGCCAGAACATCCCCGTGTTCGAGCGCGGCGACGGCGCGGCATCCGGCGACACGCTCGCAGCGGCCGAGGGCCTCGCGAAGGGCGCCTACGTGCTCGCCGAGGCGCCCTCAGGCACGCCAGAGGTGATCCTCATCGCCACGGGCTCCGAGGTGCAGCTCGCGGTGGCCGCGCGCGAGCGGCTCGCGGCCGAGGGCATCCAGGCACGCGTCGTGTCGGCGCCGAGCCTCGAGTGGTTCGACCAGCAGGATGCCGCGTACCGCGAGTCCGTGCTCCCCGCCGCCGTGACCGCGCGCGTATCGGTCGAGGCCGGCATCGCGCTCACCTGGCGCCAGTACGTCGGCGACCGCGGCCGAAGCGTGTCGATCGAGCACTTCGGCGCCTCCGCCGACTACAAGACCCTGTTCCGCGAGTTCGGCATCACGACGGACGCCGTCGTCGCCGCCGCGAAGGAAACGCTCGCGTCGGCCTGACGCGTGCACGAAGGAGACACAACCCCATGAGCACCAACTCCCCCACCGCGGCCCTGTCCGAGGCCGGCGTCAGCATCTGGCTCGACGACCTCTCGCGTGAACGGCTCGTCTCGGGCGACCTCGAACGGCTCATCGCCGAGCGCAATGTCGTCGGCGTCACCACCAACCCGACCATCTTCGCCGCCGCGCTGAAGAGCGACAGCTACCACGAGCACCTCCACGAACTCGCCGTGGCCGGCGCCGACGTCGACACCGCGATCTTCGACATCACCACCGACGACGTCCGCGCCGCCGCCGACGTCTTCCGACCCGTCTACGATCGCACCGGCGGCGTCGACGGTCGTGTCTCGATCGAGGTCGCACCGGGTCTCGCCCGCGACACCGACGGCACGATCGCCGAGGCCAAGTCGCTCTGGGCGAAGGTCGATCGCCCGAACGCGCTCATCAAGATCCCCGCGACGGCCGAGGGTCTCGGGGCGATCACCGCGGCCACAGCCGCGGGCATCAGCGTCAACATCACGCTCATCTTCAGCCTCGAGCGCTACCGCGAGGTCATCTCGGCCTACTTCACCGGCCTCGAGCAGGCCAAGGCCGCCGGCATCGACCTCTCGACCATCCACTCGGTCGCCTCGTTCTTCGTGTCGCGCGTCGACACCGAGATCGACAAGCGCCTCACGGCGATCGGCACCGACGAGGCGCTCGCACTGAAGAGCAAGGCCGGTGTCGCGAACGCGCGCCTCGCGTACAAGCTCTACGAGGAGGAGTTCGCGAGCGAGCGCGCCATGGCGCTGCTCGCTGCCGGCGCCAACCGCCAGCGCCCCTTGTGGGCCTCGACCGGCGTCAAGGACCCCGCCCTGCCCGACACGCTGTACGTGACCGAGCTCGTCGCGCCCGGCGTCGTCAACACGATGCCCGAGAAGACCCTCGAGGCCACGTTCGACCACGGCGTCATCACCGGCGACACCGTCACCGGTGCGTACGACGACGCCGGCGCGGTGCTCGACGCGCTCGGCGCCATCGGCGTCGACTACGACGACGTGACGCTCACGCTCGAGAACGAGGGCGTCGACAAGTTCATCGTCTCGTGGAACGAACTCATCGAGAGCGTGCGCAACGCGCTGGAGGCGGCGCGATGAGCTTCCGGATCTCCGTCAGCGGAGCGGCCGCCGACGCGGTCCGCCGCACCGTTCCCGGCCTCGTCGCCGACCTCGTCGCCAGCGGGATCACCGCGCAGGATGCAGAACTCTGGGGCCCTGCGGCGGAGGACGAGGCGTCGAAGCGCCTCGGCTGGACCGAGGCCGTCGCCGTGTCCCGCCCGCTGGTGCCCGAGATCGAGGCGCTGCGCGAACAGCTCGAGGCCGACGGCGTCACGCACATCGTGCTCGGTGGCATGGGCGGGTCGTCGCTCGCTCCCGAGGTCATCACCCGGACCGCACGAGTCGAGCTCACCGTGCTCGACTCGACCGAGCCCGGCCAGGTGCGGGCTGCCCTCGCCGACCGGCTTGCGGAGTCGGCGCTCGTCGTCTCGTCGAAGTCGGGCTCCACGGTCGAGACCGACAGCCAGCGCCGCGTCTACGAGCAGGCCTTCCGCGATGCCGGCATCGACCCGACGACGCGCATCATCGTCGTGACCGACCCGGGCTCGCCCCTCGACGAGTCGGCCCGCGCGGCCGGCTACCGCGTGTTCAACGCCGACCCCACGGTCGGCGGCCGCTACTCGGCGCTGACCGCGTTCGGGCTCGTCCCGTCGGGACTCGCGGGCGTCGACATCGCCGAGATCCTCGACGAGGCCGAGACGATCGAGCTCTCGCTCGCCATCGACAGCCCCGAGAACCCCGGGCTCGTGCTCGGCGCCGCGATCGCGGCCACGGCGCCGCTGCGCGACAAGCTCGCGATCGTCGCCGACGGCACCCACATCGTCGGATTCGCCGACTGGGCCGAGCAGCTCATCGCCGAGTCCACCGGCAAGGAGGGCACCGGCATCCTGCCCGTCGTGCTCGAGAAGGGCGCGCCCGAGCTGAAGGCCGACCTGCCCGACGTGCAGGTCGTGCGACTCGTCGACGACGCGGGCGACCAGATCTTCAGCCACCACGACACCGGCGAGATCCGGGTGTCCGGCAGCCTCGGCGCGCAGCTGCTCGTCTGGGAGTACGCGACCGCGGTCGCCGGCCGCATCCTCGGCATCAACCCGTTCGACCAGCCCGACGTCGAGTCGGCGAAGATCGCGGCCCGCGGCCTGCTCGACGCCCGCCCCGAGCCCGCCCCCGCGGCGTTCGTCGCCGACGGCATCGAGGTGCGCGGCACTCCCGACGTGATCGGCGCGTCGAGCGACCTCGTCTCGGCGATCGACGTCCTCCTCGAGGAGCTGCCCGCGAACGGGTACATCTCCGTGCAGGCGTACGTCGACCGGGTGGCGCACCCCGAACTCGCGCGCCTGCGCGACCTGCTCGCGGCGCGTGCCGGCCGGCCCGTGACCTTCGGCTGGGGCCCGCGCTTCCTGCACTCGACCGGGCAGTTCCACAAGGGCGGCCCGGCGGTCGGCGTGTTCCTGCAGATCACCGAGGTTCCCGCGGAGGACCTCGCGATCCCCGAGCGCCCCTTCACGTTCGGCGAGCTCATCGCCGCGCAGGCGTCCGGTGACGCAAGCGTGCTCGCCGACCACGGTCGTCCGGTGCTGACCCTCACGCTGACGGACCCCGCCGCGAACATCGCGACGCTGTTCGACGCCGTCGGCTGATCCCGGGAAGGATCCGCATGGCTCCGGCAGAGATCTCCGCGCAGCACAACCCGCTGCGCTCGCCCAAGGACTACCGCCTCAACCGGATCGCCGGCCCCTCGAGCCTCATCATCTTCGGGGTGACCGGCGACCTGTCGCGCAAGAAGCTCATGCCCGCGGTCTACGACCTCGCGAACCGGGGGCTCCTGCCGCCGGGCTTCGCGCTCGTCGGGTTCGCACGACGCGACTGGGACGACCAGGACTTCGAGAGGGTCGTCCACGACTCGGTGAAGGAGTACGCCCGCACCGAGTTCCGTGAGGACGTGTGGAGGCAGCTCGCCCGAGGCGTCCGCTTCGTGCAGGGCGACTTCGACGACGACGCGGCGTTCGACCGCCTGCACACCGTCGTCAAGGAGCTCGACCGCGAACGCGGCACGATGGGCAACCACGCGTTCTACCTGTCGATCCCGCCGAAGTCGTTCCCGCTCGTCACCGAGCAGCTGAAGCGATCGGGCCTCACCGAGCAGAACGACGACCAGTGGCGTCGCGTGGTGATCGAGAAGCCCTTCGGCTCCGACCTGCAGTCGGCCCGCGAGCTGAACGACGTCGTCGCGTCGGTGTTCCCGCCCGACTCCGTGTTCCGCATCGACCACTACCTGGGCAAGGAGACCGTCCAGAACATCCTGGCCCTGCGCTTCGCGAACCAGCTGTACGAGCCGATCTGGAATGCCAACTTCGTCGACCACGTGCAGATCACGATGGCCGAGGACATCGGCGTCGGCGGTCGTGCCGGCTACTACGACGGCATCGGAGCGGCGCGCGACGTCATCCAGAACCACCTCCTGCAGCTCCTCGCGCTCACCGCGATGGAGGAGCCGATCTCGTTCGACGCCGCCGACCTGCGCGCCGAGAAGGAGAAGATCCTGGCAGCGGTCCGACTCCCCGAGGACCTCGCCACGGGCACGGCCCGCGGCCAGTACGCGGGCGGATGGCAGGGCGGCGAGAAGGTGATCGGCTTCCTCGACGAAGAGGGGATGAACCCCGAGTCGACGACCGAGACCTACGCGGCCATGAAGCTGCTGATCGGCACCCGACGCTGGGCCGGCGTGCCGTTCTACCTGCGGGCGGGCAAGCGCCTCGGGCGCCGCGTCACCGAGATCGCGGTGGTCTTCAAGCGCGCCCCGCAGCAGGTGTTCGCCGACAGCCAGACGTCGCAGCTCGGCCAGAACGCGCTCGTGATCCGCGTGCAGCCCGACGAGGGCGTCACGATCCGCTTCGGCTCGAAGGTGCCGGGCGCGGGCATGCAGGTGCGCGACGTCACGATGGACTTCGGCTACGGCCACGCCTTCACCGAGGCGAGTCCTGAGGCCTACGAGCGGCTCATCCTCGACGTGCTGCTCGGCGACCCGCCCCTGTTCCCGCGACAGGAGGAGGTCGAGCTCTCGTGGAAGATCCTCGACCCGATCGAGGAGTTCTGGACCACGCAGGGCCAGCCCGAACACTACCGCCCCGGCACCTGGGGCCCGAGCTCGGCCGACGAGCTCCTGCACCGCGACGGACGAAGCTGGAGGCGCCCATGATCGTCGAGCTGCCCGACACGACGACGAGCCAGGTCTCCAAGACGCTGGTGAAGATCCGCGAGGAGGGCGGCGTCGTCGCCCTCGGGCGCGTGCTGACCCTCGTGATCGCCACGTCGCCGGGCAGCGAGGAGGAGGCGATCGAAGCGGCAAACGATGCCTCGCGCGAGCATCCGATGCGCGTCATCGTGGTCTCGAGCGATCCCGACGAGCTGCCCGACGCGGACGCACGACTCGACGCGGAGATCCGCGTCGGCGGCGATGCCGGGGCGAGCGAGGTCATCATCTTGCGTGCATGCGGCGACGCGGCCCACGACGAGGAGAGCCTGGTCATGGGCCTCTTGCTGCCGGATGCCCCGGTGGTCACGTGGTGGCCCGGCGCGGCGCCGGCCGTGCCCGGCGATGCCCCGCTCGGACGCATCGCTCAGCGCCGCATCACCGATGCCTCCACGCAGCCCGACCCGCAGGGGTCGCTCCACGCACTTGCGGGGAGCTACACCCCGGGCGATGCCGACTTCGCATGGACGCGCCTCACCCTGTGGCGCGCGCAGCTCGCCGCGGTGCTCGACCAGCCGCCGTACGAGCCGATCACCGGCATCCGCGTCACCGGCGCCATCGACTCGCCGTCGACCACGCTGCTCGCGGCGTGGCTGCGGCTCGAGCTCGACGCGACGGCCGCGTACGTCCTCACCTCGGTGGAGCAGGGCTCGCACGGCATCCACGGCGTGCGCCTCGAGCGCGAGAGCGGCGCCGTCGAGCTCGTGCGCGACACGCCCGGCATCGCCACCCTCCGCCAGCCCGGCCAGCCGGTGCACGACCTGGCACTCCCCCGTCGCAACCTCCGCGACTGCCTCGCCGACGAACTCCGCCGCCTCGACCCCGATGAGTTGTACGGTGAAGTGATCACGAGCGGCTTGGCGCTGCTCGGTGACGCGGAGGCCGAAGGAGTCCATGCATGACCAATGAGCGGCGGGTACTCGTCCATCCCGACAAGGCGTCACTGGCGAGTTCCGTCTCGGCGCGGTTCATCACGAAGATGCTCGACATCCTCGACACGCAGGCGGTCGCACACGTCGTGCTGACGGGTGGGTCGATGGGTTCCGCCGTGCTCGATGCCGTGTCAGCCTCGCCCGCACGCACGTCGATCGACTGGTCGCGCGTGCACTTCTGGTGGGGCGATGAGCGTTGGGTGCCCGATCGGGACGCTGAGCGCAACGACGAGCAGGCGCGGGTCGCCCTGCTCGACGACCTCGACGTGCCCGCCGGCAACGTGCATCCGTTCCCGTCGCCCGACTCCGGGCTGAGCCTCGACGAGGCGGCCGACGCCTACGCGGCGGAGCTCTCCGAGCACGGCGTCGACGGGCTCTCGCACCCGATCTTCGACATCACCTTCCTGGGTGTCGGGCCCGACGGGCACATCGCATCCCTGTTCCCGCACCGGTCGGGCATCCAGGTCACCGATCGCACCGTGATCCCCGTGCGAAACTCGCCGAAGCCGCCGCCCGAGCGACTCAGCCTCACGCGGCCGGTCATCAACTCCTCGCAGCGCGTCTGGCTGGTGCTGGCGGGTGCCGACAAGGCGTCGGCGCTGGGCCTCGCCCTCGCCGGAGCGAGCCGCGACGAGGTGCCGGTCGCCGGCATCAAGGGGCGGCGTCGCACGGTGTTCTTCGTCGACGCGGACGCCGCGGCCGAGGTGCCCGAATCGCTCATCGCACGCGACTACTGACCACGAGGTGTGATCGGGCGGATGCCGCGCCGCGAACCCGCCCGGAGCATGCGAGAGGGGCCAGCCTTCCGGCTGGCCCCTCTCGGCGTCTCTGGTGTCGCGCCTAGTCCTGCGGGGCGATCTGCCCACGACGGGTGCGCAGCTGCGTGAGCGCCTCCTCGAGGAGTGCCGCGGCCTCCTCGTCGGTACGACGTTCCTTCACGTACGCCAGGTGCGTCTTGTACGGCTCGAGCTTCGACACCGACGGCGGGTTGTCCTTGTCGCGGCCGGCGGGCAGGCCCGTCGACGGGCTGTCGATGATGTCGGGGATCTCCTCTTCGGGCAGGTTCGCCGCGAAGTGCCGCACGGTCTCGTTGCCCTGAGCGTCCCAGTAGCTCACGGCGACTCGATCGGCGTGAAAGCCGCGATCCTGCTCGCCCATGGGGCCCGCGCCGACGCGCGAGCCGCGGATGGCGCTGTTTCCTGATGCCATGGCCGTTCCCCCGTCAGATTCCGGTTTCGAACTTCGTGATGAGCCCGAGCACCACGATGCACGTGATCCACACGAGCCCGAGGATGACCGTGATCCGGTTGAGGTTTCGCTCGGCGACTCCGGATGCACCGAGGCTGGACGTGACGCCACCGCCGAACATGTCGGACAGACCGCCGCCACGACCCTTGTGCAGCAGGATGAGCAGCGTCAGCAGGAGGCTCGTGAGACCGAGCAGGACCTGCAGGACGACCTGGAGAATCTCCACGGTGAACCTTTCCGGGCACGACGCAGGGGTGTCAGTGCCGACCAATCGAGTATAGCCGCACCCGCGACCGTGCCTTGGGCGCCGCGGCTCAGGCGCCGACGTGCTTCTTGAACCGGACGATGCTCGAGAACTCGTCGATGTCGAGGCTTGCGCCGCCGACCAACGCCCCGTCGACGTTCGGCTCGCGCAGGAACGCCGCGATGTTCGCCGCCTTCACGGACCCGCCGTAGAGGATGCGCGTGGCCTCGGCGATCTCGTCGCCGAGCAGCTCGGCGATGAGCGCGCGGAGTGCCGCGCAGACCTGCTCGGCCTGCTCGGGCGTCGCCGCCTGGCCGGAACCGATCGCCCAGACCGGCTCGTAAGCGACCACGAGTCCCTTGGAACCGTCGACGCCCTCCAGTGCCGTACGAAGCTGGGCGACGGGCACCGCGCTCGGGCCGTGCGCCTCGAGGTCTTCCGCCGTCTCGCCGACGCACACCACGGGCACCAGCCCGTGCCGGTGCGCAGCGAGCAGCTTGGCGTTCACGTCGACATCCGTCTCGTGATGCAGAGTGCGTCGCTCCGAGTGCCCGATGATCACGTAGGTGCAGTCGAGCTGCGCGAGGAACGCGCGCGAGATCTCACCCGTGTACGCGCCGGAGTCGTGCGCCGAGACGTCCTGAGCGCCGTACGCGAGCGGCAGCGAGTCGGCCGCCACGAGCGTCTGCACCGACCGCAGATCGGTGAACGGCGGGAACACCGCGACCTCGGCGTCGGCGAAGTCGTGCTTCGCATCGGCCAGCGACCACGCGAGCTTCTGCACGAAGGCGATCGCCTGCAGGTGGTCGAGGTTCATCTTCCAGTTGCCCGCGATGAACGGGGTGCGCTTCACTGCCATCCGAGGACCTCCAGTCCGGGGAGCTTCTTGCCCTCGAGGAACTCGAGGCTCGCGCCCCCGCCCGTCGAGATGTGTCCGAATGCCGCGTCGTCGAAGCCGAGCTGGCGCACGGCCGCAGCCGAGTCGCCTCCGCCGACGACGCTGAGCCCGTCGACCTCGGTGAGTGCCTCGGCGACCGCACGGGTGCCGGCCGCGAACGGCGCGAGCTCGAACACGCCCATGGGGCCGTTCCAGAACACCGTGCGGGCACCCCGGATGCGCTCCGCGAACGCGGCCGCGGTGTCGGGGCCGATGTCGAGCCCGAGTCCGGATGCCCCGAACGGCGTCTCCTCGATCGCGTCGGCCGCCGTGACCACGTGCTCGGCCTCGGCCGAGAACGATGCCGCGACCACGACGTCGGTGGGAAGCACGATCGAGACGCCGCGCTCCTCCGCCTCGGCGAGGTAGCCCTTCACGGTCCCGATCTGGTCGGCCTCGAGGAGGCTCGATCCGACCTTGTGACCCTGGGCCGCGAGGAACGTGAAGAGCATGCCGCCGCCGATGAGCAGCGTATCGACCCGCGGGAGCAGGTGTGCGATGACGCCGAGCTTGTCAGAGACCTTCGAGCCCCCGAGCACCACCGTGTACGGCCGCTCGGGCGTCTCGGTGAGCCGGTCGAGGACGTCGAGCTCCGAGGCGATCAGAAGACCCGCGGCGCTCGGCCGGAGCTGCTCGAGCTCGTAGACGCTCGCCTGCTTGCGGTGCACCACGCCGAACCCGTCCGAGACGACCGCGTCGGCGAAGCCCGCGAGCTCGCCGGCGAAGGCGGTGCGCTCCGCCTCGTTCTTCGAGGTCTCCCCCGGGTTGAACCGCAGGTTCTCGAGCACGAGCACCTCGCCGTCGGCGAGCGCCGCGACCTTGGCCGCGGCATCCGGACCGACCGTGTCGGTGGCGAAGGCCACCGGAGCGTCGATGAGCTCGCCGAGGCGCTGCGGCGACGGGAGCGAGGGTGTACCTCGGCTCGGGCGCGCCCTCGGGGCGCCCGAGGTGGGAGACCACGATCACGCGGGCGCCCTGGCCGACGAGGGCCTCGAGGGTGGGGACCGACGCCCGCACACGGCCGTCGTCCGTGATGACCTCGTCCTGGAGAGGAACGTTGAGGTCACAACGGACGACGACGCGCTTGCCGGCGAGCGGACCGAGAGTGTCGATCGTTCGCAGCGTCACGATGTCCCGATTCAGAGGCGTTCGGCGACGTACTCGGTGAGGTCGACGAGACGGTTGGAGTAGCCCCACTCGTTGTCGTACCAGCTCGAGAGCTTCACCTGGTCGCCGAGGACGCGCAGGAGCCCGGCGTCGAAGATCGAGGAGTGCGGGTCGGACACGATGTCGCTCGACACGATCTCGTCTTCGGTGTACTTGAGGATGCCCTTCATCGGGCCCTCGGCCGCCGCCTTGTAGGCCGCCTTGACCTCGTCGACCGTCACCGGGCGCGACGACGTGACGGTGAGGTCGGTGATCGAGCCGGTGGGAACCGGCACGCGCAGCGCGAAGCCGTCGAGCTTGCCGACGAGCTCGGGCAGCACGAGGCCGATGGCCTTCGCGGCACCGGTGGAGGTCGGCACGATGTTGACGGCCGCGGCGCGGGCACGACGCAGGTCCTTGTGGGGGCCGTCCTGCAGGTTCTGGTCGGCCGTGTAGGCGTGCACCGTGGTCATCAGGCCGCGCTCGATGCCGAATGCGTCGTTGAACACCTTCGCGAGCGGCGCGAGGCAGTTGGTGGTGCACGAGGCGTTCGAGATGATGTGGTGCGTGGCGGGGTCGTACTCGCTCTCGTTCACGCCCATCACGAAGGTGGCGTCCTCGTCGGTCGCGGGCGCCGAGATCAGCACCTTCTTCGCGCCGGCCTGAATGTGCTTGCGCGCATCGGCCGCCTTCGTGAAGAACCCGGTCGACTCGATGACGATGTCGACACCGAGCTCACCCCACGGGAGGTTCGCAGGGTCGCGCTCCGCGAACGCCTTGATCGCCGTGCCGTTGACGATGATGTGGTCGTCGTCGTACTCGACCGTGGCGTCGAGGCGACCCGTGACCGAGTCGTACTTCAGCAGGTGGGCGAGGGTCTTGTTGTCGGTGAGGTCGTTCACCGCGACGACCTCGAGGTCGGCGCCCTGGGCGAGGGCGGCGCGGAAGTAGTTGCGGCCGATGCGGCCGAAGCCGTTGATGCCGATCTTTACGGACACGGATGTCTCCTGATTGACGTGCGCGAGTGCGCGTTTCCAAGGTGAACTGATCGGACGGCGGTGTCCCCGGACGGGTCCGGGGACACCATCCGCTACGACAGTAGCAGCAGCCCTGAGGTCTTCTCGCGTGCGGCCTGGAAGCGCTGCTGGACGTTGTCCCAGTTCGCAATGTTCCAGAACGCCTTCACGTAGTCGGCCCGCACGTTCTTGTAATCGAGGTAGTACGCGTGCTCCCAGACGTCGAGCATCAGCAGCGGAACGACGCCCGCGGGGAGGTTTCCCTGCTGGTCGAAGAACTGCAGGATGATCGGGCGCTGCCCGATGGAATCCCACGCGAGCACGGCCCAGCCGGAGCCCTGCACGCCGAGCGCGGTCGCCGTGAAGTGGGCCTGGAACTTGTCGAACGAGCCGAAGTGGTCGTCGACCGCCGCGGCGAGCTCGCCCGTGGGCTTGTCGCCGCCGTCGGGCGACATGTTGGTCCAGAAGATCGAGTGGTTGACGTGGCCGCCGAGGTTGAACGCGAGGTCCTTCTCGAGCTTGTTGACGTTGGCGAGATTGCCCGAGTCGCGCGCCTCGGCGAGCTGCGCGAGGGCGGTGTTCGCGCCGGTCACGTACGCCTGGTGGTGCTTCGAGTGGTGCAGCTCCATGATCGTGCCGCTGATCGACGGTTCGAGGGCCGAGTAATCGTAGGCGAGATCCGGGAGGGTGTAGTCAGCCATTGCTTCTCCTTGTCAGATGCCGGGCGTGCCGGGCTCCTGCCCGGTGTTCCGCGGCTGCATCCACGAGTCTATGCCCGCTCCACAACGGGCCGTTCGGGCTTGACGCCGATGCGACGGCACGTGACGACGAGCGGATGCCGCGGCATCCGCTTGCACCCGGCGCCATCGCGCGCGGAGCCCGCGCCGCTGCTCAGACGTCGTCGAGATCGGCGGGAAGGCTGGCCTCGGTGCCCGGAACGCCGAGCTCGACGGCGCGCTTGTCGGCCATCGCGAGCAGGCGGCGAATGCGTCCGGCGACGGCATCCTTGGTCATCGGCGGGTCGGCGTGGTGGCCGAGCTCGTCGAGGCTCGCGTCGCGGTGCGCGAGCCGCAGCTCCCCGGCGTACTTCAGGTGGTCGGGGATGTCGTCGCCGAGGAGCTCCATGGCGCGTTCGACGCGCGCGCAGGCCGCGACGGCGGCCTGCGCGGAGCGTCGCAGGTTGGCGTCGTCGAAGTTCACGAGACGGTTCGCGGTGGCGCGAACCTCACGTCGCTGGCGGAGCTCCTCCCAGTTGCGCACGGTGTCGCTCGCGCCCATGAGCGCGAGCATCGAGCTGATCGCCTCGCCGTCGCGGATGACGACCCGGTGCACGCCACGCACCTCGCGGGCCTTCGCGGAGATGCCGAGGCGTCCGGCCGCGCCCACGAGGGCCATCGCCGTCTCGTTGCCCGGGCACGTGACTTCGAGCGCGGCCGAGCGGCCCGGATCGGTGAGGCTGCCATGCGCGAGGAAGGCGCCGCGCCAGACGGCCGCGACGTCGTCGCGCGAGCCGGTGGTGAGCTTGTTGGGCAGCCCGCGCACCGGACGACGGCGGGCGTCGAGCAGGCCGGTCTGGCGCGCGAGGGTCTCGCCGCCGTCGAGCACCCGCACGAGGTACTGGTTCGATCGTCGGATTCCGGAGGGCGAGATCACGGAGACGTCGGGGCGCACGCCGTACAGCTCGCCGAGGTCGCGCGTCACGCGACGCGCGATCGTGGGCGAGTCGAGCTCCGCCTCGATGGCGATGCGGCCGGAGATGATGTGCAGGCCGCCGGCGAAGCGCAGTACCGAGGCGAGCTCGGCGGCTCGCACACTCGTCTTCGACACCTCGACCCGCGCCAGTTCCTCTTTCACGTCGGCGGTCAGTGCCACGTCATGTCCTCTCATTCGTCATCTCGCACGGCCGGGTCATTCACGGCCGCGATCACGGTGCTTCACGCTGATGGCCACGCCCGGGAGCTGCCCGAGCCGGTCGGCGAGCTCGCGGACGATCGCCACCGAGCGGTGCTTGCCGCCGGTGCATCCGACCGCGATCGTCGCGTGTCGCTTGTTCTCACGCTGGTACCCGGCCATCACTGGTTCGAGAGCCGTCGTGTAGGCCTCGATGAAGTCCCGAGCGCCGGGTTGGCTCAGCACGTACTCCGCGACCTCGGGGTCCTCGCCGTTGAGGTGCCGGAGTTCTGGGATCCAGAAGGGGTTCGGCAGGAAGCGCGCATCGGCGACGAGGTCGGCGTCGGCGGGGAGCCCGTACTTGAAGCCGAAGCTCAGCAGCGTGACCCGCAGACCCGCTCGCCCCGCTTCCGCGAAGGTCTCGGTGATGAACGTCGCGAGCTGGTGGATGTTCAGGTCGGAGGTGTCGACGACGATGTCGCTCGACTCGCGCAGTTCGGCGAGGCGGGCCCGCTCGGCGCCGATCCCGTCGAGCAGCGTGCCGTTCGCCTGCAGCGGGTGCGGGCGACGCACCGATTCGAATCGGCGGACGAGCACGGCATCCGTCGCGTCGAGGAACACCACGCGCACGTTCACGCCGGTGCGCAGGGCCTGGATGATGTCCTGCAGCTCGGAGAAGAAGTCACGCCCGCGCACGTCGACGACCGCCGCGATGCGGGGCAGCGACGCGCCGGCTCGCTCGACGAGCTCGACGAGCGGGCGCAGCATCTGCGGCGGCAGGTTGTCGACGACGTACCAGCCGAGGTCTTCGAGGGCGTTCCCGACGGTGGAGCGGCCTGCACCCGACATGCCGGTGACGATGAGCATCTCCTGGTGCTCGGCCTCAGCTGCCATCGTCTCGGGCCCCCTTCCGCGCGTCGACACTCCAGCCTACCGGGGCGCCGACACGCCGTCAGCGCGGAGATGCGCGTGCACGGTGGCCGCGAGGGTCGGGCCGATGCCCTTCACCTCGGCGATGTCGGACTCGCTTGCGGCGCGCAGGCGAGTGACGGACCCGAAGTGCTTCAGCAGTTCCTTCACGCGGACTGGGCCGAGGCCGGGGATCCCGGACAGCACCGTGCCGATGTCGCGCTTGCGCCGCTGCCGCTGGTGCGTGATCGCGAACCGGTGCGCCTCGTCACGCACCCGCTGGAACAGGAACAGGGCGTCGCTGTTGCGCGGCAGGATCACGGGGTACTCGGCCTCGGGTGTCCAGATCTCCTCGAGGCGCTTCGCGATGCCGCACAGGTAGATGCCCTCGACACCCGATTCCGCGAGGGCACGTGCCGCCGCGGCGACCTGCGGCTCGCCGCCGTCGACCACGAGGAGGTTCGGGCGGTAGGCGAACTTCTTGCGACGCTCGGAGGTCACTGCGGCATCCGCCGACTCGTCGTCGGCCAC
>CAWCWD010000063.1:0-105527 GCA_963799015.1 uncultured Actinomycetota bacterium | reverse complement strand
ACTGCGCCACGCCGGCGAGTGGCCCTGCCGGCCTTCCTAAGCCGACTTCTCGGCGCGGCGCGGCTTGTGCGGCACGATCGTCGGCGCGGCGTTGTCGAGCACCGCGGCCTTCGTGACGACGACCCGGGCGACGCCCGTGGACGAGGGCACCTCGAACATGATCGGTCCGAGCACCTCCTCCATGATCGCGCGGAGCCCGCGGGCGCCCGTCTGCCGCAGCACGGCGAGGTCGGCGATCGCCTCGAGCGCCGCCTCCTCGAAGTCGAGCTCGACGTCGTCGAGCTCGAACATGCGCTGGTACTGCCGCACGAGCGCGTTGCGCGGCACGGTCAGGATCTCCATGAGCGCGTCGCGGTCGAGCGGCGTGACGGTGGCGACCACGGGGAGCCGGCCGATGAACTCGGGGATGAGTCCGTACTTGTGGAGGTCTTCTGGGAGCACCTCGCTGAAGATGTCGGCCTCGTCCTCCTTGTTGTGGAGTGGGGCGCCGAAGCCGATGCCGCGCTTGCCCGCGCGCGAGGAGATGATGTCCTCCAGCCCGGCGAAGGCGCCGGCCACGATGAACAGCACGTTCGTGGTGTCGATCTGGATGAACTCCTGGTGCGGATGCTTCCGCCCGCCCTGCGGCGGCACTGAGGCCACGGTTCCCTCGAGGATCTTCAGCAGCGCCTGCTGCACGCCCTCGCCCGAGACGTCGCGGGTGATCGACGGGTTCTCGGCCTTGCGGGCGATCTTGTCGATCTCGTCGATGTAGATGATGCCCGTCTCGGCGCGCTTCACGTCGTAGTCGGCCGCCTGGATGAGCTTGAGCAGGATGTTCTCGACGTCTTCGCCGACGTAGCCGGCCTCGGTCAGCGCCGTGGCATCCGCGACCGCGAACGGCACGTTGAGCTGCTTGGCGAGCGTCTGCGCGAGGTAGGTCTTGCCGCAACCTGTCGGGCCGATGAGCAGGATGTTCGACTTGGCGATCTCGACGTCGTCGCGGGCGTGGTCGGCCGACGTGAGCGTGGTGCGCGCGCGGACCCGTTTGTAGTGGTTGTACACGGCGACCGCCAGCGCCTTCTTCGCGGCATCCTGCCCGATCACGTACTCCTCGAGGAACGCGAAGATCTCCTTGGGCTTGGGCAGTTCGAACTCGCCGGACTCGGACTCGCCGGCTTCGGCGAGCCGCTCCTCGATGATCTCGTTGCAGAGTTCGACGCACTCGTCGCAGATGTAGACGCCCGGCCCAGCGATGAGCTGCTGGACCTGCTTCTGGCTCTTTCCGCAGAAGGAGCACTTGAGCAGGTCTGCGCTCTCCCCGATGCGTGCCATCGAACCCTCCCTGTCGACGAGTCTGTTCCGAGCCTAGCCCGAGATCGGGACGGCGCGGCATGGCGCGCCCGGATTGGTTCGCGTCGCGGTTCGCGTTGCGCGAACCGGGCGGTGGAGCGCGCGCTGGCACGCCGAACGCGGCGGATGGGAACCGGCCGGGGCCGGGCATCCGCCGCGTTCGAGCGGGACGGCGCTACCGCGCGATCGCCGGCAGGCTCTTGCGCGAGGTGAGCACCTGGTCGATGAGGCCGTACTCGAGCGCCTCGTCGGCCGACAGGATCTTGTCGCGGTCGATGTCGGTGTTGACCTGCTCCTGCGTGCGGTTCGAGTGACGCGAGAGCGTCTCTTCGAGCCAGGAGCGCATGCGCAGGATCTCGGCCGCCTGGATCTCGATGTCGGACGCCTGGCCGTGACCGGCCTCGCCCATCGCCGGCTGGTGGATGAGCACGCGGGCGTTCGGCAGCGCGAGTCGCTTTCCGGGCGTGCCGGCGGACGCGATGACCGCCGCCGCCGATGCCGCCTGGCCGAGCACGACGGTCTGGATCTGCGGGCGGATGTACTGCATCGTGTCGTAGATCGCCGTCATCGCGGTGAACGAGCCGCCGGGCGAGTTGATGTAGAGGATGATGTCGCGGTCGGGGTCCATCGACTCGAGCACGAGCAGCTGCGCCATGATGTCGTCGGCCGACGCGTCGTCGACCTGCACGCCGAGGAAGATGATGCGGTCCTCGAAGAGCTTGGCGTAGGGGTCTTGGCGCTTGTAGCCGTAGGCCGTGCGCTCCTCGAAGCTCGGCAGGATGTAGCGCGAGCCGGGGGCCTGGATGCCGCTGAAGGCGGTGCCACCGATAGCAGGGATGTTCATTCGCTCGTTCTCTCTTCTCTCGGTGCTACGCCTGGTCGGTGCCGCCGCCGCCGGCCACGTCGAGTGCCGACTCGCGGATGTGGTCGACGAAGCCGTACTCGAGGGCTTCCTGTGCGTTGAACCAACGGTCGCGGTCGCCGTCGGCGTTGATCTGCTCGACCGTCTTGCCGGTCTGCGCGGCCGTGATCTCGGCGAGCCGCTTCTTCATGTCGAGGATGAGCTGCGCCTGCGTCTGGATGTCGCTCGCGGTGCCGCCGAAGCCGCCGTGCGGCTGGTGCAGCAGCACTCGCGCGTTCGGGGTGATGTACCGCTTGCCCTTCGTGCCGGCGGTGAGGAGGAGCTGCCCCATGGAGGCGGCCATGCCGATGCCGACGGTGACGATGTCGTTCGGCACGAACTGCATCGTGTCGTAGATCGCCATGCCCGCCGTGATCGAACCACCGGGCGAGTTCACGTAGAGGTAGATGTCCTTCTTGGCGTCCTCGGCGGCGAGGAGCAGCAGCTTCGCCGCGATCTCGTTGGCGTTGTCGTCGCGCACCTCGGATCCCAGCCAGATGATGCGGTCCTTCAGCAGTCGATCGAAAACACCGGGGCTGGGTGTCGCTTCGGCCATGTGTCGCTCCGTTTCCGTTGTCGCGTTCACTCGAATCTATCCGGTGCAACACGCGGGATCGGGGCTGTTCGCCCTAGGCGGAGGCCGCGAGTTCCGCGGCGTATGCGGCGACCGACACGCGGTAGCGCGGCAGGTGCGGCGCGAGCGCCGAGAGGGCGTCGGATGCCGCACGGCGTGCGTCGCCCAGGTCGACGCGCGCGAGCGCCCGGAACGCCACCACCGCGTCGCGGAGTTCGCCGGCCTCGGGTTCGATCGCGTCGAGGAGCTCAACGGCCTCGAGCGGCCGCCCGAGGTTGCGGATCGTGGACGCGAGCTGGATGTGCGCCTGCACGCGCCTCGAGGCGCTGAGGCCGTGCGCGAGCGCCTCACGATAGAGCGCCTCGGCCTCGGCCTCGCGACCGGCGGAGTCGCGCGCGCCCGCCCGCTCGAAGAGCGCAATGGGGTCGTCGGCCGGGAGCTCTGACGCCAGCGCGTCGATGCGCCGGACGACCTCGTCGTCACCGAGCTCGTCGGCCGAGGCCCACACGGTGTCGACGCGGTGCTGCCAGTCGTTCATGGTTCCTCCCTGGACAGGTCTGCGGGTCGAGGAGCGCCTTCGGCGCGTCTCGAGACCTTGACAAGGGTCTCGAGACGGCGCTTCGCGCCTCCTCGACCCGCAGACGGGAGTCGTTCTTCCCGATTACTCGGCGTCGGCCTTCTTGGCCGCGCGCTTGCGCGCGGGCTTCTTCGGTTCCTCGGCCTCGGGCTCTGCCTCGGCGGCCTCGGCCGGCCTCGGCAGGCTCGGCTCGCGTCGGTCGCAGCCTCGGCGTCGGCGTCGGCGTCGGCGGTGAACTCGGAGAGGTCGACCGCGTTGCCCGCGGCATCCGTGACCTTCGCCTTGCCGAGCGCGATCGCGAGCGCCTTGTTGCGCGCGACCTCGCCGACCATGGCGGGGATCTGGCCGTTCTGGCTGAGGACCTGCACGAACTCGTTCGGATCCATGCCGTACTGCGCGGCGCCCTGCACGAGGTACTGGGTCAGCTCGTCCTGGCTGACCTGCACCTTCTCGGCCTCGGCGATGGCGTCGAGCACGATCTGCGTCTTGAACGCCTTGGTGCTGGACTCGGTGACCTCGGCGCGGTGCTCGTCGTCCTCCAGGCGACCCTCGGACTCGAGGTGGCGGTGCACCTCGTCCTCGATGACGCTGTCGGCGACGGGGACCTCGGCCAGCTCGAGGAGCCGGTCGACGAGGAGGTCGCGGGCCTGCGTGCCCTGGCCGAACGACTTGTTGCGGGCGACCTGCTCCTTGAGGCTCGTCGGTGAGCTCGTCGAGCGTGTCGAACTCGCTGGCGATCTGCGCGAAGTCGTCGTCGGCCTCGGGGAGCTCGCGCTCCTTGACGGCGGTGACGGTCACGGTGATCTCGGCGGTCTCGCCCTCGTGGTCGCCGCCCAGGAGCTTCGACGCGAACGTGGTGGTCTCGTCGGCGGTGAGCGAGTCGAGCGCCTCGTCGATGCCCTCGAGGAGCTCGCCCGAGCCGAGCTCGTACGAGATGCCGCTCGCGGTGTCGACCTCGGTGTCCTCGATGACGGCCACCAGGTCGAGCGTCACGAAGTCGCCGGCCTTGGCGGGGCGGTCCACCGTGATGAGCGTGCCGAAGCGGCTGCGCAGGCGGTCGAGCTCCTCGGTGACCTCGTCGTCGCCGACCTCGACCGAGTCGACCGTGATCTCGAGGCCGTCGTAGTCGGGCAGCTCGATCTCGGGACGGACGTCGACCTCGATCGCGAGGAGCAGGTCGCCCGAGAAGTCCTTCTCGTTCGGCCATTCGACGATGTCGGCCTCGGGGCGGCCGAGGGGACGCAGCTCGTACTCGGAGACGGCGGCGCGGTAGAAGCCGTCGAGGCCCTCGTTGACGGCGTGCTCGAGCACGGCCGCCTTGCCGACGCGCTGGTCGATGATGGGCGGCGGCACCTTGCCCTTGCGGAAGCCCGGCACGTTGATCTGCTCGGCGATGTGCTCGTAGGCGTGGGCGATGCTGGGCTTCAGCTCCTCGGGCGTCACCGAGATGGTGAGCTTGGCGCGCGTGGGGCTCAGCTTCTCAACCGAAGTGGTCGGCATGTGGAAGATCTCCTGTTGTGTGGAAGTTCGTGTCGAGTCTCGGGCGACTCGTCGGGGCGACAGGATTCGAACCTGCGACCTCCCGCTCCCAAAGCGGGCGCTCTACCAAGCTGAGCTACGCCCCGAGTCGCTGACTCAACTCGTCGATTCACCCGCACGGGCACGCCGAAGCATGCAGGAGCACGGGTGGACCCCCGAAAGTCTACTGCACCGACTGGACGCCCGCTGTGGGGTGCGGGGGCGGAGGCGGGCGGCGGGGCGCCAGAAGCCGGTGCGGCCCGGTCGGTACCCCCCGAACGGGCCCTGTGGAGGATCTGCCGCCACGCCGACGGCGCGTGGCAGAGTGTGCGCATGACCGACCGCCCGAGTCCCGTCGGCGGGCCGGCGCCGCGCCGCTGGCCCGCCGATCCGACCCAACTCGTCGACACCACGTGCTGCCCGGCGTGCTTCAGTCCGCTCGCCTCGACGCGGTGCGCGGTCTGCGGGCTCGACCTCGCCGTACCCGAGGCCGACGAGCTCCTCCGGCGCTCCGCGGCCGTCTATCGCGACGAGCTCGCCCGGCAGGAGCTCATCGACCGGATGCGTGCAGCACAAGCCGCTCGCGAGGCGTGGGTCGACCTCGCGACGACGAGCGTGCCGGTCGAGATGGGCCGTCGCGGCGCCGGCGACGACGACCCGGGCCGAGGCGGGCGCCCCGGTGGCCTCCGTCACCGTCCGGACGCAGGACGAAGCGATCCACGGATGCCGCGGCCCCGAGCACGGTCGCCACCCCTCTGCCGGCAGCCGCAGCCGCGGCGAGCTCCCCCGGCTCCCCCGATCGCGCCCGCTGCCTCCGCCGCTGTCGAGCGCCGCAGCGGCCGGTCCGGCGTGCAGGTCCTCCTGCTCACGCTCGGCGTGGTGCTCATCTCCGTCACCGCGATCGTGTTCCTCTTCGTCGCCTACCTGGTCGCGAGCCTCGAGGTGCGCTCGGTGATCATCGCGGGCGCGAGCGTGCTCGTGCTCGGCCTCGCGTGGCTGCTGCGCGCGCGTCGACTGCCGGGCACCGCCGAGGGCGTGGCATCCGTCGCCGTCGTGCTGCTGCTGCTCGACGTGTGGATCGTGCGGGCGAACGAGCTGTTCGGCAGCGAGCGGCTCAGCGCCTCGGCGTACGCGGGGGTGGCGCTCGCGATCGTCGCCGGCCTGCTCGCCGGCACCCGCGCGGCCAGCGGCATCCGCGTGCCCGGGTATGCGGCCGCCGCGCTCGCCCCGGTCTCGGCCTTCCTGCTGGCGTACGCCCTCGACCCCGAGACGGCCTCCGGCGTCTGGCTGGGGGGCCTCGCGGCCGTCGTGGTCGGAAGCGCCGTCGCGGGCGCCCTGCGCGCCTCGCCCGAGCGCGGCATCCTGCTCGCCGCCGGCTTCGTGGGCGGCGCCGCCGCCACGATCGACGCGCCGTGGGCCCTCCCCGAGGTCGCCTGGGGCGCGTCGTGGGCGCTGCTCGCCGCCGGTGGGGCGTGGTTGCTGGCCGTGGTCGTGATCGCCCTCCGCGAGCCCGACACGACGTCGCCATGGAGCTGGATCGCGGCGCCGGCGCTCGGCGCGAGCGTCGCGCTGGCACCGGTAGTGGGATCGATGCAGGAGCTCGACCGCCCCGACGCCCTGTGGATCGCACCGGCGGGAGCGGTCGTCGTCGCGTGCCTGTTCGCCGGAGCGGCGCGGGTCCTCCGAGCCCGTCGCGAGGTGCTCGCCGGGCTTCGGCGCCGCCGCCGCGGTGGCCGCCGCAGCGGCCGTCCTCGGAGGGCTCGCCGGGCTCCAGGCGATCGGCATCCGGGCGATGTCGGGCATCAGCCCGTGGACGATACGGCCCGACCGATGCGCTGCCGTCACTCGTCGACGACGTCCGCCTCGGCGCGGTGCTCGTCCCGCTCGTCCTGGCGGCGGGCAGCGCCGTCGTGGCTCGCGGTCTTCGGGCGCCTCCGGCGTCTGGCGGCGATCCCGGTCGCGTTCGCCGCAGCAGGCGCCGTGGTCGCGGCATCCCTCGCCCCCACGGTGTGGCTCGCTGCGGCGGCGCTCGTGCTGCTCGCGGCGCTCGCCCTCGCGGCGGCCGCCCTGACCGGGCGCGCGGTCGTCCCGGGCCTGCTGGCGATCCTCGCGATCGGCGGGATCTCGGCCGGCGGCCTCGGCTTGAGCACCGCCTACTCGAGCGCGCCGGTCTGGCCGTGGACGATCGCCGCGCTCCTCGCCCTGCTGGTCGCCGGGCGGCTGCTGGCCTCGCGGGTCTGGCCGACCGGTTCGGCACGCGGTATCGGCGCGGCCCACCTCACCGTCGCGACGGTGCTCGTCGGCGTCGTCGCGTTCTCGATCCCGTTCTTGGCTCGCTGCGTCGGCCGATCCGCCGGTCGAGCCCTGGCAGTCGCCGTGGATGTGGCTGGGCACGGTCGCCTCGATCCTGCTCGGCGGTGCCCTCCTCGTGCCGCGCATCCCCGCGCTGGATCGCACGAGCATGACGGCGCCGCTGCTCGTCGGCGTGGCCGCGGGTGCGCTGGCGACCGCATTCGGAGCACACCCCGCTCGGATGGCTGCCGGCCACCCTCGGCGCCGTCGTCGTGATCGCCGGGATCCGCACCTCCGCTTCGCCCCTCGTGGGCATCGCCCTCGCCGGCGTCGGTCCGCTCCTCGTCACGCTCGCGCTCGGCGCCGCATTCGGCGCGATCCCGGATGCGCCCGCCTTCGCCGTCGGCGCCGCAGCCGGGGTCCTCCTCGCCGCGGCAGCCGGTCACGCCGCGTTGCCCCGATGCGGCTGGAGTCCCGCGGCTGGCGTGGAGCCTCGCGGTCGGCCTGGCCGGCACGCTCGCACTCGCGTCGGCGCCGTTCGCCGGCGACGAGGTCTGGCTCCTCCTGCTCCTGCTCACGCCGGTGCCGGTGCTCATCGCGTCGCTCCACGGCGACCCGATCGCCGGCGACTCGCCGAGCCGGCACATCTCGTGGCTCAGCCTCCCGATCGTGGTGGGCGCCGCGTGGGCGTGGCTCGCCGGCGAGGGCGTCGACGACGTCGAGGCGTATACGGTGCCGCTGGCCGTCTCGCTCCTGGCCGCCGGAGGCCTGATCACCTGGCGTCGAACGGCGCCGTCCACGCGCTCCTCCGGCCGCACCGCGCTATTCGCGTCCGCGGCGGCGGTGCTCGTGCTGCCGAGCGTCGCGTCGAGTGCCGAGTCGGAGCTCCGCACGCTCGTCGCTCGTCGCCGCCGGCACCGTGGTGGCGATCGCGGGCGCGTTCCTGCCCGAGGCGGCACGCGGAGTGCCGATCCGCCTCCTCGGCGTCGCGACGGGCTGGGTGGCGCTCACGGGCGCCGCGCTGGTGCGTGGCTCGGCCGTGGCGCTCGGCGAACCGAGCTCGTTGCCCGTGGAGTTCTGGCCGGTGATCGCGTTCGCGGCCGGCGTGGTCGTCGCCACGACGTGGGCGCTCGCCGCGTCGCGGCCGACCCGGATCGCCGAAGCGGTGCTCGCGGCGTCGCTCGTCGCCGCATCCGTGCCGACGCAGCTCGCGATCCTCACCGACGACGAACCGTTCGTGCGCGCCGTGGTGCTCTTCCCCTTGCTCGCCGTCGCGCACGTCGCGTCGACCGTCACCCGGCGGCGGCCGTTCACGGGACCCCTGGTCGGCTGGACGACGCTCGGCGTGCTCGTCATCGGCGGCACCGCCGCGCTCGCGACGGGTCGGGTCGACCCGTTCGATGTGGTCACGGCGTCCATCGGTGCCGCCCTCATCGGCGCGGGTGTCGTGCGGATGCGCCGCGATCCGTCGCTCGGCAGCTGGACGGCGCTCGGGCCGGGCCTCGCCGTGCTCCTGCTGCCGGCACTCGTGGCGGACTTCGCCGATCCCGAGCTCTGGCGCATCGTGACACTCGGCGTGGTCGCGGTGGCGGCCGTGTTCGTCGGCGCGGTCCGACGCCTGCAGGCCCCGCTGCTGCTCGGCGGTGGCGTGCTGCTCGCGCACGCGATCGTGCAGTTGTGGCCGTGGATCACCCAGCTCTACGAAGCGGTGTGGTGGTGGCTGTGGCTCGGCGTGGCCGGCGTGCTCCTCGTGGCGCTCGCCGCGACGTACGAGCGCCAGTTGCGCCTCGCGCGTGGCGTCGCACGCACGATCGCCTCACTTCGGTAGGGCGACACGTGGGATGCCCACGCGGCATCCGTCACATGCGTTCGACCCACGCCGCACGCCAGTCGGGCGCCGGGAAGGGCTGCGACCAGTACGCCGTCTCCTTCGCGATCTTCCCGTCGCGCAGCTCGAAGATGAAGACGGCCAGGTAGACCGCCTCGTCGCCGTAGTCGAGCGATGCCTCGACCACCCACAGGTCGCCCTCGCCCGACGATCCGCCGCGGCGTGATCGTCGGCAGCTGCGGGAACGAGCGGTAGACGCTGCGTCGATTGTCGCCTCCGACGATGCGCTCGCCGGACTGCGGCCACTCCATGACCGCGTCCTCGTGGAAGACGGCGTCCATGCCGTCGACGTCACCGGCATTCAGCGTCGCGATCAGCGCCTCGACCGTCTCTCGCCCGCTCATGCGCGTGCTCCCTCGAACGGATGCCGCGCCGACCTGCAAGTACCGGCACGTGCCGTGTACTACGATGATCCAGTGCCCGCGAGCGGGCGCGCGCGGATGTAGCTCAATGGTAGAGCCTCAGTCTTCCAAACTGATTACGCGGGTTCGATTCCCGTCATCCGCTCCACATCATCGAACCGCGCGAGCACGGCGCCGACGGAATGTGCGGCGTGCCGCCGCGGCATCCGTTCGCCCGCTGTCAACCCCGGTCAGCCGAGCCTTCCCTTCCTTGAAATACATGCGCAGCCGCGTAGCGTTGAACACGAAGACGCAGAACGGGAAGGGTGACACGAATGACCGACACGAAGACCGCACCGAAGAGCACCAAGACCGGAGACAACGCCGACGTCGCAGCAGGCGTCGCACAGTACCTCACGCCCGGTCGTGCACGAGCTCGTCGCGCTCGTCGTCAACGGCAAGCAGGCGCACTGGCACGTACGCGGCGTGAACTTCATCGCCGTGCATGAGCTGATCGACGATGTCGTGGCGCACGCGCAGGAGTGGGCCGACACCGCAGCTGAGCGGGTCGTCGCCCTCGGCCTGCCGATCGATGGACGTCTCGCGACGGTCGCCGCGAAGAGCGGGGCTGCGAACCCGAAGCTCGGCTTCCAGCCGTATGAGGAGGCGATCGCCGACGTCGTCGCGCAGATCGACCTCGCGACCGAGAAGGTCAACGCCGCGATCGAAGGACTCGCCGAGCTCGACCCGGCCAGCCAGGACGTGGTGATCGAGATCCGTCGCGGACTCGACAAGGACCGCTGGTTCCTCTTCTCCCACATCGCCGTGAAGTAGTCGACGATGGCGGGCTGACCGGGCCCGGGTGCAGAATGCCGCTCTGACGGCGGATGCATCCGGGCCCGTTCCGTCTCCCTGCGCCGTACGACGGCGACATCGCCGCGCGGCCGCGGAGCGGCCTCGGCGCTAGCGCTGCAACCAGGTGAGCACGGCGAGCACCCGCCGGTGGTCGGTGCCCGAGTCCTCGAGGCCGAGCTTCTGGAAGATCGACGTGACGTTCTTCTCCACGGCGCCGACGCCGATGAAGAGCTGCTTGGCGATGCCCGCGTTCGTGCGCCCCTCGGCCATGAGCGCCATCACCTCGCGCTCGCGCGGCGTCAGCGTCTCGAGCGGGTCGCTGCGCCGGGACAGCAGCTCGCGCACCACCTGCGGATCGAGCACGGTGCCGCCCTCGCTCACGCGTTCCACGGCGTCCTCGAGCTCGTCGAGTGAGGCGACGCGGTCCTTCAGCAGGTAGCCCATGCCGCCCTCGCCGGAGGAGAGCAGCTCGTGTGCGTAGGTGCCCTCGACGTACTGGCTGAGCAGCAGCACCCCGAGCTTCGGATGCCGCCGGCGCAGCTCGATCGCGGCACGCACGCCCTCGTCGCGGAACGTCGGCGGCATCCGCACGTCGAGCACTGCGAGATCGGGCGCGGTCTGCTCGATCTCGGCCAGCAGGCCATCGGCGTCGCCGTAGGAACCGACGGTCTCGAAGCCCGCCTCGTCGAAGAGCCGCACGAGCCCCTCACGCAACAGCACCGAGTCCTCGGCGAGCACGATGCGCAGGGGGCGGCGGGCGGCATCCGTCATGCCCTTCACCCTAGCGGCGCCCACGGCGACGGCCCCGACACTCGCGTGCGTCGGGGCCGTCGGACGGGGTGACTCAGACCACGCCGGGCACCGTGCCGAAGTGGTTCCGGATGGTGCGAGCGGCACGTACGGCACATGCGCGCCGATCGTGGTCGGCCCGCCCGTGGGGCTGTCGATCACGAGCAGGCCGCGGAGGCCGCGGACCCGCTCCTCGAGGCCGGCGAGCCCGTGCTCAGGCGTGGGCGCGGCGCCGCCGTGGCCGTTGTCGGTCACCCAGACGTCGATCCAGCGGCCCGCCGGACCCTCATCGCGGGTGCTCACGTGCAGCCGGATGGCGCTCGCGTTCGGCGTGCTTCGCCGCGTTCGTGAGCAGCTCGGCGGCGATGAAGTACGCGTTCCGCTCGATCGGCGCGGGCAGCGCGGCATCCGCGAGGTCGACCTCGACGATGACCGGCACCGGGCTGCGCGACGCGAGCGACTCGAGGCCGGCGGCGAGCCCGCGGTCCTGCAGGATCGGCGGCGCGAAGCCGCGTGAGAGCGCCCGGAGCTCGTCGAGCGCCTCGCGCGCCTGGTCGCGCGCCTCGCCGACGAGGACCTTCGCCGAGTCGGGGTCCTGCTCGAGTCGACGCTCGATCGTCGCGAGGTCCATCTGCAGCCGCACGAGGCGCTGCTGCGGGCCGTCGTGGATGTCGCGCTCGAGACGGCGGAGCGACGCGTCCTCGGCCTGCACGGCCGCGCCACGTGACGCCGACAGCTGCGCGACCTCGACCTCGAGCGCCTCTGAACGCCAGGCGCCGAGCACTCCGCGCGCGATCACGTCGTGCAGCAGGGTGAGCCCGCGGTACACGAACGGCAGCGTCGCGAGGAAGATCAGGCCGACGACGAACTCGAAGATCGGCTCGGCCACCTGCGGGTCGATGTTCACGCCCTCGCCCGGCAGCAGCCAGTCGATCACGACCTCGCTGAGCCACACGTCGCGGCCCTCGTCGGGGATGTAGCGCTGCCAGATCCAGCCGGTGGTGCCGCCGAGGGCGACCGAGGTCCATGCGACCGTGATGCTCCACGTCACGACGCTCACGATCGGGTTGATCACGAGGCCGTGCAGGAAGTAGAGCCAGTAGTGCCCGTCGATGAACGGGGCGAACATCGTGCGCCAGAAGCCCTGGTTGCGGTCGACGCGATCCCACGCGGGGCGCGTGATCTCCCGGCGGCCGGCCCAGCGGAGCCGTACGAGCTCGAGGGTGCCGAAGCCGCGACCGATGAAGAGCGCGGCGACGACGACGAAGATGCCGAACACCAGGAAGATCAGGCCGAGACCGGTGAAGAACACGCTCGCGAGCACGGAGAGCCCGATGATCGCGATGGGCATGGTGAGGATGAGGAACGCGAACTCGCGCGGGACGCTCGCCCAGAGGGCGCCGTAGCCTCGGCGCCGCGGTGCGGCATCCGTCGTGGTGGTGGCCGTCGTGGTCATCTGCCCGCTGCTCGCCTCCTCGGATCCGACGGTGTCAGTGCTCATGGTGGGTTCCTCCTGTCATCGTGGCAGACTGACCCGGTTCGACAACGGCGAACTGGCCCATCATGCCCTGGTCCTCGTGCCACAGCAGGTGGCAGTGGTACATGTACGGGGTGTCGGGATCGGCGTAGTCCTCGAAGCGCATGAGGAGCTCGTACTCGCGTCTCGGGCTCGGTGAAGATCGTGTCCTTCCAGCCCGGCGAGCTCGGGCGGCGGCGCGGCACCGCCGATCGACGCGATGCGGAACTGCACGTCGTGGACGTGGAAGCTGTGCGGCACCGCGGTGTCGTTCTCGACGACCCAGCGCTCGAGGGTGTCCACCGTCACGGTCTCGTCGATGCGGCCCATGTCCATCGCCTCGCCGTTGATCTCGAAGCTGTCGTTCAAGGTGAAAGTGCGCGTCGTCGCGACCTCCGACTCGTCGAAGTCGGGAATCGTGTTCAGCCGATCGGGCACCTCCGGCGCGGCATCCAGTTGGCCTGCCGCGCGCACCTCGAGCACGTCGAAGGCATCAGCGCCCCCATTCCCCGACGCGACCGGCGCGACCAGGCCCGCGATCTCGGGGGTCATCCGCGACTGGAGCACCACGCGCTCGCCGGGCGTCACCCGCAGCAGCACCTCGGCCCGCTCCCCCGGCGACAACCGCACGTGGTCGAGTTCGACGGATGCCTCGAGCAGTCCGCCATCGGTGGCGATGAGCTCGATCGGCCGGCCGTCTCCCCAGGTGAACGCGTAGCTGCGAGCCGTCGAGGCGTTCAGGAGCCGCAGTCGCACCACCTCGTCGGTGACGTCGAGATAGGGACCCCTGGTGCCGTTCACGAGGAGCTCGTCGCCGAGCCCGCCGGCGTAGCCGCGCGGGTTCGCCTCACGCTCCCCTTCCGCGGAGAAGCCCGTGTCCTGCACGATCACCGGCACGTCGTCGACGCCGTACTCGTTGGGAAGGCCGAGCGCCTGCTCGGCATCGTCCTGGAGGAGGAACATTCCGGCGAGCCCGCGCGAGACGTGGTCCTCCGTCTCGCCGTGCGGGTGCGGGTGGTACCAGAGCGTCGCCGCCTGCTGGTCGATGTCCCACTCGCGGCGACCACGTGGCATCCGGGTCGACCATCTGGTGCGGACCGCCGTCCATCTCGGCGGGCAGGTGCATGCCGTGCCAGTGCACGGTGGTGGGCTCCGCGAGCGAGTTCGTCACGTCGACACGCACGTGCTCGCCGCGCTTCGCGATCAGGGTCGGGCCGAGGTAGGAACCGTTGAACCCCCACGTGTCGCTGGCCACGCCCGGCGTGAACTCGGTGGAACCGGCCTTCGCCTCGAGGCTGAAGACGCGGGTGCCGTCGGCGTCGAGGCTCGACTCGGCGAGCGGCGGGATGGCGAGCGGGGTCTCGAAGTCGACCTTGCCGACCGTGGAGACGGGAGTCGGCCCGACGAGGCCGCACCCGGCGAATGCGACCGCGACGAGCGCGCCCGCGGCCACGGCGGCGAGGGCGCCGACAGCGGCGCGGGGGCGGCGGATCCCGAGGCGGTTCGAGCGGGTTGCTGGCATGGTTCCAGCCTCGCGAACGCGCTCGGAACGCCCCAGCCGGTGTGCGCCCGGATCGGGGCGGGGGTTTTCCCCCCGCCGATGGTCAGCGCGCGCCGTGCGTGAAGCGTCCGGCGAGCAGGGTCGCCGCCACCGGCATGCGGCGCAGGTCGTCGACGGATGCCGCGAACGGGTCGAGCTCGACGACCGCGAGGTCCGCTGGGCCGCCCACGCGCACGGCAGCACCCTGGCCGCCGGTCGACGCGGCGAGGGCGGCCGCCGCCTCGATCGCCTGCTCCGGATGCCACGGCTCCCGCCCGTCGCGGGTGCGGCCGACCGCCGCCGAGATCGCGACCCACGGGTCGAGCGGCGCGACCGGTGCATCCGAGCCGAGGGCGAGCTCGACACCCGCTGCGGCGAGCTCGGCGAGCATGAACGCGCGGTCGGTGCGTCCGGCCCAGTACCGGTCGGCCACGTCGCGGTCGTCCATGGCGTGCTCCGGCTGCACGCTCGCGACGACGCCGAGCGCCGCGAAGCGGGCGACGTCCTCGTGGCGGAGCAGCTGCGCGTGCTCGATCGACCCCGTGCACCCGACCTCCTCGAACGCGTCGAGGACCCGGGCGTTCGCCCGGTCGCCGATGGCGTGCACGGCCGGCCTGATGCCGGCGGCATCCGCACGCCGCATGAGCGGCACGAGCTGGTCGTACGAGACGGTCGCGAGCCCGTACGGGTGGTCGTCGGGGCCGAGGCCCGGGTACGGGTCGAAGCACCAGGCCGTGCGCGTGTTGAGCGAGCCGTCGGTGATGACCTTGTAGCCGCCGACGGTCACGAGGCCGGCGGTGCCCGGCACCTCGTCGCCGGTGCGCAGGCCCTCGGCGATCGCACGGTCGAGGTGCTGCGTGTAGATGCCGAACGCCACCCGCAGGGAGCGGATGCCGCCGGCGGCCCGCCGACCCCAGTCGTCGCGATTCCAGCGCATCTCGTAGTCGGTCACGCCCACGACGCCGCGCTCCGCCGCACGTCGAGCGGCGTCGGCGACCCACCCGTCGAGCACGTCGTCGGCCACATCGTCGAGCTCGCGTACGAGGCGGAAGCAGTCGTCCTCGCGGAGCACGCCGGTCTCTCCCGCCTCCTCGCCCACGCCGTGACGGCGAGCGGCCGCGCTGTTCAGCCAGCAGGCGTGCAGGTCGGCGGCCACGAGCACGACCGGCACGTCGCCGGAGACGGCGTCGAGCAGCGCGCGCGTCGGGGCGTCGGGCCAGAGCCCGTCGCGGTAGCCGAAGCCGATCACCTCGGGGTCGCCGCCGTCGACGGATGCCGCGACGATCGCCGCGGCCGCGGCGGCCGAGTCGGCGCCCGCGAGGTCGACCCGGCGCGACACCATGGACCACTGGGAGAGGTGCACGTGCCGGTCGTGGAGGCCGGGGACGAGGAACCCGCCGTCGAGGTCGACCCGGCGGGAGCCGCTCGCGGCGGCTCGGGCCGTCACGTCGCCCGTGGGTGCAGCGGGCACGATCGCCGCAACCCGTCCGCCAGCGAGGTGCACGTCGACGGGCTCGGCACCCCCGGGAATCCGCACGCCCGCGAGCACCAGCGGCTCGGCGGCATCCGTCGTGGCGGTGCGGCCGTCGTGCGGCGCCGCCGCTCACGCCCGCGCCGCCCGCAGTGCCTCGTGCGTACGCCGCATCTCCGCGGCGAGCGCCGGGCTGGCGTAGGGGCCGTCGCCCTCGAGCTCGTCGATGATGCGGTCGACGGTCTCGGCCGGGCGATTCTGGCTCATCTTGTTCTTGGCGACGAACCGCGTGATCGGGATGCGCAGGCCGACGGTGCCGGAGGCGATGCGGTCGGCGTAGGCGGAGTTCTCCGCAGTGCCGCGCATCCGCCGGGGCTCGGGCATGGGGTCCTCGAAATGGTCGACGAGCGCCTCGAGCACCCGGAGGTTCTCGTCGGCGTCGAGGAGCTCAGGGGTGCCATACAGGTGCGCGGTCACGAAGTTCCAGGTGGGCACGGCCGGATTCGCGTCGTACCAGCCGGGCGAGATGTAGCCGTGCGGGCCCTGCACGATCACCATCAGCTCGTGCCGTCCGAGCTCGTGCACGACGTCGTCGGGCCGGCCCACGTGGGTGAGCAGCACGATGCGGTCGGCCGTCTCGTCGAGCAGCACCGGGTAGTGCGAGGCGACGAGGCCCGCGGCATCCGTCATGCTCACGATCGTGATCCACGGGTGCTCGCGGATGAGGCGCTTCACGCCCTCCTCGCTGGCGAGCGTGAAGCTGGGGTTCTGTCGCATGCGGTTCCTCTCGGGAAGGGTCTCGTGACGCGGATGGCTCGCCCGGGCGCTCCTGACCCGCAGTGGTGGTCAGGCCTGGCAGTAAGGGCACCAGTAGAGCTTGCGGCCGCCGATCTCCTCGAGCACGATGTTCGTGTCGCACACCCGGCAGGGCAGCCCCTCGCGCTTGTACACCCAGTGGCGGTCGTTGCGGTTGGCCATGGCGGCGCGGTGCGCCTCGGGGTCGAGGTCGTCCATCGTCATCATCTGGCCGGTCTCGACGCCGATGGCGAGCAGCTTCGCCCAGTCGTGCCAGAGGTGGCGCACGTGCTCTTCGGGCACCTGCCTGCCCGGCGTGTGCGGGTTCTGCC
Source organism: uncultured Actinomycetota bacterium (assembly GCA_963799015.1). Lineage (GTDB taxonomy): Bacteria > Actinomycetota > Actinomycetes > Actinomycetales > Microbacteriaceae > Agromyces. Next base: position 88,806 of record CAWCWD010000063.1, on the reverse strand, counting down.
GCGCACGGAAGAGCAGTTCGGCCCGGTACACGTTGCCGATGCCGGCGACGACGTTCTGGTCCATGAGCAGGAGGCCGATCGGGGTCGCCCGCTTGCGGATGGCGAGGGTGAACCGCTCCTCGGCCGCGGGGCCGGCGTCGATGAGGGGGTCGGGGCCGAGCTTCGACACGACGGACTCGACCTGTGCGGGGTCGAGCACCTCGCACGCCGTCGGGCCGCGGAGGTCGGCGCAGATCGTGTCGGTGAGCAGGCGCACTCGCACCTGCCCGATCGGCTCGGGCGGGAAGGTGTCGAGCCCGTTGCCCTCCTTCTCGGACTCCGACATGCGCAACCGCGTGCGTCGGGGGGCCCCGATCGAGGTGAGGGAGTTCTCGCCCGCCGTGTCGAACACCACCGCGTCGGGATTCGGGCCCTCGAGGAAGGTGCCGCGCTGGTTGGTCTGGCCCATGCGACCGTTGGCCGAGGCGATGGTCGCGTCCATCAGGATGTCGCCCGCGAAGTCCCAGGCGCCGTACATGCCGAGATGCACGCGCAGCCACACGTCGCCCTCGAAGCCGAGGAACATCTGCTTGCCCACGGCGCGGGCATCGGTCATCCGCCGCCCGTCGAGCTTGGCGGCGCCGACCGCGAACCGGCCCTGCGGGCTCCACGCGTGCACGACGTGCCCGACGAAGTTCCGCTCGAACTGCCGGGTGATGCGGTGGACGGAGTGTCCCTCGGGCACTGCTGGCTCCTAGCCCTCGCCAGCTGAATCGGCCGGAGCGTCGACGCCCTTGCCGGCGATGTCGCCCGTCGTCTCGTACTCCGCGAGCTGCGCGATGCGCCGCACGTGCCGCTCGTCGCCCGAGAAGGGCTCCGCGATGAACGCGTCGATGTAGCGGATCGCCTCCTCGACGGTGTGCTGGCGGGCCCCGATCGAGATCACGTTGGCGTCGTTGTGCTCGCGGGCGAGGATCGCGGTGTCCATGCTCCACACGAGGGCCGCACGGACGCCCTTCACCTTGTTCGCGGCGATCTGCTCGCCGTTGCCCGATCCACCGAACACGACGCCGAGCGTGCGAACGCCCGCGGCCCGGTCGCGTGCGACGGCCTGCGCCGCGTTGATGCAGAAGGCCGGGTAGTCGTCGAGCGGGTCGTACTCGGTGGGGCCGTGGTCGACGACCTCGTGACCGCCGTTGGTCAGGTGGTCGACGAGGGTGCGGCTGAACTCGAGGCCGGCGTGGTCGGTCGCGATGTGGATGCGCATGGGGCCAAGTCTAGGGATTCGGCACCCAGCGGATGGCGCGTCCGTGCGGCTGCGCCCAGGCGAGCTGCACGCCGTCGAGGGCGAGCACGAAATCGGTGCTGTCGTTCTCGACGTCGTCGCGCACCCGGATGCCGGGCGAGACCGAGCGCGCCTCGACCGAGAGCCAGTGGCCGGGCAGGTCGCGCACGACGTCGGCGAACCGCTCACGCGCCGGCTCGTCCAGGTACGCGAGCACGGCGGTGTGGAACACGACGAGCGTCGCGTCCCCGGGCACCTCGGCGGCGAGCTCCCGGAGACGCACGTTCAGGTCGCCCGCGACGATGCGCGGCGGGTCGGCTGCGGCGATCGCAGCGGCCGCGCGCAGCCGTTCGCGGCGATCGTCGTGCTCGGGCCAGATGAGCGCCTCGAGCCAGCCGAGGTCGTCGGGACGACCGCACGTCGAGCGGATTGAGGTCGATGCCGCCGCGCCAGGCGACCTCGGGCAGCTGGTCCGGCACGGGCACCGGCCCGCTCGCCGCGCATTCGAGCACGACGCTGCTCGGGCCGTCGGCCGGGTCGAGCTGCGGATGCCCCGTGTACCGGTAGCTGTACCGGTCGGGGTACAGGCACAGCCCGGCGGATGCGCCGACCTCGAGCAGCGCGAGCGGCCCCTCGATCCCGGCGAGCGCGGGCACGTGCAGCGCGCACCGCGCGGCCTCGTTCGTCTGGGTGGCGTGGGTGAGGTCGTCGCGCGCACCTCCACCCAGTGGGCATCGAGCCAGTCGCGGAACAGGTGGTACGGCCCGATCGGCGCTCCCTGGAACCGGGCGGCGGTGAACACGAGGTTCGGCTGCCGCTTCGGCGGGGGCAGCTGGTCGATGAGCGCGATCGTGCCGGGATCCTCCGCGACCCCGCGGGCCCAGTCCTCGTAGCAGGCCGACATGCCGCGGGCCTCGACCTCGGCGAAGGCGCGATACCGCTCGGCGGTCGGAGCGTCGGCGTCGGCACTGGTGCGCATGCCGCCACGCTATGACGGTGCGGTGACCCGGTCAACGCGGGCGGCATCCGCGCTGCGATGGCACGTCCGCGTGCCGGCGCGGCTGCTGCTGGGTGCCGCACCCGGTCTAGGCTGTGGTCACGTTGCCTGCGGCCACGAGCCGCGTCGATGACTGGCGAAGGAGCGGACGTGCCCGGAGAGAACCTCACCCGCATCGAAGCCGCAGGAGCGCGCCGCGCTCGTCGACGGTGCACGACTACGACGTCGTGCTCGACCTGACGACCGGCGCCGAGGTGTTCCGCAGCACCACGACCGTGCGGCTTCGCCGCGGACCGAGGGCGCCTCCACCTTCATCGACGCGATCACCGCGGAGGTGCACTCGATCACGCTCAACGGCGTCGCGCTCGACCCGGCCGAGGTCAGCGACGGCGTGCGCATCCAGCTGCCGACGGCCTCGCCGCCGAGAACGAGCTCGTCGTCGTGGCCGACTGGCCGGTACACGAACACCGGCGAGGGCCTGCACCGCTTCGTCGACCCCGTCGACGGCGAGGTCTACCTCTACTCGCAGTTCGAGGTGCCCGACTCGCGGCGCATGTTCGCCGTGTTCGAGCAGCCCGACCTGAAGGCGACGTTCCGCTTCACCGTGACGGCGCCGGCGCACTGGGAGGTCGTGTCCAACTCCCCCACCCCCGAGCCCGTCGACGCGTCCGGCGACGGCGACGCCGGCAGACCTGGGCGTTCGCAGCCGACGCCGCGCATCTCGAGCTACATCACGGCGCTCATCGCCGGCCCCTACGCGGTGCGTGCGCGACGAGCTCACGTCAGCCGACGGGCCGGGTCATCCCGCTCGGCGTCTTCAGCCGCAAGAGCCTCTGCGCAGTTCCTCGACGCCGACTACATCTTCGAGAAGACCAAGCAGGGCTTCGAGTACTTCGAGGAGAAGTTCGGCTACCCGTACCCGTTCGAGAAGTACGACCAGCTGTTCGTGCCCGAGTTCAACGCGGGCGCCATGGAGAACGCGGGCGCGGTGACGTTCACCGAGACCTACGTGTTCCGGTCGAAGGTGACGGATGCCGTCAAGCGAGCGCCGTGTCGTCACGATCCTGCACGAGCTCGCCCACATGTGGTTCGGCGACCTCGTCACCATGAAGTGGTGGAACGACCTCTGGCTGAACGAGTCGTTCGCCGAGTGGGCGTCGACGATCGCCACCGCCGAGGCCACCGAGTGGACCGAGGCGTGGACGACGTTCAACGCGATGGAGAAGAGCTGGGCGTACCGCCAGGACCAGCTGCCCTCGACGCACCCGGTCGTCGCGACCATCAACGACCTCGAGGACGTGCAGGTCAACTTCGACGGCATCACCTACGCCAAGGGCGGCTCGGTGCTCAAGCAGCTCGTCGCCTGGGTCGGCATCGACGCGTTCTTCGCGGGCGTCTCCGCGTACTTCAAGAAGCACGCGTGGGGCAACACCGAGCTCGCCGACCTGCTCGCCGAGCTCGAGATCGCGAGCGGCCGCGACCTCGCCGACTGGTCGAAGCTGTGGCTCGAGACCGCCGGCGTCAACACGCTGCGCCCCGAGATCGCGACGGACGCCGCGGGCACGATCACCGTCCTTCGCGGTGCTGCAGTCGGCGCCCGCCGACTACCCCACGATCCGCCCGCACCGCCTCGCGATCGGCTTCTACAACCTCGCCGACGGCAAGCTCGTGCGCGAGCACCGCGTCGAGCTCGACGTCGACGGCGAGCGCACCGAGGTCGCCGAGCTCGTCGGGCCTGACCCGCCCCGACCTCGTGCTGCTCAACGACGACGACCTCGCGTACGCGAAGATCCGCCTCGACGAGCCGTCGCTCGGCGTCGCGATCGCGCACCTCGTCCGAGATCGAGGACCCGCTCGCCCGCGCGCTCGTGTGGGGCGCGGCGTGGGACGCGACGCGCGATGCCGAGACCCGCGCGCGCGACTACGTCGACCTCGTGCTCGGCAACATCGCGAGCGAGACCGAGTCGACGACGCTGCGCATCGTGCTCGCGCAACGCGCGTGCTCGCGGCGAACTGCGTACGTCGCGCCCGAAGCGGCGCGTCGACGAGCGTCGCCTGCTCGCCGACGGGCTCTGGCGGCTCGCACAGGAGGCCGCACCCGGCAGCGACGCCAGTTCCAGTTCGTGACGAACTTCGCCGCGATCGCCGAGGCCGGCTCGCACGTCGACGAGCTCGCGGCGCTGCTCGACGGCTCGCGCACGCTCGACGGCCTCGAGATCGACACCGACCTCGGCTGGGAGCTGCTCATCGCGCTCGTCGCTGGCGGGTCGCGCCGGCGATGCCGAGATCGACGACGCGCCTCGCGGCCGACAACACCGCGAACGGGCAGCAGTCCGCCGCGCAGGCGCGCGCCGCGATCCAGACCGCTCGAGGGCAAGGAACGCGCGTGGGCGTCGCTCATCGACGTCGACACCGCCACGAACACCGTCGTGCGCGACGACGGCGGAGGGCTTCCTCCGTGCCGAGCGACCCGGCCCTGCTCGAGTCGTTCGTCGAGCGCTACTTCGCGATGCTCGAACGCGTCTGGGACGAGCGCAGCTACGCGATCGCCGAGTAGCTCATCGTCGGGCTGTACCCGTCGCCGCTCGCGAACCGTGCGCTCGCCGACGCGAGCCGCGCCTGGCTCGACGTCGCACCCCGACGTGCCGGCGCTGCGCCGCCTCGTGGTCGAGCGCCTCGCCGGCGTCGACCGGGCGCTCGCCGCGCAGGAGCGCGACGCGCAGGACGCGTAGCCGCACGTCGTCCCTCGGGGCGGCGGACGTGGTACCTCGGTACCACCGCCAGCCGCCCCGAGACCGTCCCAGGGTCCGATGTGCCGGGGTCGCGGCATCCGTAGCGTCGAAGCCATGATCACTGCAGAAGGACTCACCAAGCGATACGGCGCGAAGACCGCCGTCGACGACATCGACTTCACCGTGCACCCCGGACAGGTCACCGGCTTCCTCGGCCCGAACGGCGCCGGCAAGTCGACCACGATGCGCATGATCGTCGGGCTCGACCGCCCGACCGACGGGCAGCGTCACCGTCAACGGCAAGCCGTACGCCGAGCACCGGGCCCCGCTGCACGAGGTCGGCGCGCTCCTCGACGCGAAGGCCGTGCACACCGGACGCACCGCCGAGAACCACCTGCTGGCCATGGCCGCCACCCACGGCATCGGCCGGCAGCGCGTGCGACGAGGTCATCGAGCTCACCGGCCTCGAGTCGGTCGCCCGCAAGCGCGTCGGCGGTTCTCGCTCGGCATGGGCCAGCGCCTCGGCATCGCCGCAGCGCTGCTCGGCGACCCGGCCACCCTCATCCTCGACGAGCCCGTCAACGGGCTCGACCCCGAGGGCGTGCTCTGGGTGCGCCAGCTCGTGCGGCACCTGGCCGCCGAGGGGCGCACGATCTTCCTCTCATCGCACCTGATGAGCGAGATGGCCCTCACCGCCGACCACCTCATCGTGCTCGGCAAGGGCCGCGTCATCGCGGATGCCCCGGTCGCCGACGTCATCGCGGGCGGCACCCGCTCCACGGTGCACGTGCGCTCGCCGCACGCGTCGCAGCTCGCCGACCTGCTCGCAGGCGCCCGACGTTACCGTCATGCGCGCCGGAGACGGGCGTGCTCGAGGTCACCGGCCTCGACGCTCGGGCATCGGCGACCTCGCCGCGCAGCACGCGCTCGCGATCCACGAACTCACCCCGAAGAACGCGTCGCTCGAGGAGGCCTACATGGCCCTCACCGCCGACGCCGTCGAATACCGTACGGAGGCACTCCGATGACCACCATCACCCCCACCCCACCGGCTGCCGACCGGCGCAGCGCGTTCCCGCCCGCACGTCCACGCTCAGCTTCGGCGGCGTGCTCCGCTCCGAGTGGATCAAGCTCCGCAGCCTGCGCTCCACCGTCTGGTCGTACATCTCGGTCATCGTGATCTCGCTCGGGCATGGCGCTCCTGCTGACGCTGACGACCGTCGAACGGCGGGGAGGACGCGCCCGATACCCTGGGCGGCTCTGCCGAGGCAGCAGGTCGGGCTCTTCGTGCAGTCCTCCACTTTCGGCGTGTTCTTCGCGCAACTCGTCGTCGCCGTGCTCGGGGTGCTCGTGATCAGCGGCGAATACAGCACCGGGCATGACCCGCTCGACCTTCACGGCCGTGCCGAGGCGGCTGCCCGTGCTCGCCGCGAAGGCCGATGGTGCTCTTCCTCGTGACGTTCCTCGTCGGACTCGTCGCCATGGTCGGCTCCTACTTCGTCTCGACCGCGGTCTACGCCGGCTACGACGTGTCGGCGAGCCTGGCCGACCCCGACCTGTTCATGCCGATCCTCGGCGCCTCGCTCTTCCTGGCCCTCGTCGCGGTCTTCTCGCTCGGCGTCGGCTTCATGGTTCGCTCGAGCGCCGGGGGAATCGGCATCGTGCTGGGGCTCCTCCTGGTCGTACCGACGATCCTGCAGCTGATTCCCGCGGACTGGGCGCAGAACATGCACCCCTACCTGCTCTCCGCGGCTGGTACGAACATGTTCGCGCCCACCGAGCTCACCGGCACCGAGGTACTGACCGCGTGGCAGGACCTGCTCGTCGTCCTCGCCTGGGTCTCCGCCTCGCTCGCCGGTGCGGCCGCGCTCCTCATCAAGCGGGACGCGTAGCAGTCCTGTCCATGACCGAACCGCCGCTCGCCCTCGATCACCCTGACGGCGGTGGCCGGGGGCGAGTTGCGTCTGCCGAGGCCGCCCGGGGTCATCCGGCGGCTCTGGGCGCGGCATCCGCGGCTCGCCGACGGGCTGATCGCCGGAATCTACGGGGTGCCGACGGTCATCGGCACCGTCGTCGGCGCCGTCCAGTACGCATTGCCGGTCTGGGTCACGATCGCCGCCGGTCGCCACCGCGATGGCCACCGCGGTGGCGACTCTTGCTGTTCCGTCGCTCGCACCCGTCGCCCGTGCTCGCGCTCGCCTGGCTCTCGTGCCTGATGTCCGCTCCGACCGGCTCCGATCGACGTCCTCGCCATCCTGATCGCGCTCTACGCGATGGCCGTCTACGCGTCGTCGCGAGCGGCGTGGATCGCCTTCGGCCTGTCGGTCGTGGTCGGCGCAGCAGCGGCGTACCTCTCGACGTGGCTTCGCGACGCACTGGTCGTGGACCCCTTCGAGTTCGACGCACTCGGTTCATCGATTGCGTTCGCCGTGTTCATGCTCATCGCCACGCTCATCGGCGTGACCGTGGGCAATCGTCGGCGGTACCTCGACGCACTCATCGCCCGCGCGCACGACCTGGCGAGGGAGCGCGACCAGCGAGCGCCAGCTCGCCGCGGCAGCCGAGCGGGCACGCATCGCCCGCGAGATGCACGACATCGTCTCGCACGGACTGACCGTCATGATCACGCTCGCGGAGGGATCCGCCGCGACCGCCGCGCGTGATCCCGCGCGGGCCGCTGAGGCGATGCACCACGTCGCCGACGCCGGGCGCGATGCCCTCGACGAGATGCGACGCATGCTCGGCGTGCTGACCGGGCCGTCGGATGCCGCCGCCGACCGTTCGCCGCAACCGGATGTCGCAGCGATCCCCGGTCTCGTCGACGGATTCCGCGCCGCGGGACTTCCCGTGCGCCTGACCACGTCGGGTGCGGCGATCACCGAGCCCGCCCTGCAGCTCGCGGTCTACCGCATCGTGCAGGAGGGGCTCACGAACGCCCTCCGGCACGCCGCGGGCGCACAGCAGGTCGACGTGCGGATCGAGCGTCGGGACGAGATCGTCACCGTCCTCGTCGAGGACGACGCCACGCATCCGGCCACGCAGATCGACCGGCGCCGGGCGTGGCCTCGCGGGCCTCCGCGAGCGAGTGGCGCTGTACGGCGGCGCCCTTGACGCAGGCGCCCGACCCGGCGGCGGGTGGCGGCTCCACGCCACGCTCCACGCGCCATCCGATCGACCCGAGGCTTACGCATGACCGCCCAGTCGACCGGCATCCGCATCGCGATCGTCGACGACCAGGCGCTCGTGCGCACCGGCTTCCGCATGGTGCTCGAGGCGGAGCCCGACTTCTCCGTCGTCGGGGAGGCGGGTGACGGCGCCGCAGCGATCGAGCTCGCACGCTCCACCGCGATCGACGTGATGCTCATGGACGTGCGGATGCCGGCTGTCGACGGAATCGCGGCAACCGCCGCAGTGACGGCCGCGGAACGTTCCCCACGCGTCATCGTGCTGACGACGTTCGACCTCGACGCGTACGCGTTCGCCGCCATCCGCGCCGGTGCGAGCGGATTCCTCCTGAAGGACGTGCGCCCGCAGGAGCTCGTCGCGGCGATCCGCACGGTGCACACCGGCGACGCCACGCTCTCACCGCGCATCACCCGGCGCATGCTCGAGCTCTTCGCCGGTGACCTGCCGGCGATGCCCGGTGCCGCGCGGCCGGCGTCGACGCTGCTCGACTCCCTGACCCCACGCGAACGGGAGATCCTCGTCGCCGTCGCGGAGGGGCTCAACAACGCCGAGCTCGCCGCGCGTTTCCACCTCTCCGAGTCGACCGTGAAGACGCATGTCGGCCGTATCCTGCAGAAGCTCGACGCCCGTGACCGCGTGCACCTCGTGATCCTGGCCTACGAACACCGCCTGCTCCCGTCGCACGGACCTTCCTCCGAGCAGGGGCCGTCCGACGTCCGTCGATAGGCTGTCTGGGCACACCGACACGGAGGGCCCCATCGATGCCAGCTGCGAACCTCACCCGCGACGAGGCCGAGGCGCGTGCCTCCGTCGTCTCGGCGCCCGCCTACGAGGTCGACCTCGACCTCTCCGGCGACGGCGACATGTTCCGCTCGACGACGGTGGTGCGCTTCCGCGCCGAGCCCGGAGCCGCCACGTTCATCGAGTCGACGACGCGAGAGGTGCACGAGCTCGTGCTGAACGGACGGGTCCTCGACGCGGCGACTGCGAGCGGGAGCTGGGCGCATCCGCCTCGACGAACTCGAGGCGGAGAACGAGCTGCGCGTGGTCGCGACCTGCGCGTACACCAACACCGGCGAGGGGCTGCACCGGTTCGTCGACCCCGTCGACGACGCGGTCTACCTCTACACCGAGTTCGCCGTCGCCGAGGCGAACCGCGTGTATGCCGTGTTCGACCAACCCGACCTCAAGGCCTCGGTGCGATTCACGGATCACGGCGCCCGCCGAGTGGCAGGTGCTGAGCAACGCGCCGACCCCCGAGCCGACGCCCGCCGCGGCGGAGGGCACGGCGACGTGGGCCTTCGAGACGGGCCCGGTGATCTCGAGCTACATCGTCGCGATCATCGCCGGCCCCTACGCGGCGTGGCATGGTTCGGCGCGCAGCGTCGACGGTCGGGATGTGCCGCTCGGGCTCTTCACGCGGTCGTCGCTCGCACAGTATGCCGAGCCCGAGGTGATGTTCGGCACGGTGCAGGCCGGGCTCGCGTTCTACGAGCGGGCGTTCGGCGTGCCCTACCCGTACGGCAAGTACGACCAGATCTTCGTGCCCGAGTACAACTGGGGCGCCATGGAGAACGTCGGCGCGGTCACGTTCAACGAGAGCTACCTGTTCCGCTCCCGCGTCTCGGACGCACGGCGCGAGCAGCGCGCGATCGTGGTGCTGCACGAGCTCAGCCACATGTGGTTCGGCAACTCGGTGACGATGCGGTGGTGGAACGACCTCTGGCTCAACGAGTCGTTCGCGACCTGGGCATCCACCCTCGCGACGTCGCAGGTGACCGAGTTCACGGCCGTGTGGGCCACGTTCGCGAGCGACGAGAAGACCCACGCGGCCGAGCAGGACCAGCTGCCCTCGACGCATCCGATCGTCGCGGAGATCCGCGACCTCGGCGACGTCGAGGTGAACTTCGATGCGATCACCTACGACAAGGGCGCGTCGGTGCTGAAGCAGCTCGTCGCATGGGTCGGACTCGAGGCCTTCCAGCGCGGCGTCGGCGCGTACCTCGGGGCGCACGCGGGCGGCAACGCGACCCTGCGCGACCTGCTCGACGAGCTCGAGCGCGCGAGCGGCCGCGACCTCACCCACTGGTCGCGGCTGTGGCTCGAGACGGCGGGCGTCAACACCCTGCGGGCCGTGGTCGACACGGATGCCGCCGGCACGATCACCTCGGCACAGGATCGAGCAGGCGGCGGCCCCGTCGCATCCGACCCTGCGGCCGCATCGCGTCGCGATCGGCTGCTACTCGAGCGATGCCGACGGCGCGCTCGTGCGCACGCACCGGGTGGAGCTCGACGTCGACGGACCGACCACCGACGTGCCCGACCTCGTCGGCGTACCGCGGCCCGACCTGCTGCTCGTGAACGACGACGACCTCACGTACGCGAAGGTCCGGCTGGACGGGCGGTCGTTCGCCGCCGCGATCGCCCGGCTCGCCGAACTCGCCGATCCCGTGGCCCGCGCGGTCGTGCTCGGGTCGGCGTGGGATGCCGTGCGCGACGCCGAGCTGCCCGCGACCGACTTCGTGCGCCTCGTGATCGGCAGCGTCGGCCACGAGACGCAGTCGGCCGCACGCGGCCTCGCACTCAGCCGGCTGGAGCTCGCCGTCGGACGCTACCTCGCCGACGACCACCGCGACAGCATCGCCGCCGAGACCGGCGACGCCGTGTGGGCGCTGGCCGAGCTCGCCGACACGGGTTCCGACGCGCAGCTGCAGTTCGTCAAGGCGTTCACGCGCCTCGCGGCGACCCAGGCCCACGCCGACGTGCTCGGGAGCCTCCTCGACGGCGCGATCAAGCTCCCCGGCCTCGACGTCGACCTCGACCTGCGCTGGGAGCTCGTGATCGCCCGCGCGGCGCTCGGCGCGGCATCCGACGAGGAGATCGACGGGGCGCTCGCGCTCGACGACACCGCGAAGGGGCACCAGCTCGCCGAGACGGCGCGCGCCGCACGCCCCGACCAGGCGGTGAAGGATGCCGCGTGGCGCCGCGTCGCCACCGACACGACCCTGTCGAACGACCTCGCCCGCGCCATCGCCGACGGCTGGCGGCGAACGATCGCACCCGATCTCCTCGCCTCGACGGTGCCCGAGTACTTCGACCTGCTGCAGGCCACGTGGTCGAGTCGGAGCTTCACGATGGCGTCGCTGGTGGTCTCGCGGCTCTTCCCAGCGCCCCTCGATCGACGAGGAGCTCGCCGCGATGGCCCGCGCCTGGCTCGACGCCAATCCGACGCCCGCACCGCTGCACCGACTCGTCTCCGAGCAACTCGACGAGCTCGAGCGCGCCCTCGGCCGCGCGGGCCCGTGATGCCAGCGTGCTCTCGGGTGCGGCTCAGTAGACTTTCACACCATGTTCCGCGCTGAAGAACCCACCGTGCCGCCGATCGAGCCGTTGAGCGGGGACTTCTGGTCTCGTATTGCGCAGTACTGGGCCGAGAACTGGGACGTCATCGTCGGCAAGCTCATCGCGATCGTCGTGATCATCGCGATCGCGTTCCTCATCCGGTGGGTGCTGCACTTCGTCATCGACCGCGTCGTCAACCGCATCGTGTCGGGCGTGAAGAAGAAGCAGGACGTCACCGACACGCAGGCGCTCCAGGCGTCGCCGCTCGCCGCGGTGCGCGTCGTGCAGCGCACCCGCACGCTCGGCTCCGTGTTGCGCAACATCGTCAACGTGACCCTCTTCATCATCGTGACGCTCATGATCGTGAACGTCATCGACCAGTCGATCCTCGGCTCGTTCGCGCTGCTCGGCGCCGCGATCGGCGCCGGCCTCGGCTTCGGCGCCCAGAACATCGTGAAGGACGTGCTGAACGGCCTGTTCATGGTCGTCGAGGACCAGCTCGGGGTCGGCGACGTCGTCGACCTGGGGCCGGCCACCGGCATCGTCGAGGAGGTGCAGATCCGCATCACGAAGGTGCGCGACGTGAACGGCACGCTCTGGTTCGTACGCAACGGCGAGATCCTGCGCGTGGGCAACATGTCGCAGGGCTGGGCGCGCGTCATCCTCGACCTCTCCGTGCCCTACGAGGCCGACGTCGACGCCGTCGAGGCCGAGACGCTGCGCACGGCCGTCGAGCTGTCCCAGTCGGGCAAGTGGCGTTCACGGGTGCTCGAGAAGCCCGAGATCTGGGGCCTCGAGTCGATCTCCGACGACGCCATGGTCATCCGCCTCGTCATGAAGGTGCGCACGTCGTCGAAGGACGACGTCGCCCGCGAGCTGCGCACCCGCCTGAAGCGCTCGCTCGACGCGATGGGCGTGAAGCTCCCCGGCCTGTCGAGCGTCGTGCTCACGGGCTTCGACGGCGCCACTCGCGTGAAGGGCGCGAAGCCGCCGAAGACCGCGCCCAGCAGCGTAGTGGCGGATGCCTCGGGCGCCGCCGTCGCGACGAAGGTCAGGCCGCACCCACCGAAGACCTCCACTCCGCCGACCACGGGAGGCACCGAATGAGCGACGAGACGACGCCCGCGGCACTCGGCATCGCAGCCTCGGACGCCGCCGTGCCGGTGCCGCGAGCGCCCGGCACCTCGGGGCCCGTGCAGCCGGCCGGGGTACCCCTGCGCGGCAGCGAGCACGGCGCCGCGCTCGGACCCTCGTTCTACGAGACCGTCGGCGGCCGCGAGACCTTCGAGCGGCTCGTCGCGGAGTTCTACCGAGGTGTCGCCGACGACCCGGTGCTGCGGCCGATGTACCCCGAGGAGGACCTCGGCCCGGCGGCCGAGCGGCTCACCATGTTCCTCGAGCAGTACTGGGGCGGCCCCGGCACCTACAGCGAGCAGCGCGGCCACCCCCGGCTGCGCATGCGGCACCTGCCGTTCAAGGTGAACCCCGAGGCCCGCGACCGGTGGCTCTCGCACATGCGCGCCGCGGTCGATTCGCTCGACCTGCCGCCGCTCGCCGAGGAGACGCTGTGGGACTACCTGCAGCGCGCCGCCTTCGCCATGGTGAACACCTTCGAGGACTGAGCGGATCGCGCCCGACGCGTGGCGCGCCCGCGACCGACGGCACCACGGCAGCTGCAGCACCCGCCAGGGCACCGCCCACCACGGCACCACCCTCCACGGCACCACCCGCCCGCACCACCCGAGACGAAGGAGTCCACGTGGCCGCCACCCCCGCACCCCGTCCGGAGCCCGACGCGATCATCGTCGGCGCCGGCCTGTCCGGCCTCGTGGCCGCCGCCGAGCTCGTCGACGCGGGCAAGCGCGTCGTCATCGTCGAGCAGGAGCCCGAGGCGAGCCTCGGCGGGCAGGCGCATTGGTCGTTCGGCGGCCTCTTCCTCATCGACTCCCCCGAGCAGCGGCGCATGGGCGTGAAGGACTCGCTCGAGCTCGCGAAGCAGGACTGGGCCGGAACGGCCGGGTTCGACCGCGACGAGGACGAATGGGGCCGGCGCTGGGCCGACGCCTACCTCGAGTTCGCGGCCGGCGAGAAGCGCGCCTGGCTCCACGAGAAGGGCGTGCGCTTCTTCCCCATCGTCGGCTGGGCCGAGCGCGGCGGCTACAACGCCATCGGCCACGGCAACTCGGTGCCGCGCTTCCACATCACGTGGGGCACCGGGCCGGGCGTGCTCGCCCCGTTCATCGGCGCGCGTGCAGGCAGGCGCCGCCGCCGGGCTCGTCGAGTTCCGCCACCGCCACCGGGTCGACGAGCTGATCGTCGAGTCGGGCGCCGTCGTCGGCGTGCGCGGCGCCGTGCTCGAAGCGGATGCCGCGGGCCGCGGCGAGCCGAGCAACCGTGACGTCGTCGGCGAATTCGAGCTGCGCGCGCCCGCCGTGGTCGTGGCGTCCGGCGGCATCGGCGGCAACCACGACCTCGTCCGGGAGTACTGGCCCGAGCGCATGGGCGCCGCGCCGGAGGAACTGCTCTCGGGCGTGCCCGCGCACGTCGACGGGCGCATGCTGCCGATCGCCGAGCAGGCGGGGGCGCGTCTCGTGAACCGGCGACCGCATGTGGCACTACACCGAGGGCATCACGAACTGGGACCCGGTCTGGCCGAAGCACGGCATCCGCATCCTTCCCGGGCCCTCGTCGCTCTGGTTCGACGCCGAGGGTCGCCGCCTGCCCGTGCCGCTCTTCCCCGGCTTCGACACGCTCGGCACCCTCGAGCACATCGTGTCCACCGGGCACGCGCACTCGTGGTTCGTGCTCACGCAGAAGATCATCGAGAAGGAGTTCGCGCTCTCGGGCAGCGAGCAGAACCCCGACCTCACGGGCAAGGACCTCAAGCTGCTCGCCGAGCGGCTCGGATCGGGCGCTCCGGCGCCGGTGGAGGCGTTCAAGCAGCACGGCGTGGACTTCGTGGTCGCCGACACCCTGCCCGAGCTGTTCGAGGGCATGCGAGCCCTCTCGCCCGACGTGCCGATCGACACCGAGAACATCGAGCGCGAGATCGTCGCCCGCGATCGCGAGCTCGACAACGAGTTCTCCAAGGACCTCCAGCTCACCGCCGTGCGCGGCGCGCGCAAGTACCGCGGCGACAAGCTGATCCGGGTGGCGACGCCGCACCGCATCCTCGACCCGAAGGCGGGGCCGCTCATCGCCGTGAAGCTGCACGTGCTCACCCGCAAGAGCCTCGGCGGCATCCAGACCGACCTCGACTCGCGGGCGCTCGCGCGCCGACGGTTCGGTCGTGCCCGGCCTGTTCGCGGTCGGCGAGGCCGCGGGCTTCGGCGGTGGCGGCGTGCACGGCTACCGCGCGCTCGAGGGCACCTTCCTCGGCGGATGCCTCTTCACCGGCCGCGCGGCCGGGAGGGCGATCGCCCGCGGCTGAACGGCGGGGCTACGCCTTCAGCGTCCACGGCTTGCGTCGTACGAGCACGTGGCCGCGGCGCGATGAGAGTCGCGTCCACGGGCCGGTCTCGAACAACCGCACGGGATCGTCGCCGAGGAAGCCCAGGCTGTAGACCGCGAACGCCGCGCCCGTCGGCACGTACTCGAGACCCGGGACGCCGCGCCCCCACACCTCGGAGCGCACCCGCTGCACGAGCTGCTCCCCCGTGCCCGCGGGGATGGCCTCGGCGACCTCGGCGATGCCTGCACGGGCCGCGGACTCGAGCGTCGCGGCATCCGTCTCGCCGAGGGGCCGCCAGCCGCCTCGCGGCGGCGAGATGCCCGCCCAGGTGACCGTGTTCACCTCGGGCGGCCGCGACATGCTCACCGGACGCGACTCGTCGTCCTCGCCCAGTTCGGCCCGGGCACGCACGATGCGCTCGACGAACGAACGCATCGGCACGACCGCGTCGAAGTCCTCGGTGTCGACCAGTTCGAACGTCCGCAGCCCGAGCACCGTCGGGCTCTCGTCGAGGATGCCGCGTGGATAGAGGATCGCGGTGTACACGGCGAGGATGCCGGAGCCCGCGATGAGCCGTACGGAACCGTCTTCGACACGCCCGGCGCGCTGCAGGTAGGTGTGCAGGTCGCCGAGCGAAAGGCTGTCGGCCAGCGTGAGTCGTTGAACCATCTCCTGTCTAAACTACCAAGGGAGCGCCGCCGCACCGGCGAGCCGCGCTTCCGCCGGCGTCCAGCGGCCAACGCCCCACCGACACGGAGGAACGATGAACGGTCCCATCGACGGCCTGCTGAGCACCCTGAACCTCACCGATACGGGTGCTCGCACCACGCGAGGACATCTTCACCGGGCCGTCGCAGTGGATGCCGCTCGGGCGCGTGTTCGGCGGACAGGTGCTCGCGCAGTCCATCGTCGCCGCCATGCACACCGTGCCGGCCGACCGCACCATCCACTCCATGCACGGCTACTTCCTGCGGCCGGGCGACGTGCAGCATCCGATCACCTTCTCGGTCGACCGCATCCACGACGGCCGCTCGTTCTCCACGCGACGCACGCAGGCCTTCCAGCACGGCGAGCCGATCCTGTCGCTGATCGCGTCGTTCCAGACGCACGACGAGGGCGTCGAGCACCAGCTCGACATGCCTGCGGACCTGCCCGACCCCGAGTCGCTCCCGTCGACCGCAGACATCCTCGGCGAGCTCGACCACGACGTGGCCAGGTACTGGTCGAACGAGCGCGCCTTCGACGTGCGGCACATCCCGTCGCCGGTGTACCTCAGCGTCGACGGTGAGCGCGTGCCGCGCCAGGCGGTCTGGATGAAGGCGTTCGGCCGGCTCCCCGACGACCCCAAGCAGCACCGCGCGGCGCTCGCGTACGCGAGCGACTACTCGATCCTCGAACCGGTCCTGCGCGCCCACGGCGTCGCCTGGGCGACGCCCGGACTCAAGGTCGCGAGCCTCGACCATGCGATGTGGTGGCACCGCGACGCGCGGGTCGACGAGTGGCTGCTGTACGTGCAGGAGTCGCCGTCGGCGAGCGGCGGGCGCGGGCTCGCCCTCGGACGCATCTACACGCGCGACGGGGTGCTCGTGGCGAGCGTCGCGCAGGAGGGCATGATCCGGGTGCCCGAGCACGACGCACTCGACTGAACCGAACGCGTCCGGATCTCGTGTTCTCCTGTGCCGGTGGTCTTCGACGGATCCATACGACTGAATGAATCCTGTGGGTTGCCGCACGTCCGGCGCCGATTCGCCCAGAATGAGGAAATGGCGCGCACTCGGCGCGAGCGACGTGAACGAAGGAGCTCAGGCGATGACGGACCCCACAGACCTCACCAGGCGCACCATCCTGACGCTCGGCTCGGCCGGCGCGGTCGGCAGCGCGCTCGCACTCGCCGGGTGCGCTGCGGATGCCCCGAGCGAATCGGCCTCCCCCACCGCGACGCCGACGCCGACGCCGACGATCACTGAGGAGCCCGCCGCGGAGGAGCCGAGCGCTGCGCCCGACGCGCCGCCGGTCGGCGAGGACGTCGCGGCGCTCGCCGACGTGCCCGTCGGCGGCAGCATCGACGCGACCATCAAGGGAGCGCCCGCCCTCATCGCCCAGCCGACGGCCGGCCAGGTCGTGGCGTTCAGTGCGATCTGCACCCACCAGCAATGCGTGGTGGCCGCCGCAGGCAACGAGTTCCACTGCCCGTGCCATGGCTCGATGTACGACGCGACGACCGGCGATGTCCTGAACGGACCCGCCCTGGAGCCGCTGTCGTCGATCCCGGTCGCCGTCTCCGGCGACCGCATCGTGGCGACGTCCTGAGGCGTGCCGCGATGGACTACGTCTTCGCGGACCTGCCGCTGCACGTCCTGCTCGTGCACGCCGTCATCGTGCTCGTGCCGCTCGTTGGGCTCGCCCTCGTCGTGATCGCGGCGTGGCCGGCCGCCCGGCGGGTGCTGTGGCTCCCGGTCCTGATCGCCGCGATCGTGCTGGTGCCGCTGGGGCTCCTCACGATCGAGGCCGGCAAGTGGCTCGAGGTGCGGGTGCCCGCCGCTCCGCTCATCCAGGTGCACACGGGGCTCGGTGAGTCGATCGTGCCGTGGCTGTGGGGGCTGCTCTCGGTTGGCGTGCTCATCGCCGCGTGGGCGGTTGTGGAACTGCTGGCCGCCCGTCGGGCGACGGAGTCGGAACCGCGACGCCCAGCGCGCGGCCTGCGGATCACCGCGAACGCCGTGCTCACCCTTGCCGCGCTCGCGGTGACGGCCGGGGCGGCATGGACCGTCGTGCAGATCGGCGAGTCCGGCAGCCGGGCCGTGTGGGAGGGGTCGTTCAGCGACGAGCCGCTCGATCGGTGAGCCGCGTCAGCGGCGACGGAAGGTGAGCGATTCGCCGAGGTACGGCTCCCATGCGGCCCGCTCCCGCTCGTCGATGCGGCGCGGTCGCTCCGTGGCGGTGTCGACGAGCACGATCGTGGTGACCGCCCGCGTGTACAGCACGCGCGGCTCCACGCCGACGGGCGAGAACACCTCGTAGCAGACGTCGAGGCTCGCGCCGCCCATGTACCCGATCCAGAGCTCGATGTCGAGCGGCTGGCGCTGGTACGGGATCGGGGCGAGGTACTCGACCTCCTGCCGGGCGATGAGCGTGATCGTGCTCGCGCCCGGCGTCGCGTCGATGACCGCGGTGGATGCGCCGACCGCGTGCTCGGGGGTGTCGCTGCTCACCCAGAACGCCTGGATGCGAGCCTCCTCGAGCAGGCTCAGCATCCGGGCGTTGTTCACGTGACCGTAGGCGTCGAGGTCGGACCAGCGCAGCGGCGTGGGCACGTGCAGGCGCATGTCAGTCCCTGGTGAGCTTGCGGTAGGCGGAGCGATGCGGCTTCGCGGCCTCGGGGCCGAGCCGCTCGATCTTGTTCGCCTCGTACGCCTCGAAGTTGCCCTCGAACCAGTGCCAGTGCGACGGGTTCTCGTCGGTGCCCTCGTAGGCCAGGATGTGGGTGGCGATGCGGTCGAGGAACCACCGGTCGTGGGTGATGACCACGGCGCAGCCGGGGAACTCGAGCAGGGCGTTCTCGAGGCTCGAGAGCGTCTCGACGTCGAGGTCGTTGGTGGGCTCGTCGAGGAGGAGCAGGTTGCCGCCCTGCTTCAGGGTGAGCGCGAGGTTCAGGCGGTTGCGCTCACCGCCCGAGAGGACGCCGGCCCGCTTCTGCTGGTCGGGCCCCTTGAAGCCGAACGTCGAGACGTACGCGCGGCTCGGCACCTCGGTCTTGCCGACCTGGATGTAGTCGAGCCCGTCGGAGACGACCTCCCACAGGGACTTGTTCGGGTCGATGCCGCCGCGCGACTGGTCGACGTACGAGATCTTGACGGTATCGCCGACCTTCAGCTGGCCGTCGTCGAGGGGCTCGAGTCCGACGATCGACTTGAACAGCGTGGTCTTGCCGACGCCGTTCGGGCCGATGATCCCGACGATGCCGTTGCGGGGAAGCGTGAAGCTGAGGCCCTCGATGAGCACGCGGTCGCCGAAGCCCTTCTTGAGCTTCTTCGCCTCGAGCACGATGTCGCCGAGCCGCGGGCCCGGCGGGATCTGGATCTCCTCGAAGTCGAGCTTGCGCGTGCGCTCGGCCTCGGTCGCCATCTCCTCGTAGCGCGCGAGGCGGGCCTTCGACTTCGCCTGGCGGCCCTTCGCATTGGATCGCACCCAGTCGAGCTCGTCGGCGAGTCGCTTGGCGAGCTTCGCGTCCTTCTTGCCCTGGACGGTCAGGCGCTCCTGCTTCTTCTCGAGGTACGTCGAGTAGTTGCCCTCGTACGGGTAGAGGCGACCGCGGTCGACCTCGCAGATCCATTCGGCGACGTGGTCGAGGAAGTACCGGTCGTGGGTGACGGCGAGCACGGCGCCGGGGTACTTGGCGAGGTGCTGCTCGAGCCAGAGCACGCTCTCGGCGTCGAGGTGGTTGGTGGGCTCGTCGAGGAGGAGCAGGTCGGGCTTCTGCAGCAGGAGCTTGCAGAGCGCGACGCGGCGCTTCTCACCGCCCGAGAGCACCGACACCTGCTCATCGCCGGGCGGGCACCGCAGCGCGTCCATCGCCTGCTCGAGTTGCGAGTCGAGGTCCCACGCGTCGGCCGCGTCGATGGCCTCCTGCAGGGTGCCCATCTCGGCGAGGAGCGCATCGAAGTCGGCGTCTGGCTCGGCCATCGCGTGTGAGATCTCGTTGAACCGGTCGAGCTTCGCCTTGATCGGGCCGACGCCCTCCTGCACGTTCTCGAGCACGGTCTTCGACTCGTCGAGCACCGGCTCCTGCATCAGGATGCCGACCGAGTAGCCGGGGGTCAGCCGCGCCTCGCCGTTGGAGGGCTGGTCGAGCCCGGCCATGATCTTGAGGATCGTGGACTTGCCCGCGCCGTTCGGGCCGACGACGCCGATCTTCGCTCCGGGGAGGAACGCCATCGTCACGTCGTCGAGAATGACCTTGTCGCCGACCGCCTTGCGGGCGCGCACCATCGAGTAAATGTAATCCGCCATGTCGCCTACCAGTCTATGGGTCGCGTCTCGCCCACGAGACAGCCACCGGTGCCGAGTGCCGGGCGCACCGCACTGTGGTAGCCGCCGGAAGCCGGGCCGTACTGGCCCACGAGGCACTCCTCGCTGAAGAGCACTGCGAACTGCACCGAGTCCGCCTGCAGGTCGACCGTGGTGCGGTCGGCCGTGACCTCCATCCGGGACTTGTCGAACCCCGCCGTGACGAGCGCATCGACGAAGTCGCGCCCGCCCGCCGATGCGTTCGCAGCGACGACGCCGAGGTTCACCGCGTCGAAGAAGGCGAGGTTCTCGGACGCCGCGAGGTCGGGACTCAGGCTCGGCGTCGCGCTCCCGGTGGCCGGCGCCGTCTCGGTCGGCGCGGACGGCGATGCCGAGGATGCGGGCGGTGGAGCTGCCGTGCAGCCGCTGACGCCCGCCACGAACGCGGCCCCGGCGAGCGCCAGGACCGCGGTGATGCCCAGACGCGGTGCCATCGCTCCCCTTGTTCCGGCGGCGGCGACCGCCCGGTTCCGGCGGTGGCGACCGCCCGGGCGAGTCTATTCGGGGAACCGAGCTCGACCGGGCAGCCGTGCGCGCCGCCCTCACTCGGCGAACGCGAGCGGCGTCCGGTCGAGCGTCGGTCACGTCGCCACCCGCTGCCTCCGGGTCCTCCTGGGCTTCCGGACGCCATCGGATCCCTCGAGGGCGGCGGGCGTCTCCGGGGCGGACTCGACGCCGGGCCAACCGCCTGCTTCCGCCGTTGCGGAGGGACGCTCGGCCTCGCCCGAACTCTCGCGTCGCACCTTGGTGAGCACCGTCGTGCCCCAGGCGAGGTCGTGCCCGATCGAGTCGGCCTCGATCTCGATCGCGGTGCCGGACTTCTCGCCGTTCTCCCAGGCTCGGAGCCGGAGTCGGCCGTGCACGACGACGCGGTCGCCCCTGCGCACGGAGGCCGCCGCGTTGTGCGCGAGCTGGCGGAAGCCGGAGACCGTGTACCAGTTGGTCTCGCCGTCCTCCCATGCGCCCTTGGTGCGATCGAAGTACCGCCGGGTGGACGCCAGGCGGAACGAGGTGATCGTGAGCCCCTGCGTGGTGACGTGGACGCGCGGGTCGGCGCCCACGACTCCGGTCACGGTGATGGTGTCGGTCATGTCTGTGCTCCTCGGTCTGCGCCACCGCGGATCGGCGGCTCGCGGCATCCGGAGCTGCTCGTGCCGGACCAGGCCCCGGATGCCGCGTCGCACCAGCATCGGCGGCAGCGGCATGCCGGCGGTCGGAGGAGTGCGCTCCCGTGCGCGAGCGGCGGCACGGGGGCGCTGTCGAGGACGAGTCGGTCAGGCGAGGACGTAGTCGGCGTAGGACTGCCGGATCTTGTTCACCTTCGGGAGCGCGACCGCGACGCAGTAGCCCTGGCCCGGGTTCTTCGCGAAGAAGTCCTGGTGGTACTCCTCGGCGCGGAAGAAGTCGCCGAGCGGCTCGATCGTGGTCACGACCGCCCGGCCACCAGTCCGCCGCGTTCGCGGCGGCCTCGAAGCCGCTCGCTGTCGTCGTCGGCGAAGAACATCGCCGAGCGGTACTGGTGCCGACATCCGCCCCTGCCGATCAGCTGGGTCGGGTCGTGCACGAAGAAGACGTCGAGGATCACTCGCGCGGGATGACGTCGGGTCGAATCGACGCGCACGCCTCGGCATGACCCGTGGTGCCGTGCAGACGGCCTCATAGCTCGGGTTCGGCGCGGTGCCGCCGGTGTAGCCCGAGACGACGTCGCCGACGCCCCGGAGTGTGCGGTAGACGGCATCCAGGCACCAGAAGCAGCCGCCGGCCAGAACGTGGCTTTCCATCGCCATAGAGTAACGGCATGACCTTCGTCGCCACTCCGGAACGCTACGACCACATGCGATACAACCGCGTCGGGAGGAGCGGCCTCAAGCTGCCGGCGCTCTCGCTCGGCCTGTGGCACAACTTCGGGCACGATCGTCCGCTCGACACGCAACGCGCGATCGTCCGCCGCGCGTTCGACCTCGGCATCACGCACTTCGATCTCGCGAACAACTACGGCCCGCCGGCCGGCAGCGCCGAGGAGAACTTCGGTCGCCTCCTCGCGACCGACCTGTCCCCCTACCGGGACGAGCTCATCATCTCGTCGAAGGCGGGCTACGACATGTGGCCCGGTCCGTACGGCGACTTCGGCTCGCGCAAGTACCTGCTCTCGTCGCTCGACCAGAGCCTCGGGCGGCTCGGGCTCGACTACGTCGACATCTTCTATTCGCACCGCCCCGACCCCGAGACGCCGATCGAGGAGACGATGGGGGCGCTCGCAAGCGCGGTACGCCAGGGCAAGGCACTCTACGTGGGCATCTCGAACTACGATCCCGAGCAGACCCGCGCCGCGGCATCCGCGCTCGAGGCCGAGGGTGTGCCCCTGCTCATCCACCAGCCGCGGTACTCGATGTTCGACCGGCACATCGAGGACGGGCTCTTCCCGGCGCTCGAGGATGTCGGCGCAGCGAGCATCGTCTTCTCGCCGCTCGCCCAGGGCCTGCTGACCGACCGCTACCTCACGGGCGACGTGCCCGCGGACTCGCGCGCGGCCACGAGCCGTTTCCTCTCGCCCGAGGAGATCAGCGCCGAGTACCTCGAGCGGATGCGCGGCCTCGACGCCATCGCCAAGGAACGCGGGCAGAGCATCGCGCAGCTCGCACTCTCTTGGGTGCTTCGCGAACCGCTCGTGGCGAGCGCCCTCATCGGCGCGTCGAGCGTCGCCCAGCTCGAGCAGAACGTCGCCGCGCTCGACGCCGCCCCGCTCGACGACGACGAGATCGCGCGCATCGAACCGTTCGCGGCGCACGGCACCGTGCTCGGCTGAGTGGGCGGCACGGGCCAGTGGCGCGGTCGACGCCGACCTCGCGACCCAGGAGATGGCCCAGGCGATTCGTTGCCCTGAGCTCCGCTCGGTTCCGGATGTCGGTGGCCCGACATAGCCTCGTCGCAGACGCAGGGCCGGCTGCACGACGAGAGGAGTGCCATGTCCGCCACCGTGCTCGCCGCCCCGCGCGAGAGCTTTCCGGTCGCACCGCCCGGCCTCACCATCATCGCCGTCGCCGCCGGGCTGTGGCGGGTGGCGCGAACCGGCGGCGCAGTGCTCGGCCATATCGAACGCCTGAATGTCGACGGGGTCGAGCGCTACACTGCGCGCCGCCTCCTCGGCGGCGGCATCCGATCGATGGAGCTCGGCGAGTTCTGGTCGCCCGCGGATGCCGCGGAGTGCTTCCGGTGACCGATTGCTCGCGCGATGCGGGCACGCCGTCGCGCCTCGGGCGCGCGGGCGTCGGCCACGGGTAGCCTGCCCCCATGCAGTGGTGGAACGACCTCGTCTCCTGGCTCACCTCGAGCGCCGCGCGGCCCACGGTCTTCGCGGGCGTGGTGCTCTTCGTCGCGGTCCTCGCGGCCGGGCTGCTCGCCGCGTGGATCGCGTCCGCCGCGATCAGGCGTGTCGTCGCCCAGCGCGACCGCGAGGCGAAGACCGCGGCCATCGCGGCGCTCGTCGACGCGGCGACCGAAGCATCGGTGTGGAACTCGCTCACTCCGCAGGAGCAGGTGCTCAGCGACCGCGCCGTCGGCCAGGCCGACCTGGTGGTGCGCCTGCTGCCGATCCGCGGTTCGGATGTCGCCGCGAACTGGGCCGCGCACCAGCTGCACGAGCTCAAGCGCGCGTCCGCCACGTTCGGCTACCAGCTCGACCCCGCGGTCGTCGAGTTCCGCGACCGACTGCTCGACTGGCAGCGGCGTCCGGCGCGCACGCGCAAGCAGTTCCAGAACGACCTCGTCCGCTGGCGCACGCAGCGGCAGGAGCCCGAGCAGACCGCCGTCGAGGAGCAGGACGCCTGGGTCGCCGAGCAGCATCACGAGCGCTACCAGTCGGCGACGCTCGACGCCCAGCCGCACGAGGCGGACACGGCGCCCACGCAGACCCTCGACGACGCCCGGGCGTAGCGACCGGTCAGATCCACCAGTCGTCGAACATCGACACCGGCACCGCACGCTTGTGCCGCGTCTGGAGGAAGCGGGCCTCGATGCGCTCCGCGATGGCGGGATCGATCTCCTCGCCCTCGAGGTAGGCGTCGATGTCGTGGTACTTCAGGCCGAGGTTCGCCTCGTCGGCCTGTCCGGGATCCCCGTCGAGCAGGTCGGCGGTGGGCACCTTGAGGTAGATGCGCTCAGGTGCCCCGAGGTACTGCAGCACCGCCCGGCCCTGGCGTTTCGTGAGCCCGGTGAGCGGCAGGACATCGGCACCGCCATCGCCGTACTTCGTGAAGAACCCGGTGACCGCCTCGGCTGCGTGGTCGGTGCCGATCACGAGCAGGGCGTTCTCACCGGCCATCGCGTACTGCGCGACCATGCGCATGCGTGCCTTCACGTTGCCCTTGCCGAAGTCGCTCAAGGGCACTCCGGTCGCGTCGAAGTACTCCTCGCCGAGCCCGTCCACCGCGGCCTGGATATTGAACTCGACCGATTCCTGCGGCTGGATGAACTCGAGGGCGACCAGCGCATCGGCCTCGTCGTGCTGCACGTCGTAGGGCAGCCGCACGGCGATGAACCGCGCGGTGTCGCCCTCGGCGATCAGCTCCTCGACGGCGAGCTTGCAGAGTCGACCAGCGAGCGAGGAGTCCTGCCCGCCGCTGATGCCGAGGATGAATCCGGCCGCCCTCGTCGTGCGCAGGTACGCCTTGAGGAAGTCGATCCGAGCACGCACCTGCTCGGCGGGGTCGATGACCGGGCTGACATTGAGTTCGGCGATGATGCTCGCTTGCAGGTCGCGCATTCCTCGACGATACCGCCGCCGTGTTTCGCGGACGAAACGCCTCCTCGCAGCGACGCCGGTCGGCCGACGATCCTCCGTGTCCTGCGAGGCCGACGGCGCCCGTCCCGGCTCCGCTACCATCACGGCAGGGAGCACGTTCGTGCGACGGGGATCCGGGGGTGCCGACATGGACGTTTCGATCATGACGCTGGTGCTCATTCCGGCGATCGCCGTCGCGGCGCCGCTGCTGGTGCGTGCGCTCAGCCGGTGGATCGCGATCCCGCTCGTCGTGTTCGAGATCGTGCTCGGACTCCTCCTCGGCCCTGCGGTGCTCGGATGGATCATCCCCGACGACTTCGCGTCGTTCCTGTCGGAGTTCGGGCTGGCGATGCTGTTCTTCCTCGCCGGGAACGAGATCGACTTCGGCACGATCCGCGGGCGGCCGCTCAGCCGCGCCGCGATCGGCTGGGTCATCTCCCTCGCCGCCGGATTCGGCGTCGCGGTGCTGCTCGCCCCGAGCCTGCCCGCGGCGGCGTTCATCGGCGTCGCCCTCACGTCCACGGCGCTCGGCACGATCATGCCGGTCCTCCGCGACTCCGGCGACCTGAGGACGCCGTTCGGGGTCGCCGTGATCGCCCTCGGCGCGGTCGGCGAGTTCGGCCCACTGCTGGCCATCTCGCTCTTCCTGAGCGGCCGGTCGCCCATCGTCGCCGCGCTCGTGCTGGTCGCGTTCGCGGTGGTGGCCGGCGCGGCCATCTGGTTCGCGGCGCGCGGCGGGGGGCGTCGAATGCATCGCATCATCACGGCCACGCTGCACACGAGCGGCCAGTTCGGCGTGCGCCTCGTCGTGCTGGTGCTCGTCGCACTCGTCGCACTCAGCGTCGTGCTCGACCTCGACATGCTCCTCGGCGCGTTCACCGCGGGCGTGCTCTACCGTCTCCTGCTCACGGGCGCGCCGGAGCACGACGTCGAGATCATCGAGGGCAAGATCGAGGCGCTCGGCTACGGATTCCTCGTGCCGATCTTCTTCATCTACACGGGCATCACCTTCGACCTGGAGGCTCTCTTCGCCGACGGCAGGACCCTCGCCCTCGTCCCGATCTGCCTGGTGCTCTTCCTCGTCGTGCGCGGGCTTCCCTCGCTGCTCGCCGCGCCGGCCGGATCGAGTCGTCGAGACCTCGCGGCGACGGCGCTCTTCGGCGCCACCGGCCTGCCGATCATCGTCGCGGTGACGGCGATCGGCGTCGACGCCGGGGACCTCACGAGCGGCACCGCTGCCGCCCTCGTCGGTGCGGGCATGCTCTCGGTGCTGTTGTTCCCGCTCATCGGCCTCGCACTGCATCGGCGATCGTCGGGTGCCGCCTCGCTCGAACCCGACGATGACGTGCACGTGCCCACCGAGGGGTGACTCGGCCGCGCCCGGTATGCTGGGCGGGGTCGGCCCCCGTAGCTCAGCGGATAGAGCAGCAGCCTTCTAATCTGTCGGTCGCAGGTTCGATTCCTGCCGGGGGCACCGCGCGGCACTCGGATGCCGCGAATCCCCGCCTCCCGCTCGGCCGTGTCGCGTCATCCGCCGCGTTCGGCGTCGCCCTCGGGCACGTACCGCACGTCGGCGGCCTCCCGCGGATGGAATCGCTCCGCGAAGTCGCGCTCGTTCGGCGTCCAGACGTCGTCCCACAGGCGGTCGTGATCCGTTGCCGGCGCGGTGGTCACGTGCCTTGCCGCGGAGCGTCGCGACGTCGAGGCCGACGTCGACCCACACCCGCAGGTCGAGCGCCCCGTCGAGATCGGGGTGGAACAGGCCCACCGCATCGACTACGAGCACGTCGGCCGTCGGCAGCGGCTCGGTGTGGGCCGAGGGCGGCCGTCACCCAGTCGTAGCGGCGGAACGTGCTCGGGATGCCGGCGCGGAACGGGTCGACCACCTCGCGCCGCAGCCGCATCCGCTCCACCGCCGACCAGTCCGCGGAGCGTTCGCCGGCCAGGGTCGGGTCGATGAAGTCGTCGCCGCGCACCCGTGCGCTGCCGCGCACCGCGTCGACGAGGCGGCGCGCGAGCGTCGACTTGCCCGCGCCGCCGAAGCCCGAGACGCCGACCACCATCCGCGTCCGTCGCGCTCGGGCAGCGTCGATCGCGCGCAGGAGCTCGTCGAAGGTCGCCACCCGCCCAGCCTAGGAGCGGGTGGACTCCGCCCGCGCCGGTCGCCTGTCCGACGGCCCCGGTAGACTCGCCGCATGGCAACCCCGAGCGACCGACTGGTCTGGATCGACTGCGAGATGACCGGCCTCGACCTCGAGGTCGACGAACTCGTCGAGATCGCCGTCGTGATCACCGACTACGAGCTCAATCCCGTCGACGCCGGGCTCAGCATCGTCATCAAGCCCGACGCGAGCGCCCTCGAGAACATGGGCGAGTTCGTGCGCGCGATGCACACCGAGTCCGGGCTCATCGAGGAGATCCCCAACGGCGTCAGCGTCGCCGAAGCCGAGTACGAGGTGCTCGAGTACGTGCTGAAGCACGTTCCCGACGAGCAGAAGGCACCGCTGGCGGGCAACTCGATCGGCACCGACCGCTCGTTCCTCGCCAAGTTCATGCCGCGCCTCGACGCCCACCTGCACTACCGCAACGTCGACGTCTCCTCCATCAAGGAGCTCGCGAAGCGCTGGTACCCGCGCGCCTACTTCAACTCCCCCGCCAAGAACGGCGGCCATCGCGCGCTCGCCGACATCCTCGAGTCCATCCGCGAGCTGCAGTACTACCGCCGCGCGATCTTCGTGGCCGACCCCGGTCCGTCGAGCCAGGAGCTGCAGACCCTCGCGGCTGCCGTTGTGGACGAGTTCGAGGCCAAGGTGTAGTAGTCTCTTTTGAGTTGCCAGATCGTCTCGGCGGTCGACACATGGTGGGTATAGCTCAGTCGGTAGAGCGCCTGGTTGTGGTCCAGGAGGTCGCGGGTTCAAGCCCCGTTACTCACCCCAAGGAGCGACTGGTCGTGGTGCAGGGTCCACGAAGCGATCGCCGGTTCACGCCCCGTAACTCTTCTTCTCCCGCCTCCGATCGGAGCAGGTCGTGGAACTCGATGCCGAAGCGTTCGAGGCCATCGTCGTCGACGAGCTCGACCAGCTGCCCGACGACATGGTCGACGGGCTCGAGAACGTCGTCTTCGTCGTCGAGGACCGGCCCGAGGACGGATCGCTCGACGTGCTGGGCCTCTACGACGGATACGCGCTGACCGAGCGCGACCGGTACGGCCTGGGCGAGATGCCCGACCGCATCATCCTCTATCGCGAGCCGCTGCTCGCGATCGTGGCCGACGAGCGCGAGCTGCGCGACGAGATCCACATCACCCTCGTGCATGAGATCGCCCACTTCTACGGCATCGACGACGATCGGCTGCACGAGCTGGGCTGGGCATGATCCCGGCCGGGTTACGCTGACTCCATGATTTCCCCCGGCCGGATCATCGGCATCGTCGTCGGCTCGATCGCCATCCTCGGCATCGGCGTGTACGGCCCCGCAATGCTCCTCGGCCCGCTTCCCGAGGTGTCGGTGCGGCTCGAGCCGGCCGCCGCCGCCGCGACCGAGGTTCCCGCGTTGACGCTGCCCCAGACGGGTGCGAGCGCCATCGCGGTGGTCGGCGATGACGGCGCGAGCGAGACCGTCGCGACGGCGGGCGACCCGGCCGCCGTGCCGATCGGCGGCGCCGCGAAGATGGTGACCCTCCTCGTGACCCTCGACTCGCTGCCGTTGTCGGCCGACGCGCCGGTCCGGCCATCCCGATCGGCCCCGAGGACTACACCGACTACCTCAGGTACTCGGGCGAGGGTTCCCGCGCGATGCCCGTCCTGCCCGGCGAGACGTGGACGGAACGCGACGTCGTGCGGGCCGTGCTGCTGGCGTCGAGCAACAACCACGCCGACACGCTCGTGCGCTGGGCATTCGGCGGCGTCGAACCGTACGTCGAAGCCGCCAACGCCTGGCTCGCCGAACAGGGCTTCACCGCCACCCGCGTCGACGACGCCACCGGGCTCTCCGGCGACAATGTCGGCACTGCCGAAGAGCTCGCGCGGCTGGCCGCCATGATCCTCGCCGACGAGGAGCTCGCGGCGATGCTCGACGACCCGGGCGCCGCCCCGCTCGGCGCACGCAACGTGCCCGACCTCGTGGGCCGCGAGAGCGACGGCGACGTGCGGGCGATCACGCGCAGCTTCACCGACCAGGCCGCGCTCAGCTACGTCTTCACGGCCGAGCTTCCCGCAGTGGAGGGCGTCGAAGGCGGCCCCCGCCGGATCACGGGCGCGATGCTGCTCATGCCCGACTACGAGACCCTCGACCCCGCGGTTGCGACCGCAGTCGAGTCGACCGCCGCGGCATCCGCGCCGATCACGGTCATCGCCGCCGGAACGCCCTACGCCCGCGTCGAGGCGCCCTGGGGCGACCGCGCCGACCTCGTCGCCTCGGTGAGTCGATCGGATGCCGCGTGGGGCAGCGAGTTCGGCGAGGCATCCGTCTCGGTGGACGGGTTCTCGACCGCACCCGAGGGACGCGAGGTCGGACGCGTCAGCGTGCCGACGGCGACCGGCGAGATCGCGTCACCGCTGCAGCTCACCGGCGACATCCGCGATCCGGGCCCGGTCTGGCGCCTCACGAACCCGGCGACGCTCATCGGCGCCTTCTTCGCCGGCCAGGGCGACTGACCCCCGCCGGGCCGGCTCGGCGACTGACCCGGGCCGGACGCGGGCTCAGTCGTTGTCGTCCTCGTCGAACTCGACCGGGTCGGAGTCGTCGGCGTCGAAGCGGAACCGAACCCGGACCTGTCCGTTGACGTCGCGTTCGTCGACGGCGTCGTACCAGAACAGCGACTCCAGCCCGTCGACGGCGGCGATCATGCCGACGCGCGACTCGGGCTTGCCGCCGACGAGGATGCGGTGCTCGAACTCCCCCTCCAGCGGGCCGTCGATGAACTCGGCGACATACTGTGCTGCTCCCGTGTCTGCGCTCATGGCACTACGTTAGCCCTCGGACTGGGACGTGCACAGGATCCGCGCCTGCGACCGGCACGGGCTCGACACGCCCCTCGGGTGCGGCGCGGAGCCTGAGCGCCGCGTAACGCTCGGGGGTCGTGCGATGCACGTACCGGCGCCACTGACGCTCCCAGAGGTTCCAGTACGGGTCGTAGGCCCCGTCGTCGCGCTCGAGTGCGCGCCGCTTGCGGATTGCGTCGGGCGCAGTCATCCAGATCCGCACGGCGTCGGCGACGCTGGCGCCCGCCGCGAACGCACCGCACCCCTCGATGATGAGCGCCGAGCCGGGGCGTACCTGCTCGAGCGCTCCCAGGCGATCACGCTCCCAGTCCCACCGCCGCCAGTTGCCGACCGCGCCGCGCCGGTGCCGCGGCACGAGCGTGCGGGCGAGCGCGTCGCCCGCACGCTCCAGACCCGACCATCCCGGGTAGACGTCGTCGAGTCGAACGAGTCCGGGCCGAACTCCCGGCCACGAGGATCGCAGCGCATCGGCCAGGGTCGACTTGCCGGAACCGCTCGGGCCGTCGATGAGCACGAGCGGGCCACGGATGCCGCGGGCTGCCGCCAGCACGGCTCGCACCGCCGATGGCGTCGGCTCCCCGTCGCTCCCACGTGCTGGGACCGGCCCCGCCGCGTCCTCGGCATCCGCCCGCGCGTCAGGACCAGATGACATTCCAGCTTCCCGTCGCGATCGCCGCGGTCGCGGACGTCGCGGCGACGAGGCATCCGACCGCGATGACGACCCACTCGGTGCGCCCGAAATGCGCCGCGCGAGCCCACGTCCGCACACCCGGCGCGCCGAAGCCTCGAGCCTCCATCGCGGTGGCAAGGGTGCTGCCCCGCCGGATCGCGAGCACCAGCAGGGCGAACGCCTGGCCGAGTCCACGACGGATGACGCCGCGATCGGCGACCCCGCGGGCCCTGCGCGCGAGGCTGAGCGTGCGCCAGTCGTCGATCGACGAACCCACGAGCCGCAGCGCCGCGAGCGCGCCGAGGACGAAGCGCGCAGGGAGGCGGAGCGTCTGCGCGAGCCCGTCGGCGAGATCGGTCGGATCGATCGTGAGGAAGAGCACCACCGCCGGCAGCGCGATCGCGAGCACGCGCACGGTGGTCGCGAGCCCGATCTGCACCGATCCCTCGGTGACGTGGATGACGCCGAAGTCCCAGAGCACCGCCCCCGACGGCGCACCGTAGAGCACCATGCTGAGCCCGGTGAGCGGCGCGGCGATCCAGACCGGCCAGGTTCGCGGCGACCAGAGCTACGGGCCGAGGCCCACCGCGGTGAACAGCAGGAGCTCGCAGACGATCGCGACGGTCGCCGAGACCGCGTCAAGGGTGAGCACCAGCACGATGCTGAGCGGCACGGTGGCGGCGACCTTCGCCACCGGGTTCACGGTCGCCAGCGGAAGACCCGGGCGCACGGCGGCGATACTCATCGGCGCACCTCCGGAGTCGTGTCGCCACCTCCGGTGCGATGGCCGGCGGCTCGACTGGACCACGTCGAGTGCAGACGGTCGACGGCGTGCACCGCACCGCCCATCGTGCCGCCGAGCTCGAGGCGGAGATCGGCGACCGCATCGACGAACACGTCATCGTGCGTCACCGCGACGATCCCGACGCCCTCGTCGCGGAGTCCCACGATGAGTCGCGCGAGCTCCCGCCAGGTCGAGGAGTCCTGTCCGAACGTCGGCTCATCGAGCACGAGCATGCGGGGCCGCGTCGCCAGCGCGGTGGCGACCGTGAGGCGCCGCTTCTCGCCGCCCGAGAGCGTGAACGGGTTCGCCTCGGCCAGTCGTTCGAGGCGGAGCGCGCCGAGCAGCTCGTCGACTCGCGACGCACGCTCCTCGGCGCCGAGCCTGAGCGCGCGCGGCCCCACCTCGAGCTCGGCCCGCACCGTCGCGGTGAGGAACTGGTGCTCGGGGCTCTGGAACACGGTGCCGATGCGCGTCAGCAGGTCGCGTGACCGCCAGCGCCTCGGCTCGCCGCGCAGGCCGTCCGCCAGCGCGACGCTCGGCTCGAGCCGACCCGCCTCGGGGCGGAGCAGCCCGGCGAGGGTCAGCGCCAGCGTCGACTTGCCGATGCCGTTCGGCCCCGTGCACGGCGAGGATCCGGCCGGCATCGACGTGCACATCGACGCCCCGCAGTACCGGGTGAGCCGGCGACCCGCGCGACGTCGAGCCGATCCGCGGCGAGCAGCGGATGCGCCGACGGCGCTTCGGGCGCCGAAGCACGCCACGGGACCTCGCCGGGAACCCAGACCCCGGCGGCACGGAGCTCGGCCCCGCGGGACGCGAGGACGTCGCCGGGTGGCCCGTCGGCGAGGAGCCCGCCCTCTGCGCCGAGCACGACGACGCGGTCGACGACGCGGAAGCCACACGTACACACGATGCTCGACCACGACGAGCGTCGCGCCCGTCTCCTCGAGCGACGCCGGCGACCGCGTCGCGCACCTCGCGGACGCCGTCGGGATCGAGGTTCGCGGTGGGCTCGTCGAGCAGGATCAGCCCCGGCCGCATGGCGAGCACGCCGGCCAGCGCGAGTCGCTGCTTCTGCCCGCCCGACAGCTGCGGCGGTCGCGTGATCGAGCGGCAGGTCGAGCCCGACGGCGTCGAGCGCTCGCGCCACGCGCGGCCAGATCTCGTCGCGCGGGACGCCGAGGTTCTCGCAGCCGAACGCCACGTCGTCGCCGACGCGCGCCAGCATCACCTGGGCGTCGGGATCCTGCAGCACGAGGCCGGCACGACCGCGGGACGTGGAGGCCGGCACGCCCGTCGACGAGCAGCTCGCCGACGGTCTCGCCCTCGTCCTCGCCGCCGAGCACGCCCGCGAGCCCGTGCAGCAGCGTCGACTTGCCCGACCCCGAGGCACCGAGCAGCAGCACGCGCTCGCCCGGCTCGATGTCGAGGTCGAGGTCGTGCACGCGCGGGGCTGCGCCGTCCGCCGTGCCGCCAGCCCCAGCCCCGCGCCTCGACCGACGCGGGGCCGAGCGACGACGCGTCACGCGTCGGCACGTCAGACCGCGCCGGAGCTCGCGTCCTGCCGCGAACCGGTCGAGGGCACCCGCGCGTGCCAGGCCGCGCACCGCCAGCCACGACAGCCCTCCGGCGATCACGGCGCCGCCCGACGACGGCGGACACGATGTAGACGATCGCGAAGGTCGGCGCGGCGCCCGCGTACCAGAGGATGAGGTCGTTGATCGCCATGGCGAGCGCCCGCGCCCGCTCCCGCGAGGAGCGCGACCGGGAGACGCCAGATGCGGTAGAGGAAGATCGCGAAGACGAGTCTCGGCGCCGAGACCCTGCACGAGTCCCGCCTCGATGGTGAGGAGCCCGCCCCACTGGTTGCCGATGAGCGCCGACACGACCGCCGCGACGAGCTCGGTGTAGAGGGCCGCGCCCGGCTTGCGGATGATGAGCGCACCCAGCACGCCGGCGAAGAGCCAGACGGCCGCGGGGACTGCCTGCGAGGCCCGGGCAGGAGGGCTTCGATGCGGCGCCGAGATCGGCCCCCAGACGACGCCCCATGCCCAGAAGATGACGCCGACGGCGACGCCGATGACGCTGGCGACGACGATGTCGACGACGCGCCAGCGGAGTCGTCGCGCGTCGGGCCGCGCGGTGGATGCGATGACGTGGTGGTTGCGTGCACTGTCGTGCCCTTCCGTTCGATGAAAGAGGCACGGGAAATGAGATGCGCTGCCCTCCCTGCGCTGGCATGACCCAGATCAGGTTCGACGGTCGAAGGTTGAGAACCTTCCTCTCAGCCCGGCTCACCGGACTCCCGTGTTCGAGAACAGATTATACGCTCGCCGGGCGCACCGACGACCGGCACCGCGGACGTGTGACGTCGCGAGTCGGCGACAGTTGTCGCTCGGCGCAGGGTCAGTGCTTCAGCGCGCGGATGATGATGCGCAACGCATGGCCGATGACCCAGATGAACGGGGTGGCTACGAGGATCAGGCCGATGAGATTCGGCTCGAATCGAACCTCGCCCCGCTTGCCGACGTATGCGCCGAGCGGAATGGAGATTCCGCCACCGCCACCGCCGCTGCCCTGACCGTGGAGCTCCCTGGGCCCGGTGTCGGTGCTGCCGGCCCCGGCATCGGTGGTTCCCCCGCCGCCGCCGAATCCGTAGTAGCCGAGGGCCACCGGGATGACCGTCGTGCCGTCGAGGTCGATGGGTTCACCGTAGGACGTCTTCACTCCGACGCCTGAGACAGTCTGCGCCAGTTCCAGTACGAGTTCAGCCATGCGGGCCACGCTACTCGCGGATGCCGCGGGCTACCACCCCCACCCCGCCGCGGCGGCGGCGGTGTCGTCGTCGGGATCGGTGCGCGGCCGTTCATTGCGGCGTTCTCCACCGGGCCGCACGAGCGTCGCCGGCCGCACGGCGCCCTTGCCGAACTTCGCGGTCACCTCGTCGATGGTGCGCTCGGCGTCGCGCCACTCCTCGTCGGGATCCCACAGCATCGCGCCGGTGCCGGAGGGCCTCAGATGCTCGGCGCGCACGCCGATCAGTCGCACTCGCTCGCCGTCGCCGACGAGCTCGGCCAAGGCGTCGGATGCCTCGTCGTAGATGCGGCGCGCGACATCCGTGGGCTCGCCCAGCGTGCGCGACCGGGTGACGGTGCGGAAGTCGCCGTAGCGCAGCTTGAGCGTCACGGTGCGACCGACGAGACCCGCCTTGCGAAGGCGCACGGCGACGTTGTTCGACAGTCGGAGCAACTCGCGCCGGATCTCGACCGGGTCGACGAGGTCGTGCCCGAACGTGTTCTCGTGTCCGATGCTCTTCTCGCTGCGGGTCGTGTGCACGTCGCGGGGGTCGATGCCGTCGGCCAGTCGGCTGAGTCGCGCGGCGAGGGCGGGACCTACCGAGCGCTCGAGCGCGTCGTAGGGCATCGCCGCGACATCGCCGATCGTGCGGAGGCCGACCCGCGTCAGCGACTCCTCGGTGACGCGGCCGACACCCCAGAGTGCGGACACGGGCAGCGGGTGCAGGAACTCGATCGTCTGCGCGGCGGGCACGACGAGCATGCCGTCGGGCTTCGCGCGACTCGAGGCCACCTTCGCGACGTACTTGGTCGCTGCGACGCCGATGGAGCAGCTGAGGCCGGTCTCGGCCCGCACGCGCTCGCGGATCGTCCAGGCGATCTCGGCGGGGCTGCCGTGCAGGCGTCGAGCACCCGACACGTCGAGGAACGCCTCGTCGATCGACAGCGGCTCCACCAGCGGCGTGATCTGCTCGAAGATGGCCATGACCTGCTTGGAGTACTTCGAGTAGCTCGCGTAGTCGCCGCGCAGCACCACCGCGTTGGGACAGCGCTGGAGGGCGATCGACATCGGCATCGCCGAGTTCACGCCGAAGCGGCGTGCCTCGTAGCTCGCCGCAGCGACCACGCCGCGCCCCGCGGTGCCGCCGACGAGGACGGGCTTCCCGCGCAGATCGGGTCGCTTGAGCAGCTCGACCGACACGAAGAACGCATCCATGTCGACGTGCAGGATCGGGGTCGCCGAATCGTCGACGGGGCCGGTGGTGACCTGCCGCGACGAGCCGTCCTGCTTGCTCATGCTGCGACCCTAATCCCTGCCGCCGTCATCGGCCGGCCCCGCCTCAGCGGGCCGCCGGTCGCTCACGCACTTCGTGCGCGCGTCTCGTCGCGCGCCTCGTCAGAAGCCGAAGTCGCCGCCGCCGCCGAAGTCGCCGCCGCCGCCGAAGTCGCCGAACCCGCCGCCACCGTAGTCGCCGCCGCCGTCGTACCCGCCGGCGTCGGCCGACGCATCGGCACCGGCATCCGAACCCGTGTCGGCACCGGCATCCGAACCGGCATCGGCGCCCGCGTCACCGGAGCCGTCCGCGCCCGCCTCGAACGACGACGGGTCGGGCAGGAACGCCTGCGCGATGGCGGAACCGATGACGACACCGGCGATCGTGCCGAGCATCGAGCTGCCGATCATGGCGCCCATCGACGGGCCCGCCTGCATCGGACGTCCGTTCGCAGAGGCACCCGCGAACGCGCGCTCCATGCTGCCGGGCTGTCGCATCTCCGTACGTGTCGCCGCACGCGCGAGGGCGGCCGGCTCCTCGGAGGCGATGCGCTCGCCCGCCGGGGCCTGCTCGGCGAGCGAGACGTAGACCTGATGCCGCTGCTCGGGCGTCAGCTTCGCGAACGCCTCGGCGTGGACCGCCTCGATCGACTCGGGCGGCGCAGTGCGCAGCAGGTAACGGTAGCGCTCGATCGCCAACTCGTCCTCGCTCAGCTTCGGCGCCTGGGGCACGGGCTGCGGCGGCGGAGCCGTTCGCTCGTCGGGTGCGCCGAACAGTCGGTCCAGGAAGCCCATGGTGTCCTCGTCAATCGCTCAGGGGACGACCAATCTACGGGCGCCAGCCTTGAGCACGCTGTGAGTCGCGAATGCCCCGACGCCGGTTCGGCTCCTCACACCTGGTCGTTTTCGCCCGCGTCGTCCGCGCCTGGGGCCGCTGATCGTGGCACACTTGCAGTAGGCCAGCCAAGCCGAGTCGGAGGGGCCGTGAGCGAGTCGAGCGCGTCGCATTCCACGGCCGCCATACGGGGTGGGAACACGCGGGATCCCGTCATGGATCTCGTCCGTGTGCTCTGTGTCGCGGTCGTCGTCGTCGGCCACATGCTCATGATCGGCGCGGCGGTCGTTCCCGGTCGCGGACTGGTCATCGAGCGCACGCTCCTCGAGACGAACTGGATCGGCCCGGTCACGTGGATCGCGCAGATCATGCCACTGTTCTTCGTCGTCGGCGGTTTCGTCGGGATCGGTGCCTGGCGGCGCATCGAGGCATCGGGCGGAACCGCGTCCGACTTCATCCGCTCCCGGATCCTCCGTCTGGCACGCCCGTCGATCGTCCTCTTCGCGGCGCTCGCGGTCGGCGTGCTGGTGATGTACCTCACCGGCGTCGACCCCGAATCCATCCGACTCATCGGCATCGGCATCTCATCGCCGCTGTGGTTCCTCGCCGCCTACTCGTTCGCGCAGGCGTACCTCCCCGGGCTTGCGACCTTCCACACCAGGGCGCCCTGGTGGACGCTCGCGACGCTGGGCGCGGGTGCGATGATCTGCGACGCCCTGCGGTTCGCGACCGGATTCGAGGCCCTCGGCCTCCTGGACATGACCTTCGTCTGGCTGTTCGCACAGCAACTGGGCTTCTTCATCGCCGACGGCTGGTTCCGGGCCAGGTCTCCGGCCACGGTCGCGGCGATCGGCGCCGGAGCCTACCTGCTGCTCTTCGGGCTCGTCGGGATCGGCTATCCGGGCAACATGCTGGACAACCTCTATCCGCCGACGTTCGCCATCGTCGCGCTCGCCCTCGGGCAGACCTGCCTGATGGTCCTCGCGCATCCCGCCTTGACCCGTCTCATGGCTCTGCGACCGGTGCAGGTCGTCGTCGCCACCGTCGGCTCCCGCATGATGACGATCTACCTGTGGCACGTGCCCGTGCTCGCGCTCGTCATCGGCCTCCTGCTGCTCACTCCGCTGCCGACCCCCGCCGCCGGTTCGGCCGCGTGGTGGTGGACGAGGCCCGTGATCTTCGTGGTGGTGGTCGTGGTGCTCGCGGCGATCTCGGCACTGTTCGGCCGGTTGGAGCGACCCGCCCCGATCTACCACCCGCCGGACTGGGCGACCGGGCTGGCGGCCGCGTGCATGGTCATCCCGTCGTTCGCGCTGATGGCCTGGGGGCTCGACTTCCTCGTCGCGGCGTCGAGCGCGCTCATCCTCACGGCGGCGGTGCTGCTGCTGAGCCCGCTGCCGGCGCGGGCGCGCGAGCGCGGACCCACGGCCGTGACCCCGTAGCACCGGGTCGGGCGCTTCGGCCGCACCGAGCGAGGGAGCGACCGAAGCGTCCGGAGGTCAGCCCTGCGCGCGCTCCAGCACCAGCTCACGCACGCGAGCGGCATCCGCCTTGCCATGCATCGCCTTCATGACCGCGCCGATGACTGCGCCGGCGGCCTGCACCTTGCCGTCGCGGATCTTCGCGAGCACGTCGGGCTGCGACGCGAGTGCCTCGTCGATCGCGGCCACGAGGGCGCCGTCGTCGGAGACGACGGCGAGCCCGCGGGCGTCGACGATCTGCTGCGGCGAGCCCTCGCCGGCCGCGACACCCTCGAGCACCTGCCGGCCGAGCCGGTCGGTGAGCGTGCCGGCCTCGACGAGCGCCGCCAGCTCGGCGACCTGCGCGGGAGTGGCGAGCGATGCCGCATCCGTCTCCTGCGCGTTCGCCAGGCGCGTGAGCTCACCCGTCCACCACTTGCGGGCCGCGGCGGGCGTCGCACCCGCGGCGACGGTCTCGGCGACCTCCACGAGCAGGCCGCCGTTCACGACATCCTGGAACTCGAGGTCGGTGAAACCCCATTCGCCCTTCAGGCGGCGGCGGTGCGCCGCCGGCGGCTCGGGCAGCGCGGCCCGCAGCTCCTCGATGAGCTCCCGCGTCGGCTCGACCGGCAACAGGTCGGGCTCGGGGAAGTAGCGGTAGTCGTCGGCGTCGGACTTGGGCCGGCCCGGGCTGGTCGTGCCGGTGTCCTCGTGCCAGTGGCGCGTCTCCTGCGTGATGGAGCCGCCCGCCGCGAGGATGGCGGCCTGGCGCTGGATCTCGTGGCGCACGGCGCGCTCGATCGAGCGGAACGAGTTCACGTTCTTCGTCTCGGTTCGCGTGCCGAGCGCCTCGGTGCCGCGCGGGCGGAGCGAGACGTTCGCATCGCAGCGCAGGTTGCCGCGTTCCATGCGGGCTTCGGAGATGCCGAGCGAGAGGGCGATGTCGCGGATCGTCGAGACGTAGGTCTTGGCGAGCTCGGGGGCGTCGGCCTCGGCACCGAAGATCGGCTTCGTGACGATCTCGACGAGCGGCACGCCGGCACGGTTGTAGTCGACGAGGGAGTACTCGGCACCCTGGATGCGGCCG
This sequence comes from uncultured Actinomycetota bacterium, assembly GCA_963799015.1. Classification (GTDB taxonomy): domain Bacteria; phylum Actinomycetota; class Actinomycetes; order Actinomycetales; family Microbacteriaceae; genus Agromyces. The sequence goes on along the minus strand of CAWCWD010000063.1, from coordinate 50,080 downwards.
GTTGCACCGCCCACGTGGGTGAGCTTGCCGGCATCCTCCTCCATGTGCGCGCGCTCGATCGGCACCTGGAAGATGCGGCCGTTCGCGAGCTCGACCTCGACCGAGCCCTCGTAGGCGATCGGCTCGTCGTACTGCGAGATCTGGTAGTTCTTCGCCAGGTCGGGGTAGAAGTAGTTCTTGCGTGCGAAGCGGCTCGACTCGGCGATCGAGCAGCCGAGGGCGAGCCCGAGCGAGATCGACGAGCGCACCGCATCGCCGTTCACCACGGGGAGCGATCCCGGCAGGCCGAGGCACACCGGGGTCACGAGCGTGTTCGGCTCGGCGCCGTGGAATGCGGAGTTCGCCGGATTCGGCGCCGGCGAGAACATCTTCGTCATGGTGTTCAGCTCGACGTGCACCTCGAGGCCGATCACCGGCTCGAACAGCTCGAGGGCCTTGTCGTAGTCCATCAGTTCAGCGCGGGCCATCAGACGGCGCCCTCCTCGGTCGCGAGCAGTTCATGGGTGCTGAGGTCGGGTGCCCGGTCGAGGATCGGCCCGCCCCATTCGGCGAGCAGCAGCTGTTCGAGCGCGCCGCCGACGTTGTAGAGCCGCGCGTCCTCGCGCGCCGGCGCGAGGAACTGGATGCCGACCGGCAGCCCGTCTTCAGGGGCGAGGCCGGCGGGCACCGAGATGCCGGGTACGCCGGCGAGGTTCGCCGGGATGGTCGCGACGTCGTTGAGGTACATGGCGAGCGGATCGTCGAGCTTCTCGCCGAGCTTGAAGGCGGTGGTCGGCGCGGTGGGCGTCGCGAGCACGTCGACGTTCGCGAATGCCGCGTCGAAGTCGCGCTGCACGAGCGTGCGCACCTTCTGGGCGCTGCCGTAGTACGCGTCGTAGTAGCCGGCAGACAGGGCGTAGGTGCCGAGGATGATGCGGCGCTTGACCTCGGGGCCGAACCCGGCCTCGCGCGTGGCCGCCATGACCTGCTCCACCGTGCCGCCGCCGTCGGGGTTCACCCGCAGGCCGAAGCGCACCGAGTCGAACTTCGCGAGGTTCGACGATGCCTCGGCCGGGAGGATCAGGTAGTACGCGGCGATCGCGTACTCGAAGTGGGGGGCGGAGACCTCCACGATCTCGGCGCCCTGCTTCTCGAGCAGCGCGAGCGATTCGTGGAATCGCTGCCGCACGCCGGCCTGGAAGCCGTCGGAGTCGAGCTCCTTCACCACGCCGATGCGCAGCCCCGCGACATCCGCTCGTCGAACGGCGTCGGCCATGGACGGCCACTCCGTGGGAATCGACGTCGAGTCGTGCGGGTCGTGCCCGGCGATCACATCGTGCAGCAGGGCCGCGTCGAGCACCGTGCGAGTGACCGGGCCGATCTGGTCGAGCGAGGACGCGAGCGCGATCGAGCCGTAGCGGCTCACCGCCCCGTAGGTGGGCTTCACGCCGACGGTGCCCGTGACGTGCGCGGGCTGGCGGATCGAGCCGCCCGTGTCGCTGCCGAGTGCGAGCGGCGCCTCGAAGCTCGCGACGGATGCCGCGGAGCCGCCGCCGGAGCCACCGGGGATTCGCTCGAGGTCCCAGGGGTTGTGCGTCGGTCCGTAGGCGGAGTGCTCGGTGGACGAACCCATCGCGAACTCGTCCATGTTGGTCTTGCCGAGGGGCACCATGCCGGCCTCGCGCACGAGGCGAACGGGTGTCGCATCGTAGGGCGGGATCCAGCCCTCGAGGATGCGCGAACCGGCGGTCGAGGGCATGCCCTCGGTCACGAGGACGTCCTTGATGGCGATCGGCACGCCGGCGAGTGCGCCGAGCGGTTCGCCCGCGGCGCGGCGGCGGTCGATGCCCGCGGCGGTCTCGAGCGCGCGCTGGCCGTCGACGTGGAGGAACGCGTGCACGGCGCCGTCGACGGCGGCGATCCGGTCGAGGTGTGCGCGCGTGACCTCGACGGAGGACACGTCGCCTGCGGCGAGCCGCTCGCCGAGTTCGGCTGCGGAGAGGCGGATCAGGTCGCTCACTGCTCCTCCCCCAGGATCGCCGACACCACGAATCGAGCGCCATCGGACTCGGGGGCGCCCGAGAGCGCCTGCTCGACCGTCAACACGTTGTCGCCCACGACGTCGTCGCGGAACACGTTCTGCATGGGGATGGGGTGGCTGGTCGGCGGCACGTCGGGCGTCGCCACCTCGCTCACCTTCTCGACCGCCCGCATGATCTGGCCGAGCTCCGCCGTGAGGTGCTCGATCTCTTCGTCGGTGAGCGCGATGCGGGCGAGGTTCGCGAGATGGGCGACCTGCTCCGCACTGATTTCGGACATGCTGCTCCGTCGTGTCGGGATGGGGATGCACCGATTCTATCGGTGAGCGCCCGCCGTGCTTGCTCTCCATGGGCGCCCGCCGTGCGCTCGGCGGACCTCACCGAGGTCTGCCGAACAGCCCCACCCCGTAGCGATGGAGCAGCTCGTAGGCGTCGGCGTACGTTTCGGGCTCCTCGTCATCGGGTGCGCCGTACTTGGCGAGCAGCAACCCGAGCAGGCCGCGCGCGGGTGGGCTGAGCGGCTTGTCCTTGTGCTCGTGGGCCGGATGCGGGGCGTCGGTCTGCGGGTTCGGCGGGATGTACTGCGGCGTCGTGGACGGCCAGCTGATCGGCGGCCTCGGCTCGTCGAGGTTCACCGCGCTGAAGAGGTTGTTGGCGCCCAGGTCGCGTCGGGTCAGCGGCTCCAGTCCGTGCAGCCGCGAGAGCGTGGCGATCACGGCTGCGTGGTGCATCTCGTCGTGGAGGATCGTGCCCGCTCGCGTGTAGGCCGAGACCGCGATCGCCGGCACGCGGCATCCGAGTCGATCGAACCGGAAGCCCATCTCGCCGTCGGACTCCTCGTGCGGCGGTGTCGCGGGCGGCGGCGGCACGTGGTCGTAGGTGCCGCCGTGCTCGTCGAAGGTGATGAGGAGCATCGTGTTCATCGCGTTCGAGCCGTCGGGGCGCGCGCTTCGCTTGATCGCCTCGTAGATCTCGTGCACGAGGGCCTCGCCCGCGCGCACGTCGGAGACGGCGGAGTCGATGATCGGGCGACCGTCGACGAGCTCCTCCCTGAGCCGCCCGAAGGGCGGGTGGAAGTCGTTGTGGTTGTAGGTCATGCGCGGCTCGATGAACGAGTAGGCGGGCAGCGTGCCGAGCCGGACGTCCTCGTAGAACTCGCTCATCGTCGCGAAGCGCTCGGTGCGCCAGTACGGCTCGAGCACGGGGGCGTGCAGCACGCCCGTGAACGACACGAGCTGGAGCTCGTCGTAGTAGATGCGCCACGAGATGCCGGCTTCCTCGAGCCGGTTGAAGATCGTCGGCGTCGCCGGCGCGTCGAGCCACTTCTCGTAGCCGCCGCCGGCCTTGTTGGTGACGAATCCGTGCGACGTCGAGGCGTGGAAGAACGAGCGGTTGCAGAAGGTCTGCGACGGCACCGCGCAGTACCAGTTGTCGTAGACGGCGAAGTTCCTGGCGAGCGTGGACAGCACGGGCAGCATCTGCGGCGAGAACGAGCCCATGATCTGGCTCGCCTCGTCGGCGGAAGGCGGCTCACCCTTGCGGAGCCGCATGACGTTGATCCAGTAGTCGCGCACGAAGCCCGACATCGTCGCATCCACGTCGCGGGCGGGCGTGTTGTAGGGCGCACTCATGGCCTCGACGAAGAGCTCGGCGTTCGTGACCGGATCGACCGTGTCGAAGATCTGCGTGTTGACGTGCGGGAACTCCTCGCCCGGGTCGGGGTTGGGGCGGCCCATGATCTCGTCGGTCGGGCCCTCGTAGACGTGCGCGGCGACGACCGTGCCGTCGGGCGACGTGTTGCTGTAGTCGCCGAAGGCGAGTCCCTCGTAGGTCTCGCCGTCGGGAAGGTCGTCGGAGGAGTAGAGGTAGCCGAGGAGGTTGTCGAACGAGCGGTTCTCGCCCATCAGCACGACGAGGTGGTCGAACCCCGCCTGCTGGCGTGCCGTGAGCGGGACGAAGGAGTCCTCGCCCTCTGCGAACCCCACGGAGTGGCCGACCGCGGCGCCGATCGCGGCGCCGATCCCGCCGCCGACCACGGCGCCCGCTGCCGCCGCGCCCCCGATCTTCAGGAAGTCGCGCCGCGAGGTGCGCGAGGCGGTGCCGCTCGACTCCGTATCCTCGTGCGCGGCGCCCTCTGCCGCACCCTTGACCTCGTCGTCCGCCACGTCGCCCCCAACTCCCGCGTCAGGCGTCGAGTGCGCCCGGCCCCTCCGTCACGAGCCGCGCGAACTGCGCGGCGTCGATGACTCTGACGCCGAGACTCCTCCGCCTTCCCGAGCTTCGATCCGGCCCCCGGCCCCGCCGCGACGAAGTCGGTGTTCTTCGACACGCTCGAGGCCGCTTTGCCGCCTGCGGCGATGATAGCCTCCTGCGCGCCCTCTCGCGTGAACCCCTCGAGGCTGCCGGTCGCGACGACGATGAGCCCGGCGAGCACGCCGCCTTCTCCCGCGGACGCGCCGGGACCTGCATGCCCCGGCGTCGCGAACTGCACGCCCGACAGCCGCCCAGCGGTCGACGATGTCGCGGTGCCAGTCGACGTCGAACCACTCCATGCAGCGACTCGGCGATGATCGGCCCGACCCCGTCGACCTCGGCGAGCTCGGCGTCGCTCGACGCACGGATCGCATCGAGCGAGCCGAAGTGGTCGGCGAGGGCGCGAGCAGCGACGGGGCCGACGTGCCGGATGTTGAGCGCGACGAGGATACGCCACAGCTGCTTCGTCTTGGCGAGCTCGAGGTTCGGCGAGCGAGCTCGTACGCCGCCTTGGACGGCACGTGGGTCGCGTCGCCCGCGAACTCGTCTGCGTCGGGGTCGTACGCGGGGTCGGCGTCCTTGCCGGTGCGCTTGCGGAGGCGCCGGAACGGTGCGCGGTAGGTCGGCGTGCCGTCGTCCTCGCAGTCGCGGCAGGCCCGTCTCCACGTCGCGCACGACGACCTCGATCGGGAAGAGCTCGTCGCACCGTGAGGTCGAACAACCCGGCCTCGGTGGGCAGCGGCGGCACGTCGGGTACGCGCCGGATGGGTGAGCGCGGCGGCCGACACCTCGCCGAGCGCCTCGATGTCGAGCGCGCCGCGCGAACCGATGTGCTCGACCCGGCCGCGCACCTGCGCCGGGCAGCTCTCGGCGTTCGGGCAGCGGAGGTCGATGTCGCCCTCCTTCATCGGCGCGCAGCGGCGGTGCCGCACTCGGGGCACACCGCCGGCATGACGAACGCCCGCTCGGTGCCGTCGCGCAGCTCGACGACCGGACCCGAGCACCTCGGGGATCACGTCGCCCGCCTTGCGGAGCACGACGGTGTCGCCGATGAGCACGCCCTTGGCCTTCACGACGTCCTGATTGTGGAGCGTCGCCTGCCGTACGACGCTGACCCGCGACGCGCACGGGCTCCATGACGGCGAACGGCGTGGCGCGTCCCGTGCGCCCGACGCTCACGACGATGTCGAGAAGCTTGGTGTTGACCTGCTCGGGCGGGTACTTGTAGGCGATCGCCCAGCGCGGGGCGCGGCTCGTGGCCCCGAGCTCGTCGTGCAGGGCGAGCTCGTCGACCTTGACGACGATGCCGTCGATCTCGTGCTCGACATCGTGGCGGTGCTCGCCGTGGTGGGCGATGAACTCCTGCACGCCCGTCGACCGAATCGAGCACCCGGAAGTGCGTGCTCGTCGGCAGCCCCCACCCCGCGAGCAGCGCGTAGACCTCGGACTGCGCGGACGACCGGCGGGTTCGGCCAGGCGCCGATGCCGTGCACGAGTCATGCGCAGGCGATCGAGCCGGTCGCGCATGAGCGCCAGTCTGGGCGTCGTTCTTGCCCTCCGCCTTCTGGCGCAGCGAGCCGCTCGCCGCGTTGCGGGGGTTCGCGAACACCCGCTCGCCCGCTGCTGGCCTGCTTCGCGTTGAGCGCGTCGAACGTCGGCCACGGGGAAGAACACCTCGCCGCGCACCTCGACGAGCGGCGGGTGGCCCGTGCCGGCCAGGCGCGTGGGGATCGACGGGATGTACCGGACGTTCTCGGTGACGTCTTCGCCGACGCGGCCGTCGCCGCGCGTGGCCGCGGTGACGAGCCGGCCGTGCTCGTAGCGGAGGTTGATCGCGAGTCCGTCGATCTTGAGCTCGCAGAGCCAGTGCACGGATCTGCCGGCCGCGCGCCTCGGCCTTCGCGTCGCCCACTCGGCGAGCTCCTCGGCGCGAGAAGACGTTGTCGAGGCTCAGCATGCGCTCGGCGTGCTCGACGGGCGCGAACAGCGTCGTCTCGCCTCGACCGCCGACCGTCAGCGTGGGGCAGTCCTGGCCCTGCAGCTCGGGATACGCGCGCTCGAGCGCCTCGAGCTCGTGCATGAGCCCGTCGTACTCCGCATCGGAGATGATCGTCGTGTCGCGTTCGTATAGTACGCGTGTGCGCTGCGCTCGATGCGATCGGCGAGCTCGTCCACCTCGTCGCGGGCTGCGTCGAAGTCGGCAGGGATGTCGCTCACACGGCCATCCTACGAGCGCCCTCCGACGCCGCCACTGCGACGACGCCGGGTCTGCTCCCTGAATTGTCATTCAGGGTCGCGACGATGTCGGGCGGGCCGGCGTGTTGCACCAACGAACGCAGGAAACCCGCGTGTCGACGCAGCGCGCCCCAGAAGTGGGTCGGTGTGCGCAACGTTAGCGCTCGCTGCCAGAATCGGTCGTCGACCACACCACATTCAGCGCAGAGCGAAGGAGCAGCATGACCGAGGCCGGGTTCGCCGTAATCGACTTTGAAACGACGGGGTTCTCCCCAGCGATGCACGACCGCATCGTCGAAATCGGGGTCGTCCACGTCAATCCTGAGGGGCGTATCACCGGTCGGTGGGACACGCTGATCAATCCTGGCCGCGATCTCGGCGCGCAGCACGTGCACGGCATTCGTGCTGCCGACGTGCTCGATGCCGCCAACGTTCGCCGAGGTGGCCGGTCATCTCGTCGACCTGTTACGCGGCCGCGTGCTGGTCGCCCATAACGCCCGCTTCGATGTGGACTTCTTGACGGCCGAACTGGAACGCACGGGTTACGACGGGGTCACCGGAGTCCAGGCGCTGTGCACGATGCTGCTCGCGCGCGAGTTCCTGCCCGGCGCGGGCCGCTCGCTTGCGGACTGCTGCGATGCGTGCGGCATCCGCACTGAAGAGGGGCACCGGGCCATCGCCGATGCGGTCGCTGCAGCGGAACTGCTCGGCATCTTCATCGATTCCGGTGACCGCGGCGCGTGGGACCGGGCGATCGACGACGCCCTCGACGCGGTGTGGCCACCCTTTCCGAGCACAGCCCCTCTCGATGCGGTGTGGCGGCCGCGGGGCGCGATCTCGAGTGCGCCCCCGAAGGAGTTCCTCGCACGACTCCGCGACCAGATGCCAGAACTCGCCGGGCCCGACGACCACCAGGTCTTCTTGGCACTCTTGGACCGCTGCCTCCTCGATCGTCACCTCTCCGAGCACGAGACTCGCGAGCTCGTGCACACCGCCGACGAGCTCGGGATCGGGCGCGAAACGGCCGCACGCCTGCACCGCGAGTACTTCGACTCCCTGGTCGGCGTGGCCTGGCAGGACGGGGTGCTGACGACCGAGGAGATCGCCGATCTCGCCCAGGTGGCGAAGGTGCTCTCGCTGCCCGCCGAAGCGGTCGCCGCCGCGCTCACTACGCCACCCGCGCCGATCGCCTCGAACGTCGTCGTGCCCATCGCGCACACACGCCTCGCGCCGGGTCGCACATCGTGCTCACGGGCGAGATGGAGCGACCGCGCGAGCACTGGCACGTGCTCCTCGAGTCGCGCGGTTATGTGCCGAAGCCCGCTATCACGAAGCGTGTCGCGCTCCTCGCCGCCGCGACCCCGATTCCCTGTCCGGAAAGGCCCGCAAGGCGCGCGAGTACGGCATTCCGGTCGTCGGCGAGCGGTGGCTGACCGAGCACCTCGGGGTCTGAGCTCGAGCGCTCAGACCCCGAAACCGGCGCGGTCGACCTTCCAGTGGTAGCGCGTTCCCGCCTTGCCGCCGAGGATGGCGCCACAGAGGCTCGCGAGGGCGACCAGGATCGTCGTGACGATGCCCGCCACCGTCAGGTCGCCCTCGCTCACCGGGATGCGGGGGAACACGTTCAGGTCGGCGAAGACGTCGAACTGATTCCCGATCAGGACCCCGAGCAGCGCGACCACGATCGCGACGACGAGCGCCCACACCCACACCGCGATGCCCTGCTTGATGCCGTTGAATCGCGCCATGCGTCCGGCCACGTACCCGCCGCAATAGAACGCGACGAAGAGGATGACGCGCAGCGCGATCGCGCCGATCCAGCCGATCGCATCGGCGTTCAACCCGACCTGGTCGGCCGCCGCATCTACGTCCTCCGTCCCGAGCCCAAGTGCTGCACCGGTGGCCGCGAGGAGGACGGTGAGCAGCGTCGCCATCCCGACCGCGGTGAGCCACCCGAAGAAGGCCGCTCCGACCTTCACGCCGCCGAACGCCTCGCGCTGTCGGGCGATGATCTCGGGACGCTGGGCAACGGGATCGACCACGCGGTGGCAGTGGTCCACACCGTCGCCGTCGCGATCGGTGACCTCCCGACGGTCGTCCACACGGTCGCGGTCGCGGTCGCGGTCGCGATCGATGATGTCCTGACGGTCGTCCATGCCATCGCGGTCGCGGTCGGTGGTGGGCATGGCCCTGGTGGCGGGCATGGCCCTGGTGTCTCCCGGGGCCGTGACCGGTCCGCTGGTGTGTCGCTCGGCGGGATTTCGCGGGGTACTCACGGTGAAACCTCCTCGTCGTTCGAACTCGTCGCTTTGGTTTCGGCGCAGCGCGAATCTACGGGGAGGCGGCTGGCTTCGCACAGGCCTTGACAGACAGCGCCGTGCCAAGTGCGAGAGCCGGCGCTCGTCATCCGGCGGCCGCTACCCGTCAAGCCCGACGCGATCGACGCGTCGGTGGTACCGCATCCCGGTGATTCCGCCGAGGATCGCGCCGCCGAGGCTCACGACGGCGACGGCGACCGCGGCGATGATGCCCGCGATCGTCAGGACGTCCTCGGAGACCGGAATGTGGCAGCGGGAACGCGGCCAGGGAGCCGAGGAGCGTCGTCCTGGACGCCCAGCACCACGCCGACGAGCGCGACCACGATCGCGATGACGAGCGCCCACACCCAGACGGCGAGGCCCTGCACGACGCCGCTGAAGCGCGCCATGCGCCCTGCGACGTAGCCGCCGCAGTAGAAGGCCACCAACACGATCACGAGCAGTGCGCCGACCATGATCCAGCCGATCGTGTCGGCATCGAGGGGGAGGTCGCCTGCCGGTACCCCGCGGCTCCAGCATCACGCCGAGCCCGAGTGCGGCGCCGGTGGCTGCGAGGAGCCCGGCGAGGATGGCCGCGATGCCCATGGCGGTGACCCAACCGAAGAATGCCGAGCCGATCTTCACGCCGCCGAACTGCTGCCGCTGGAGTTCGATGACCTCCTCGATGGTGCGCGGGCGGGAGTCGACGCCGTCGTCCCAGGCGTCGGGTGGGCTCGATGGTCATCACCGGGCGCGTCGTGGGCCCAGGGGTCCAGGTTCCGGAACGGCTCGGCCGGGTCTCGGTTCGGGTCGGCGGGGTCACAGCGGGTAGGTCACGGTATCTCCTCGTCACTCGCTCGGCGCCGGGGGTAGCGCCAGCGCGAATCTACGCGAATACCGGCCGCTGCGGCGAGGCCGAGCGCGCTCCGAGCACGCGTCGAGCGGATGCCGCAGCCGCGTCGGCCGGGGCATCCGACCGCCTGATCAGGCCGACGCGGGAACCGCGCTCACGGTGCGGTCGATCGTGCACTGGCCGAGCACGCGGGTGCCGACGTACACGACGGCGGTCTGTCCGGGGGCGACGCCGTCGAGCGGATGCTCCGGCGTGACCACGAGCTCGCCGTCGGCGACGACCGCCACGGCCGGCACGGGGTCGGCGTGCGCCCGGATCTGCACCTCGCACGCGAACGGCGTCGCGGCATCCTCCGGCGCACGGCCCGCCCACGTGTAGCGCGACCCGGCGATCTCGGCGGTCGCGAGCGCCTCCTTCGGCCCGACCACGACCGTGTTCTGCTTCGGCCGCACCTCGAGCACGAAGCGGGGTCGTCCGTCGGGCGCGGGGATGCCCAGGTGCAGGCCGCGGCGCTGGCCCACGGTGTAGGCGTGCGCGCCCTCGTGCGAGCCGACCACGGCACCCGACCGGTCGACGATGTCGCCCGTCGCCACGCCGACGCGCTCGGCGAGCCAGCCCTTGGTGTCGCCGTCGGGGATGAAGCAGATGTCGTGCGAGTCGGGCTTCTGCGCCACCGAGAGGCCGCGGCGGGCCGCCTCCTCGCGCACCAGCTGCTTCGAGGGGGTGTCGCCGAGCGGGAAGTACGCGTGCGCCAGCTGCTCGGTGGTGAGCACGCCGAGCACGTACGACTGGTCCTTCGCCCACGCGCTGGCGCGGTGCAGCTCGCGGTTGCCCGCGGCATCCGTCACGATCTTCGCGTAGTGGCCGGTCGCGACGGCGTCGAAGCCGAGTGCGAGCGCCTTCTCGAGGAGTGCGGCGAACTTGATGCGCTCGTTGCAGCGCATGCACGGGTTCGGGGTGCGGCCGGCGGAGTACTCGGCGATGAAGTCGTCGACGACGTCGGCCTTGAACCGCTCGGAGAAGTCCCACACGTAGTACGGGATGCCGAGCACGTTCGCGGCGCGCTGGGCGTCCATCGAGTCCTCGATGGTGCAGCAGCCGCGGCTGCCGGTGCGCAGCGTGCCGGGCATGCGGCTGAGCGCGAGGTGCACGCCCACGACGTCGTGTCCCGCCTCGACCGCGCGCGCCGCAGCGACGGCGCTGTCGACGCCGCCGCTCATCGCTGCCAGAACTTTCACCCGTCCAGTGTAGGCAGCGGTGCCTGAGCGGATGCCGCGTCACGGACGAGCGAGGCGAAGCGCGCGCAACTCCGGAAGATCGCTGCGACACGCCGTCTCCGGCAAGCAGTCGCCCGGCGTTTCGTGCGGCATCTCCGGAATTGAGCGGTGGCCGCATGGCGAGGGGCCCTGAGCGGATGCCGCGGACGCGTCAGCGGTCGAACGACGTCGCGCGCGCGGCGAGGCCCGCCTTCGCCGCCTGGGCGTACGCGCCCGGCAGCGCGGCGAGGAACGCGTCGACGTCGGCGTCGGTCGACGCGTGGCCGAGCGTGATGCGCAGCGCCCCGCGCGCGTCGGACTCCGAGCGGCCCATGGCCATGAGCACGTGCGACGGCTCGGGCACGCCGGCCTGGCACGCCGAGCCCGTCGAGACGGCGACGCCCGCGGCGTCGAGCAGGAAGAGCAGCGAGTCGCCCTCGCATCCGGGGAACGAGAAGTGCACGTTGGCCGGCAGCCGCCCGGACGCGTCGGGGTCGCCCGAGAGGCGCGCCTCGGGCACCGCGGCGAGCGCGCCCGCGATGAGCCGGTCGCGGAGCGCCGACATCCGCTCCGCATCGTCGTGCGAGCCGCTCGTGCACGGCCGTCGCGGCCGCAGCGAATGCCGCGGCCGCCGCGACGTCCTGCGTGCCCGAACGCACCTTGCGCTGCTGGCCGCCGCCGTGGATGAGCGGCTCGACCGCCGCCGACCGGTCGAGCACGAGCGCGCCGATGCCGGCCGGGCCGCCGATCTTGTGCGCGGAGACGCTGAGGGCGACGAGCCCGGCGCCCGGAGCGGCATCCGTGGCCCGTCGCAGCCCGCGGAAGTCGATGGGAAGCTGCCCGTACGCGGCGATCGCGTCGACGTGCAGCGGGACGCCCGCCCGCGCCGTGAGCCGCGCGACCTCCGCGACGGGCTGGACCGTGCCGACCTCGTTGTTGGCCCAGAGCATCGTGACGAGCGCGACGGATGCCGCGTCGCGGTCGAGCGCGGCCTGCAGCGCGTCGACGCGCAGGCGACCGACCTCGTCGAGCGGCAGCTCCTCGACGACGGCGCCCTCGTGCGCGGCGAGCCACTCGACCGTGTCGATCGTGGCGTGGTGCTCGCCGGCGGGGACGAGGATGCGCGGCGCGGCGCCGCTCCCGGCCGGCACGGAACCCTGCCGGCTCCAGAAGAGCCCCTTGATCGCGAGGTTCACCGCCTCGGTGCCGCTGCCGGTGAACACGACCTCGATGCCGTCGGCGCCGAGCGTCGCGGCGATGCGCTCGCGGGACTCCTCGAGGAGCCGCTTGGCCTGCTGGCCCGGCGCTGTGGATCGACGACGGATTGCCGACGACGGCGAGCGCGGCGGTGAGCGCCTCGATCGCCTCCGGCCGCATCGGGGTGGTCGCGGCGTGGTCGAGGTAGACCATGGCGTGCCCTCCTCCGCGTCGGTGCCCCGCCGCGACGCGCCTGAGCGGCGTCCCGCGGTGGGAGCGCTTGCATACGAACTACTGTAGATCGCATGTCCGCGCCCGATCCCCTGCACGACCTCGGCGTCCGGACCGGCGCGGACGGCGGCAGCATCCGGGTCTGGTCCGAGCACGCGACCTCGATCGACCTCGAGGTCTTCGCCGACGGCGACCTCGCACTGGGCGGTCGAGCGCACGCCGCTCGTGCGCGACGAGCACGGCGTCTGGGAGGGCTCGTCCGCCGCGCTCGTGCCCGGCGCGCGCTACGGCTTGCGCGTCGACGGGCCGGCGGGCTTCGACCACGCGTTCAACCCGGTGCACACGCTGCTCGACCCCTACGCGCGCGGGCTCGCGCCCGTGGCCGACGGCTCCTGGCGCGGCGTGGCGCTCGAGCCGCTCACCGACGGCGGGTTCGACTGGGCCGGCACGGCGAAGCCGCGGGTGCCGCTCGACCACACGGTGGTGTACGAGGCCCACGTGCGCGGCTTCTCGAAGCTGAACCGCGCGATCCCCGAACCGCTGCGCGGCACCTACGCGGGCCTCGCGCACGACGCCTCGCTCGAGTACCTCACCGGCCTCGGCATCACCACTGTCGAGCTGCTCCCCATGCACGCGTTCGTCTCCGAGCAGCGGCTCGTGCGGCAGGGGCGTCTCAACTACTGGGGTTACAACACCCTCGACTTCTTCGCCGCCCACGCGCCCTACGCGTCGGCGGCCGCGCAGTCCGAGGGAGCGCACGCCGTGCGCCGCGAGTTCGCGGGCATGGTGCGGCGCCTGCACGAGGCGGGCCTCGAGGTCGTGCTCGACGTCGTCTACAACCACACGGCCGAGGAGGGCCGCCAGGGGCCCACCTACTCGTTCCGCGGCATCGACAACGCCTCGTACTACCGTCACGACGCGCACGGCCGCTACGTCGACACCACCGGATGCGGCAACACGCTCGACTTCGGACGCGACGCGCCGCAGCGGCTCGTGCTCGACTCCATGCGGTACTTGGCCGAGGACCTGCAGGTCGACGGGTTCCGCCTCGACCTCGCGGCCACGCTCGGCCGCGACGACCACGGCGGCTACACGCCCGAGCACCCGCTGCTGCGGGCCATGCTCGACGATCCCGTGCTGGGCACTTCCAAGCTCATCGCCGAGCCGTGGGACGTCGGCCCGGGCGGCTGGCAGACCGGGCAACTTCCCGGCCGGCTTCACCGAGTGGAACGACCGCTACCGCGACCGCATGCGCGACTTCTGGCTCGGCGACCTGCGCCGCGAGCGCGAGACGGGCACCGCGGGCAGCGGCATCGGCCGCTTCGCGACGCGCCTCGCGGGCTCGTCGAACACGTTCTCGCGTCGAGCGCGGCCCGCTGGCGAGCCTCAACTTCGTCACCGCCCACGACGGCTTCACCCTCGCCGACCTCACCGCCTACGACGTGAAGCACAACCTCGGCAACGGCGAGCACAACCGCGACGGCACCGACGGCAACAACTCGTACAACCACGGCGTCGAGGGCATCGACCGACGACCCGGGCATCCGCGCGGCGCGCCGGCGCAGCATCCGGAACCTGCTCGGCACCCTGCTGCTGTCGGCGGGCGTGCCGATGCTCACGGCCGGCGACGAGTTCGGGCGCAGCCAGCGCGGCAACAACAACGCGTACTGCCATGACTCCGACCTGACCTGGCTGTCCTGGCTCGAGGGCGAGCGGGACCCCGGGCTCGAGGCGACGACGCGCCAGCTCGTGCGCCTGCGTCGTGAGAATCCGGCCATCCGTCCGGTGCGCTTCGGCGTGTTCGGGGAGACCACCCCGAGCGCCTCGCAGATGGACTGGTACAACGCCGATGGCGACACCATGACCATCGACGACTGGAACGACCCTGCCGAGCGCACGCTGCAGTACCTCGCCGCGTCGACGCCCGAGTTCGAGCCGCTCAACCGCATCCTGCTCGTCGTTCACGCGCACGAGCAGCCCACCGAGGTGGACCTGCCCCAACACGAGGGCGTGACCGCGTACCTCCTGCTGTGGGACTCCGCGGACGAGCACCCGGTGACGGTCGCGAGCGAGCACCTGCCGGGCGAGCGCATCGAGATCTCGGCGCAGTCCATGCGACTGTTCCGGGCACTCGGCGACCGATGATGGCCAGGCGCCCGGATGCCGCGGCGGGAACGCCGGCGACGGTCGCACTCGCCCGCGCGGGCATCGACTTCACGGCGCACGCCTACGAGCACGACCCGCGCGCCGCCGCCTACGGGCTCGAGGCGGCGGAGAAGCTCGGACTCGACCCCGAGCGCGTGTTCAAGACGCTGCTCGCGAACGTCGACGGCGGCCTCGCCGTGGGCATCGTGCCCGTCGCCATGCAGCTCGACCTCAAGGCGCTCGCGCACGCCCTCGGCGGCAAGCGCGCCGAGATGGCCGACCCCGCGGTCGCCGAGCGCAAGACGGGATACGTGGTCGGCGGCATCAGCCCGATCGGGCAGAAGACGGCGCTGCCGACGGTGCTCGACGAGACCGCGATCCTCGCCGAGACGATCTACGTGTCGGGCGGCCGCCGCGGCCTCGACCTCGAGCTCGCGCCCGACGACCTCCTCGCGGTGACGGGCGGCCGCTACGCCCCCATCGCCCGCGCCCGCTGACGCCGGTCGCGAGCCCTTCAGCCGGCGACCGTGACGAGCCCCAACTCGGCCGACGACACGAGCAGCGGATGCCGCGGCACCACGCGAACCGTGTAGCCGAACGCGCCCGCACGGTCGAGGACCACCGTGCCGGTGTACAGCCTCGGACCCTGGGGGCCCGACGCGGCATCCGTTGCGGCGGCAGAGGCGTCGGGTGACAACGCGGTGCGGCGCACGCCCTCGATGGTCTCGTCGGTCCGGCTGCGGCCGTAGACCACCTCGACCGCGACGTCGTCGGGCGCCAGCCCGTCGAGCTCGACGTAGGCGCGCAGGCGCAGCTCGTCGCCGACGTGCGGCGACTCCACCCCGCCCGACTCCACGTGCACGACCTGCACCTTGGGCCAGGACGCCCGCACGCGGGCGCCGAAGGCCGCGAGCTCGCGGGCACCGCGATCGCCGTCGGCCTCCACCCGCGCCGCCTGCTCGGCCGCCGGGCGGTAGAGCTCCTCGACGTACTGCTTGACCATTCGGTCGGCGCCGAGCTCGGGAGCCAGCGTTGAGAGGGTCTGCGCGCACGCGGCGCACCCACTCGAGCGGCACGCCATCGGCGTCGCGCTCGTAGTACCGCGTGGCGACGCGGTGCTCGAGCAGTTCGTAGAGGGCCGCCGCCTCGAGCGCGTCGCGCTCGGCGGCGTCGCCCGCGGCATCCGCCGACGGGATGACCCAGCCGTAGTCGTCGCCCGCGTACTCGGCCCACCAGCCGTCGAGGATCGACAGGTTGAGGGCGCCGTTCATCGCGGCCTTCATGCCGGAGGTGCCGCAGGCCTCGAGCGGGCGCAGCGGGTTGTTCAGCCACACGTCGCAGCCCGGGTAGAGCATCTCGGCCATGCCCATGTCGTAGTCCGGCAGGAAGACGATGCGCTCGCGGAGCTCGGGCTGCTGCGCGAACTGCACGAGCTGCTGGATGAGGCGCTTGCCCTCGTCGTCGGCCGGATGCGACTTGCCCGCGATCACGAACTGCACGGGCCGCTCGGGGTTCGTGAGGATCGCCGTGAGCCGCTCGGGGTCGCGCAGCATGAGCGTGAGCCGCTTGTACGTCGGCACGCGCCGGGCGAATCCGATCGTGAGGGTGTCGGGGTCGAGCACGCGCGACACCCACAGCGGAGCCTGCATGCCCGGATGCTGCTCGGTCCATGCCGCCGCGAGGCGCCGGCGCGCGTCCTCGACGAGTTGCAGGCGCATGCGCCGCTTCACCCCCCAGAACTCGGCATCGGAGAGCGCGGCGCTCCTCCAGTCGGCGTGCTCGGTGTCGCCGGTGCCGAGCGTCGACTCGGCGAGGCCCAGGAGCGCCGGGTCGGTCCAGGTCGGGGCGTGGACGCCGTTCGTGATCGACGTGATCGGCACGTCGTCGGAGTCGAAGCCCGGCCACAGGTCGCCGAACATGCGGCGGCTGACCTGGCCGTGCAGCTTCGACACGCCGTTCGCGCGCTGGGCGAGCCTGAGGCCCATCACCGCCATGTTGAACGGGCTCGTGGCCGGGTCGGCACCGGGCTCCACGCCGAGGGCGAGTGCGTCCGCCGGGTCGACGCCCGGCAGGAGCGAACGTCGTGAGGTACCGCTCGACGAGCGCGCGGTCGAAGCGGTCGATGCCCGCGGGCACCGGCGTGTGGGTCGTGAACACCGTGCCGGCGCGCACGAGCTGCAGCGCCTCGGCGAACGAGAGCCCGTCGGCGATGTGCGTCGCGATGCGCTCGAGGCCGAGGAATCCGGCGTGCCCCTCGTTCATGTGGAAGACATCGGGGGCCGGGCCACCGCTGAGCTCGGTGAACACGCGCACCGCGCGAGCGCCGCCGATGCCGAGCAGCAGTTCCTGCAGCAGCCGATGCTCGCCGCCGCCGCCGTAGAGACGGTCGGTGACGGAGCGCAGTTCGTCGGAGTTCGCGGGGATGTCGGTGTCCAGCATGAGCAGCGTGATGCGACCGACCGCCGCCTTCCACACGCGGGCGTGCAGCGACTCGATCGTCCGGCAGCGCGAGCGTCACCTGCACGGGCGAGCCGTCGGGGCGGCGCAGCACCGAGAGCGGCAGCCCGTCGGGGTCGAGCACCGGGTAGCGCTCCTGCTGCCACCCGTCGGGCGAGATCGACTGGGCGAAGTAGCCCGCCTTGTAGAAGAGCCCGACGCCCACGAGCGGCACACCGAGGTCGGAGGCCGCCTTCAGGTGGTCGCCCGCGAGGATGCCGAGGCCGCCCGAGTACTGCGGCAGCGCCGCGGTGATGCCGAACTCGGGCGAGAAGTACGCCACCGTGCGCGGCGCGTCGGCGCCGAGGGACTGGAACCAGCGCGGCTCCGAGAGGTACTCGCGCAGGCCCGAACGCTCGCGCTCGGCCCACTCCACGTAGCGCCCGTCGGCGGCGAGCTCGTCGAGGCGCGCCGGATCGACCTCCCCGAGGAACGCCACGGGGTCCCGCTGGGAGCTGCGCCACAGCTCGGGATCGAGGTGCTCGAACAGCCGCTTCGTCGGCTCGTGCCAAGACCACCTGAGGTTGCCCGCCAGCTCCTCGAGCGCGGACAGCGAGCCGGGGACGACGGCGCGGACGGTGAACTTGCGGATGGGCTTCACGCGCTCCACCCTAGGTCGGCCGCGTGTCGAATGTGTGAACGCGGCGTCTCGTCCGCATGCGCCGACGCATTCGCAACCGGATCGCGACGAAGGGCGATTCCGCGCTACGGTCGGAGCGTGACCACCCACGCAGTGCTGGCCGGCCGAATCCCGGTGACCCGGGTCACCCCCGCCCTTCCCGACGACCGCTGGAGGCCCAAGGCCTACGAGGGCGAGGTCGTGCCGTTCCGCGCGACCGTCTTCCGCGAGGGCCATGACCAGGTCGGTGCGATGCTGGTCCTCACGAGCCCGTCGGGCCAGGTGCGCCACGAGCGGATGTCGCCGCTAGCGGCCGGCACCGACCGGTGGGAGGCGCAGGTGCTCCTCGACGAGCGCGGCGTCTGGCACTGGCATGTCACCGGATTCGACGACGAGGTCGCGACCTGGCGGCACGATGCCGCCCTGAAGATCGACGCGGGCGTCGACGCCGAGCTCATGTACGAGATCGGCGCGCGCCTCATCGAACGCGCGGTCGCCGAGAAGGCGCGCCCGCTCGCCGCCCGGCGCCGGCTCACGGCGCTCGCCGCAGCGCTGCGCGACGACGCGGCATCCGTCGCCGACCGCCGAGCGCTGGTCGACGCCCCCGTGCTCGATGTGTTCGTCGCGTGGCCGCTCGCGGAGCTCGCGACCGACTCGCCAGAGCACGAGATCCTGCGTCGAGCGCCAGCGCGCCGGCGTCGGCGCCTGGTACGAGTTCTTCCCGCGCTCGGAGGGCGCTCGGCGGCTGAAGGACGGCACGCTGGAAGAGCGGCACGTTCCGCACCGCCGCGAAGCGCCTCGCCGGCGTCGCGGCGATGGGCTTCGACGTCGCTCTACCTGCCGCCGATCCACCCGATCGGCACGGCCTACCGCAAGGGCCGCAACAACACGCTCGACGCCGCAGCCCGGACGACCCCGGCTCGCCGTGGGCGATCGGCTCCGCCGAGGGCGGCCACGACGCCGTGCATCCCGACCTCGGCACGCTCGCCGACTTCCGCGCGTTCGTGCGGCGCGCGGCCGCGCTCGGCATCGAGGTCGCCCTCGACCTCGCGCTGCAGGCCTCCCCCGACCACCCGTGGGTGACGGAGCATCCCGAGTGGTTCACGCAGCTGCCCGACGGCACGATCGCGCTTCGCCGAGAACCCGCCGAAGAAGTACCAGGACATCTACCCGGTCAACTTCGACAACGACCCCGAGGGCATCTGCGACGAGGTGCTGCGCCTCGTGCGGCACTGGATCGCGCAGGGCGTGAAGATCTTCCGGGTCGACAACCCGCACACCAAGCCGCTGCAGTTCTGGGAGTGGCTCATCGCCGCGGTGAACGCCGAGCACCCCGACGTGGTCTTCCTCGCCGAGGCGTTCACGCGCCCGGCGATGATGCAGGCGCTCGCGATGGTGGGGTTCCAGCAGTCCTACTCGTACTTCACCTGGCGCAACACGAAGCAGGAGCTCGAGGAGTTCCTCACCGTCCGTCTCGCAGGAGACCGCCGACTTCATGCGCCCGAACCTCTTCGTGAACACCCCGGACATCCTCACCGAGTACCTGCAGTTCGGCGGGCCCCGCGGCCTTCACCGTCCGCGCGGCGATCGCGGCGACCGCGGCGCCGACGTGGGGCGTGTACGCGGGTTACGAGCTGTTCGAGAACGTCGCGCGGCCCGGCGCCGAGGAGAACATCGACAACGAGAAGTACGAGTACAAGCCGCGCGACTGGGCCGGCGCCGAGAAGGAGGGGCGATCGCTCGCGCTCTACCTCGGCATCCTGAACGAGATCCGCAACGCGCACCCGGCCCTCGGCCAGCTGCGCAACATCCGCTTCCACTGGAGCGACGACGACGCCGTGCTCGTGTACTCGAAGCACCTCGACGGGCGATTCACGCCCGACGGCCGCGACGACACGATCATCGTCGTCGCGAACGTCGACCCCCACTCGGTCCGGGAGACGACCGTGCACCTCGACTCGCCGCCATCGGGCTCACCCCCGGCATCCGCTTCCAGGTCGAGGACCTCCTCACCGGGCATCGCTGGGACTGGGGCGATGCCAACTTCGTGCGACTCGACGCGTTCACGCGACCCGCGCACATCCTGCACGTGTGCGGAGCCGCAATGCCTGACCGGATGCCGCACACGGGCCCCGTCGTCGGCGATGCCGAGCTCGCCGCCGTCGCCGAGGGACGTCTCTCCGACCCCCACTCGGTGCTCGGGCAGCACGGGTTCGAGCTGCCCGGCACGCCGGGGGTGCACACCGTGATCCGCACGCGGCGGCCGCTCGCCGACCGCGTCGAGGCCGTGCTCGACGAGCGGCGACGTGCTGCCGCTGGAGCACGTCGGCTACGGCATCTGGGAGGGCTCGGGCAGGTTCGGGCCGGTCGACTATCGCATCCGGGCGCAGTACGGCGACGACGAGTGGACGAGCGACGACCCCTACCGGTTCGCGCCGACGATCGGCGAGCTCGACCTGCACCTGATCGGCGAGGGACGCCACGAGCAGCTCTGGCAGGTGCTCGGAGCCCACTACCGCGAGCACTGGGGCGCGACGGCGGCGTGCGCGGCACCGCGTTCACCGTCTGGGCGCCGACGCGCGCGGGCCGTTCGCGTGGTGGGCGACTTCAACCGCTGGGACGGCGCCGGCCACGCGATGCGGTGCATGGGCGCAGCGGGCATCTGGGAGCTGTTCGTGCCCGACCTCGAACCCGGCACGATCTACAAGTTCGAGCTCCTCACCGGCTCCGGCGACTGGGTCATGAAGGCCGACCCGATGGCGCGCTACGCCGAGGTCGCGCCGGCGACCGCGTCGGTCGTGAGCATCAGCTCCCACGACTGGGGCGACGGCGACTGGATGTCGCGCCGCGCGTCCACGAATCCGCATGACGGCCCGATGAGCATCTACGAGCTCCACCTCGGCTCGTGGCGCCCGGGGCGTCGGATACCGCGACGTCGCCGACGAGCTCATCGAGTACGTGGACTGGCTGGGCTTCACGCACGTCGAGTTCATGCCGCTCGCGGAGCATCCGTTCGGCGGCTCGTGGGGCTACCAGGTCACCGGCTACTACGCGACCACGACGCCGCTTCGGCAGCCCCGACGACCTGCGGTACCTGATCGACCGGCTGCACCAGGCCGGCATCGGCGTGATCATGGACTGGGTTCCCGGGCACTTCCCGAAGGACGACTTGGCGCTCGCGCGGTTCGACGGCGAGGCGCTCTACGAGCACGCCGACCCCCGCCGCGGCGAGCACAAGGACTGGGGCACCTACATCTTCGACTACGGCACCCGCAGCGTGCGCAACTTCCTCGTCGCCAACGCCCTGTACTGGCTCGAGGAGTTCCACGTCGACGGCCTGCGCGTCGACGCGGTGGCCTCGATGCTCTACCTCGACTACTC
This sequence comes from uncultured Actinomycetota bacterium, assembly GCA_963799015.1. Classification (GTDB taxonomy): domain Bacteria; phylum Actinomycetota; class Actinomycetes; order Actinomycetales; family Microbacteriaceae; genus Agromyces. The sequence continues at coordinate 29,099 of CAWCWD010000063.1, read as the reverse complement.
GCGCGAGGACGGCGAGTGGCTCCCGAACATCCACGGCGGCCGCGAGAACCTCGAGGCGATCGGCTTCCTGCAGGAGGTCAACGCGACCGCCTACAAGCGCTACCCCGGCATCGTGATGATCGCCGAGGAGTCCACGAGCTTGCCCGGCGTCACCGCGCCCACCGCATCGGGCGGGCTCGGATTCGGCTTCAAGTGGAACATGGGCTGGATGAACGACTCGCTGCAGTACATCGAGCACGACCCGATGTACCGCTCGCACCACCACGGCGACCTCACGTTCTCGTTCGTCTACGCGTTCAGCGAGAACTTCGTGCTGCCGATCAGCCACGACGAGGTCGTGCACGGCAAGGGGTCGCTCGTCCGCAAGATGCCGGGCGACCACTGGCAGAAGCTCGCGAACATGCGCGCCTACCTGGCGTACATGTGGGCGCACCCCGGCAAGCAGCTGCTGTTCATGGGCCAGGAGTTCGGCCAGCTCTCCGAGTGGAGCGAGGAGCGCGGCCTCGACTGGTGGATCCTCGACCAGCCGACGCACGCGCAGCTGCCGAGTTCGTCGGGGCGCTGAACCGCACGTATCGCGACACGCACGGCACTCTGGCAGCTCGACGATGACGCGTCGGGCTTCGAGTGGGTCGAGGGCGGCGCAGCCTCCGAGAACGTCATCGCATTCCTCCGCTACGACCGCGAGCGTCGACCGCTGCTCTGCGTCGTCAACTTCGCGGGTCGCCCGCACGAGAACTTCCGCCTCGGACTGCCGTCGGCGGGCCGCTGGCGCGAGGTGCTCAACTCGGATGCCGCGCAGTTCGGCGGCTCGGGCGTCGGCAACCTCGGCGGGGTCGACGCGACCGAGGACCCGTGGTCGGGACGCCCGGCTTCGGCGGTCTTCACGTTGCCCCCGCTCGCGGCCGTGTGGTTCACGCTCGAGGACTGACAGCCGCGGGTCGAGACCGATGCGGGTCGGGGGCGCGCGCACACCCGGATCTGCTGGTCGAGGAGGCGCGCAGCGCCGTCTCGAGACCCCCTCCGGGTCGGGGGCGCGCGCACCCTGGATCTGCTGGTCGAGGAGGCGCGCAGCGCCGTCTCGAGACCCGCTCGTCAGTACAGCAGGTTCGTGAGGCGGCGACGTGCCGCGACCACTCGCGGGTCCTCGGTGCCGACGACTTCGAAGAGCTCCACGAGGCGCTCGCGAACGGCGCGCTTGCCGTCGGCGTCGAGCTTCGGGAACAGCGTGAGCAGGCGGTCGAACGCGTCGTCGACGTGGCCGCCCGAGAGGTCGAGGTCGGCGACGTCGAGCTGCACGGCGAGGTCGTCGGGCGCGGATGCCGCGGCGTTCCGGATCTCGTCGAGCGTCTTGCCCTGCAGCCGCCACAGCAGGTTCGCCTGCGCGAGGCCGGCAACGGCCAGGGTGTCGCGCGGATCCTGCGCGATCGCGGTGCTATATGCCGATGCCGCGGCCTCGAAGTCGCCGCGCTCGATCGCGTCGTACGCCTCCTGGTGCAGGGGCGGCAGCGGCTCCTCGACGGGCTCGGCCGGGGCCTCGGCGGAATCGCCCTCGACCTCGACCCGGCCGGAGACGCCGTGCTGAGCGCCCAGTTCGAGGAGTTGGTCGAACACCTGCTCGATCACGTCGTCGGGCTGCTCGCCCGCGAAGAGCGGCACGGGCTGGCCAGCGACGACCGCGACCACGGTGGGGATCGCCTGCGCCTGGAAGGCCTGCACGAGCTGCGGGCTCCGGTCGGCATCGGCCGCGGCGAGCACGAGGCGGCCGTCGCGGGCGCGCACGAGTCGCTCGAGCGTCGCCACGAGCGCCGTGGACTGCTCGCTCCACGAGGCCCACAGCACCACGACGACCGGGACGGTGCGAGACAGTTCGAGCGTCGAGCCGAACGACGCGTCATCCGTCTCGAAGACGATGCCGTCGCCGCCGGCGACCGGCCCTCCACCATTCGGCTGCCGATCCTGCGGGCGCTGCACCAGCGCGGAGAGGTCGACGGCCCCACGGAGGCCGGTGGCGGGAATGGGGTCGGTCACGGTACCTCCGATGCACCGATCAGGCTCTCGGACCAGCCGAGGAGACGGATCTGCTCGTCCGAGCCGACGCTCGGCACGTAGAACAGCAACTGCACGCCGATGACGCGCTGCACGCCCTTCGCGCTCTTCCCGGTGAAGCCCGAGAGCGCCGCACCAGGCGCGCCGGCCTCGAATCCGATGGTACCGCCGTCGTTCGGCGTGACCTTCTCGGTCTGCTCGATCGACGCGGTGACGAGCGCACCCGAGTCGTTGGTGGCCAGGGCGACGGTGGGGCTCGTGCCCACGACGTTCGAGAACGCGATGTCGGCCGTCGCCGGCAGTGCGTCGTTGATCGCCTGCTGGCCGGTCACGCCGAGCTGCTCGCGGAGCACGTCGCCCTCGGGGTCGAACATCGTGGCGAACTCCGAGGTGTCGCCCTTGAGCAGCACGTCGGCGTAGGCCGCGGCCACCTGGCCGGGCGGCATCACGAGGCCCTTGAACTCGGGCGAGATGAGGGGCGCGCCGATCGACGCCGGCGCCACCTCGGGCACATCGGCGTCGGGGGCGAGCGACATCGCGTAGGCGATCCTGTAGTTGTCACGCGGCGTGGCCTGCTGCATGACGAGCGCCGTCGGGGCCACCGTCGGATCGTCGCTGTTCTTCGCGATCGTCAGCACGGTGCGACCGTTCGCCGGCCAGCCGGCGACCTGCTGCGGCAGCGTGAGCGTGAGCGGGGAGGCGGGGATCGCGGTGGGAGCAGGCTGGTCGGGCAGCGTGGCGCGGATCGTGTAGTTCGCCTGGCGGGCGGCCAGCGCCGGACCGGTGAACCGCTCGGCGGCCGCTGCGGCGTCGAGAGCGGCATCGGCGTCGTTCGTCGACACTGCGACGCTGCGCATGATGCGCTCCATCTGCGGCACGGTCACGGCCGGCTCCAGGACCTCCTCGTCGGCGGCGGGCTCATCGGTGGGCGCCGACGTCTCGGTCGCCGGCGTCTCGGTCGCCGGCGCGGTCGACGGCGGAGCCAGGTCGAAGCGCGGCCAGTAGTCGGCGGAGCAGGCGCTCAGGGCGAGGGCCGGGATCACGAGGAGCGGCACCAGGGCGACGCGCTTGGCCCGCCCGACCGCCCGGCGACCGCCTCCGGTGACCTGGCTGCGTCGGAGCGACGGCGGCTTCGGCGCGCTCGGCAGCTTGCCGCGCGGGCCCAGGTTGCGACGAGGTCCGCGCGAACGGCGGTGGTGCGCGAAGCCCGAGATGAGGAGGGCGATCCCGCCGAGGAACACGAGGGCGCCTCCGACGATCAACGGACCGGCCCAAGGGGTGGAGTTGTCGAGCGGCCACGCGATCTGGAGATCGGTGGGGGCCGGCGCAGTGCCGTCGCTCGCCAGCAGCACCGAGATGTCGTCGGGCACGTCGATGGTCGTGGTGATGCTGCGCTCGTCGCTGAACTCATCGAGCCAGAGGTCGGATCCTGCAGGTGATGCGGCGGGATCGACGGCGGCCGCGACCTCGCCCTCCGTGCCCGCGACCGGTGCCTCGGGAACCGCGGCGTCGGCTGACGAGTCCTCGCCCTCGACGGGTTCGGGTTCGACGACCTCGCTGGTGAACTCCTCGGCGTCGGCGTCGTAGTGCACTGCGACGTACGGCGACTCGCCCAGCCATGCCGCCACGTCGGAGCTGCGCCCGTACGAGACGAACACCGTGTCGGAGCCCGAGACGGTGAGGGTCTGCTTGCCGGGATAGGCGCCGAGCGCGTCGGGCTCGATGACCGTGTAGGCCTCCGTGCCGTCGATCTCCGCTGAGAGCGACACGCGGTCGGGCTCGAGGAACACGGTGCGCTGGGCGATGCCGAACCCGATCATCACGGCCGCGGCGATGAATGCCACGATGGCGAGGGCGAAGCGCACGAACAATACCTCCGGTGCCGCGATCGCGGCGTCGAACAAGGACATTCCACACTACCGGCGCTGTCTGGGAGTCACCTAACCACTCCCTGTGTGCGGCCGCGGCAACGCGAGCAGGGCCTGCAGCGGGTCGGCGGCGGGTGTCGACACCCGTCGGGGTGGCGTCGGCACGCCGACGGGCGTCGTCAAGACCCCTGTGGGCAGTCGTGCACGACGGATGCCGCGTGCCCGTACAATCGACACATCCCGCACGAGCCCCCACGAACGCGGGACTGAGCCCGGAGGAAGAATGGCCGTCGAAGAGACCGAGTTCACGCAGGTGTTCCGCGGATACGACAAGGACGAAGTCGACAAGAGCCTCAACGGGCTCCGACGCGAGATCATCAGCGCGAACAACCAGCTCGCGGAGCAGTCCAAGGAGTCCAAGCGCCTCCTCGCCCGCATCGAGGAGCTGACGGCGGAGCTCGAGGAGGTCGGCAGCCCGACGTTCTCCGGCCTCGGCACGAAGCTCGAGAACACGCTGCGCGTCGCCGAGGAGCAGTCCACCCGCCTCATCGCGCAGGCCGACATCGACGCCGAGAAGCTGCGTCGCGCGGCCGAGGACGAGGTGCACCTCATGCGCTCCGACGCGCACGAGCTCGCGGAGCGCACGCTCACCGAAGCCCGCGCCCAGGCGAACCGAGTGCTCGAGAACGCGCGCGCCGAGGCCGACGACATGCTCGCCCGCTCGCACGAGGCCAGCGAGCAGCTCCGCCAGGAGGCCGCCCGCGACGCCGCAGCGATCCGAGGCGCCGTGGCCACCGAGGCCGCCGAGCTGCGCACCAGCGCCAAGCGCGAGTCCGCCGCCGCCGTGTCCGCTGCCGAGAAGAAGGCCTCCGCGATCCTCGTCGCAGCGAATGCCGAGGCGAACGAGGCGCGCGCCACGGCCGCCGGCCTCGCGCAGGAGACCGAGCAGACCCGCGCCGAGGTCGCCATCGAACTCGACCGCGCCCGCGCCGATCTCGCGAAGGAGACCGAGCAGGCCCGCATCGACCTCGCCGCCGAGACCGAGCAGTCCCGCCTCGACCTCGAGCGCGAGACCGCCGAGGCCCGTGCCGCCATCGACGCCGAGATCGACGAGCGCCGCGCCGCGTCTGGTGCACGAGCTCGAGCAGGCCCGCACCGACCTCGACCGCGAGCTCGCGGGGGGCCGGGCGGATCTGGTCCAGCAGAAGGAGCAGGCCAAGGTCGACCTGCAGCGCGAGGCCGAGGCCGCACGCCTCAAGCTGCAGCACGAGCTCGACCGCATCCGCGCGAAGCACGCCGCCGACCTCGACCAGATGCGCGCCGACCTCGCCCTCGAGCAGGAGCAGGCCCGCGCCGACTTCGACGCCGAGTCCGAGCAGGGCCGCATCGACCTCGACAACCAGCTCACCGCCATGCGCAAGAAGACCACGCACGAGGTGAACCGCATGCGCCGCGAGATCGAGAAGGCCCACCTCGACCTCGAGTCGGAGCTCACGACCAAGCGCGACGAGGCCGAGCAGGAGCTCCTCGCCGCCCACCAGGAGGCGGTGGCGCAGACGCAGAAGTTCCTCGACGACGCGAACGCCGAGCGCGCCGAGGCGGTCGCCCGCACGGCCGAGAGCCGCGTCGAAGCCGAGCGGCTCGAGTCGAAGGTCCGCACCGAGATCGCCAAGGTCCGCGACAAGGCCGACGACGAGGCACGCGATCGCATCGCCGCCGCCCACGACCAGGCCCGCAAGCTCATCGCCGACGCGGAGGAGCGCACACGTGCGCTCGTTGCCGACGCGGAGGACCGCCTGTCGCAGCTCAAGATCGAGCGCGACGCGGTGGCCGGCTACTTCGAGAGTCTCCGTGGCGTGCTGACGCAGGCCGAGCAGGTGGCGGCGGACAACCGCTAGTCGCGCGGGCGCGCCGGCCCCATGAAGATCCAGAACGCGTTCCGTGTCGGACTCATCGGAACGCTCGGGGTCGGCGTCGGCCTGCTCATCCTCTTCTCGATCGCGAGCCTCTCGACGATCATCGCGTACATCGGCGCGGCACTCTTCCTGGCCCTCGGCCTCGACCCGGCGATCAGCTGGCTCGAGCGCCGAGGGCTTCCGCGGTGGGCGGCGATCCTGATCGTCATGACCGGCGTCGGCCTGCTCGTCGCCGCGCTCGTGCTCGCCGTCGTGCCGATCGTCGTCGACCAGGTGAGCCAGCTCGCCGAGGAGATCCCCCGCATCGTCGCCCGCGTCAACTCGCAGGACTGGCTCGAGGGGCTCCAGGAGCAGTTCCCGCAGGTGCCGGTCGACGAGGTCAGCCAGCAGGTCACGACTGCGGTCACCGAGTTCTTCACGAACCCCGAGAAGCTGAGCGAGCTCGCCGGCGGCGTGCTGCAGGTCGCGATCGCGATCGGCACGGGGCTGTTCGCCGTGGTGATCGTGTTCATCCTCACGCTGTACTTCGCGGCATCCCTCAACAGCATCAAGCGCGCCTCGTACCAGCTGGTGCCCGGCGTCCAAGCGCGAGCGGTTCGCCGACCTCACCGAGCAGATCACCCAGTCGGTCGGCCGCTACGTGCTCGGGCAGGCCTCCCTCGCCGCGATCAACGGCGTCGCCAGCTTCATCTTCCTGTCGATCATCCAGGCGCCGTTCCCGGCCGTCCTCGCCTTCCTCGCGTTCCTGTTCTCGCTCGTCCCCCTCGTCGGAACGCTGACCGGCTCGATCGTCATCGTGCTGGTCTGCCTCATCCCCGGGCTCGGCTCCCCGCTCACCGCCCTCGTCGCCGCGATCTACTACCTCGTCTACATGCAGGTCGAGGCGTACGTCCTCAGCCCGCGCATCATGAACCGCGCGGTCTAGGTGCCCGGCGCCCTCGTCGTCATCGCGGCGCTCGCGGGCGGCGCGCTGCTCGGCATCCTCGGCGCGCTCATCGCGATCCCGGTGGCGGCGTCGATCCTGCTCATCTTCAAGCAGGTCGTGATCCCGCGCCAGAACGAACTCTGACCGGCGGGCGGGACGGGTCGCCGTCAGGCGCCATCGGGTCGCCGCCGGGTCTCGGGGCACGGATGCCGCCGTCGCTCACGCCCCCGTCGGCCACTCGGTCGGCAGCGGCAGGGCCGACGGGTTCACCGCCGCGACGATCTCGTCGAGCACGCGCCGGGTCTGGGACTCCCCCACCCACAGGTGCCGGCCGCCCGCCACGTCGACGCGCTGCAGCCGCGGCAGCACGGCGAACCGCTCGCTGCGGCATCGGCGGGCCTCAGGTAGTCGTCGAGCTCGGGGATGAGCGCGACGATCGGCGCCGACGACGCGTTCCAGCGGCGCAGCTCCTCCTCGCTCGTGCGATGCAGCGGCGGCGAGAGCAGGATCGCGCCGTCGATGTCGTGCTCGAGCCCGTACTTCAGCGCGAGCTCGGTGCCGAACGACCAGCCGACCAGCCACGGGTGCGGCAGGCCGCGCTCGGCGACGAACTCCATCGCCGCGGCGACATCGCCCGCTCGGCGACGCCCTCGCCGAACGAGCCCTCGCTCGTGCCGCGCGGCGAGGTGGTGCCGCGGGTGTTGAACCGCAGCACGGCGAGGTCGGCCAGGGCGGGCAGGCGCGCGGCCGCCTTGCGGAGGATGTGCGAGTCCATGAAGCCGCCGGCGGTCGGCAGCGGATGCAGCGTCACGAGCGTCGCGACGGGCGGGCGATCGACCGGGGTGGCGAGCTCCCCGACGAGCGGGAGCCCGTCGGCGGTGTGCAGTTCGATCTCCTCGCGGTTCGCGGGGAGCTCGATGCCCGCGCGGATCTCGACCGTGGATGCGTCGTCTGATTCACCTGATGCCGATCCTCCAGCAGTGGATGTGCCAATGCCGCCGCGCGGCGAGGTCGGCCTTGTCGCCGAGCACGCCGTCGGCGCGCCACGCGACGAGGTGCGCGACGCCCGGCGCGATCTCGAGGCCGCAGCCGGGGCAGAGGTACGGCCTTCACGGCCTGCGCCTCGGACACCGGCTGGACGTTCCATTCGCGACCCCCGCGCACCTCGGTGCGGCGCCATCCGGAGGTGAGTCGATCGACGTCGAGTTCGGGGTGCTCCTCGCGAGCACGGGCCGCACGACCGCGAGATCGGTTCGAGCGCGCCATGGATGCCAGTCTAGGCGGCGCCGCGGCATCCGCTCGCCGGGTCCGGCCGCCGCGACCAGCGGACGCGCAGGAGCCCGCCTGCGCCCGGCTCAGCCGTTCGTTCGCCGTCGACCGGCTCAGTACCAGCCGACGTCCTGCGAGTGCGCCCACGCGCCGCAGGGCGTGCCGTAGCGGCCCGCGATGTAGCCGAGGCCCCACTCGATCTGCGTCGCCGGCGTTCGTCTCCCAGTCGGCGCCCGCGGTGGCCATCTTGCTCCGGGGAGGGCCTGCGGGATGCCGTACGCGCCGCTGCCGGCGTTGTAGGCGTTCACGCGCCAGCCCGACTCCTTGCTCCACAGCGCGACGAGGCAGTCGAACTCGGTCGACGCGCCAGCCCCGCGCGGCGACCGCGCCTGCCGCGTACGCCTGCGCCGAGCCCGGGATCGGGGGTGACGGCGGGCGGGGCCCAGCCGCTGCTCGCCGAGGTCGATGCCGGCGCGACCTTGGCCTCGGGCTTCTTCTCGACGGCGTAGCCCTCCTTCGGTGACGTCGATCGTGTACTCGCCGTCGACGTCGAAGGCCTGCACGTCGGCGCCGCCGAACCGATCGCTCCGCGACGCGAAGTCGGGCGACGCCGTGGCGCCGGAGTACGGGTCGACCACGTTCACCAGGAGGAAGCTCACGGACGCCGCGAACGCGAACACCACGGTCGCAGCCTGCTTGACCCGGCCGGGCCGGCGGGCGGCCTGCGAATGCGGGACGCCGACCGGATGCACGGGCGTCGCGCCCGGGGGCGCACCGACGTGTCGTCGACTCGTCGATTCCGGTATGCCTGCCCACGATCCGTCGAGTGTATCGGAGGCGCGGCGATCGAGTCGAACCGCGCGGTCAGCGGACCGCGAGCATGACGTCGACCACGGCGTCGAGCACGAGGTCGACCTGCGATTCGCGATACCCGCCGCGCTGCGTCGTGAACACCACCGTGCGCACGTCGTCGATCGAGATCGGCCACCCGTCGCGGAAGTAGCGCGTGAGCTTGTCGGCGAAACGGTCGACGTCGCGCATCCGGTAGCCGAGCGCGAGCGGGCTCACCCGGTCGAATCGATGGCCCTCCGGCCGCGCCAGCCGGTTCGAGACGACCTGGGCGGTCGCGCGCGCCTCGCCGAGCCACGCCTCGGCGCCGTGGAGCCGGGCCGCGACCTGGCGCTCCTCGCGCCGCGAACGCGTCCTCCAGCCGCTCGAGGGCCGCGTCGACGTGCGCCGTGGAGTAGCCGCCCTTCTGCATCGCGAACGCGGTCAGGCGGATCTTCTCCGACGTCAGGGGCGGGTCGTCGCGACGTGCCGTGCCGTCGTAGGCGCGACGGGCCACTTGCAGGAACTCCTCGACCTGGGCGGTGTTGTATCCCAGTTGAGGCTTGCGGGCGCGAGGGAAGGTGGAGTCCACCGCACCATTATCGCGGACGTCAGCCGAAGATCCGGAAGGCCACGAACGCGACGGCCGCCGAGGGCAGGATCGAGTCGAGTCGGTCGAGGAATCCGCCGTGGCCCGGGCAACCACGAACTCATGTCCTTGATGCCGATGTCGCGCTTGATCAGCGACTCGACGAGGTCGCCGAGCGTCGCCGTGAGGAAGATCGCCACGCCGAACACGAGGCCGAACCACCACGTGTTGCCGAGCATGAGCGTCGACGAGCAGCACGCCGGCCACGAGGCTCGCCGCCGCGCCCCCGCCGAAGCCCTCCCACGTCTTCTTCGGGCTGATCACGGGCGCCATCGGGTGCTTGCCGAACAGGAGCCCGAAAGCGTACGCGCCGGTATCGGCGGCCACGGCGATGATGATGAACGCGAGCGTCCACCACTGTCCGCCGTCCGCGGCGGTGAGCACCACGGCGAACGTCGCGAGGAACGTCACGTAGCCCTGGACGAACGCGCCGGCGGCGAGGTCGCGCACGAGGCTCGCGCCGGAGCGGCGGCGCGAGGGCACAGCCTGCTCGACGAGCCGCCACACGCTCACGAGCAGCATGGCGCCGAGCACGGCGAGCAGCTGCCCGCCCGCGCCGCCGTAGTAGGCGATCGGCACCGCGATCACGGCCGCGGCGACCGTCGGGATGCGCGGTACGTCGTAGTCGGCCTTGCGGAGCGCCTGCGTGAGCTCGTAGCTCGCGAACCCCGCGAGCACGATCGCGAAGAGCATGAACAGCTCTTTGATCACGAGCAGGCTGAGCAGCAGCGCACCGCCGAACGCGAGCCCGATCAGGATCGCGAGGATCAGGTTGCGGCCGGTGCGGGCCTGGATCTTCTCCTGCGCCTGGTCGAACTGCGCCTTCGACGCCTCGAACTGGCGCTCCAGGTCGGCCTTACGGGCCTGCACCTGTGCACGGAACTCCTCGCGCGACGTCCGGTCATGCCCCCCGGCGTCCGACTCATCCTCCCCTGGACCGCCTGACATCGTGATCCCTCAGACCTCGAGGAGTTCGGCTTCCTTGCGCTTCAGCGCGTCGTCGATCGCGTCGACGTGGGACTTCGTGATCTGCTCGAGCTCCTTCTCGGCGCGGGAGACCTCGTCGTCGCCGATCTCGCCCTTCAGCGCGTCGAGGTCGTCCTTCGACTTGCGACGGATGTTGCGCACCGATACACGTGCGTCCTCCGCCTTCGACCGGACGATCTTCACGAACTCCTTGCGACGCTCCTCGGTCAGCTCGGGGAGCGTGACCCGGATGATGTTGCCGTCGTTCGACGGGTTGGCGCCGAGGTTCGGGGTGTCGCGGATGGCCTGCTCGATGTCCTTGAGCGCGCTCTTGTCGTAGGGCGTCACGACCAGCGTGCGCGCCTCGGGGTTCTGCAGCGACGCGAGCTGCGCGAGCGGGGTCGGCGTGCCGTAGTAGCTCACCATGATCTTCTGGAAGAGCTGGGGGTTCGCCCGCCCGGTGCGCACGGTCGCGAAGTCGTCCTTCGCGACCTCGACGGCCTTGTTCATGCGTGCGGTGGCATCGGACAGTACATCCGCGATCACGGGGGCTCCTTCTGTTCGCTACTCGGGACAGTCTATCGAGTGGTGGCCGGCACGCCGTTGCTCACGATCGTGCCGAGATCCGCGCCGAGGATGGCGGCCGTGACGTTGCCGCTCGGCTCCATGCCGAACACCTGCATCGGCATGCCGTTGTCCATGCAGAGGCTGAACGCGGTCGAGTCGACGACCTTGAGGCCGCGCTGCAGGGCCTCCTGGTAGCTGATGCGGTCGATCTTGTGCGCGTCGGGGTTCGTGCGCGGGTCGTCCGAGTAGACGCCGTCGACACCGTTCTTCGCGACCAGCACGACGTCGGCGTCGATCTCGAGCGCGCGCTGTGCGGCCACCGTGTCGGTGGAGAAGTACGGCAGACCGGCGCCGGCGCCGAAGATGACGACGCGGCCCTTCTCCAGGTGGCGCTCCGCACGACGCGGGATGTACGGCTCGGCGACCTGGGTCATCGAGATGGCCGACTGCACGCGCGTCTCGGCGCCGGCCTGCTCGAGGAAGTCCTGCAGCGCGAGCGAGTTCATCACCGTGCCGAGCATGCCCATGTAGTCGGCGCGTCCACGGTCCATGCCGCGCTGGGAGAGCTCGGCGCCGCGGAAGAAGTTGCCGCCGCCGACGACGATCGCGACCTCGACCGTGCGCGCGGCATCCGCGATCTCCCTCGCGAGCGCGCTCACGACGTCGGGGTTGACCCCGAGCGCCCCGCCGCCGAATGCCTCGCCTGACAGCTTCAGCATCACCCTGCGCTTGCGTTCCGTCATCCCCGACCGTTCCTTCCCCTTGAGTGTCAAAACTACTGGTTCGCGGGGCCCGGCGCAGTGCCGGTTCGCGGGCGTTCTCCGGTGCGTTCGCGCAGGAGGGTCCGGACGCCGTCCCGGACACAGCAAAGGAGTCCGGATCGCGAACGATCCGGACTCCCCTGTGGCACCTAGGCGCCGACCTTGAAGCGAGCGAAGTCGCTCACCGTGAGGCCCGCGTCGGAGAGGACCTTGGCGACCGAGACGCTTGTTGTCCTTCGCGTAGTCCTGCTCGAGCAGCGCGACCTGCTTGAAGTAGGCACCGAGGCGACCCTCGATGATCTTCGGGAGGGCGGCCTCGGGCTTGCCCTCCTCGCGGGTGATCTGCTCGACGATCGCGCGCTCCTTCTCGACCGATTCCGCCGGGACGTCCTCACGGGTGAGGTACTCGGGGTTCGCGAACGAGATGTGCTGCGCGACCGAACGTGCGGTCTCCGCGTCGTCGCCGGCGTAGCCGAGCACGACGCCGACCTGCGGGGGCAGGTCCTTCGACGTCTTGTGCAGGTAGATCGAGAACTGCTCGCCCGTGACGAGGCGGATGCGACGGAGCTCGACCTTCTCGCCGAGGATCGCCGCCTCCTCGCTGATGACGTCGGCGACGGTTGCCTGTCCTGAGCCCGTCGAAGGGCCCTCGGCCGGCGCGGCCAGGGCGGCCTCGACGGTCGTGGCGCGAGCGGCGGCGACGGCCGCGAGCACGCGGTCGGCGAGGCCGACGAACTTGTCGCCCTTGGCGACGAAGTCGGTCTCGCAGGCGAGCTCGATCATGGTCGCGGTGCCGTCGCCGTTGTCGACGGCGGCGACGAGGCCCTCTGCGGTGGAGCGGTCGGCGCGCTTGGCGTTGCCCTTCGCGCCCTTCAGGCGGAGGATCTCGACCGCCTTCTCCATGTCGCCGTCGGCCTCGACGAGCGCGTTCTTCGTGTCGACCATGCCGGTGCCGAGGCGCTCGCGCAGGATCTTGACGTCTTCGAGAGTGAAGTTGGCCATGTTTGGGAAGTCTCCTGGACTCGTGGATCTTACTTGGACTCGGCGGCTGCGGCAGCGGCGCCCTCGGCGTCGGCCTCCGACTCGGTTGCGGCGACCTCGGTCGCGGCCTCGTCGACGACCTCGGCCGCCTCGGCCTCAGCCTCGGCAGGGGTCTCGGCGACCACTTCGGTCTCGGCCGACGCCTGCTCGGGGGTGGTCGCGCTGCCGGCCTGGAGGAGCTCCTGCTCCCACTCGGCGAGCGGCTCGACGGCCGAGACGTTGCCCTCGGCCTCGGGCTTCTGGTGGCGCTCGATGAGGCCCTCGGCTGCGGCATCCGCGATGATGCGGGTGAGCAGGCTCACCGAGCGGATCGCATCGTCGTTGCCCGGGATCGGGTACTGCACCTCGTCGGGGTCGCAGTTGGTGTCGAGGATGCCGATGACGGGGATGCCGAGCTTCTTGGCCTCGTCGATCGCGAGGTGCTCCTTCTTGGTGTCGACCACCCAGAGGGCCGACGGCGTCTTCGACAGGTTGCGGATGCCGCCGAGCGACTTGTGCAGCTTGTCGAGCTCGCGCTTCTTGATGAGGAGCTCCTTCTTGGTGAAGCCGCTCGTGGTGCCCTCGAAGTCGAGCTCCTCGAGCTCCTTCATGCGCGCGAGGCGCTTGGAGACCGTGGTGAAGTTGGTGAGGAGACCGCCGAGCCAACGCTGGTTGACGTAGGGCTGGCCGACGCGCGTCGCCTGCTCGGCGATGGACTCCTGGGCCTGCTTCTTCGTGCCGACGAAGAGGATGGTGCCGCCGTGGGCGACCGTCTCCTTGACGAAGTCGTACGCCTTGTCGATGTAGGCGAGCGACTGCTGCAGGTCGATGATGTAGATGCCGGAACGCTCGGTGAAGATGAACCGCTTCATCTTCGGGTTCCAACGGCGGGTCTGGTGCCCGAAGTGCACGCCGCTGTCGAGCAGCTGGCGGATGGTGACGACGGCCATGAGCCGTACTCCTTTGTTCTCAGTTGTCGCTCAGGCCGGCGGCCTGGAGCCCTGGTGCCCGGCACGGCTCCGCCTGCTCCGATTCGTTGGACGAGCACGGAGCGGGACTGAGTGGAGTCGGTGGCCGAATGGCACGCGTAGTCACCCCGGCAGGCCGAGGTGCTCCCGACACTCTACCATCTTCGGCGGATCCGCCCGCCCGACGCCCGCACCCGCCCTCCCCAACCGGACTCGCACGTCGACGCTTCCCGATTCGCCGGGAGCGCGATCCGGATGCCGCGTCGTGGCCGACCATCGGAGCATGACCGCATTCGAGCCCACGTCGCCGGCTCGCCGTTCCCGCAGAGCCGCCGGTCGCGGCGCCGTCGCGGCATCCGCACTGCTCGTCGGCCTCGGCGGCCGTCCTCGTCGCCCCGGCATCTGCCGTCGGCCGGCGACGACCGGCTCCGCACCGGCGCCGCGCGAGCGCTTCGACGCGTCGCGGCCTCGGAGCAGTGGCGGTGGCCGGTTCCGCCGCCGATCATCGTCGTCGCGCCGTTCCGGGCGCCGCCCACGCCCTACGCCTCGGGCCATCGCGGCATCGACCTCGCGGTCGAACCGGGTGCGGTGATCCGCGCGCCGGCGGCCGGAGCGGTGAGCTTCGCGGGCCCGGTCGCCGGCCGGGGCGTCGTCGCGATCGACCACGGCGGCGGGGTCGTGAGTGCGATCGAACCCGTCACCGCGATGGTGGCCGAGGGCGCGGTGGTCTCGGCGGGCGACGTGATCGGCATGGTGTCGACGGGCGGGCACTGTTCGACCGCGATGCGCGCACTTCGGGGTGCGCGTCGACGGGCGAGTACGTGTCGCCGTTCCTGTTCCTGGGCGGCCTGCCGCGGGCGGTCCTGCTGCCGCTCGGGTGAGCGCATCGCGGTGTCAGCGCGTCACGGCGACCGGCGCTCAGGCGCGCGGGTGCGCCGTGCGGTAGCTCTGCTTGAGCCGCTCGGCCGAGACGTGCGTGTAGATCTGCGTCGTGCCGAGGCTCGCGTGGCCGAGGAACTCCTGCACGGCGCGCAGATCGGCGCCGCCGTCGAGCAGGTGGGTCGCGGCGCTGTGCCGCAGGGCGTGCGGACCGCTCGGACCGCTGCCCGGGATGGACGAGAGCAGGGCGGCCACCTGGCGGTGCACGCTGCGCACCCCGAGGCGGCCGCCGCGCACGCCGAGGAACACGGCGGGGCTGGTCGGCTCCTCGCCCTGCCGGCCGGCTCGCCCGACGTCGACGCAGCGGCGACGATCGCCGGTCGTGCGACCTCCAGGTATCGGTCGAGTGCGCGCGCGGCGGGGGCGCCGTACGGCACCACCCGCTCCTTCGCGCCCTTGCCCGTGACGCGTACCGTGCGGCGGCGACGGTCGACGTCGGCAAGGTCGAGGCCGACGAGCTCCGACACGCGCAACGCCGACGCGTACAGCAGCTCGGCGATCGCGACATCGCGCACCGCGACCGGGTCGCCGTCCGCCGCGCGGTCGGCGAGTCCGGCGAGCGCGTCGGCGAGCGCGCGCTCCGTGACGACCCGCGGCAGCGTGCGCTGCGCACGCGGCGCCTTGAGCCGCGCCCCGGGGTCGGCCGGGATCAGGTCGCGTCGGTGCAGCCACCGCGTGAAGCCCCGAGCGGATGCCGCGCGGCGCGCGATGCTGGCACGGGCGAGCCCCCGCTCGGTGGCGGCGAAGAGCCAGTCGCGAAGCAACGTGAGCTCGATGCCTGCGGGGTCGTCGACGCCGCGCTCGTTCGCGAACCCGATGAGCTCGACGAGGTCGGCGCGGTACGCGGCGACGGTGTTCGCGGAGTACCCGCGCTCCGTGCGCACGTGCGCGAGGTACTCGTCGAGCAGCGGGTCGAGGTTCACGGCTCCAGCCTGCCCGCGACCCCACCGGGAGGCACCCCGGAGTCGTCCGCGTGCCGCGGATCCGGCGCTCATGGCACCGCGGGGGGCTTGCGCGAGAAGCGCTCGAGGCGCGCCTCGGGCGAGAGTCCCTCGACTTCGGCGAGGAATGCCTCGCCGAAGCTCGTCACGACGGGGAACGGCCCGAGCGGCACGACCGACGTGACGTGCGCGTCGTCGTAGAGGTGCACGAGCGTGAACGACCTGCCGCCGTCGATGCCGACGAGCTCGCGCGGCGGTGCCGAGAGGTCCATCGTGTACGCGGTCGCGCCGGCGACGGACACCGGGATGCCCGCGAACATGCCGTTGGTGGCGTAGTGCAGGTGCCCGCCGAGGATGAGTCGTACGTCGCGGTCGCGGATCACCTCGGCGAACCCGTCCTGCCCGCGGAGCTCGAGCAGGTCCATGAGCGCGAGCGGCGTGGGGATCGGCGCATGGTGCATCGCGATCACCGTGCCTTCGGGCGCCGGCTCTGCGAGCACTGCATCGAGCCAGGCGAGTGAACCCGCGTCGAGTTCGCCGTGGTGGTATCCCGGCACGCTGGTGTCGAGCGCGATCACGCGGAGCGCGCCGACGTGGACGACACGGTGCACCGGCTCGTCGCTCGGTGCCTCGTCGAGGAGCCCCGCACGGAACGGCGCCCGCTCGTCGTGGTTGCCCATGACCCACACGAGTTCTGCGCCGGCCGCGTCGGCGAGCGGTTCGATGGCCTCGCGCACCCGGCGGTAGGCATCGACCTCACCGAGGTCGGTCACGTCGCCGGTCACGACGATCGCATCGAGACTCCCCCCGAGGCGGGAGATCTGCACAACCGCCTGCTCGAGCGCTCCGACCGTGTCGGCGACTCCGCCGAGCGGCGCGCCGCCGCTCAAGCAGGTGCGTGTCGCTGACGTGCGCGATCACCCGTCGCGCTGCCGGGTACCTGCCGAGCCGTTCGATCTGCATGACGACCTCCCCGCCGCCAGCCTATGGGGAGCCGCCGATGCCGCAGCGGCGCTCACCCGGCACGTCGGCGCAGCCAACCCTCGGGTCGGCGTTCGACCACCCCGTCGGCCTCGAGCCTGCCGAGGACGGACATCGCCTCGGTCGCCGTGAGGCCCGCGCGCTGAGCCACATCCGACAACTCACGCGGCCTGCGCGTGCTCATCGCGTCGAGGATGCGGACGGCTTCGGGATCGTTCCCCGCCGATCGAACGCCGGTCGGCGGCGCGGTTGGGGCCGCGTTCTGCCGCGCTGGCGGGAGCGCCGGAAGCGGAAGCGGCATCGGCACCGAGTTCGTCGCGGGGAACACGCTCCCCGTGGCGCGCACGGCCGTGGCCGCTCCCGCCGGCGAGCTCGACCATCTGGTCGGCGTCGACGACGCACACGGCGTCGAACTCGCGGAGGAGACGGTGGCATCCGGCCGAGGCCGGACTCGTGACCGGTCCCGGCACCGCACCCAGCGGACGGCCGAGCGCCGCGGCGTGTCCGGCGGTGTTGAGGGAGCCCGAGCGGATGCCGGCCTCGAGCACGACGGTCGCCTGGCTGGCCGCGGCGATCAGGCGGTTGCGCTGCAGGAACCGCCACTTGGTGGGCGCGGCGCCGCATGGCAGTTCGGAGACGACGGCGCCGGTCTGCGCGATCCGGGTGAGCAGCGACTCGTGGCCGAGCGGGTAGAAGCGGTCGACGCCGCCCGCGAGGAATGCGACCGTCGTGCCGTCGCTGGCGAGCGCGGCTCGATGTGCCATTCCGTCGATGCCGTAGGCGCCCCCGGAGACGATGGCGAATCCACGGTCGACGAGCCCGGCAGATGCCTCCATCGCCACGTGCTCGCCGTAGCCGGTGGCCGCCCGAGCGCCCACGAGGGCGATCGTCGGCACGCTCCAGTCGAGGGCGTCCGTCCGGCCGCGCACCCACAGGCCGATCGGCGCGTGGACGCCGAGCTCGTCGACTCCGCGCGGCCAGCCCAGGTCGCCGGGAACGAGGAGCCGCGCGCCGACCCGCGCGGCCTGGGTGAGCGAGCGGACGAAGGCACCGTGATCGAGCCGCGGAAGCCATCGCCCGAGCGCGGACTCGGCCTCGCGTTCGTCGAGATCACCGCCCGCGTCGATCACGGTGCCTGCGAGCCGCTCGGGCGATCCGCCCTCGAGGAGCGCATCGGCGGCCGCCACCGGGCCGACGGCGGCGATGACGCGGCCGAGCACGCCGTCGCCCGGCTCGGCGACGATGCCGAGGACGGCACGGGCGAACGCGTCGAGCGACGCACCCGCCTCGCCACGAACCGCGGCGAACTCCGCGCTCCACTGCTTCGCCGATCGTTCGACGAGGTTCATATCGTGATCCCCTTCCTGAGGTAGAGCGCGCGACCGACGTGTTCGGCTCCGGGCGCGACGGCGCCTTCGAGGTCGGCGATGGTCCACGCCGTCTTCAGCACGCGGTCGTAGCCGCGCATGGTGATTCCGCCGCGCTCGAGCGCGCGGTCGGCGGCGGCCGACGCGCGACCTCCCGGGTGCAGTCGGCCCGCTCCGCGCATCCACGGACCTGGCATCTCGGCGTTCGTGCGCCATGGCGTTCCACGGAGTCGCTCCTGAGCGACCGCGCGAGCGGCGATGACCCGGGCGCGCGCGGCTGCGCTCGACATGCCTCGCGATTCACCGTGCATCCGAAGCCCGGCGATCGTGATGCGCGGCACCCACACCTGCAGGTCGATGCGATCGAGCAGGGGCCCGGAGATGCGAGCGAGGTAGCGTCGTCGGGTCGCCGGGGGGCACGTGCAACCCGATGCCTCGACGCCGTATCCGCCGCACGGGCAGGGGTTCGCGGCGATCACGAGCTGGAACCGGGCCGGGAACGACGCCACCGCGTTGGCGCGATGGATGCTGATCGTGCCGGACTCCAGCGGCTGGCGGAGCACGTCGAGCACCGCCGACGGGAACTCCGGCGCCTCGTCGAGGAAGAGCACGCCGTGCGAGGCGCGCGCCGCAGCGCCGGGCCGGATGACCCGGCTGCCGCCGCCGACGATCGCCGCGGCCGTGGCCGTGTGGTGCGGGGCCTCGAAGGGCGGGCGCGTCGTGAGCTCGGCGCCGAGCGGTCGCCCGGAGAGCGAGCGGATGGACGAGACCTCGAGCGCGGCATCCGCGTCGAGGTCGGGCAGGATGCCGGGAAGCCGCGATGCGAGCATGGTCTTGCCCGCGCCGGGTGGACCGAGCAGGTAGAGGTGGTGGCCGCCTGCCGCCGCCGTGAGGAGCGCATCGACCGCGTCGTCGTTGCCCGCGACATCGGCGAGGTCGCCGATCGACGGCGCGTCGGCGCCGTCGGTGCGGGTGACGGCGGGGACCGGCTCGACCGGGTGATCGTCGTACTCCCCGCCGTGCCGGATCGCCGCCTCGAGCAGCGACGCCACACCGATCACCTCGACGCCCGGCACCAGGGCTGCTTCGGCGGCATTCGCCGAGGGAACCATCACGGTGTCGTGACCGGCGCGCGCTGCGGCGAGCACTGCAGGCAGGATCCCGTCGATCGGCCGGAGCCGCCCGTCGAGGCCGAGCTCGCCCAGGTGCACGACGCGGTCGACGGATTCCACGGACACCTCGCCCGCCGCGGCGAGGCAGGCGATCGCGATGGCGAGGTCGAACCCGGAGCCGTGCTTCGGCAGGGCCGCGGGTGAGAGGTTGACCGTGAGCTTGCGCTGCGGCAGCGGGCACCCCGCATTGACGGCCGCCGAGCGCACGCGCTCGCGAGCCTCAGCGAGGGCGGCGTCGGGGAGCCCGATGATCACGAACCCCGGCAGCTGCGACGAGAGGTCGGCCTCGACCTCGACCACCGAACCCGTGAGGCCGAGCAGCGCCACCGAGCGGGTGCGGGCGACGGGCATCAGCTGATCCCCTCGAGATGCTCGATGAGCGCAGGGGCCTCGGCGGGAGCGAGCACGGCGACCGCGTCGATTCGGATGCGGGACACCGCGGCATCCGTCGCCTCGCACCACGCGATGGCGAGGCGGCGAAGGCGGGCGAGCTTGACCGGGGTGATCGCCTCGAACGGATGCCCGTAGTCGTGCGACGTGCGCGTCTTCACCTCGATGAAGACCGTGTCGACGCCGTCGCGCGCGACGATGTCGATCTCTCCGAGCCGGCACCGCCAGTTGCGGGCGACGACCTGCATGCCACGCGCCTCGAGGTGGTCGACCGCGAGCTGTTCGCCGCGCCGACCGAGTTCCGCATTGTGGGCCACCAGCACCACCTCCGCGACCAGCGTGGCGGCAGCAGCCGGGCGGCATCGCCGGCAACGGGCAACGGTACGCGCCTGGAGCAACACCGCTCATGTCGAGGACGAGTGGATCCCAGGGCACGCACTGGCGGAAGGCACGCAGCCGACGCGAACGCACGCGCACCATGCACGCGACCCACGCACGGCGAACCTGATCAGACGCGACGGCGGGATTCGAACCCGCGACGGAACCGTAAGGAACCGATTCCCGGGCCACCCGGATCGTCGCGATGCCGCGATGTTACCGTTCCGTTATCTTCCGGGGCGAGTCCGCCTTTCGGAGGACACGACTACTCGTCGAGCGCGAGCTCCTTGGGCAGCTCGAACTCGCGCGTGGCGAGCTCCTCGACGTTCACGTCCTTGAACGTGAGCACGCGCACCGACTTCACGAAGCGGTCGGCGCGGTAGACGTCCCAGACCCAGACGTCCTTCATCGTGAGCTCGAAGTAGAAGTCGTGCTCGGTGTCGCGGCGCACGAGCTCCACCTCGTTGGCGAGGTAGAAGCGCCGCTCCGTCTCGACCACGTACTGGAACTGCGACACGATGTCGCGGTACTCGCGGTACAGGGCCAGCTCGACCTCTCGGTCGTAGTCTTCGAACTCGTCTTCATCCATCGGGAATCATCCTACGCCGAGGTCGAAGAGCGTCAGCGCCTCCTCCGGGCGCTCGTGCAGCCACGTGTGCCGGTGCAGCGCGCTCGGGCCGTGCTCGGCGAGGGCCGCGAAGTGGCCGCGGCTCGAGTACCCCTTGTTCTCGTTCCAGCCGTACACCGGGAAGTCCTCGTGCGAGACCCGCATGCCGCCGTCGCGGTGCACCTTGGCGATCACGGATGCCGCCGCCACCGACGCGCAGTCGCGGTCGGCCTTGATGCGCGTGGTCACGCGCGCGCGGTGCTGGATCGATGGGCTCAGCCAGTCGTAGTTGCCGTCGAGGATGAGCGGCGCGTCGAGGGCGACCTCCTGTGCCGCGGTCAGTACCGCGTACGCCCGTGCGCCGGCGAGCCCCAGGCACGCCATGATGCCGAGCTCGTCG
Organism: uncultured Actinomycetota bacterium; assembly: GCA_963799015.1. GTDB lineage: Bacteria > Actinomycetota > Actinomycetes > Actinomycetales > Microbacteriaceae > Agromyces. The sequence continues at coordinate 8,138 of CAWCWD010000063.1, read as the reverse complement.
ATCTCGGCGGCGGATGCCTCGCCCACCGCCCAGCCGCGCACCCAGGCCGCCGCCCGAGGGGCCATCGCCTCGCGGCGCGGCTCCGTCATGAGCTTCGAGTCGCGCAAGCCCGGCCGGCATCCGTCGCACCGAGGCGTCGATCAGCACCAGGCCGACCGTGACCGGGCCCGCGAGCGCTCCGCGGCCCACCTCGTCGCACGCCAGAACGACCGGAGCGCCGCCGTCGAACAGCTCGCGCTCCACCTTCAGGTTGGGGATCGCGGACGGCGACATGTCAGCCCGATCCCTCGTCGACGCCCTCGTACACCTCGGGGTAGTTGCCGAGCCACGCCCAGTGGTTGAGGGGCCAGCTGACCACGAACGCGCGGCCGACGACGTTCTCGGTGGGCACGAAGCCCTTGAGCGGCGTCTCGCCGTTGTAGCGGGAGTCCTTGGAGTTGTAGCGGTTGTCGCCCATCACCCACAGCGAGTCGTCGGGCACGACCTGGTCGAAGTCGTCGCGCGAGACCTTGGTCTCGCCCGGGCGGCAGGGCCACGTACGGCTCGTCGAGGGGGACGCCGTTGACGCTCAGCTGGCCGAGTGCGTTGCAGCAGACCACGTGGTCGCCGGGCAGGCCGATGACGCGCTTCACGAGGTGGTCGTTCGAGTCGGGCGCCGAGAGGCCCACGAACGCGAAGAACCAGTCGATCGCGGCGATGAGCGGGGGCTGCGTCGTCTCGGCTCGTGCCGGGAGCCATCCTCCCGGATCCCTGAAGACGACGACGTCGCCGCGCTCGATCGGGCTCACCTCGGGCACCAGCTGGTTCACGATGATGCGGTCGTCCTGCACCAGCGTCTGCTCCATCGACTGCGACGGGATGAAGAACGACCGGATGAGGAACGTCTTGATGAGGAACGAGACGAGCACCGCCACCACGAAGATGACGAGCAGGTCTCGGAGGAAGAGCAGCGTGCTGCGTTTCCTGCGTGCCGACGCCGAGCCCGCGCGATCTGTACGCGTGGTGCTGATTTCTTCTGTCATTTAACCGCCCGAGCTCCCCACCCAGTCTAGGGGTGAGGAGCTCGGGGTAGATGACGGGCCGCTCGCGACGCGCGGGCGGCACGCTGCGGCGGATCAGCTGTCGCGCTTCTCCTTGATCTTCGCCTTCTTGCCGCGGAGCTTGCGCAGGTAGTACAGCTTCGCGCGACGGACGTCACCGCGGGTGACGACCTCGATGTGGTCGATGACCGGCGAGTGCACCGGGAACTTGCGCTCGACACCGACCTGGAAGCTGACCTTGCGGACCGTGAAGGTCTCGCGCACGCCCTCGCCCTGGCGGCCGATGACGACGCCCTGGAAGACCTGGATACGCGAGCGCGTGCCTTCGATGATGTTGACGTGCACCTTGACGGTGTCGCCGGGGCGGAAGTCGGGGATGTCCGACCTCAGGCTCGCGGCGTCGACATGGTCGAGGATGTGCATGATGGTTCGCTCTCTGCGCCCGCAACCGGTCGAACGCGGATCATGGATGGAAGTGTCTGGTGCCGCCTGCGCGATCACTCGCGCGGTGCGTACTCCCCGGAGGCAGAGTCCTGCGGCGGCACAATCCTCTATTGTGCCATGCCGCGGCCCTGCGCGCCAAAGCGGGGCGACGGATGCGTCCGGCGCTCGCGCCGTGGCGTCAGTCGCGCACCTCGCGCACGATGATGACCTCGCCGTCGCCGTCGTCGAACGGCGGCCGCCGCACCGGCATCTCGCCCGCGGCATCCGCGCCCGTCGGCGCACCGGCCTGCTGGGCCGCGAGACGCTCGAACTCGGACATGGTGGCCTGCATGCGCCGAGCGCCGTCGGAGACGAGCTGCCAGATCGCGACCCAGAACGCGGCGATCGCAAGGAGGATCGCGGCGACGCCGAACAGCGTGGCGCCCTGGCCGTAGAAGCCGATGCCGATGATCGACGCGTGCCACGACCCGATCACTGCCACGTCGGTCCACGAGACGGCGCGCTCGGCGCGCACGGTGGGACGAGCCCACACGATGAGGGCGATGATGCCGAGGGCGATGAAGGCGATGGGCACCGAGATGACGAGGCCGAGGGTCCCCCAACCGCCGCCGCCGAAGACCGCCCAGCCCACCGCGAGCCAGATCGGCAGCACTACGACTGCCGCGACCAGCCACCTGAGGAACGCCCGCCGGATCAGCATGCCCACAGCGTAACGCCGCCCGGCTGCGCGCGAGCCGAGTGTTCACTCAGGGCGGACCCGGCAGAATGGAGGCGGAAGGGATGAGCGTGATCGAACTGAGGACCCCCGCGGAGATCGAGCAGATGCGGCCTGCGGGCCGCTTCGTGGCGAGCGTGCTGGAGGCGACGTCGACGGCGGCCGCGGTGGGCATGAACCTGCTCGAGCTCGACGCCCTGGCGCACGAGATGATCCGCACGGCCGGCGCCGAGAGCTGCTACATCGACTACCACCCCTCGTTCGGCGGGAGCCCCTTCGGGAAGGTCATCTGCACGTCGGTGAACGACGCGGTGCTGCACGGACTCCCCCACGACTACCGGCTGCGCGACGGCGACCTGCTGAGCCTCGACTTCGCGGCATCCGTCGACGGGTGGGTCGCGGACTCCGCGATCTCGGTCGTGGTCGGCACCCCTCGCGACGAGGACCTCCGCCTCATCGACACGACCCGGCGGGCGCTCGACGCCGGCATCGCCGCAGCCCGGCCCGGTCACCGCATCGGCGACATCTCGCGGGCGATCGCGGATGTCGCGAAGGCCGAAGGCTACTCGATCAACACCGACTTCGGCGGGCACGGCGTCGGCCGCACGATGCACGGCGACCCGCACATTCCGAACAACGGACGGCCCGGTCGCGGGCTGCCGCTGAAGCCCGGCCTCGTGATCGCGATCGAGCCGTGGTTCCTCGAGACGACCGACCGGATCTTCACCGACCCCGACGGTTGGACCCTCCGCAGCGCCGACGGCTCGCGCGGCGCGCACTCCGAGCACACGATCGCCGTCACCGACGGCGATCCGATCGTGTTCACGCAGCGCGACTGAGCGCGGCCTCGCCGTAGCGGTCGAGCACCAGGTCGACGAGCGCCGGCGCCGGCGCCCCTTCCGGCCGGAGGATCGGTGCGGACGTGACGTCGCCGCCCGCCGCGGCCGCGAGGTCGTGGAAGTACCCGGGCGCGAGCAGGTAGCTGGACACGACGACCCGGGAGACGGGATGCGTCGCGCGCGTGCGCGCGATCGCGTCGGCGAGGCTCGGGCGAGCGGCCGACAGGAACCCGACGGCCACGGGGCGGCCCAGGCGGGCGGCCAGGCGGCGGCCGACGATGCGGCAGTCGTCGACGGCGCGAGTGTCGCTGGAGCCGGCGGCGGCCAGGACGACGCGGTCGTCGCCGCGCAGGCCGGCCTCCGCCAGCCGGTCGGCGAGCACCTCGACGAGGCGGTCGTCGGGACCGAGCGCGGCGCCGAGCACCGGCGCACCGGACCCCTGGCGCACCTCACGGGCCAGGTCGACGTGCACGTGATAGCCCGCCGACAGCAGCAGCGGCACCACCACGGCGTCGTGCGCGGCGCCGAGGCGGTCGAGCACGGATGCCACGTCGGGTTGCTGCACGTCGACGAACGCGTCCTCGACCACCACCCGCGGCGACGACTGCCGCACGGCGTCCACCAGCGACGCGACGGCGGCTCGCCCGTCGACCGAGGAGGTGCCGTGCGATGCCGCGACGAGCGCGGGGGCGCGCGTCATCCGTCGAGCTCCACCTCGATCATGCCGCCCACGATGCGGGTGCGATACGTGCGCAGCACGAGTGTGCCGTCGGTGAAGCACTCGCCCGTGCCGAGGTCGTAGACCTCCTTGTGCAGCGGCGACGCGATCGTGGGGCGGTCGCCGCGCGAGCCGACGATCCCGCGCGCCATGACCGGCGCGCCCGTGTGCGGATCGTGGTGGTCCACGGCGTAGACCTCCTCATCGGCGACGCGCACGAGCGCGATCTGGCGCCCGGCGAGCAGGGCGACCTCGCCCCATCCGGGCTCGAGGTCGTCGACCTCGCACGTGCGCTCCCAGGTGGTCGTCATCTCGATCGTCGGCGGCATCCCGGCTCCTCTCGTCGTGGCTCCGACGCTACGTTCCGGGTGTTTCCCCTACCGCATCCGGGTGTTTCACCGAGGTGAAACCCGCCTCACATGGCATGGGGGGCGACGTGCGTTCTCGTGCCGAGGCGGTTACGTCGATGTAACAGAGCCGAAACCGCACGGTCGTACGCTCGCCTGCAACCGAGCCCCGGAGGCAGCCATGACCGAGACCACCCACGCCGCGACCGGCGTGCGCGACGTCGTGATCGTCGGCGGCGGGCCCGCGGCGCACCGACTCGCCGACAGCCTGCACGCCCGCGACACCGACCGCACCCTGCGCGTCACCGTCGTCGGCGAGGAGATCCACCGACCCTACGACCGCGTCGCGCTGAGCACCAGGCTCGCGGATGCCGCGACCGACCTCACCCTGCAGCCGACCTCGATGTGGGACGACGGCCACATCCGGCTCGTGACCGGCGAGCGCGTGATCGCGGTCGACGGGGCCGCACGCACGGCGACCACTTCGGGCGGGCTCGTGCTCGCCTGGGACGAGCTCGTCCTCGCGACCGGCTCGAGCGCCCCGGTGCCCGCCCTCCCCGGCAGCGACCACGCTCGGGTGTACCGCACCATCGACGACGTCGACGCCCTGGTCGCCGAGACGCGCGACCTGGCGGCGGCACACGGCCGGCCGGCTCGCGTGCTCGTCGCCGGCGGCGGCCTCCTCGGGCTCGAGGCGGCCGGCGGGCTCGCCAAGCTCGGCGCGGATGCCGCGGTCGTGCACTCCGGCGGCTGGCTCATGTCGGCGCAGCTCGACGAGGGCGCCGGTCGCGCGCTCGGCCGCATCATCGCCGGCCAGGGCATCGGGCTCCACCTCGGCACGCGCCCGGCGGCCGTGCTCGTCGGAGGACGGGGCGGTGGTGGGCGTCGAGCTCGACGAACGGCGCTCGCGTCGACGCCGACCTGCTCGTGTTCGCGATCGGCGTCCGCCCCCGCGACGAGCTCGCGCGGGACCCCGGGCTCGAGGTCGGCGAGCGCGGCGGCGTCGCGTCGACGACCGCCTGCGCGGCATCCGCCGACCCGATGTCTGGGCGATCGGCGAGGTCGCCAGCATCGAGGGTCGCTGCATCGGGCTCGTCGCCCCCGGCTACGCGATGGCCGAGGTCGTCGCCGACCGCCTGCTCGGCGGCGCGGCCGACGTTCCCCGGCGTCGACGACCTGTCCACCAAGCTCAAGCTCTCGGGTGTCGACGTCGCGAGCTTCGGCGACGCGTTCGCCGCACGGAGCCCGGCGCCTCGAGGTCGTCTACGCCGACCCGGTGGGCGGCGTCTACAAGAAGCTCGTGATGTCCGACGACGCCACGACCCTGCTCGGCGGCATCCTCGTCGGCGACGCCGTCGCCGTACGCCACGCTGCGCCCGATGGTCGGCGCGGCAGCTCGGCGGCGACCCGGCCGCCTACCTCTCCCGCGAGGGCGGCTGGCGGCGCCCGCGGGCGACGAGCTGCCCGACGACGCGCCCCGTCTGCTCGTGCAACAACGTCACCGCCGGCACGATCCGCTGCGTCGGTGACGAGCACGCCGAGGGCTGCACCGACCTCGCCGGCGTCAAGGCGTGCACCAGGGCCGGCACGAGCTGCGGCTCGTGCCTGCCGCTCGTCAAGAAGCTCGTCGAGCACCGAGCTGGAGAAGTCGGGCGTCGACGCGTCAGCAACGCGCTGTGCGAGCACTTCGAGCTCTCGCGCGCCCAGCTCTTCGACGTCGTCCGGGTGCAGGGGCTCACGACCTTCAGCGAGATCATCGCCCGGCTACGGCACCGGCCGCGGCTGCGACATCTGCAAGCCCGTCATCGGCTCGATCCTCGCCTCGCTCGGCACGGGCCACGTCCTCGACGGCGAGCGCGGCGACGCTGCAGGACACCAACGACCACGTCATGGCCAACCTCCAGAAGGACGGCTCCTACTCGGTCGTCCCGCGCATCCCCGGCGGCGAGATCACGCCCGAGGGGCTCATCGTGATCGGCCAGGTGGCGACAGGACTTCGGGCTCTACACGAAGATCACCGGCGGCCAGCGCATCGACCTGTTCGGCGCCCGGATCGAGCAGCTCCCCGAGATCTGGCAGCGGCTCGTCGACGCCGGCTTCGAGTCGGGCCACGCCTACGGCAAGTCGCTGCGCACCGTGAAGTCGCTGCGTCGGCTCGACCTGGTGCCGCTACGGCGTGCAGGACTCCGTCGGCCTGGCCATCGCAGCTCGAGCTGCGCTACCGCGGCCTGCGCTCGCCGCACAAGATCAAGCTCGGCGTCTCGGGCTGCGCGCGCGAGTGCGCCGAGGCCCGCGGCAAGGACGTCGGCGTCATCGCCACCGACAAGCGGCTGGAACATCTACGTCGGCGGCAACGGCGGCTTCACCCCGCGCCACGCCGCAGCTGCTCGCCGAGGACCTCGACACCGAGACCCTCGTCCGCGACCATCGACCGGTTCCTCATGTACTACGTCCGCACCGCCGACCGCCTGCAGCGCACCGCGCCGTGGGTCGAGGACCACGAGGGCGGTCTCGACGCCGTCCGCGCGGTCGTCCTCGAGGACGCCTCGGCATCGGCGCCGACCTCGACGCCGCGATGGCCAGCCACGTCGACGGCTACGAGGACGAGTGGGCGGCGACCCTCGCCGACCCCGAGAAGCTCCGCCGGTTCGCGCTCGTTCGTCAACGCGCCGGCCACGCCCGACCCCTCGCTCGCCTACGTCCCCGAGCGCGGCCAGCCCGCCCCGCCACCGCCGAGGAGCGGGAGCGCGGCGAGGCCGTGCTCATCGCCGGACCCACCATCCCGTTCGAGGGGCTGACGCATGACCGGCCACGTGACCCTCGTCGGCGGCGGCCCCGGCCGGGCCGACCTCCTCACCGTCGCGGCGGTTCGTGCGCTCGGCGACGCCGACGTGGTGCTGTACGACCGGCTCGCGCCCTACGAGGCGCTCGCAGAGTACGCCCCGACAGCGGAACTCGTCGACGTCGGCAAGCGGCCGGGCCACCACGCCATCCCGCAGCAGGAGATCGAGGCGCTGCTCGTCGAGCACGCGCTCGCCGGACGACACGCCGTCCGCCTGAAGGGCGGCGACCCCTACGTGCGCGGCCGCGGCAGCGAGGAGGTGCTCGCATGCCACCGTTCCGGCATCCACGTCGAGGTCATCCCCGGTGTCACCAGCGCCATCTCGGTGCCCGGCGCCGCCGGGATCCCGCTCCCTCACCGCGGCGTCAGCCACCTGTTCACCGTCGTCTCGGGCCACGCGCCGCTGACGGCGACCGAGCTCGAGCACCTCGCCGGCCTCGGCGGCACGATCGTCGTGCTGATGGGCGTGAACTCGCTGCCGTCGCTCACCGCCGGACTCGCCCGATTCGGCATGTCGTCCGCGATGCCCGTGGCGATCGTGGAACGAGGCTGCAGCGACGACCAGCGCACCACGATCGGCGACCTCTCCGACATCGTGTTTGCCGCCGGACGCGCCGGGTGACCTCGCCAGCGGTCGTCGTCATCGGCGAGGTTGTCCGCCTCGCACACGACGGCGATGGCGCCGGTGCCGCCGAGCTCATGGAGCGTGCGGCGGGGTTCGCGGCGGTGGTGACGTGACCGACGTCATCGAGTGCGCGCCCGGGTTCCGGCCCGACCAGCTCGAGGGCTTCCGCATCGGCGTCACGAGCGACCGGCGCTCGGCCGACCTCATCGGACGCGCTCGCGCGCCGCGGCGCCCAGGTGGTGCACGCGCCGACGCTCCACATGGCGAACGCCTCTCCGACGACCCCGTGATCGACGACACCCGGGCGATCATCGCCGCCCGACCCGACGTACTGCCGCGACGACCGCGTACGGCGTGCGCCGCTGGTTCGAGGTCGCGGATGCCGCGGGTCTGGGCGAGGACCTCCTCGACGCGCTCTCCTAGGTCACCGCGATCCTCCTCGTGCGCGGGCCGAAGGCCCGCGGAGGCATCCGGGCCGCCGGGCTCAACGACGTCGGCATGAGCGCAGAGGAGACGACAGAGTTGCTCATCGACGAGGTGCTGGCGACGCGCCCGGCGGGGCTCACCA
>CAWCWD010000062.1:0-118310 GCA_963799015.1 uncultured Actinomycetota bacterium | reverse complement strand
CACGTTCACAGTGGGCGGGTCGATCGCCGGCACCGAAGCGCGAGTGACGGCGACGGTCACGGTGATCCCCGCCGGCCGACGGCGCCACCGCACCGCCCGCGGCGGCCGTGCTCTCGTCGGACGACGGCTGGGACACCGGACTGCTCGACGGCGACTTCCGCATCACGATGAATCTGTGGTGGGGGCAGAACGCCACGTCCTTCCGGCTCTACGAGAACGGCGAGCTCGTCTCGACGACTGCGCTCACGTCGGCCACCCCCGATGCGCAGACCGCCTCCGTCGACATCTCGGGGTTGCCGAACGGCACCTACCAGTACATCGGAGTACTCGCGAACTCGAAGGGCGAGACGCAGACGGAGCCACTCACCGTGGTGGTGAAGGACGCCGATCCCGGAACGCCCAGGCTCTCGCATGACAACCGGGACAGGAACGGCGACTACGTCGTCACGGCGAACATGTGGTGGGGCACGAATGCGACGTCATACCGCTTCCTCGAGGACGGGGTCGTGGTGGCGCGAGGGCGAGCTCGCCGCGGCGAGTCCCGCAGCGCAGCGGGCGGACCTCGCGGTGACCGGCGCCTCGAAGGGAGCGCACGAGTACGTCGTCGAGTTCCGGAACGCGGCCGGGGTCACCGTCAGCGCGCCGATCACCGTGACCGTCAGGTAGGAGGCGCGAAGGAACCGGGATCGTCCCGGCCGTCACCCATCCTGTCGTGGCGTGCGGTCGAGGGGGTCGGTGAGCGCACCTACGGCCTGAGGATCTCGACGTCGTTCTGCTCGAGTGCCTCCTCGAGGTCGGCGCGGCGGTCGCGTATCCGTGATCGAAGTAGTCGGCGCGACCGAGTTCGGCGACCTGGGCGAAGAGCCGACGGCCGAACTTCGAGGAGTCGGCCAGCACCGCGACGCGTGTGGCACGCGACATCATCTCCGTCATCATCGCGGCATCCGCGAGGTTGCTCGTGGAGTAACCCCCCGTGGGAGAGACCGCGCCGACCGCGATGAGGGCGAGGTCGCACTGCAGGTCGATCTCGCCGCCGCCCGCACTCACCTTGAAGCTGATCGGACCGGTGGTCGCCTGGGTGATCGAGCGCACGGAGCCGCCGAACACGTACAGGTCGCGGAACACCTTCGGCGAGATCTCCGCCGGGATGCGCAGGTTGTTCGTGGCGATCGTGAGCTCGCGATGGTTCCGCAGGTGCCGCGCGACCGCGAGGGTGGTGGTGCCCGCGTTGAGCATGACGACCGCGCCGTCGGGGATGAGCGCCGCGGCGATCTCGGCGATGCGCTCCTTCTCCTCGGTCTGCATGTGCAGTCGCACATCGAGTCCGCGGTCGGTGCGCGGGGTCGTCGTGGCGCTCACCGCGCCGCCGTGGGTGCGCACGAGCACGCCCTCGGCATCGAGCTGGTCGAGGTCGCGGCGGATGGTGTCGATCGAGACGCCGTAGCGCTCGGCCAGCGTCGCCACGGTCACCTGCCCGCTGGCGGAGACGAACTCGGCCAGATCGGCACGGCGGCCTGCGGGCAGATGTCGCAATTGTTCCCTCGATGATTCGCGTGATGGCGCTGCCATAAGCAACTTCTAGCACATCCCGCGCCGATGAGTGCGCTGGCGAGGCGTGTATCAGCAGTACCGAGCATAAAACAGCATCGGCTGCATGGCGACATTGCGCGATCAATCGCAGTGGAAGCGGGACGGTTGGCAGCGATTCGCCCCACTTGACCGCAGCGGATTCGAGTGGACTACCATCCGAGAAGTCGCATCAACGCGCAAATAACAGCGCAATACTGCAAATTCCAGAATGGGAGAATCATGAGCAAAGAGGCTCACGGCCGACGGGGAGCCCTTCGGGTCCTCGGAGCGTCGGTCGCAGCGGTGGCACTGTTCGCGACTGCGGGATGCAGCGCGAGCAGCGACAGCGGATCGGGCGATGGCGGAGACGTCACGCTCGAGTTCGCACAGTGGTGGGAGCCCGAGCTTCCCGACGGCGCGTTCCGCGAGCTGATGGACGAGTTCGAGGCCGAGAACCCGGGCATCAAGGTCGAGCTGCTGCAGCGGTCCCTACGCCTCGACGAAGGAGCAGCTCGTTCGCCGGCGCGGCCGCCGGCACCATGTCCGACGTCGTCGGCCTCGACGGCGCGTGGGTGAGCGACTTCGCCAAGCAGGGCGCGATCGCCGACCTCACCGCGCTCATGGCCGAGAGCGAGCTACGACGACAGCGAGCTGGCCAGCCAGATCCAGGTCGACGGCGACGACCTACATGATCCCCGTCGTGAACTTCGTCTACCCGATGTTCACCAACGACGACCTGCTCGCCCAGGCCGGCGTCGCCGCCGCCGCCGACCGACCGCACGCGAGTTCGCGGCACGCCGCGAACGCGATCACCGGGCTCGGCGACAACACCAGCGGCTGGATCCTGCCGCTGTCGCTCGAGGCGCCGAACGGCATCCAGAACGACGTGATGTCGTGGGTGTGGGCGTCCGGCGGCATCGATGCTCGACGACGGCCAGCCCGACGTCACCAACGACGAGGTCGACGAGCGCGGTCGAGTACATCAAGGGCCTCTGGGACGAGGGCGCGATCGCGCCCGGCGCCTTCACCATGAAGGAGCAGGACAAGGTCGAGGAGTTCACCAACGGCCGGGTCGGCATGATGATCGACTCGCTCGCGCACATCAACCTGATCCGCGAGACCAACCCCGACCTGAAGTTCAGCATCTCGGCGCTGCCCGCCGAGGACGGCTACGACGGCGAGCGGGGCATCCCGTACGCGTCGTGGGGCATCGGCGTGGCCGAGAGCTCGGAGCACAAGGCCGAGGCGTGGAAGCTCGTGGAGTTCCTGATGAGCGAGGAGACCAACGCGAAGCTGTCGTCGATCGCGAACGCCTTCCCCGGCAACACCGAGTCCGTGCCCGACTTCGTCGCCGAGGACGAGCTGTTCGCGACCGCGTTCGAGATCTACCAGAACGGATACCCGGCCAACGAGTTCACCGGCCTGCCGGTGGCGGAGCAGCTCATGCGGCTCTTCGACGAGCAGTTCCAGGTGCTGCTGGACGGCGGCCAATCGGTCGACGAGATGCTCGCAGAAGACCCAGGACGCATGGCTCGCCGAATTCTGATCCGTGCGAAGCGCGAGGTCGCGCACGGTCGGACACGCCGTGGCGCGGCCCCCCGCAGGAGGACGACCCGATGATCATCACACCCATCGATCGCGCCGCTCCACCGGAGCGCGCGCCCACGCCCACGCCGACGCCCACGCCCGCCGCCGAGCGCCGTCGACGCGCCGCATTCGCCTCGGGCGAACGCTCGAGCCCTACGGGTTCATCGCCCCGACCGCGTCGCTCATGCTCGTGCTGATGATCGTGCCGATCGTGCTCGTCATCGGCTACTCGTTCATGGACAACGTCATCATGAACAAGAACCCCGAGTTCGTCGGCATCGAGAACTTCGTGACGGTGCTCACCGACGGCGTCTTCGCGACGGCGATCGGCAACACCCTGGTCTTCACCGTCGTGAGCGTCGATCGCCCACCTGCTGATCGGGCTCGGCGTTCGCGATGCTGCTCAACAGCCCGCTCATCAGCAACGCGAGCCGGGCGGTGTTCCGGGTCATCTACATCCTGCCGTGGCTGTTCACCGCGGCCGTGATCGCCGTGCTCTGGCGGATGCTGCTGAGCCCGAACGGCGTCGTCAACTACCTGCTCTCCAGCGATCTCGAGTGGCTCTCCGTCGCCGGCGCTCGCGCTCGGCGCCGTGACGTTCATCAACATCTGGGCGGGCTACCCGTTCTTCATGGTCAGCCTGCTCGCCGGCCTGCAGGGCATCCCCGCCGACCTCTACGAGGCGGCCACGGTCGACGGCGCGAACGGCGTGCAGCAGTTCTTCAACGTCACGCTGCCGCAGCTGCGCCCGATCATCATCAGCATGGCCCTGCTCGACCTCATCTGGACGTCGCAGCAGTTCGCGCTCATCTGGATGACGACCGGCGGCGGCCCCATCAACGTCACCGAGATGCTGAGCACCTTCACCTACAAGCTCGCGTTCAGCCGCTACGAGTTCGCGCTCGCCTCCACGAGCGCGGTGCTCATCCTGCTGTTCTCGATGGTGCTCGCCTTCTTCTACGTACGACACCAGCGAGCGAGGGACTGACCGATGACGACCACCATCATGCGCACGGCGACGGATGACGCTGAAGGTCGGCGTGATCGTCGCCCTGCTGCGCCGGGGCGGCGTTCGCGGGCCTTCCCGGTGCTCTGGATGCTCGCCGAGCTCGTTCAAGTCGAACACCGAGATCTTCGAGTACCCGCCGCGCCTCCTCACCGAGAGCTTCTCGTTCGACGCGTACGTGACGATCCTCACCGACCCCGAGAAGGTGCGGTTCTTCGTCAACAGCTACGTGGTGTCGCTCTCGGTCACGGCGCTCACGCTCGCTGGTGGCGATCCTCGCCGCCTATGCGTTCAGCCGCTTCGAGTTCCGGGGCAAGCGCCTGCTCAACATGATCATCGTGAGCGTGCAGGCGGTGCCGCCGATCACCCTGCTCATCCCGTACTTCGGGCTCATCGTGACGCTCGGGCTCTACAACACCTACCCGGGCCTGATCCTCACGTACATGGTCTTCACGCTGCCCTACGCGATCATCATGATGACCGGGTACTTCAACACCCTGCCGCGCGAGCTCGACGAGGCCGTGCGGGTCGACGGGGCCGGTTCGATGACGGCGCTGTGGCGCATCCTCGTGCCCATCTCGGTGCCGGGCATCGTGTCGGTCGGGGTGTACACGTTCATGATCGCGTGGAACGAGTACCTCTTCGCGCTCACGCTCACGAAGACGCAGGACATGCGCACCGTGCCCATCGGCATCCAGCTCCTCATGGGCCAGCACTCGTACGAGTGGAACGAGATGATGGCGATGAGCATCCTCGGCTCCATTCCGGTGCTGGTCCTCTTCCTCTTCTTCCAGCGCTACTTCATCGGCGGGCTGACCTCCGGGTCGGTCAAGAGCTGACCCGCGCCCGCCGACCGAGACCACCGAAAACAAGGAGAACCCAGCAGTGCTCATCAACGGCAACGACCTTCTCGCCGTGGCGAACGCGAACGACTTCGCGGTGCCCGCCTTCAACATCAGCGACTACGCGATGTTCAACGGCGTCATCGACATCAGCGAGGAGAAGAACGCACCGCTCATCGTCGCGATCCACCCCGACGAGGTGAGCCACCTCGGGGTGGATCTCATCCAGGCCATCCGCTCGCGCGCCCATCATTCCTCGGTGCCGGTCGCCATCCACTGGGACCACGGCGGCAGCTACGAGCAGATCCTCACGGCCATCCAGAGCGGGTTCACGTCGGTGATGATCGACGAGTCGATGCTGCCGTTCGACGAGAACGTCGCGATCACCGAAGCGCGTCGTCGACGCGGCGCACGTCGTCGGCCTTTCGGTCGAGGGCGAGCTCGGCACGATCGGCAAGACGGACAACGAGGCCGAGGACGGCGGCGGCCGACATCATCTACACCGATCCGGATGACGCGGTGCGATTCGTCGAGCAGACGGGCGTGGACAGCCTCGCCATCGCCATCGGCACCTCGCACGGCATCTACCCGGCGAGCATGAAGCCCGCGCTGAAGCTCGACCTCCTGCGCGAGATCAAGGCGGCCGTGCGGATCCCGCTCGTGCTGCACGGCGGCTCGAACAACCCCGACGACGAGATCGGGCGTTCGGTGAAGCTCGGCATCAACAAGATCAACATCTCGAGCGACATCAAGGTGGCCTACCACGACAAGATGCGCGAGGTGCTGGCCGACAGCTCGCTGCGCGAGCCGAACTCCATCCAGCCGCCGTGCATCGAGGCGATGAAGGTCGTCGCGGCGCAGAAGATCGACCTGTTCGACGCGGCCGGCAAGGCTGCGCTCTACTAGAGGGACAAGGTCGGCACGACGGCACTTCGGGAGCGGAGGGGAATGAGCGAGCGGGTACTCGGGCTCGGCGGCACCGTCGACTACGAGATCGCGTGGGACAGCGCGGTGATCGAAGACCTCGTCGACGACTATGCGATCCGAGCCGACGAACTCGACGCCCGGATCCCGGTGGTCGACGAGCGCAGTCTGGTCGTGACGCTCCTCGCCTTCCTGCGCGACGGTGTCGGGGGAGAGCGCTTCGTCGCCTCCTCCGACATCGTCGAGGTGTTCGCCGCCCGCTTCGACACCCGCATCACCCTCGGCGGAACCTGCGTGCGCGCGGCCATCGCCATGCGCAGCCTCGGCCTGACGAGCCTGGTGCACCTCGTGAGCATCGACGACCACGTGCGCGCGCTGCTCCCCGAGGGCGTCGAGTACGTGTCCAGCGCGAGCGCCGACTCGACCGATCCGCACCTCATCGTGCAGTTCGCCGCGGGCGCCGCCGTGCGCCGCGGCGAGCTCGAGCTCGTGGCGCCGCATCCGAACCGCATCATCTACACGAACGATGCGCCGAACCGCGAGCTCGTGCTGAGCGACGATCTCGGCACGGCGCTGGGCGATGCCAGCGGTGTTCCTGGTCTCGGGCTTCAACACGATCCAGGATGCCGCGGTGCTCGACGAGCGCGTCGAGCAGATCCTCGGCCACGTCGCCGCGCTGCCCACCGACGCGGTCGCGATCTACGAGGACGCGGGCTTCCACGAGCCCGCGTTCAGCCGTCGCGTGCGCGATGCGCTCGTCGACGCGGTCGACGTGTACAGCCTCAACGAGGACGAGCTCTTCGCCTATCTGGGTCGCACCGTCGACCTGCTGGACGCCGACGCGGTCGCGGCCGCGCTCGCCGAAGCCGTCGACCTGATCCCCGCCGCGTGCCTCGTCATCCACACCAAGCACTGGTCGCTCGCGCTCGGCGACCGGGCGGCCGACTACGCCGACGCGCTGCGGGGCGGCATCGTGATGGCGAGCACCCGCTACCTCATCGGCGACGGGCACACCGCGGCCGACTACGCCCGCACGGCCGCGCTGCCCGAGAAGCCCGAGGGTGCGGCCGTCGCCGCGGCTCTCGAGGCACGCTTCCCCGGTCGCCTGCGTCTGCCATGGCGCGCTCGTGCTCGAGACCGACCGACCCGCCACCATCGGACTCGGCGACACCTTCATCGGCGGGTTCATCGCCGCACTCGTCCCCGTCGGAGTATCCGCGTGAACGTCGTCGTCTTACCCTCGAACCGCCCGCCCGAGCGCTTCTACCGGGGTGGCCGGCGCATCACCGACTTCCGCGGCGAACCTCCCGCCGGTGAGCGCGAGCCCGAGGACTGGGTCGCCTCGGTCACGACCGTGGCCGGGGAGCCGAGTGTCGGACTCAGCACGCTGCCCGATGGGCGCCTGTTCACCGAAGCCCTCGCCACCGACCCGGTGGGGTGGCTCGGGCAGGCGCACGTCGAGCGTTGGGGCGCCGATCCGCTCCTCCTCGTGAAACTCCTCGACGCCGGTCAGCGCCTGCCCGTGCATGCGCACCCGGCCGGGGACTTCGCGCAGCGGCACCTGGGGCGCGCGCACGGCAAAGCCGAGGCGTGGTACGTCCTGGAGGGTGGCGAGGTGCACCTGGGTCTCACCCGCAGCGTCGGCGATATCGAGCTGTTCGGGCTCGTGGAGCAGCTCGATGCCGACCGGTTGCTGGGTCTCCTGCATCGTGTCAGCGTGTCGCCGGGCGACGTCGTCTACGTGCCGCCGGGCGTACTGCACGCCATCGGCGAGGGAGTGCTGCTCGTCGAGGTGCAGGAGCCCGAGGACCTGTCGATCCTGGTGGAGTGGGCGGGCTTCGACCTCGACGGCCCGCGTGACGGCCACCTCGGGCTCGGTTATCCGCTCGCCCTCGAGGCCGTGGAGCGCCGCGGCCGCAGCCCCGAGGAGATCGCGCGGCTCGTGCGGCCGGCGGGCGCGGGCGCATCCGTGCTTCCCGTCGAGGCCGACCCGTACTTCCGGCTGGAGCGAGTGGTGATCGACGGCACCGCGGAGCTGGCGCCCGGGTTCGCGGTGCTCGTCGTCACCGGTGGAGCGCTCACGCTCGAGACCGCGGCGGGGGTGCTCGACCTTGCCGCGCGGCACGACGGCCGTGGCTCCGCACTCGGCGGGCCCGCTGCGCGTCTCGGGAGACGGCGAGCTGCTCGCCTGCCGACCACCGCTGGCACGCGGCGCGTAGCTCTGCCGCGAGGCGGCGTCGGGTGTCTACTCCGACGCCGCCCCGGCCCATCGCAGCACGCGCATGGCCCGGAGGGTGTTCCACCGGCTGGGCTCGCCCTCGGGCGCGTCGACCGCGAAGAACACCTCGCCGTGCCAGGGCACGCCGGCGAGCCATCGTCCGTCGTCGCCGCGCTCGCCGAGCAACAACTCGATCGCGGCAGCGATGCGCGGGTCGGGTGCACCCCCCGCTTCGCGGAAGTAGTCGAGCGCCCGCAGCACGTCGTAGAACCAGTACGGCGGGAACGAGAAGTTGGCGTAGCGGGGGAGCACGATCTCGCCGGTCGACTTGCGCTTGAAGAGGCTGCGCTCGAGCAGGTACTCCTCGCCGCTGCGGCGGGCATCGGTGACCGCAGGCTGCAAGGCGGAATCGACGACCCGCTCGTAGGCGAGCAGCCCCTCGAGCACGCAGATCGTCGAGTCGAACGACGACCGCATCGACCCCTCCTCCCGTTCGCAGTTCCAGCCGCCGTCGTCGAGCCGCTCCTCCAGCAGGCGCCCGATGATCCGCTCGCTGCCCTCGCCGAGCTCGCCGAAGTATGCCGCGAGGGCGAGCACGCCGCCGTTCACGCATTCCTCGACCTCGCCGTGGAAGTACGGGAGATCGTCGAAGTACTTCCACACCACTCCATCGCGCACGCGGGCGACGGCCGCGTGCACCGTCGGGTCATCGGGTTCGGCGCCGAGCCGGCGCAGCAGGTGCAGGGTCCAGTGGGTGCCCCGGCGGTCCCCGTTCTCGCCGTACTCGTCGCCACCCCAGTACCCGCGTTCGTCCTGCAGCGCGAGCAGTCGGGCGCCCCAGCCCTCGTTCGCGACGCGAGCCCGCTCAGCCTCGACCTCGTCGGAGGGCCGGTCGAGCAGGTCTCGCATGACCTGCCAGCGGATTGCCGGGTCGGAATCGAGCAGCCACTCGGTGACGTCCATGCGGTCGGGCTTCCGTCAGTCGTGCGCGAGCCACGCGCGGATGACGGCGACGATCGCCGCCCGCTTCGCCTCGAGCTCGTCGTCGGGCGGCAGCTCGAGGCTCGCCCGGATGTCGGAGTGCCACGTGAGCAGCCCGGTCGGGTCATCCGTGAACGACGGTGCGGCGTCCTTGTCTTCTGCGCGCTCGGTGCCGAAGTGCAGGATGAGCCGCACCGGCCCGCGCCCGGCGGCATTGATCGTGAGGCGGTCGACGCCGTCGAGTGTGTAGTCGGGGGAGTTCCACTTGACGATCTCCGTCAGCCCGGGCGCGGCGTCGCGCACGAGCCGGCGGAGGGCCTCGACCTCCTCGCGCCGGGCGGGCGTCTGGGCGGCGAGGTACTCGTCGACGGTGCGATAGCGATCAGCGGCCATACCGCGGATGCTACGCGGTGGGTACGACGTGCGCCCACCCGGAGTATCCGCTCGCGGACGAGATCGACGTGCTGCGCGGCCTGGTGACCGCCGATGCCGAGGCGCTCGACCCGGACTCCGCACGGAGTGGAGCCGAGACGGCTCGGTCGGCTATCGCCGCTCGGCCCCGCCTCGAAGCATCTCCACGAAATCCTCGACGAGCTCCTGAGGCGTGGTCGCGTGGTCGTCGTGCTTCGAGAGGTGCCCGGCAAGATCGAGCTCGATCGCGCCGTGCGCCACTGAACGGATCAGGTCGGCGATCCGGCCGGGTGGACCATCCGGCAGCCTTCCGCGACCCTGCTCGACGACGATGGTCTCGATGAGCAACGCGCTTGCGTCAGCGGCGGCTCTGCCGAGCTCCGGCGACTCGACGCTCCATCGCCCGTACACGAGCCTGAACCGTGCCGGGAACCTGAGCGCCCGCTCGACATACGCCCGCATCGACGCCTCGAGTGACCGCGGCGCTTCCGACACGGCCCCACGAAGTGCGTCGGCGTAGGCGTCGAGTTCACGGGCCGCGACGGCGGCGAGCAACGCCTCCTTGTCGGCGAAGTGCTTGTAGGGCGCGTTGTGCGACACGCCCGCCCGGCGGCCCACCTCGCGAAGGGTCACAGCACTGGTACCGCCCTCGTCGAGGAGGTCTCTGGCGGCCGCGATGAGCGCGTCACGCGTATCGACCATTCGGCAATCCTAGCCAGCACGTTGACGGCATCAACCAAGAAGGCACGAGAAGGTTGACACTGTCAACCTCGACTCCTAGGGTTGACGACGTCAACTACGACTCAACGGAGGTGCATCTGATGCTCGACACTACGCCACGATCCGCCCGCCGCCGCCGCCGCGGAGGACGGGTGGGAATCATGTTGATCAGCGGTCTCGCGATCGCCGGCCTGTGCTTCGCAGCGTGGCGCGCGACCGTGCCGCCGACGACTCCTCCGGACTACGAGGGGGCGAGACCGGACCCGCGTGAACACGGGTACGTCACGGTCACCGATTCGGTCCTCATCGCAGCCGCTCCGGCTGACGTGTGGGCATGGTCCAACGATCCGACCCGCACGCTCGAGGACATCGTGCAGTTCGACTCCGGGTTCCCGGCAGTGGTCGGCACCGAGCCGCTCGTCGGCCGCTGGGAGCCCGGGGAGCGCGAGGGCGACCGCCGACGCGTGCAGTTCGCCGACGGGCACTACCTCGCCGAGGAGGTGCTCGTCGATTCGGACGACACCTTCCGATACATGATCTGGGGCTTCACGAGCGCCCAGCGGTTCGCCGTGCGTCACGGCGTCGCCGAGTTCCAGTATCACGCGGAAGCGGACGGCACACGAGTGACCTGGACGTACTCGCTGCTTCCGACCCTCGGCGCCCTCAGCCCGCTTCGTCGAGGCGTTCGCCGATTCCACGCTTGCGCCGATGATGCGTGCGACGCTCACCGCGATGCGGGACGGGATCGAGCGCGACGGAGCAGCGTGAGACGACCGAGAAGGGGGAGCGGATGCGGCATCCGCTCCCCCTTCTCGTCAAGAAACAACGCTGACGCCTACGCGTGCAGGTCGACGCCCTTCGTCTCCTTGACCAGTGAGACGCCGGCGAGCGAGATGAGCGCGGCGACGGCGATGTAGACGCCGATCGTCCACGACTGGCCGGTGGCGCCGATGAGGGCCTCGGCGATCATCGGGGCGAACGCGCCGCCGAGGATGGCGCCGAGCGCGTAGCCGATCGAGACGCCCGAGTAGCGCACGTTCGCCGGGAACATCTCTGCGTAGAGCGACGCCTGGGGTCCGTACGAGAGGCCGAGGCCGAACGTCATGACGAAGAGCGCCACGAAGTACCAGACGATGTTCCCCGTGTCGATGAGGAACCACATCGGCACCGCCCACAGCGCGAGGAACGCGTAGCCGATCTGGAACGTGCGCACGCGTCCGAGCCGGTCGGAGACCCGCCCGCCCCAGAGGGTGAACACGAGCCAGCCGAATGACGCGAGCGTCGTGGCGAGCAGCACCGTCGGACGGTCCATACCGAGCACCGTCACGGCGTACGTGGCGAAGAAGGCGATGAGGAGGTAGCCGGCCGCGTTGTTGCCGATGAAGATGACCGCGGTGAGGATGACCGACTTCGTGTTGTGGCGGAAGAGCTGCCGCAGCGGCGCCGCCGACTCCTTCTTGCGGCGCTGCAGGTCCTGGAAGATCGGGCTCTCCTCGACCGCGCGACGGATCACGTAGCCGACGCCGATCAGCACGATCGAGAGCAGGAACGGGATGCGCCAGCCCCACGCCGTGAACTGCTCGGGCGTGAGCAGTGAGGTGATCACGAACAGCGTCGACGTTGCAAGGATCATGCCCACGGGCACGCCGATCTGCGGGAAGGCGCCGAAGAAGCCACGGCGGGCGGTGGGTGCGTGCTCGACGGCCATGAGCGCCGCGCCGCCCCACTCGCCACCGGCCGAGAACCCCTGCAGGATGCGGAGCAGGATCAGCAGGATCGGGGCGGCTATGCCGATCGCGGCATACGTCGGGAGCAGGCCGATGAGGGCGGTGGACAGGCCCATCAGGATCAGCGTGAACACGAGCATCTTCTTGCGGCCGAGCTTGTCGCCGAGGTAGCCGGCCACGATCGCGCCGAGCGGGCGGAAGAGGAACGAGATGCCGATCGTCGCGAAGGCGAGCACCTGGGCGAGCCCGGGGCTCGCTTCGGCGACGGGCGCGAGGAAGAGCGGTGCGAGCACGAGGCCGGCGGCCTGTGCGTAGATGAAGAAGTCGTACCACTCGATCGAGGTGCCGACGAGCGTGCCGGCGAGGACCTTGCGCTCCTCCGCGGGCATCCGCCCGGTGGCCTGCGTTTCTTGGACAGTTGACGTCATGCGAACTCCGTTGTTCTGGCGTTTCTCAGTAGGGGAGGGGAGCGCGGGGGTGGAGCGCTGCTGGGTTTCCCGACCGATCGTTCGGTCAGGTATCAGAACATAGCGCATCGGCGCCTGGCAGCGGAAGTCCCCTGCGACAAGCGGTGGCGCCGCTGCGGCGAGCGGTCGGGCAGGCGACGGCGGATGCCGCTGGCCGAGACGGGAGAAGCCCGAGGTGCGGCGACCCTCGCCTCAGGTCGCACGTGAGAGGTTGGAGGCATGACTCTCGCCACGATCGACGCCGCGGGCGTGCCCTTCACGCTTCGCCGCGCGCGCCGCGACGACCTGCCCGCGCTGGTCGAGCTCCTCGCCGCCGATGCCCTCCGGGCGAACGACGACAGCTCCGCGGTCGAACGCCGTCTGCCGTACGAGGTGGCCTTCGAGGCGATCGATCGCGATCCCGCGCACACGCTGGTCGCGGTCGAGGATGCGTCGGGAACGTTGGTCGCGACGATGCAGCTCACGCTCATTCCCGGGCTCGCGCGCGCCGGCGCGGCACGCATGCAGGTCGAGGCGGTGCGCGTCGCGGCGTCGGCGCGCGGCCATGGGCTGGGCACGGCGATGATGCGCTGGGCGATCGACGACGCCCGTGCGCGTGGGGCGGCGCTCGTGCAGCTCACCTCCGACGCGCGCCGCGAGGACGCCCATCGGTTCTACGAGCGACTCGGGTTCGCGGCATCCCACGTGGGGTTCAAGCTCTTCCTCTGACGGTCGGAGCTGGGATGCCTCCCTGCCGATGGCGTGCGCGGCGGCATCCGATCGCCGGTTTCCCGGTTGACGCGAAGATGTGTTTGTTGCAAAATTATTTTCACGTGAGCAAGGAGGCCCGTGTGAAGGTCGTCATCGTCGGTGCCGGAATCGGCGGTCTCGCGACCGCCCTGAGCCTCGAGCGCGCGGGATACTCCGACGTCACCGTGGTCGAGCGGGCGCACGAGCTGCGGCCGCTCGGCGTCGGCATCAACCTCCTCCCGCATGCGGTGCGGGAGCTGACCGAGCTGGGGCTCGGCGACGCGGTCGCGGCGATCGGTGTGCCGCCGATCCGGCTCGCGTACTACAACCGACACGGGCAGCTCATCTGGGACGAGCCGCGCGGCACCGACGCCGGCTCCCGCTGGCCGCAGCTCTCCGTGCACCGCGGTGAGTTCCAGTTGCTGCTCGCCGACGAGGTGGGTCGCCGACTCGGACCGGAGGCGATCCGGCTCGGCTGGCGCGCCACGACGGTCGAACACGGTGACACCACGGACGTGGTGCGATTCGCGGATGCCGCGGGCGCCGAGCTCGCACTCGAGGCCGACGTGGTCGTGGGTGCCGACGGCATCCATTCGGCCCTGCGCGCGCAGGCGTACCCGAGCGAGGGCGCGCCGCCGTGGAACCGGCTCGTGCTCTGGCGCGGCACCGCGCTCGCGCCGACCTTCCTCGACGGCCGCACGATGATCATGGCCGGGGATGGCGAGCAGAAGTTCGTCGCCTATCCGCTCGTCGCTCCGGGCGCGGAGGCCGGGATGACCCGGGTGAACTTCATCGCGGAGCGCCGGGCGCCCGAGGGCATGGCGGAGACGGCGGATTGGAACCACCCCGTCGATCCGGCCCCGATCGTCGCGCTGTTCGCCGACTGGCGGTTCGACTGGCTCGACGTGCCGGCCGTCATCGCGTCGGCCGACCGGATCCTGGAGTACCCGATGGTCGACCGCGACCCGCTGCCCCGCTGGACGTTCGGCCGCACGACCCTCCTCGGCGATGCCGCACACGCGCTGTACCCGAACGGCTCCAATGGGGCATCCCAGGCCATCCTCGACGCCCGCTCGCTCGCCTTCCTCCTCGCCACCGTTCCGACCATCGACGACGCGCTCGCCGCATACGAGGAGGATCGGCGCCCGGCCACGACTCGCCTGTCGAGCATGACCCGCCAGCTCGGGCCCGAGCGCGTCATGCAGCTCGCCCGAGATCGGGCGCCGGGCGGGTTCGCGGACATCCACGACGTGATCCCCGAGGCCGAGCTGCGCGAGATCGCCGACTCGTACAAGCTCGCGGCCGGATTCCACCCCGAGCGGCTGAACGAACGGGCCTCGCTCACGCCCCCGGGGCGACCGTGAGTGCCGGGGCCGATCGCGTGGACGTCGCGCGACTCAGCGGACTCATCTCGCCGCTGCGGCGCGGACTGCTGCGCGCCACCCGCAGTGCCGAGCACCTGCCCGACATCCCCGACGCCCAGGTCGAGGTCCTGCGCGCGCTTCCGGACGGAACCGTGCGGAGCCCGGCCGAGATCGCCGAGGAGCTCTCGCTGAACCGCGCGACCGTCAGCAACCTGCTGCGCACGATGGAGCGGGCTGGTCTCGTCAGCCGCGACGCGGACCCGCTCGACGGGCGTCGCGTGGAGGTGCGGGCGTCGGCACGGGCGGTGAGCCTCCTCCGCCGCTTCGACGACGCCAGCGCGAACCTGCTCGCGGAGGCGATCGCGGCGCTCCCCGACGACGATCGCACCGCGCTCGGCGCCGCATTGCCCGCGCTCGAGCGGCTGCGTGACGAGATGCAGGCGATCTCGCGGGCGGGCCGCGGCGGAGGGCGCCGACGATGATCGATCACACCGGGAAGGGGTGAAGGTCACCGCAGGTCGAGGCGCATGAGCACGCGCGGGAACCCGTTGAGGACCGATTCGGTGTCGGCCGCCTTGGTGAATCCGGCGCGCTCGAACAGCTTGCGGGTGCCGACGTAGGCCATGGTGAGGTCGATCTTCTCGCCCTTGTTGTCGAGCGGATAGCCCTCGATCGCGGGTGCGCCGTGGCCGCGGGCGAACTCGACCGCGCCCGCCAGCAGGTGGTGCGAGATCCCCTCGCCGCGATGCCCGGGTCGCACCCGGATGCACCACACCGACCACACATCGAGGTCGTCGACGTGCGGGATCCTGCGGTTGTGCGCGAAGCTCGTGTCGGCGCGCGGGATGCACGCCGGCCCAGCCCACGACCTCGTCGCCGTCGTAGGCGATGATGCCCGGAGGCGGATCCTGGCGGCAGAGCTGCTCCACCCGCTCGCCGCGCTCGGGGCCCTTGAGCGCCAGGTTCTCCTTCGAGGACGTGAGCCGGTAGCTCAGGCAGAAGCACACGTTCGCATCGGGCCGTTTCGGCCCGATCATCGTCTTCACGTCGGCGAACACCGTCGCCGGGCGCACGTCGATCGCCACATGGCCAGCCTGTCACCGGCATCCGACACCGGCAACGGCTTGCGTTCGACGCTCGCGGTTGGCAGGGTGGCGAGGAACCGGCAGAGGGGACGACGGTGTCGACGGAGCATCCGACCGAACGGCTGCGGGTCACTCGACCTGATGGCGCCGAGCTCGTGGTCGAGGCGATCGGCACGGCGCGGCTCCCGTGGTGCTGCTCAACGCCGGCGCGGCGTGTCCCATGGACTGGTGGCGACCGGAGTTCTGCGCGGCGCTCGCCGGCCGCGGGGTTCGCGTCATCCGCTACGACCAGCGGGAGACCGGTGAGTCGACGCTCGACCCCGTCGGCGAGCCGCGACACGGCCTGCCGACCCTCGTGGGTGACGCGGTCGCGATCCTCGATGCGCTCGACGTGGACGAAGCGCACTGGGTCGGCTTCTCGGTGGGCGGGTGGATCGCGCAGCTCGCCGCGCTCGACCACCCCGAGCGGGTGCGGGCGCTCACGCTGATGTCCACGCAGCCCACTGGGCCCGACTCGGCCGATTCCGATCTGCCGGGCGTCGCGGACCGCTTGCTCGAGGTGTTCGCGCACCCGGCCCCGACGCCCGACTGGAGCGACGCCGACGCCGTCGTCGACTACCTCGTCGAGGACGAGCGCAACTATGCCGGACTGGAGTTCGACGAGGCGCACGTGCGGGCGATCTGGTCGGACGCGGTGCGCCGGACGCCCGACATCCGACGCAGTATGGCCGGCAGCAGCAGCGGCGGCGACCGGGCGGCGCGCTGGCGCGAGCGGCTCGGCGAGATCCACGTGCCGACCACGGTGGTCCACGGCACGGATGACCCGCTGTTCCCGATCGGCAACGGCGAGGCGCTGGCCCGCGAGATCCCCGACGCCCGGCTCGTCCGACTCGAGGGCGTCGGGCACGAACTGCCGCCGCGGGCCTGGTCGACGGTCGTGGAGGCGATCGCGGGATGACTCGCGGATGCCCCGCACGCACCGGTCGGCCCGGCGGTCCTGTTCTGGCGGCGCACCGACGTCGTGGGTCTCGAGCGGCTCGAGCTGACCGTGGCGCCCGACGAAATCCTCGCGGCGTCCACGGTGCTCTGCGTCGAGGACGGCGGGTTCCGCCTCGACCACCGCTGGAGGCTGACGCCCGACTGGCGGGCGCAGTTGCTCGAGATCGACCGCTGGAGCGCCGGGCAGCATCGCCGGCTCGTGGTCGAGCGATCGGGGGACCACTGGCTCGTCGACGGCCGGCGGCGCCCCGACCTCGATGGCGCGGAGGAACCCGACCTGTCGATCACGCCGTTCTGCAACACCTTCCCGATCCGGCGGACGCCGGCGGGCGTCGGCGACAGCCTCACGCTCGACACCTGCTACGTCGACGCCGCCGCCATGACGGTGGAGCGCTCACGGCAGCGGTACGAGCGGGTGGGGCCGAACCGCGTTCGGTACGTCGACCTCGGCGTCTCCGCGGGTTTCGAGGCCGATCTCGAGGTCGACGACGACGGGCTGGTGCTGCGCTACGAGCACCTCTTCGAGCGCGTGCAGGCCCGGCCGGGCTGACGTCGGATCAGGAACGACGACGTTGACCTGGGGCGGTGCGCGGGAGTATATTCACCCACATGGGTGAATATCAGATGGATACCGTGCTCAGTGCGGTCGCCGATCCGACGAGGCGGGCGATCCTCGATCGCCTGCTCGTCTCCGACGCGCGGGTCACCGACCTCGCGAGCGCGTTCCCGATCTCGCTGAACTCGACGAGCAAGCACATCAAGGTGCTCGAGAAGGCCGAGCTCGTGCACCGCACGGTGCGCGGCCGCGACCACGTGCTCTCGCTGCGAGCCGAGGGGCTGGCCGAGTCCGTCGCCTGGATGCAGCAGTACCGCGAGTTCTGGGAGCAGCGGCTCGCCGCGCTCGAGGCGTTCGTGCTGGCGGATGCCGCGCCCGCGGCATCCGAAGACGATGACGGCCGACGGCGACGCGCCGACCGCGACGCCCCCGACGGCGAACGGCGATGCCGCGCGATGACCGCCGTGACGGTGAGTCGGCGCATCGCGGCATCCGCTGACCGCCTCTTCGACGCCTGGCTCGACCCGGCGAGCCTCGCGGTGTGGATGCGCCGCGACGACACCGGTGAGCCGTCGCAGGTCGTCGCCGATCCGCGGGTGGGCGGCGGGTTCTCGATCACCATGCGCGACCGGTTCGGATCGGTCACGCACTCCGGCACCTATCGGGTGATCGACCGGCCGCGTGCGCTCGAGTTCACCTGGCGGTCGGAGCACACGCACCAGCTCGACTCGGTGGTGACGGTCACCTTCGAGCCCGATGGCGACGCGACCGTCGTCGAGGTGCACCACCAGAAGCTGCCCGATGTCGAGGCGGCGACCAAGCACGAGGCCGGCTGGACCGAGATCCTCGGCAGATACGCACGAACGATGGAAGAGATGGAGGCGGCGTGATGCTGCTCGAAGACAAGGTGGCCGTGATCCACGGCGGTGGCGGATCGATCGGGGGCGCCGCGGCGCGGGTGTTCGCCCGCGAGGGCGCCCGGCTGTACCTCGCGGGGCGGAGCCTGCCGCGGCTCGAGGCGGCGGCATCCGCTGCGCGCGCTGAAGGCGCCATCCGTCGAGATCGCCGTGGTCGACGCGATGGACCAGGACGCCGTCGACCGGCACGTCGACGAGGTGGCGGATGCCGCGGGCCGCATCGACATCGCCCTCAACACGGTCGGCTTCGACCACGTGCAGGGCCTGTCGATCGCCGACACGTCGCTCGACGACTACCTGCACCCGGTCACCGGCTACCTGCAGACGAACTTCGTCACGGCGAAGGCGGCGGCGCGGCACATGATCCAGCGGGGGAGCGGGGTGATCCTCACGATCTCGACGCCGGGCGCGCGGCTCACGGTCGCGGGCTGATCGGCAACGCGGCGCAGAGCGCCGGGCTCGAGGGGTTCTCGCGGGCGCTCGCCGGCGAACTCGGTCCGGCCGGAGTGCGCGTGGTGTGCGTGCGGCCGCACGCCCTGTCGGATGCGGTGGCGACGTCGTACACGGGCGAGATGTTCGGGCGCATCGCCGCCGTCGGCGGCACGCGCCATGCGACGAGTGGCTCGCCGGACTGGCAGCCACCACGTTGCTCGGCCGCCTGCCCACGCTCGACGAGGTCGCCGAGTACCTCGCGTTCGCGGCATCCGACCGTGCCGGCTCGATGACCGGGGTCATCGCGAACGTCACGGCAGGGGCGCTGGTCGACTGACGAGAGCTCGCGGATGCAGCGCGCCGGCCGGAGACCGGTCAGGCGCTCTGC
Organism: uncultured Actinomycetota bacterium; assembly: GCA_963799015.1. GTDB lineage: Bacteria > Actinomycetota > Actinomycetes > Actinomycetales > Microbacteriaceae > Agromyces. The sequence continues at coordinate 99,388 of CAWCWD010000062.1, read as the reverse complement.
GCCTGATCGGTCGAGGCCGATGCCGCCGCGGTCACGAACTCCACGAGCTCGCGCGCCATCGGTGCCGGCTCCCAGGAGTGGTCGGCGCCGGGCACCTGCTTCCACGTGGCGCCGGGGATGGCGGCGGTGATCGCCTCGGCCGCGTCGAACAGCTCGGGGAACGTCGACTCGCCGAGCAGCACCTCGACCGGTACGCGGACGTCGCGGAAGAGCTCGGCCATCGGCGCCGACTCGACCCAGGCGAGCGACTCGCCGTCGGCGCGGTAGCTCACGACCTGGGCGACGTACTCGGGGTAGTCGGGCGACTGCTTCGCGCCTTCGAGCCACTCGGGCGGCATGTCCTTCATGTAGTACTCGAGCGCCCCTTCGAGGTCGCCGGCGTCGATGCGACGTTCGACCTCGGCGGCCCACTCGCGCGCCGGGCCGTCCTGCGGGCCGAAGGGCGCCTCCCAGAGCACCAGGCCGGTGACGGGCAGCCCACGCGCCGCGGCGGCCAGGCTGATCGAGCACCCCGAGGAGTGCCCGCAGAGCACGGCGCTGCCGCCGACGAGCTCGATGAGCGAGGCGATGGCCGCGAGTTCGCGGTCGAGGTCGAGTCGCCCCGCAGCAGGGCTCTCGCCGCGACCGAGGCGGTCGAACACGAGCGTGCGGATGCCGGCGCGGGCCGCGAGCTCCGCCGTCTCGGTGGTCCACGGGTCGATCGCGCGGAAGGGGCCGGCGCCGGCGACGAAGATCACGGCGGGCCCGTCGCCGCGCAGGTCGTAGGCGACGCGGTCGCCGCGTGCGGTGGTGGTGAAGTCGGTCATCGTGGGCTCCTATCAAACTAGACCGTACAGTTCCGTTACGATGAGACTAGACTGATCAGTACTGGTTGTCAACGAGGGGTGGTTCGGAGTGGCCGATGGAGTGGTCGAAGCACCGATTCCGGATGGGGCCGCAGCAGGCGAGGCGCCGGCGAAGCCGCTCGGTCGTTCCGAGCGCAAGCACCGCGCGATCCTCGAGGCGGCCGAGGAGATGTTCCTGGCCGGCGGCTATCTCGGCACGAACATGGACGAGCTGGCCGCGCGGTCGCGCGTGTCGAAGCAGACCGTCTACAAGCACTTCGGCAGCAAGGAGGCGCTGTTCGTCGAGTTGGTCACCTCGATGACGGATGCCGCGGGCGACCGCGTGCACAATGACACCGCCGACCCGACCGAGGCCGACGACCTCGCGGCGTACCTCGAGGCGTACGCCGACCGGCAGCTCGACATCGTGATGACGCCGAAGCTGCTGCAGCTTCGCCGCCTCGTGATCGGCGAGGTCGCGAGATTCCCCGAGCTCGCCGAGGCGCTCTACGAGCACGGCCCGAAGCGGGCCATCGGCACGCTCGCCGCGATGTTCGAGCGCCTGGCCGAGCGCGGCATGCTTCGCGTCGAAGACCTGACCGCGGCGGCGACCGAGTTCAACTGGCTCGTGATGGGCGAGCCCGTGAACCGCGCGATGCTCCTCGGCGACGCGGCGATCCCCACCGAGACCGAGCGGCAGGCGCAGGTTCGCGGGGCCGTGCGGGTGTTCCTGGCGGCGTACGGCGCGGCGTGACCGGCGGGCGCCGGTGCGTCAGATCGGCAGCGGTCGATCGTCGACGATCGCCTTCATGACCAGGGTCGACTCGACGCGGCGGACGCCGGGCAGCGCGGAGAGGCGTTCGTCCCACAACCGTTGGTACGCGGGAAGGTCACGCACCGCCACGCGCAGCAGGTAATCGGGATCGCCGAAGAGCCGCAGCGCCTGGATCACCTCCGGTATCTCCGCCACGGCGGCATCGAACGCGGGGATGGTCGATCGGTTCGCCTGCTCCATCGTGACGAAGACGAGCGCCCCGAAGCCGAGCCCGACGACCTCCGGGTCGATGACGGCACGGTACCCCGTGATCGCACCGGATGCCTCGAGCGCGTGCAGGCGGCGGTGGGTGGGCGACATGCTCAGCTGCACGCGCGCGGCGAGGTCGGTGAGGCTCAATCGCCCGTCTTCCTGCAGCTCGGCAAGGATTCTGCGGTCGATGGCGTCCATGGAGTGAATTCTTCCACGAGCGCGCGTCCCCGCGGAGAAACATGGAAGCCTATTCCGCCTGATCTTCCGTACCTTCGTCGTATCGGCTGAAGGGAGGGAAACCGTGAACGCGGAATTGCTGCTCGCGTGCTGGGGCATGATGACGCTCATGGTGCTGGTGCCCGGTCCGGATTGGGCCTACATCATGGCCGCGGGCACACGGGATCGCACCATCCTGCCGGCACTCGGCGGGATCCTCATCGGGTACCTCGCGGCAGTGACCGCGGTCGCAGTGGGCGTCGGCGCTGCGGTGGCGGCGTTGCCCTGGGTGCTCGTCGGCCTCACCTTCGCCGCTGCCGGATACCTGTCGTTTCTCGGCGTCCGCATCCTGCGGCGGCCGCCGGTCATCGGCACGCTCGGGCCGGACGAGCAGGTCGGGTCGGCAGGGCCGACGACGGGTGCTGGCGCGCGTTCATGGCTGCGACTCGTCCAGGGCGTCGGCGTCAGCGGACTGAATCCGAAGGGTCTCCTCGTGCTGGTCGTGCTGTTGCCGCAATTCACCGACGCGGCCGGGGCCTGGCCGATTCCGATGCAACTCGCCGCGCTCGGCCTGATCTTCGTCGGCAGTTGCGCGCTCGTCTACTCGATCGTCGGCGTGGGCGCGAAGGTGGTGCTCCGGGCACGGCCTTCCGCCGTGCGCATCATCTCCCGCGTCTCGGGTGGCGCGATGATCCTCGTCGCATTGCTGCTCGTCGTGGAACAGCTCGCCCATCTCCTCGGCAACTGACTCCCGAGAGAATCGACGGGCGAGTGCGGCGCACGCGTGAACGTGGGAGTCTCGGGGGCATGAGCGACACGAATGCGATGGATGAGTTGCGCCGTCGCGCCGAGCTCGGTGAGTCCGACGCGATCGACGAACTGGTGGAGCTGGCCGGCGAGGCGGGCGACGTGGCCGAGTTGCGGCGTCTGGCCGATGGGGGCAGTCGTGATGCCGTCGACGAGCTCGTGCAGCTCGCGATCGAGTCCGACGATCGTGACGAACTCCGACGGCTCGCCGGGGCCGGAAGTCGCGATGCCGCGGATGCGCTCGCGGAACTCGAAGAGGTCGACGACGAATAGCGGCCGCCGTGCCGAGACCATCCGTTCTGATCCTGGCGAATGTCGGATTCACGCGGGTGCGATGTGCCGGGAGGGGACGGGGCTGGAGTAGACGACGTTGGTCGTGATGCCGCCGAGGGTGGCGAGGCGGCCGGTGATCCGTTCGAGGTCGCTCATGGAGCGGGCGAGGACCTTGATGATGAAGCAGTCGGCGCCGGTGACGTGGTGGGCCTCGATGACTTCGGGCGTCGTGCCGACGAGGTCGTGAAAGGGCTTGTAGTTGCCGGAGGGGTAGGCAAGCCGGACGAACGCGGTGATGGTGTATCCGAGGGCTTCCGGGTCGACCGGATGGAGTAGCCCGTGATGATGCCGCCGTCGGTCAGGCGGCGCACGCGGTCGGCGGTCGCGCTGGCCGAGAGGTTGATCGCTCGGGCGAGTTGCGCGACGCTCATCCGACCGTCCCGCTGCAACTGCTCGATGATCGCGTGGTCGGTGGGATCCAGGTCCAGGCGCGTATTCGACGGCATGAGACGCAGACTACCGGGCGAACAACGGTCACCGCCCTTGAGGACCGTCGATATTCTGTTCCGCCGTCCCTGGTGCGGGCGCTTCGATTGAGTGGTGCAGACGACACTGACAGCGGCCGACTTCTTCGCCGCGAAACTGACCTTCGAGACCGACCCTTCCGACCTGGCGGCGGAACGAGCCAGCAGCACAGCACCGCTCGTCATCGACGTCCGATCCGACGCCGCATGGGGCCAGGGGCGCATTCCGGGTGCGGTGCATGTTCCCAACGCCGACCTCGCTGCCCGCGCAGCAGAGGTCGCCCCGGACAAGGACGCGGCGATCGTCGTCTACTGCTGGGGTCCCGGCTGCAACGGCAGCACCAGAGCAGCACTCACACTCGCGTCTCTCGGGTACACGCGGGTGCGTGAACTCATCGGCGGGTTCGAGTACCGGGCGCGAGATGGCCTCGCGGTGATCAGCGACCGCGGCCGCTCTCGGCAGCACCCGACGCTCACCTCGTTCGACTGAGCGCATGAGCAATGGTGTCCATCGTCGGGCCTCGACGCGCCCGAGTGCGCACCAGTGCGCGCCCTGGCCGAGGCCCATGCACGGTACGAGCGAAGCGACACCGTGGTGCCGGCGGACTGGGCCACCCGCATCGTCGATCTGATCAGGACCAAGCGACTCGAACTGTTCGTCGCCGAGGTGTCCGATCTCCTGTCGGCTTCCGACGCTCACGACGAGTCGGAACGTGGCAGCGGCTCCATACGCGCATCCGACTCCCTCTACCTGGCCGAAGGGCACCGAGATGCCGGCGTCGGCAAGCTCCTCGCGGATGCGGTGATCGAGCGCGCCCGAGAGCGCGGGTCCGGCGAGCTGCAATGGCAGACCCCGGCATGGAACAGCGGAGCCATTCGCTTCTACAGCCGACTGGGCGCACGGCAGCAGAGCAAGGAGCGTTTCACGCTCGCCTTCATGTAGGCGTCAGACCGGACAACCTCGGTACTCTTCCACGCGAAGCTCGCGTTCGCTCGGCGCCCCTCACCGCACTCGTGCGATGAGGGGCGCCGGCTGCAACGCGAGAGCCTCTGGCAGCGCCGGTGCGGACGGACCGCGCCGGATCGGCCGTCACAATCGTCTGCTCGGCCCCGCGCGCGTGGAGCGCGGCCGACGAGGTGGATGCGCCGCAGCCGGTGGCGCAGAAGGCGCCGAACGCGTTCGGTCTGTTCGACGCTGCTCGGCAACGTCTGGGAGTGGTGCTGGGACTACGCGGACCCGGCGCGGTACGGCGACTACCGGTCGCTCCGCGGCGGCGGGTGGGCCGACCGCGAGTGGAGCGTGCGCGCATCGGCGCGGCGCGGCAGCGCGCCTGACGCGATGCTCGAGGACGTCGGATTCCGTGTCGCGCGTGGCGCGGTCGGCGAGCCCGGCGCGGATGCCGCGCAGGGCTGGTCGGCGGACGCGGACCGCCGGCGCGCCGACGTGCGGGGCCCGCTGCCGCTCGGGTGGACGCCGCTGCGCTGACGCCCATGCCGGCGATGCCACCCAGCGTGGGCTGACCCGAGCGCTCGCGTCGGGAGACGCGCTGAGTCGGTGCTCGATCCAGATCTGATTAAACGCTTGACCAACGCGCGGCGACGTCGTAGCATCATCATGATCAAACGATTAACCAAAGGACATCAAGGTCGATGCAACAGCCCGTCTTCTTCCAGCCCGCAGGCGCCTGGGTCGGCGACGTCATCCCGTGGCAGGAGCACGGAGCGTTCAAGCTCTTCTACCTCCACGAGGTCCGTCGCACGCCGAAGCCCGGCACTCCCTGGCACCTGGTGGCCACCACCGACCTCGTCCGTTTCGACGACGCAGGGCTGGCCTTCGCAGCGGGTGAGTCCGATGCCGTCGACTTCAACGCCTACACCGGCAGCATCGTCCGCGACGACGACGGCGTGCACCACCTCTTCTACACGGGGCAGAACCCGCGCCGGCTCGGCCGCGACGGGCTGCCGCTGCAGGTGGTCATGCACGCGACGAGTGTCGATGGGATGCGCACCTGGCGGCGGCATCCCGAGCACACGTTCGGGGCACCGGAGGGCTACGAGTCGGCCGACTGGCGCGATCCGTTCGTCTTCCGCGACGAGGAGGCGGGCATCTGGCGCATGCTCGTCGCGGCGCGTCACGCCGACGGCCCCGACCGGCGCCGCGGCGTCATCGCCCAGTGCGTCTCGCGCGACCTCATGACGTGGGAGCCCGCCGAGCCGTTCTGGGACCCGCGCCGGTACATCACCCACGAGTGCCCAGAGGTCTTCCAGTGGGGCGACTGGTGGTATCTCGTCTACTCCGAGTTCTCCGAGTCGTTCACGACGCGATACCGGATGTCGCGAAGCCTCCACGGGCCGTGGCAGGTGCCGGAACACGACTCGCTCGACGGCCGCGCGTACTACGCGGCCAAGTCGGCCGAGCGGGACGGGCGCCGGTTCTTCTTCGGCTGGATCGCGAGCCGTGAGGGCGCCCGAGACGACGGTGCGTGGCAGTGGGCCGGCACCATGTCGGTGCTCGAGGCGCGGCAGAACGCCGACGGCACCCTCGCGTTCGGGTTCACCGACGAGCTCGTCGCGAGCTTCGACGACGCAGCGCCGATCGCCTTCGAACGCGTCGAGCCCGACCGCACCGGCCACGTCATCGGCAACCCGATCACGCTCGACGCGCCCGACGGGTATCGCGCGGTCGTCTCCCGAGACGACCTGCCCGACAGCTTCCACGCCGAGGCCACGTTCCTCATCGCTCCCGAGACCACGGAATGCGGCCTGCTCCTGCGCGCCAGCGGCGACGGCGATGACGGCTACATCATCCGCCTCGAGCCGAAGCGGGGCCGCATGGTCTTCGATCGCTGGCCGCGATCGCGCACCGGCGTCGGACAGTGGGAGGTCTCGGGCGACGTGCCGTTCGTCATCGAGCTCGAGCGCCCCTGCGACCTGCCACCCGGTGAGCACACGCTCGAGGTGGTGGTCGACGGAGACCTCTGCGTCGTGAACCTCGATCGCCGGGTCAGTCTCAGCACCCGTCTCTACGACCGCCCCACAGGGCGGCTCGGGATCTTCGTCGGCGAGGGCGCCGTCGTCGTCAGCGGATGCCGCATACGCACGCGTCCCGAGCAATCGGCGAAGCATGCCGAGCCGATCGGGGCAGTGGCCGCCGCCGCGGCGCCGGTCACCACCTGAACACCGCACCCCCCACAACTGAACACCCCCTGCACATTCACGTTCGATCAATGGAGATTAGGAATCATGAAGCACTCCCGCATCACGACAGCGGCGGTCGCCGCCGCAGCGACGGTCGCCCTCGCGCTCACGGCCTGCTCGAGCGGGGGCGGTGGGAACACCGACCCCGGCAACGTCGATCCCGAGGGCGAGATCACGCCTCGCGAGATCTCCTGGCTGCTCTCGCGACCGGCCGACGGCGGCGTCATCACCGCGATGGAGCAGATCGCCGACGAGTACGCCGAGAAGCACCCCGGCTTCTCGCTCAACCTCATCACGACGCCCGACCGGCCGTCGTACATCCAGAAGTACGAGACCCTCGCGGCGGCGAACAAGCTCCCGGAGCTCTTCGACACCGACGCCACGCCGTTCGCGAAGAAGCTCGCCGACCAGGGGCGGATGGTCGACGCCGAGGAGCTGCTGAAGAGCCTCGACCTGTACGACGACTACCGGCCGGCGGCGCTGAACTACCAGCGCTTCGACGACGGGACGCTGAACATGATCCCGTTCGAGTTCCAGCTCGAGTTCTTCTGGTACAACACAGGCGCTGTTCGAGCAGGCCGGCGTCGAGGTGCCCGAGTCCCTCGACGACGTCCCGGCGATGTGCACGGCGCTTCGCGATGCCGGCATCACCCCGATCGCGCTCGACGGCCAGGACCAATGGCCGCTCGAGCGGTACATGGCGTACCACCCGTTCCGCACCGCAGGACCCGAGTACGTGCAGGAGCTGAAGAAGGGCGACGCGAAGTTCGCCGACCCCGACGGCGAGGCGGCCGTGGAGTGGCTGCACTCCCTGGGTGACGCGGGCTGCTTCCAGGAGGGCTTCTCGTCCACCGGGTACTCCGATGCACAGGCCCTGTTCACCTCCGGCAAGGCGGCCGTCTACAACATCGGCACCTGGGAGCTCGCGAACCTCGCGACCGACAACCTCGACCCGGCCGTCCGCGACGACATCGACTACTTCACCCTGCCGATGACGCACCGATGCCGTCACCGCGACGAACGAGTACGTCACCCCCTCGGGCATCGGGATGGCCGTCAGCACGAAGACCTTCGACCCGCTCGTGCGCGACTTCCTCGCGTTCGCGCTCGAACGCTACCCCGAGGTCTACGCGGCCACCGGCGCGCTCTCGCCGACGTCCAACGTCGAGACGACGATCCCCGGCAACGCGACGCCGCTGTACGAGCGGGCGGTCGAGCAGGCGAACGACGTCGGTGAGAAGATCGCCATGCCGTGGGACACGCAGCTCGACCCCACGTCCAACACTCGCCTGCAGCAGGAGCTGACCCTCCTCGTGCAGGGTGAGACCACGCCCGACGAGTTCATCGAGACGATGGACGCCGTCATCGCGGAGAACGGCCCGACCGCCTTCGAGTGACGCCGATGGTGGGGGCCGCACGGCCCCCACCGTCCAGGCCACCCCCGCTCCTTCCGAGAGGCCCATGATGAGCACGATGCTCCCCAATCGTTCGAAGACCTCGGTCCTCGTCTTCCTCGTCCCACCGCTGCTCCTGTACGGCGTCGCGGTGTTGTTCCCGATCCTGCAGTCGTTGTTCCTCAGCTTCTTCCGATGGGACGGCATCACCGACATGCGGTTCGTCGGGTTCGACAACTACGCCCGGATGTTCGTCGGTGACGACGTGTTCTGGACGGCGTTCTTCAACTCGCTCGGGTACCTCGTCATCTGCCTCGTCCTCCAGCTCGGCGGCGCGCTCATCGTCGCAAGCCTGCTCATCTCGCTCCGCCGAGGCCGCGAGCTCGTGAAGACGCTGTACCTGCTGCCCGCGGTCATCTCGACGGTGGCGATCGCCTTCCTGTTCCAGCGCATCTACTCGCTCGAGCCGGTCGGCCTGCTGAACCAGCTGCTGCAGTGGGTCGGGCTCGGCGAGCTCCAGCAGGCCTGGCTGTCAAACGTCGACACGGTGCTCGCCGCCGTCTCGATCCCCGAAGGCTGGCGGTTCACCGGCCTCTACATGCTCATCATCTACGCGGCGCTGCTCGCGGTTCCGCAGGAGCTCGAGGAGGCAGCTCGGCTCGACGGCGCGAACTGGTGGCAGGTGTTCACGAAGATCCGCTTCCCGTACATCCGCCCCGTCTGGATCACGACGACGATCATCGCCGCCACGTACGCGCCTGCGCGGATTCGACATCCCGTACCTGCTCACCAACGGCGGGCCCGGTCAGGCATCCGAACTGCTCACCACCTATATGTACAAGACCGCCTTCACGCACACCGACTACGGGTACGCGAGCACCATCTCGGTGTTCATCGTGATCGAGTGCCTCGTCGCAGTCGGGCTCATCCTCCTCCTCCTCAGAAGGAAGGCCGACGCATGACCACCCAGACGGCCATCGCCCCACCCCCGCCCGTGGCGACGCCGCTCGAACGCGATCGGATGCCGCGACGCGGCCGACACCGCCTCAACCTGCACCGCACCCTCGCGACCGTCATCATCACGCTCATCGTCATCGTGCAGGTCTACCCGCTCGCGTGGCTCTTCCTCACGAGCGTGCGCACCGAGCAGGACTTCGCGAGCGGGAACCCCTTCGCGCTCCCGACCGAGATCACGTTCGACAATTACGCCCGTGCCTTCGCGACCGGCAACCTCGGGCTGAACATCGTGAACAGCCTCATCGTCACGCTCGGCGCGAACCTGTTCATCGTGCTGCTCGGCATGATGGCCGCCTACGCGCTGCAGGTGCTCGGGTTCCGCTTCAGCGGGTTCGTGAGGGCGCTGTTCCTCATCGGCATCATCGTGCCCGTGCAGATCGCCCTCGTGCCGCTGTTCATCGACTACTCGTCGGTGAACCTGCTCGACACCTACCAGTCGATGATCATCCCGCTCGCCGGCTTCGCACTGCCGATGTCGATCTACCTGTTCTCGTCGTTCTACGAGTACATCCCGCGTGAGACGTACGAGGCGGCATCCATCGACGGGGCCGGGCCGTACCGCATCTTCGGGCAGATCACGTTCCCGCTCTCGGTGAACACGATCGTGACGATCGTGCTGGTCAACAGCATCTTCATCTGGAACGACTTCATCTTCGCCAACACGTTCGTGCTGTCCGACGACCTGAAGACGATCCCGCTCGGCCTGCAGAACTACATCGGCGCGATGGGCAACGTCGACTGGACCGCCACCTTCGCCGCGGTGTGCATCACCATCACGCCGTTGCTGCTCGTCTTCCTCGTGCTGAACAAGGCGATGATCTACGGTCTGGAGAGCGGAGCCACGAAGGGATGACGATGAGCGAGAACGGTCGGTCGCAGCACCCGGTCACGATGCGGGATGTGGCCAAAGCGGCCGGAGTGTCGGTTGCGACCGTCTCGCACGTCGTCAACGACAAGAAGGGCGCCCGCATCGGCGAGGCCGCGCGCGAGCGCGTGCGGCGGGCGATCGAGGAGCTCGGCTACCGGCCGAACGCGCTCGCGAAGAACCTCGTGACGGGCAGCTCGAAGTTCATCGGCCTGGTCGCGGACGCCATCGCCACCACCCCATTCGCCGGTCAGATCATCCACGGTGCACAGGACGAGGCGTGGAAGCACGGGTACGTGCTCCTGGTCGCGAACACCGAGGGCAACCGCGAGGCCGAGGACGAGGCGATCGCGATGATGCTCGAACACCAGGTGCGCGGCATCCTCTACTCCACCTGGTATCACCGTGCCGCCGAGATCCCGCCGGCCCTGCTCGAGACCGACGTCGTGCTGGTCGACTGCTTCTCCGAGGGCGGTGAGGCGCCGCAGTCGTGCCCGACGAGCTGCAGGGCGGCCGCACCGCGACCGAGCTGCTGGTCCAGGCGGGACACCGACGCATCGCGTTCGTCAACACGACGACGCCGTCACCCGCGCACGAGGGTCGCCTTCGCGGATATCGCGACGCGCTCGAGGCCGCCGGCATCGCGTTCGACTCCTCGCTCGTGTTCGACGCCCGCCCAGAGCAGGAGGGCGGGTACGACACGGTCGTCCCGATCCTCGACCGGGGTGCGACCGCGGTGTTCTGTCACAACGACCGGGTCGCGATGGGTCTCTACGACGGCCTGCGCGAACGCGGCCTCTCGATCCCGGCGGATGTCGCGGTGGTGGGCTTCGACAACCAGGAGGTCATCGCCGCCCACCTCCGGCCGCCGCTCACCACCGTCGCCCTCCCGCACTACGAGCTCGGCGCGGCCGGAGTCCGGATGCTCCTCGGCCTCGAGCATGCTCCCGAGAGCGGCCGGCTCGAAGTCGCGTGCCCGCCGGTGCTCCGCGATTCCATCTGAACTCGTCGGTGGTGACCTGGATGCCGCCACGCCCGAGCGGGCGTAGCATCGCGGCATCCGTTGTCGATGCCGACATGAGGGGGTCATCATGGCCGACAACCTCTATGCGGGCAGTTCGGTGCAGGTCTACGCCGACAGCTCGCTCGAGACGCTGGTTCACACCCATGAGGACACGAAGGGGTTCCTCGACTACGTGGCGCGGTTCAACGCGCCGAACTTCCGCATCACCGACGACGACGTGGCGCAGTGGCGGTTCGATCCGGTGTTCGACGACGCCGACGGATGGCGCGGCGTCGACTCCGTGAAGGCGTACTACCACTCGGGCCACGGCGGCATGAGCCCGAGCGGAGTCTTCAGCCTCCCGATGGGCAGCACGTGGGCCACCCGGACGTCGGCGTTCTCGAGCACGCATGCGAATCGGCGACCAGAAGCTGCGCTACCTCTTCCTCAGCGCCTGCAACTCGGTGCGGGTGACGCTCGGCGACAGCCCATGGCGCACGTGGAACGGCGCGAACACCGGATGCCGCATGATCTTCGGGTTCGCGAGCACCTCGGAGGACTGGGGCGGGTACGGCCGGAACTTCTTCCGTCGCTGGAACACCGGGTGTCTCGTTCAGCCAGGCGTGGCAGGACATGAGCCTCGGCCACACGCACGACCAGGTCGTCAGCTCGACGGCATGCGGCGCGACCGCCGAGGAGGCGCAGAACCGGCTCTGGAACGAGCGGCTCTTCAACGGCGGTCGTGTCAGCGACGACTGGTACTGGTGGCGTTGGTCGGGCGTCCGCCGGACGTCGCGGTCGAGGTGAAGCTCGGCATCGGCATCCCGCGCGTGCCGCTGCACTTCAACGCCGCGACTGCGCCGTGCTGAACGGGCGGTGATGCTCGCCGGGCGCTTCGGCGTGCGAATGGTCGACACGGATGCCGCAGACCCGAGCAGCCGCGAGCTCCCGGGTTCACCGCGCAGCTCGTGCACGGCGACGACGACACGATCTCGCTGCTGCTCGCGCCGGTCGATCCCTACGCCGACCGCGCGTCATCGACGAGTTGCGCGCGTCCGCCGACGGCGTCGCCAGCGAGCTCGACCCCGAGGGCCGGCTCGACCTCGTCTTCGACCGGTTCACGTGGTCGTACCACGCCGGCGCCGGCCGCGACGGCGAGGTGGTCGAAGCGGATGTCGGCGGACTTCACGGCGCACTACCGCCAGCGCTTCGAGGGCACCCTCGCGGTGATGGGCGGACTCCGGGCACGTCGCGATCACGCTCGACCGGTCGGCACGGCCGTGCCGCATCGTGGACCGCGCCGTCGAGGTGGTCGACGGGCAGGTGGCCACCGCGCCGGCCGAGCCCGAGGGTCCGACGCCCGACGACCGACGTGCGGGAGCTGCTCGACGAGTCGGGCGTCGCCGCTACGACCCGTGCGGCGACCGGAGTTGGAGTTCGACGCGGACGCCGACGAGGTCGGCTACCGCTTCCGCGATGGCGAGGGGTTCCTCGTCGCCCGACGCGTGGTGACCGTCGAGTCGGGCGGCATGCGGAAGGCGCACCTCATCGAGGTCCCGATCGGCAGCCGCGCCGGCGTCGCGTAGGCGCTTCAGTCGCCGCGAGCGAGGGCCGCCGTGGGCGATGCAGCGGGCCCGCTCACTCGGGCTGGTTGCCCGCGTCGCCGTTGATCGTGAAGGGGGTCGTGACGCCGTCGTACATGACGTGCGCGACGAGTCCGTCGACCGCGTGGGGGAGCGTGTGGCAGTGGTCGCTCCAGATGCCCGGGTTGTCGGCGACGAAGGCGATCTCGTAGGACTCGCCGGGGCGCACGTCGAGCGAGTCGACCCACCACGGGCTGCCGGATGCCGCGACGCCGTCGCGGGAGAGCACGACGACGTGGTGCCCGTGCAGGTGCATCGGATGCACGTCGCCCGAGTCGTTGACGATGCGCATGACGACCACGTCGCCCTCGCTGACGTGGAACATCGGCACGTCGGGGAACATGCGGCCGTTGATCGTCCAGAAGTTGCCGGGGCGGCCGTCGATGAGGCCGAAGCGGCGGGCGATCACGTAGTCGAACGAGCGGTCGGGCGCCGACGGGTCGAGGCCGAGCGGGGTCGGGGTCGCCGTAGGCGAGCAGGTCGAGCGTCTCCGAGGGCTGCGGCGCCTTCGGTGCGGATGCCGCGGGGTCGCCGACGAGGATGCTGCGGGCGCCGCCGACGTGCAGGCGCACGGCTCCGCGCGGCGGCGCCTGCACCGCGACATCCGCTCGTCCGCCGGCCGGGATGAGCAGCCTGCGGTCCTCGACGTCGGTCGGGCCGTTCACCTCGTGTCCGTCGGTCGCGAGCGACCCGGAACGGCGCCGCCGACCAGACGGCGGCGGTGCCCTGGTCGGTGTTGATGACGCGCACCCGCACGATCGAGCCGGGGTCGGCGGCCACGTGCTCGTCCTCCGACCCGCCCGTTCAGCGTGTGCTGGCCGCCGTAGACGTGCAGCAGCGCCGTGACGTCCACGTCGGCCGGGATGGCGGGGGGCTCGGCCGGCTCGATGACGATCGCGCCGAGCAGTCCGCGCTCGACCTGCTCGTGCGACACCTGGTGCGAGTGGTACCAGTACGTGCCGGCATCCGTCGCCTCGAAGCGGTAGACGTGGCGGCCGCCGACGGGGACCGCGTCCTGCGTGATGCCCGCGACGCCGTCGGCCGCGTTCGGCACGTCGATGCCGTGCCAGTGCAGGGTCGCGCCCGCGGCGACCGACTCGTTGACGAACTCGACCTCGACGAGGTCGCCCTGCCGCGCGCGGATCTCGGGCCCCGGCGACTCGCCGTTCACGGTGTACCCCTCGACCGCGCGCCCGCCGGGCACGTCGATCGTCTCCTGCCGGGCGACGAGCTCGACGCGCACGTCGGCCGGCCGGTCGGGGTCGGCCGTCAGCGAGGTCACGCTGACCGCGCCGGTCGCGCCGGCGGTTCCGGATGCCGCGGCCGCGCCCGCCGCCGGCGCCGTGCTGCGCGTGGCCATCGTGCCCTGCCCGCCGCCGGCCGCCGCCCATGTCCATCACCGAGTACTCGCCGAGCAGCGTGGAACTCCACGCGAGCGCGCCGGCGCCGAGCGCGGTCGTGACCGCGACGCCGACGACGGCGCACCGCAGGAGCTCACGCCGCGACGGCATCGGAGGTCGCCCCCTCGGAGTCGGCGCGCGTCGCCGCGGTCGTGCGCGTCGAGCGCCGCACGCGCAGCGCGGCGACGGCCGCGGCGACCACGATGGCGAGCGCGTTCGCGCCGTGGATGAGGCCGAGGTACGGGACATCCGTGATCGAGAAGCCCGAGCGTCACCTGCAGCACGACGAGCCCGAGCGTGATCGCCGCCCAGAGCCTCGCCCCGCGTGCTCGCACGAAGAACGAGACGATGAGCAGCGCGACGGCGAGCAGCGGGATGACGACCCCGCCGACGATCCCGTGGATCCAGAAGCCGAGCTCGCCGGAGCCGCCGGCCCCGCCGCTCTCGAGGAGCGCCTTGTCGACGACGTCGCCGTTCGACACGCGGTTGAGCACGCCGCCGAACGCGAACGCGATGGCGGCGGCCTGCACGACGACGCCGCCCGCGATGATCCAGGCGAGTGCCGAGTAGACCTTGCGCATGATGTGACTCCCTGTTCGTGCGGCGCGCCGTCGTGGCATCCGCTCGCCCCCGACGTTCGCGGACGCGCGATCGCGCCGGAACGCAGCAGACCGGATGCCGCGTGGGGGAGCGCCGCACAGTGGATGGGGGCCAGCCGCTAAGGGATGCCGGGGGTGACCCTCTCCCGCGAATCGCCCGACAGGAGGACCATGGGACTGTGGACCGCAGGTGGGTGTGCCTCGCGACGCTCGGCCCGATCGGGGTCGCGTCACTGGTCTACGTCGTCGTCATGCGCGGCTTCATCGACCCCGACGTCAACTCCGACCACGGCCTCGCCTGGCCGCTGCTCGGCGCGCTGCCGCTGTTCGTGTTCGGCATGTGGCTGCTCACGGTGTCGGCGTCGCGGATCGCCCTGCTCATCGCGGCTCGGGTCGACCGCGATGCTCGTCGGCTCGGCCTACGAGACCTTCGTGCAGCGCAACCTCGAAATCCTCGGTGAACCGTGGTTCCCGCTCGTCAACGTGCTCGGCCTCACCGCCGATGCGGTGGCGACGTCGACGCTGCTGATCGTGTTCGCGACCTTCCCCGACGGCGTTCCGGAGCGCCGGTGGCAGCGGATCGCGGTCGTCTTCCTCTGGACCCCGGTGCTCGTCGGTCCGCTCACCCTGCTCACGACCCCGCACGTCGTGATGTCGCAGTTCATCGGCATCAGCGGCGAGGCGATCCCCAACCCCTACTTCGTGCCGTGGCTCGAGTGGGCGGCCCCCGCAGTGCACTACCTCGTCGTCCAGTCGTGGGCGGCCGTCGCGCTCGGCGTCGCCGTGCTCGGCTCCCGTGCGCTCTTCGGCGAACCCGAGGTGCGTGCTCGCACGCGCGTCATGGGCCTGGCGGTCGGCTCGGCGATGCTGGCGTTCGTGCTGTGGACGTTCGTGCCGGGCCTCTGGGGCGTCGAGTTCCTGGTCTACGCGTCGTTGATCGCCATCCCGGTCGCGGCGATCCACGGCATCCTCCGCTACGGCGCGTTCGACATCGGGCCGGGCGATCGCGGCGCGCGCGTCGAGCGCTCGTCGAACCTGCTCATCACGGTCGTCTACGCAGCCGGGGTCGCGACGCCCGCCCTGCTGCTCACGCCCCCGCTCAGGACCGTGCCGGCGATCCTGCTCACGACGCTCCTCGCGGTCGTGCTGCTGCCCGCTCCGCAGCTGGATGCAGCGGCGGCTCCACCGCGCCCTGTTCGGCGACCGCGAGCGGCAGTTCACGATGCTGAGCGAGCTCGGCGCGCAACTCGAACAGGCCGGTGACCCGCGCGAGCTGCTCACGAGGCTCGCCGAGGCGGTCCGCGACGGGCTCGACGCGTCGTGGGTGCAGATCCGGCTGGTGTCGACGGATGGCGCGCTCGCCGCGGTGCCCATCGGCGTCGGTGGTGACGTCGCCGGCGAGCCGGTCGAGTCGTGCGACCTCGTGCGCGGCGACGAGACCCTCGGGCGCATCGAGGTCGGGCCGCGGCGCCGCGGCGAGTACGGCGACGCGGAGCGCACGCTGCTGCGAACGGTCGCGGGCCAGGCCGCGGCATCCGTCGCGAACGTGCGCCTGACCGCGCAGCTCGCCGAGCAGCTCGACGAGCTGACGCGCCTCGCGCGAGCGGCTCGTCGCCGCGCAGGACGACGAGCGCCGGCGCCTCGAGCGCGACCTGCACGACGGCATCCAGCAGGACGTCGTGGCGCAGATCGCCGGGCTTCGCCTCGCCCGCAACCGACTGCAGCGCGGGGAGCTCACGCCCGAGGAGCTCGTCGAGCTGCAGGACCAGGCCCGGGAGACGCTCACCGACCTGCGCGAGCTCGCCCGCGGCATCCACCCGCCCGTGCTGAGCGACAACGGCCTCGTGGCCGCGGTCGAGTCGGGTGTCGCCCGGTACCCGATCCCGCTCACGGTCGAGGCGGATGCCGCGGTGCGAGCCGAGCGGTACCCCGACGAGGTGGAGACGACCGCCTACTACGTGGTGCGCGAGGCCCTTGCGAACACGGCGAAGCACGCGAACGCGACGCACGCGACGGTCGGCCTCGCGCGGAACAACGGGCACCTGCGCATCGCGATCACCGACGACGGATGCGGCATCGGCCGGCTCTCGCCCGCGACGGCGTCGACCGGCGGCCTGGCGAACATCCGCGACCGAGTCGCGGCGCTGCGGGGCACGGTGAGCGTGTCGGCGGCCGAGCCCACGGGCACGACCGTACTGGTCGACCTGCCCGTGGACGGTCCCGATCGCGCTGGGGACCGTGAGGCGGACCGCGTTGGATGAGACGGGCACACTGCGAGTCGTGATCGCCGAGGACAACTACCTCGTGCGGGAGGGCCTGCGCCGCCTGCTCGAGGACTCGGGCGAGATCGACGTGGTCGCCTCCACGGGCAACGCGACCGAGCTGCTCGACGCGGTGCGACGGCTCGACCCGCACGCGGTGCTCACCGACATCCGGATGCCGCCGGGCCACCACATGGAGGGCATCGAGGCCGCCCGCGACATCCGCGCCGCGCACCCCGAGACGGGCGTGGTGGTGCTCTCGCAGCACGCCGACGAGAGCTACGCGCTCGCCCTGTTCTCCGACGGCTCGGCCGGGCTCGGCTACCTGCTGAAGGACCGCATCGGCGACCTCGAGGACCTCGTGCACGCCCTCCGCGAGGTGTGCGCGGGCGGCTCGGTGATCGACCCCCAGATCGTCGACACGCTCGTGCGCCGACGCAGCGCGGGCGCGGCGAGTCCACTCGCGGCGCTCTCCCCGCGGGAGCTCGAGGTGCTGCGCGAGATGGCGCAGGGCAAGACCAACGCCGGCATCGAGCAGGCGCTCTTCCTGTCGTCGTCAACGGTGGAGAAGCACGTCAACGCGATCTTCACCAAGCTGCGCCTGCCCGAGACGGGCGTGCACCGGCGGGTCGCCGCGGTGCTGGCGTTCCTGCAGAACGACGGCGGTGACGGCGGCGGGGCTCGCTAGTGCTGTTCGACGCCGGAGAAGAACGCGGCGGTGCGCTCGGCTGAGGCGCGGGCGGTCTCCTCGGGCTCGCCCGCGGCGATCGCGGCGTCACCCCACGCAGCCGCGGATGCGCGGGTGAAGGCGAGGCCGTCGTCCGAGGTCGCCCACTCGGTGGTCTCGAGTGGGACGTCGGTGTCGAACGCCAGGTACGCCGCCAGCCCCAGGAGCGCCTGGTCCCAGCCGACGCCCGTCGCACCGGGGCCGAACTGGTCGTAGAACTCGTAGGGCACTTCGCCGGAGTGCTGCAGCGTGAGCCGCGTGCCGTCGCCCTCGGGAGTGAGGGTGACGCGCAGCTCGCTCGTATTGCCGGCGAACTCCCAACTGGCCGAGAAGCCGGTCGGGGCGGCGCAGGTGAGGATGGTGCCGCTCGCATTGCCCTCGATGGCGTACGTGCCGCCGACCCGCAACTCTCCGCTGACCGTGCCGAACCAACGCGCGAGTCGTTGCTGGTCGGCGATCGCGTCCCAGAGGTCGTCGACGTCGGTGCGGTAGACATGGCTGGCCGTCAGCACCGCCTGCGGCGGCATCCTGCTTGTCGATCGTCACCGATCGCTCGGCCTCGATGATCAGCCGGTCGGCTTCGGCCGTGTAGTCGCTCATTCCTGCTGCCCTTCTTCCTGTGTCGGTCGGTGTCGTGGCGCTGTCTGCGGTCCGTTCGGTGCCTGCGGTCGGTCGCGTGCCGGTCGTCGGTCGCGCTTGCCGCGGGCGATCTCGGTCTCGAGTGCTGCGAAGCGGGGGCTCCAGTAGCGACGGAACGGCGTCATCCACTCGTCCACCTGTTGCATTCCCTCCGCCTCGAACGAGTAGACCCGCCGCGGGCCCTCCGCCCGCGAGGAGGCGAAGCCGTTCTCGCGGAGCACGCGGAGGTGCTGCGACACCGCCGACTGCGTGATGCCGAACTCGTGCACGATCGCCTCGGTCAGTACGCCCGCGCTGCGGTCGCCGTCGGCGAGCAACTCGAGCACACGCCGGCGGACCGGATCGCCGAGGACATCGAACGCGTGCATAGCCTCATCATATTAGCGATGGCTCATATTAGTCAACACTTAAATCACGTTTCGCGTCGGCGAATCGTCGAGTATCCGAGCCAGCGTGCTGCGGCCGAGCGCGCTCATGCCGGGGTTGGTCTCGCGGTAGTACCAGACGAGCCCCATGGCCTGCTCGAATGCCCAGGCTTTGCCGCGCAGCCACTCGACCTGTTCGCATTCCAGCGAACGACGCAGGGTCTCGCGGGTACCGGCGTCCAGCAGGTGCCAGCCGCTGACCAGGTCGAGCGCCGGGTCGGCCGGGCCGAAGCCGCCACCGTCGAGGACGCCGACGAGCCG
The DNA here is from genome assembly GCA_963799015.1 of uncultured Actinomycetota bacterium. Classification (GTDB taxonomy): domain Bacteria; phylum Actinomycetota; class Actinomycetes; order Actinomycetales; family Microbacteriaceae; genus Agromyces. Next base: position 80,285 of record CAWCWD010000062.1, on the reverse strand, counting down.
GCCGGACTCGACGAGCAGGTTCGCGGGTATCAGGTCTCCGTGCGACATCACGTCCGCGCCGGCCGCCGGCAGTTCTCGAAGCTCGGCCCAGAGCCGGCGTAGCCGGGGCGTGTCGAGGAGCGCCTCGCTCTCGCGGAAGCACGTCTGCATCCACTCGTCGTGATCGGTAAGGACCCCGCCTCTGCCGGAGCCGGTGAATCGTCGGCCCTCGGTGTCCGCTCCGCGAAGCGCACGGATGAGCGACGCGAGATCCTCGGCGAAGGCGTGGGACTCGGCGAGCCCGTCCGGCGTCGCCACGTGCCCGGGAATCCAGGTCTGCACCGACCACGGCAACGTGTAGTCGAATCCCGGACGACCGATCGCGACCGGCGTCGGGGTCGCAACGGGACTCCACTTCGCAAGTTCAGCGGATGCCCGCGCCTCCTCCTCCAGCTGCCGCGCCACTGCATCGGAATTCCCCGCCCGCAGTGGGAAGCGGGCGGACAGCCCGCTTCCCACGCGGAAGATCGCGTTCACCGTACCCCCGACGGAAAGCTCGATGACGGCCTCATCCCGCCACTCGGGGAACTGGTCGGCGATCAGCCGCGTGACCACGGTGGAGTCGACATGGAGCTGGTCGGAATGCATCTTCACGTCCTCATCCTCCGACGAGTCGAGGAGGAGGCGGATGACGAGGTGGCTCGGGTGAAGTGCCTGGGCTTCACGTACGAGCCTCCACGACCGCGCGAGCACGCTCGTCCCCACGGATGGCGCCGATGACGTAGGCATCCTCGCCGATCGTGAGCACGACGAAGTAGGCGCCGGGCGCCCATGGTCGCATCAGCGACGGATAGCCGACCCGATCGTCGAACGGTTCGAGGGCGACGTCGAAGTCCGGCCCGTGCACGATGGCGTCCACGACGCTCGCGGCGCCCGGGACGATGTAGACGTAGTCGGCCTCGATCTTGCAGAGCACGACGCCCGCCCGCTCCGCGATCAGCGACGAGAAGTCCGGCAGACGCTCGTGCGAGACCGGAGTGGCCGTCCCGATGCCCTCGCAACGCGCCCCGGCGTCGCCTGGGGCCGCCGGCCAGTGGAGTTGCGCGGGCTCGGCTGCGGCGATCGCGGCGAATGCCGGCTCGGCCACTGCTGCCAGGCGGTCGAGCACCACCTCGTGGTCGAGTGCGGCGAACCGCGAATCCGACTTGAAATCGGTCCAGTGCAGTCGCACCTGCAGCCAGGTTCCCTCGACCGACGCGCCGACCAGGCACTCGAACATCCAGTCCTGGCACGTGGCGATCGCGTCGAACCCAGCAATCGGCCGGAACGACTCGACCGGTGCGTCATCCGCATCTCTCACGGCCAACGCCTCGTGCACGTCGGGAAGAGCCTCGACCGAGAGGTAGGCCCAGTCGGTCCGCCAGTAATCGTCGGCGGACTCACCGGCGTTCCAGGAGCAGCGGAGCCCGCCGGCCGCCGGCAACAGCATCGGGAAGGGGTCGAACTCGAGGGGCGGCATCGCCGGGAGCGGGCTGGGCCGGACCCCGTCCGTTCCGGTGAGCGCGAGCGCGAGGAGATCCTCCCCGGGAACGACGTCATCGCAGGCCAGCAGGGGGACGTCATCCGCGGCCTCCGGGTCGCGGGCGCCCGCCGCGCTCGCACAGCCCGACAACATCACTGACACGGCGATGGCCGCGGCCACGCGTCGTCGCATCCCACTCGGCATGAGCCGACCGTATTCGCTCACCGTCGGCGCACACAATCCAGAGGATCGCATGTCGATCTACCGGGCGATGCTCGAACGCGGCCCTCCGGCGAGCGTAGGCTAACCGCATCGAGCATCCGCAACGGCGCGGGATGCCGCGCGAGAGGGCAGGCCTCATGGACGTCACGACCGACCTTACGACCGAGAAGATCGCCCGCGCGTTCTCGAGCCACCGCTTCGAGCTCGCGCTTCCGCACCTCGCCGACGACGTCGTCTGGACGCTCGTCGGTGCCGACCCCCTCATCGGGCGGAAGGCCGTGAAGAAGGCCTGCGAGCGCACCGCCGCGGACCTCGCCGCGGTGACGACCGAGTTCCAGCGCTTCCGCACCGTCGTGGGTGAGGACAGCGTCGTGGTCGACAGCCTCGCCAGGTACACCGAGGCCGGGGGAGACGTCTCCATCGTCGCGTCCTGCGACGTCTACGACTTCGACGACGGACGCATCACCGAGATCGTCTCCTACACCGTCGAACTCCCGAGCTGAGGCGGTCGGTCCTCCTGATCGTCGATCGAGAGGTACCGGATGCCGCAGCCCTGCTGAATCGCGGAGGCGAGAAACCATGGGTGAATCCACCCGACGGTCGGCGCCGCCCCGATGGATACTGCGGGCGAGCGCGCCCCTGGCTCTTGCCGTCTCCGGGCGACGTTGGTTTCCCCTGTATGCGATCGTGCATCACCGCGGACGTCGGAGCGGAACGCAGTACGCGACGACGGTTGCCGTGGTCCCGACCCTGGCGACCGACATCATCCTCATCGGATTGCCGTGGGGACCGAAGACCAATTGGGCCAGGAATGTGCTGGCGGCGGGCGGCGCCACCGTGACCTGGAAGGGGCAGGAGCATCACGCGACGGAACCTCGCCTCGTCGAGCCCGGCGACGCGGCGGCCCTGGCCAAGCCGACCTTCAGGCGGGTGATCGGCCGGTTCCCTGCGGCGATCGTGCTGACGCGGCCGTAGTCGACCGACGAGCCGGCGCGACCGCTGCGTCAGCGGGCGTGACCGAAGTACATCAGCTCCCAGATGGCCGTGTCCGCGTGGTCCTCGACGAGCGTGTTCCGCTCGAACCGCTGAACTCGGCACTCGCCCGTGAATCGCAGGTAGGCGCCATCGAAGCGAGCGGCCTTCGCCAACATCCGCTGGAGGCCCGACACGCTGTCGATGAGGAGCGCGTTCGCGAGGTCCTGCTCGCGTGTGAACGTCACGACGTACCGCAGGTCGCCGTCTTCGTAGACGTAGCGGGTGACCGCCGCAACGGGCTTGCCGGTGGCTGGATCGGTGAAGTGCCCGTCCGTCTCGAAACGCACCTTGGTCGCGTCGTCGGCCAGGATCTGCCCGTCCTTCGCGATCATCAGGATGGGGATCGCCGCGTAGCCGTACCGCTCGTGAGCGGTGATGTACGAGGCGATGACCGAGTACGGCCCGGCGTTGCCCCGCGCCCAGTACCAATCGTGGATGACCTTGAGGAGGCTCACGTTGCCCCAGTTGTGGTCGTGGTAGCCGACGCCCGAGACGGCTCGGGCCTCACCATCGACGGCCAACGTGCCGCTGACGACGCCCTGGGGCACCGAGGGGAGCCACGCGAACTCGAGCTCGTCGTCGCGCCCGAAGAGCATGTATCCGGTTTGGGGTCGCCAGGCGGGGACGGTGCCCGTGAGGGTGACGTGGACCTCGATCTCGTCGACCCCGACATCGATCTCGTAGGTGTGCAGATCTCCGCGGAACCGATTCTCGCCGATCCGCACATCGGCCCCGTCGTTCGCGGCGCTCCACGTCTCGGGTGGGAAGTCGACGATCTTCTCGAACGACCTGCCGTCAGCCAGGTCCAGGCTGAGTCGAATCCTGGGGGCCAACGGCTTGTTCGGCGTGGTCAGGTCCTTGTTCATGAACACGATGACCAGCTTGGCGCCGTCGTCGAGATGGGCGTCGAAGTACCACCACTCGTAGGTGCCGCGACGGTTGTCGGTGCGTGCGCCGTCTTCTCGGGGAAGGATGCGCTCGGCCGAGATCCCGAGGCGCTCGTAGTCGCTCGGCGTCGCGGCTGCGCGGGCGAGCCGGGTGATGGACATCGGGATTCCCTTCAGCCGACCGTTGCCGGCGCGATGTCGATGAGCACCTTTCCGATGGTTCCTGCCTCCACGGCGTCGTGGGCCTCGGCGGTGCGTTCGAGCGGAAAGCGGGTGAGGGGGAGCCCGGCGTGCTCGCCCACGTCGAGCGCGCCGTCCGCGAGCGCGCGCCCGATGTCCTCGGCGGCGGCGGCGAGGGGCGCGTCGCCGACCGTGTAGAGCAGCAGGAACTGGTACCGCACGTTGAGCGCGAAGTGCCGGCGCACGTCGAGGGTCATCTCGCTGCCGCCATCGGTCGCGTACACGGAGATCGTGCCGTGATTGGCGATCACGCTCGCGTTGAGCTCGGCGTTCCGTGCGGGGGAGACCTCGACGACGAGGTCGACACCGTCGGGTGCGATGGCGCGGATCGCCTTCGCCGTGTCGCCTTCCGTGTAGTTCACGACGTGATGGGCGCCGGCCGCGTTCGCGAGGGCGGCCTTCTCGGGCGAGCTCACGGTCGTGATGACCTGCGCGCCCGACCATCGTGCGAGCTGGATCGCCGCGTGTCCCACGGCTCCGGCTCCGCCGGCCACGAGCACCGTGCGGCCGTCGAGCGCTCCGGGTCCGAGTCGCGCGGGGCCGCCGTCGGCCACGGTGAGGGCGCGATGCGCGGTCATGGCGGGAACGCCGAGGGATGCCCCGATGTCGAAGCTCGCGGCATCCGGGAGTCTGACGACTCGCTCGGCCGGGAGCACCGCGTACTCCTGCGCCGTGCCCGTCGGCCGCTCGTGTGCGGCGAGGAACACCCAGACCCGGTCGCCGACGTCGAACCCGGTCACTCCGGACCCGACGGCATCCACGACGCCGGAGCCGTCCTGGTCGGGAACCACCTCGGGGAACGGGGTCGGCCTGCCGGGCCGTGCACCCGCCCTGGCCTTCCAATCGGTGGGGTTCACGCCGGACACGACGACCTTCACGCGCACCTCGCCCGGTCGGGGTTCGGGGAGGTCGCGCTCCACCAGCTGCAGTACGGACGAGTCACCGGTCTGCGAGTACGCCATTGCTCTCATGTCGGAGGCAACGCGGCGGGTGCCGTGGTTCTTCCGGACGGCTTCATGATTTCGGCCGCCACTCGATCTGCGCTTCGGGCGGATCGTCGCCAGCGGGAATCCGCCCGCCGTGCGCGCTCGCCGCGATACGGCGAAGGATGCGGTGCGCGAGGCGCATGAACTGGCCGGTCGCGGGGGAGATGGCACCGCCACGGCGGGTGACGAAGGCGTAGTGCTCGGTGATCGGCGGTTCGAGCGGAGCCCAGGTCATGCCGCGCTCGGCGATGAGCGATCGACCGACGTGGTACGACACGAGCGAGTCGCCGACGCCCTCGGCCGCGAGTTCCAGCGCGTGCGTCTGGAACTCCACCTCCACGATCGGTTCGAGGGTGATGCCCTCGCGCTGGGCGCGCTCGAGCAACGACACGCGCAGCGGGTCGTCATGCAGCCAACGCGCCTCCGAGAGGATCAGCGGGCGCTCGGCGAGGGTGAAGATGTCCACCGGCTGCCGTGTGTGCTCCGGCCGCTTCGACACGTAGACCACCTGATCGGTGAACACCGAAGGCGTCACGACCAGTTCTCGGTCGTCGACGGGCAGTTGCACGAGTCCGGCCTCCAATCGGCCCTCGCGGACGGCGTCCGCGACCTCGGCCGAATTGAGTCCCACCACCTGGATCCGCACGCCCGGATACAACTCGTGGAAATCCCGGATCAGGTCGGTCAGCAGGTAGAGATGGGCGCTGTTGAAGGTGCCGAACGAGACGGTGCCCTCCTCGATCGAGCGCACCCGGCGGCTCCACTCCGCGAACTCCCGCATGTCGGTCACCGCCCGTTCCGCGAGCGGCAGCAGCTGCTTGCCCGCGTCGGTGAGCAGCAGCCGGCGAGACGTGCGCGTGAACAGCGGCACTTCCAACGAGCGCTCCAGCACGCTGATCTGCTCCGAGAGGCTCGGCTGCGCGATGCGATGCTCTGCGGCCGCGCCGGCGAACGTGCCGGCGCGGGCCGCTGCGATGAAGTACTCGAGCTGACGAATCGTCGGAAGCGCCATCGAACGCCCTCCTTCTCAAGGTCTTGCCTATGTCTAGCATCAGACATTAAGTATTGTCCTGTGAATCTCCGACTGGTGCACTTGGTTCTCAACACCACGACACGGAGGACACCTCGAACATGCAGGACACGACAGGCACCGTCATCATCACCGGAGCCGCATCCGGAATGGGGCTCTCGACCGCCGAGGTCTTCCTCCGCCACGGGTGGACCGTGGTGGGCCTCGACGTGGTGGCGGCCGAGCCGGCCGAGGGCGCCGGCACCTTCGTTCCCGCCGTCGCCGACGTACGCGACCGCGACGCCCTGACGGCGGCGATCGACGTGGCGCTCCCCGCGGACGGAGCGATCGATGCGGTCGCCAACATCGCGGGCGTGTACCCGCCAACGACCCTCGAGAGCTACGACGAAGCCACGTTCCGCCGCATCTTCGACATCAACGTGCTCGGCGTGCTCAACGTGACCGCCGCCGCCCGGCCCCGGATGAGGGCCGGCGCCGCAATCGTGAACTTCGCGTCCGTCGACGCCTTCAGCGTGTCGCCAGGGCAGCTCCTCTACGGCGCCTCGAAGGCGGCCGTCGTGATGCTCACCAAGTCGCTCGCGCTCGAGCTCGCCCCCGCCGGCATCCGCGTCAACGGCATCGCTCCCGGCTGGGTGGCGACCCCCGGCAATACCGCCACCGGCCGAATGGATGCCGCGGCCGCCTCCATCCCGATCGGCCGGGTGGCACAACCCGAGGAGATCGCCGGATGGGTGTGGTTGCTCGCCGGCGCGCAGGCCGGGTTCATGACGGGGGAGACGGTCGTGCTCTCCGGTGGGGACGTGATGCGCTGATGACCCCGTCGACCTCCGCCGTCGTCATCAGCGGCGGCGCGCGCGGCCAGGGCGCAGCGCACGCCGCTCGTCTCGGCCGACCCGGCACCCGTGTCATCCTCACCGACGTGCTCGACGGTGAGGGCGACCGCACCGCCGCCGTGCTGCGTTCCTCGGGCATCGACGCCGTCTACCACTCGCTCGACGTGTCCGACGAGGGCGCGTGGGCCGGGCTCGCCGAGCGGATCACCGCCGCCCGTATCCCCCTGCGAGGCCTCGTGAACAACGCCGGCATCCTTCGCCACACCGCGATCGCCGACACCTCGATCGATGCGTGGCGGCTCCACGAGCGCGTCAACGTGCACGGGCCGTTCCTCGGCATCCGCGCGCTGGCTCCGCTCATCGCGACCGCCGGCGGCGGCGCGATCGTGAACGTCTCCTCGACGGCGGCGCTCGTCGGGTCGGCCGGTTACGCCGCCTACTCGGCGTCGAAGGCCGCGGTGCTCGCGCTCACGCGCGTGGCCGCCGTGGAGTACGCCCCGTCGGTGCGCGTCAACGCCATCTGCCCCGGCGGCGTCGCCACGCCCATGAACGACGACGAGCCCGTCGGCGGTTCGAGCAGCACCGCGCCGCTCGGCCGACGCGCCCAGGCCGAGGAGATCTCGCCGTTGATCGACTACCTGCTCTCATCGGGGTCGTCGTTCGTCACCGGCTCGGTCTTCACGATCGACGGCGGCCTCACCGCCGTCTGAGATCGACATCCCGGCCCATCCGGGACCCATCCCCGACCCGACAACCCGGAGCCCGCACCACCCACCCATCCCTGCACACCCGATCGCCCCGCCAGCCCCACCGAAGGAGTCATCCCATGACCATGAAGCCCACTACCATCCGTGCACTGTCCGCTGCCGCCGTGTTCGGCCTCGCCTCGATCACCCTCGCCGGCTGCGCGCAGTCCGCCGCCGGCTCCAGCGTGGCCGAGGACTGCACGCCCGCCCACGAAGGGCTCACCACCTACACCGAGGGCGTCCTCACCGTCGGCGTCCCCGAGAACCTGCCCTACACGAAGACCGAGGGCACGGATGCATCCGGCCTCGAGATCGACCTGATCAGGAAGGTCGCCGAGGCGGAGTGCCTCGGCCTCGCCTTCGTGCCGATCACCTACGCCAATGGCATCCCGATGATCAGCGAGCAGAAGAAGACCGACCTGATCAGCGGCGGATGGTACGTCACCGAGGCCCGTGCCGAGCAGGTCGGGTTCACCACGCGCGACCTTCTACGACACCATGGGCATCATCTCGGCCGACGGCGCCACGACGGTCGAGGAGCTCGAGACGATCGGCGCGGTCGGCAGCGGCGCCGGGTTCTCGTGGGAGGCGGACGTCAGTGCCATCCTCGGCGACGAGTTCAAGACCTACCCCGGCACCATCGAGATGAAGCAGGACCTGCTGAACGGCCGCATCCAGGCCGCGCTCGACGGGTACGCCGTGGCGGTCGCCGCCTACGCCGACACCGACTTCACGGTGGAGCCCGCCGAGGCCGACGAGCGCGTCGCGATCACCACCGAGATGCCGCGGATCGCGTTCCCCATCGCGAAGGAGAACGTCGAGCTCTCCGAGGCGATCAGCGCGCTCATCGACGGCTACCGCGAGGACGGCACCCTCACCGAGCTGCTGGCCGACTACGACCTGCCGGCCGACCTGCTCGTGCCCGCCGACCAGTCGCTCGACCGCGTTCTGACCCCTCCGGGCGCCGGTCCTCCGCCGGCCGGCGCCCGGCCAGCCATCCCACCAGTCCAGCCCCAGCCCAGCCCCCAGCCGCCTGAGGAGCCATCCGTGAATGTCCCACTCATCACCGAGGCGAACGAACTCGCGATCGCCGGCGTCGAGATCACCGACCTGTCCAAGCGGTTCGGCAACCACCTCGTGCTCGACGGCATCTCCATGAGCGTCAAGCCCGGCAGCGTCACCGCCCTGATCGGCCCCTCGGGCTCGGGCAAGAGCACGCTCCTGCGGTGCGTGAACCTGCTCGAGACGCCCGACGGCGGCATCCGTCACCGTCGGATCGCAGACCATCCGTGCCGGCGAGCGCGTGAAGGATCGCGAGCTGCTCGCCCTGCGCCGCCAGGTCGGCATGGTGTTCCAGTCGTTCAACCTGTTCCCGCACTTCACGGTGCTGCGGAACATCGCGTTCCCGCAGGAGAAGATCCTCGGCCGCAGCCGCGAGGAGGCGGAGGAGCGCGCCCGCGTGCTCCTCGAGCGCGTCGGCCTCGCCGAGAAGGCCGATCAGCATCCCGGCAAGTGCTCCGGCGGCCAGCAGCAGCGCATCGCCATCGTGCGTGCGCTCGCGCTCAATCCCGCGCGTCATGCTGTTCGACGAGCCCACGAGCGCACTCGATCCCGAGGTGGGCGTCGAGGTGCTCGCGGTGATGCGCGAGCTCGCGGATGCCGGCATGACCATGATCGTCGTCACCCACGAGATGCAGTTCGCCCGGGATGTCTCCGACCACCTCGTCGTGATGGCCGACGGGCAGCATCATCGAGGAGGGCGACCCCGCGATGATCATGGCGAACCCGCGCGAGGAGCGCACCCGTCGCTTCCTCAGCGCGGTCCTGGAGCGCTGAGATGGGCGACGCGCTCCTCGTCGTGCTGCTCGGCCTCCCGATGACGCTGCTCGTCACCGTGCTCGCGTTCACGATCGGCCTCATCGGCGGCATCCCGCTCATGCTCGGACTGCGCTCGCGGATCCGCGCGGTGCGGCTCGCGTGCCGCTTCGCCGTCGACCTCATCCGCGGGGTGCCGCCCATCGTGTGGTTGTTCCTCCTCTACTTCGGCGTCGCGATCGGCGCGTTCCGGTTCGACTCACTGACTGCCGCGGTGTGGGGGCTCGGGATCATCTCGAGCGCGTATCTCGCCGAGATCTACCGGGGCGGCTTCGCGACCCTGCCGCGCGGGCAGTCGGAGGCAGCCGGCGCACTCGGCCTCGGCGGCACGGTGACGTTCTCCCGTATCCTCGCCCCGCAGGCCCTCCGCACGGCGCTGCCCTCGATCGCCACCTTCCTGCTGTCGCTGCTGAAGGACTCGTCGATCGCCTCGACGATCGGCGTCGCCGACATGGTGTTCAACGCGACGATGTTCGCCCGGCAGAACCCGACGACGGCCGGCATCATCCCGTTCTTCATCGCGGCCGCCGTCTACCTCGTCATCAGCGTTCCCGTGGCCGTCGCGGCCCGGCGTCTCGACTCCCGGCTGAGGAGGACCCACTGATGGATCTCGTCGAGTACCTGCCCCGGCTCGGTGAGGGCTTGGTCGTCAGCCTCCAGCTGACCGTGCTTTCGGTGGCGTTCGGCTACCTCCTCGGCCTCGTACTCGCGCTCGGCGTCTCGTCGCGTCGGCCGTCGCTGAAGTGGCCCGCCCTCGTCGTGGTCGAGGTCGGTCGCGGCATCCCCGCTCTCGTCGTGCTCTACATCGTCTACTTCGGCCTTCCCGCGCTCGGCCTGCTCTTCGAGAACTTCTTCGCCGCGGTGATCGGCCTCACGTTCACGGCCGCCGCCTACTCGTCGGAGATGATCCGCGCGGGCATCCAATCGGTGCCATCCGGGCAGCGCGAGGCATCCGCGGCACTCGGGCTCGTCACGCACCACGTCGTTCGTGCGGATCGTGCTCCCGCAGGGTCTGCGGTCGTCGATCCCGGCGCTCATGGGCCTCGCGATCATGTCGTTCCAAGCCACGTCGCTCGCTTACTCCATCTCGGTCAACGAGCTGATGAGCGAGGCGTACCAGGTGTCGACGATCACCTTCCAGTACCTCGCGGTCTACACGATCACGGGCCTCATCTACGCGGCGATCGCCGTGCCCGCCACCTGGCTGTCGGTGTGGATGGAGCATCGACTGGCCCGCGGAGCCGTCTGACCGGCGCGCCGACCCGGACGGACCTCGCCGCGGCATCCGCTGCACGCCCCACACCAACCACCGCGACCGGACCGACCCGGCCGCCCGTCGAAGAAGGAACCATCATGACCCGTTACTGCGTGATCGGCGCCGGCGCCGCCGGCATCTCCGCGCTGCAGCAGCTGCGCGAAGCCGGCTACGACGTCGACTGCTACGAGAAGACCGATCGGGTCGGCGGCCACTGGCACACCGACTACGACGCCCTGCACCTCATCACCTCGCGCGACACGACGCACTTCGAGGGCTTTCCGATGCCGGCCGACTATCCGCACTTCCCGCGCCGTGACCAGGTGCGGGCGTACCTCGAGTCGTACGCGCGCGAGCACGGGCACTATGACCTCATCCGCTTCAACACCGCGGTCAGGTCGGTCGAGCCGATCGCCGCCGACGGCCCGGTCGGATCGGCCGGCTGGACCGTCACGCTCGACACCGGCGAGCGCATCGAGTACGACGGCGTGCTGGTGGCCAACGGCCACCTGTGGGACCAGAAGGTCCCGCTCGGTGCCGGGCGAGTTCACGGGTACGCAGATCCACTCGGGCGCCTACCGCAACACGGGCGACATCGAGGGCACGCGCGTGCTCGTGGTCGGCGCCGGCAACTCGGGCTGCGACCTGGCGGTGGATGCCGCGCAGCACCGCCTCGAGGTCGACATCGTCATTCGCGAGGGCGTCTACTTCCAGCCCAAGGCGTACTTCGGCGTGCCGCGGCAGGAGGTGCCGTGGATGGGCCAGTTCTCGCCCGACGAGCAGGACCTCATCGCCCGCCTGCTCGCCCGCGTCTCGATCGGCGAATGGCACAACTACCCGGGCATGCCCGAGCCGAAGCACCGCACGCTCGCCGAGGGCCGCACGGTCGTGAACGACCTGCTGCTCTACTGGGTGCAGCACGGCCGCGTGCGCATCGTGCCGGGCATCACCCGCTTCGACGGCCGCACGGTGCACTTCAGCGACGGCAGCGCCCGCGAGTACGACACGATCCTGTGGGCGACCGGCTTCAACGCGAGCCTGCCGTTCCTCTCCGAGTCTGCTCATCGAGCGACGCAGCGGCGTTCCCCTCCGCTACGCGGGCGGCATCGTGCCGAAGGGCTTGGAGAAGCTGTACTACATCGGCCTCGCCGCTCCGCGCGGACCCCAGATCCCCGTCTACGGCGTGCAGTCGAAACTCGCGATCCGCATGATCGCCCTCCACGAGGCATCCGCCGACGGCTTCGCCGGCGTCGAGCGCGTACCTCGCCGCGCTCCAGGACGACGATGACCGCATCGACATCGTTCGCGCGGTCTGGAACGACCAGATGGCCGACACCGAGCGGCTCCTCGACGCGTTCGCTGAGGCGAGCGCAGCTCGGCGCTCGCGGGGGAGTGGGCGGTCGCCTGACGACTCGCGCGGCGGGGCGAACCGGTCGGATGTCACACCCGCCGGCCGGCCGGTGTCTCCATGTCGAAGGCACGAAACCGTGCACGAGACCTTGGAGGAGACATGACCGGCACGATGCGCGTTCCCCCGACCGAGATCACCGGCCTGTACGGCGGGTTGGTGAAGATGATGTGCAAGAAGATGCTCGGCCAGGTTCCGGACTCGCTCGGGGTCATGTGGCATCACCCGGCCGTGCTCAAGGACATGATGACCTTCGGCCGCAAGGCCGAGAAGTGGGATCGGCTCGACCCGAACCTCGCCTCGCTCGCGAACATGGCAGCGGCGGCGACGGTCGGCTGCAGCTTCTGCCTCGACCTGCACTACTTCATGGCGCACAACGACGGCCTCGATGAGGAGAAGGCCCGCGAGGTGCCGCGCTGGCGTGAGTCGTCGCTGTACACGCCGCTCGAGCGCCGAGTCATGGAGTACGCCGAGGCGATGAGCCAGACCCCGCCGGCCGTCACCGACGAGCTGTCCGCCGCGCTGCTCGCAGAGCTCGGCGCCCCGGCGCTCCTGGAGCTGGCGGCGAAGGTCGGATACATGAACGCGTCGGCGCGCACGAACATCGCCCTCGGCATCCACTCGGCGGAGTTCTCGACGTCCTGCGGCCTGCCGCCGCTCGCGGCTCCCGCACCGGCGGGCGTAGCCTCGCAGGTATGAGCGGATCTCCCGGCATGAGCGAAGACCCGTTCGTCACCCACCGCGGACTGCTCTTCACGGTCGCGTACGAGATGCTCGGCTCGGCGGCCGACGCCGAGGACGTGCTGCAGGAGTCCTGGCTGCGGTGGGCCGACGTCGACCGCGAGCAGGTGCGCGATCCGCGTGCCTACCTCGTGCGGATCGTGACCCGGCAGGCGCTCAACCAGCTGCGCACCGTGTCGCGCCGCCGCGAGGACTACGTCGGCGAGTGGCTGCCCGAGCCGCTGCTCACGAGTCCGGATGTCGCCGACGACGTCGAGCTCGCCGAGAGCGTCTCGATCGCGATGCTGACGGTGCTCGAGACGCTCGCGCCGACCGAACGCGCGGTGTTCGTGCTGCGCGAGGTGTTCGATGTGCCGTACGACGAGATCGCCGAGGCGGTCGACAAGTCGCCCGCGGCGGTGCGGCAGATCGCGCACCGGGCGAAGGATCACGTGGCGGCGCGCCGTCCGCGCGTGCAGGTCGACGCGACCGAGCAGGCGCAGGTGATCGAGCGGTTCCTCGTCGCGCTGAACACCGGTGACGTGCAGGGCCTCATGGACGTGCTCGCGCCCGACGTCGTGGTCATCGCCGACGGAGGCGGGGTCGTGCAGGCGGCACGGAGGCCGATCGTGGGCGCCGAGCGACTCGTCGGGTTCATGCTCGACGGGGTCGAGAAGTACGGTCTCTCTGGAGCGCCGACGTGGCTGAACGGCGCGCCGGCGGTCCGCGTCGAGGTCGGCGGCGAGCTGTTCGCGGCAGTCGGCGTCACCGTCGAGGGAGGGCGGATCACGCGGATCTACTCGATCGTCAACCCGCAGAAGCTGGGGTGGCTCGACGCTGAGGCGGCGCTCGCGCGGTAGGCGCTGACGCTCCTGCGCAGGAATCCTGCGCAGGAGCGGTGCTCGTCTACGAGGCGATCGCGCTGCCACCCGCGGCCAGGCGCATGAGGTCGGTGTCGAAGTCGACATCCGATGCGGCCCGTTCGGATCGGCTCGCGTTCCCGGCGAACTGGTGCTGGTACTCCGCCCAGGCGTGCTCGGCGATGGCGGCGCCGACGCCGCTGCGCAGCAGCAGCACCAGCTCCGTCGCGGCGCGTTCGATGCGGTCGCCGAGCGCCGACGAACCCCAGTCCTCGGGTGCCGCGAAGAGCGACGTCGGCGTGGGCATGGCCCGGAGGAACGCGAACAGCGGCCGCATCTGCTCGTCGACGACCATCGCATGCCGGGCACTGCCCGCGGTGGCGGCGAGGATGACGGGCGTGGCGATGAGCAGGTCGTTGTCGAGCACGTCGGCGAACGCCTTGAAGAGACCGCTGATCCCGGCCTTGTAGACCGGGGTGCTCGCGATGACCGCATCCGCCGCCGCCAGCCGTTCGATCGCGGACTGCAGGCGCTCGCCGGGGATTCCGGAGACGATCGCCTGCGCGATGTCCACGGCGAGCGGACCCAGCTCGATGACGCCGACGCTGGCGGGCACGCCGGCGTCGCGGAGCAGGTCGATGGCCTTCTGCGCCGTGCGGTCGGCGAGCAGCCGAGTCGAGGAGGGCTCGCTCACGCCCGCGCTCACGATGACGAGCCGCACGGGTGACCCCGGTGCGCCCGCGCCCGCCCCGCCCGGGGTGGTGGCGTCGAAGGGGCGGGAGACGTCGGTGGTCATGCGTTGATCCTCTCGGGGGTGGTCTGCGGGGCGGTGTCGTCCTGGCGGGCGCCGTCGATCAGCGCGAGGCTGAGGTCGCGCAGCACCACGAGCTGTTCGGGGTCGAGCGCTCGCGTCATCGCCCTGGCGACGTGGCGGGCGTGGGCGGCGCCGACACGGCGCTGGGTCTCGATCCCGGCAGGGGTGAGACGGATGCGGCACGCCCGCGCGTCGTCGGGGTCGTCGCCGCGTTCGACGAGGGCGCGCTGCTCGAGCCGGGCCACCAGCCGGGACATGCCCGGCTGGGTGAGCAGCACGTCGTCGCACAGCTCGCTGATCCGCAGGCCGTCAGGTGCGGTGGAGAGCGCGTAGAGCACGCCGTACTCCTTGGGCAGCACGCCCACCCAGATGTCCGCCTCGGTGAACTCGCGCTCCATCGTGGCCTGGGCGCGGAAGAACGCCTCCCAGGCCTCGTTCGCGAGTCGGATGTCGCCGGCCACGGTCAGACCGCCATCGGGAAGTGCGCCTCGAACTCGGCGTCGCTGTCCTGGTAGGGCGAGGTGCCCGAGAGGTTGTCGCCCCGGTTCGGGTTCGGACGCGGCTGGCGCGGGGCCTCGTCGCCGTACTTCGCGGCGACGAGCGTGGCGTGCACCGGGGCATCCGGAACGCCCGGCGCGCGACGGGCGGCCATCTCCTTGCGCAGCACCGGCACGACCTCGGTGCCGAGCAGCTCCACCTGCTCGAGCGCCATCTCGACGGGCAGACCCATGCTGTCGAGCGCGAAGAGCTGGCGCTGGTAGTCGCCGAAGCCCTCTTGGAACGTGAGGGTCTTGTCGATGACCTCCTGCGGGCTGCCGACGCTCAGGGGCGTGCGCTCCATGAAGTCGTCGAGCGAGCTGCCGCGGAACAGCGGGTAGTTCTCGAAGTAGGGACGGAACGTGTTCACGGCGTCCTGCGAGCGCTTGGCGATGAACGCCTGCCCGCCGAGACCGACGATCGCCTGCTCCTTCGTGCCGTGCCCGTAGTGCTCGAAGCGCTCCCGGTAGAAGTCGACGAGCGGCTTGAAGTGGAAGTTGGGGGCGAGGATGTGGTTCGCGAAGTAGCCGTTGCCGTAGAAGGCCGCCTGCTCGGCGATCTCGGGGGTGCGGATCGAACCGTGCCACACGAACGGCGGCACGTCATCGAGGGGCCGCGGGGTCGAGGTGAAGCCCTGCAGCGGGGTGCGGAACTTGCCCTCCCAGTCGACGACGTCCTCACGCCACAGCCGGTGCACCAGGTTGTAGTTCTCGAGGGCGAGTGCCACGCCCTGCCGGATGTCCTTGCCGAACCACGGGTACACGGGCACGGTGTTGCCGCGACCCACCATGAGGTCGAGCCGTCCCTTCGCGACGTGCTGGAGCATCGCGTAGTCCTCGGCGACCTTCACCGGGTCGTTCGTGGTCATCAGCGTCACCGAAGTGCTCAGGATGATCTGCTTCGTCAGCGCCGAGATGTGGCCGAGCAGCGTGGTGGGCGAGGACGGGACGAACGGGGGGTTGTGGTGCTCGCCGAGCGCGAAGACGTCGAGTCCGACCTCGTCGGCGCGTTGTGCGACGCGCACGATGTTGTCGATGCGCTCCGCCTCACTCTGCGTGTAGCCGGTGACGGGGTCGGGCGCGATATCGCCGACGGTGAAGATTCCGAACTGCATCGGGGCCGCCTTTCTGCGGGTGATATCCGATGCAACAACATGACTGCGCATGTATTCCCGCGTGCAGACGGCGGCCGCGGGCCCGCCGACCTCAGACCCGGCGTCCGGCCGGAGTCTCCGGTGGAAGTCGACGGATGCCGCGCCGCGGCTCACGCCTCGGGGATGGTGAGCGAGAAGATCTCGGGCGTGATGGATGCCGGGTCGGGGCCGCCGCGCTCGCCGGTGTCGAGCGCGTCGATGGCCGCGAGCTCCGCGGCGGTGAGTTCGAAGTCGAAGACGTCGAAGTTCTCGGCGATGCGCTCGGCGCGCACCGACTTCGGGATGGCCGATCGGCCCTCCTGCAGGTGCCACCGCAGCATGACCTGTGCAGGCGTCTTGCCGTGCGCGTCGGCGATGCCGCCGATCACCGGGTCGGCCAGCGTGCCCTTGCCCTCGCCGCGGTAGAACGTGATGCCGCCGATCGGCGACCACGCCTGCGTGAGGATGCCGTGCGCGGCATCCGCTGCACGCACCTCGGGCTGTGAGAAGTACGGGTGCACCTCGACCTGGTTCACGGCCGGCACGACGCTCGTCTGCTCGAGCAGCGTCGCGAGGTGGTCGGGCATGAAGTTGCTGACGCCGATCGCGCGGACCTTGCCGTCGGCCAGCAGCGTCTCGAGGGCGCGATACGCCTCGATGGTGCGGTCGAAGTGGGCGGGCATCGGCTGGTGCAGGATCAGCAGGTCGAGGGTGTCGACGCCGAGCTTGCGGGTGCTCTTCTCCCACGCGTGCAGGGTCTCGTCGTAGCCGTAGTCGCTGATCCACACCTTCGTCTCGATGAAGATGTCGTGGCGGTCGAGGCCCGACTGGCGGATCGCCTCGCCGACCTCCCGCTCGTTCAGGTACGCGGCCGCGGTGTCGATGTGGCGGTAACCGACCTGCAGAGCGGATGCCACGGCGCTCACGGTCTCGGCCGGGGGCGTCTGGAAGACGCCGAAGCCGAGCGCCGGCATCGTGACGCCGTTGTTGAGTTCGAGTGTTTCGTTCACCCGCTCGACGCTACGTCGGGTTCCGTCGGCGAGGGAGGCCCTGCCAGTGCACGGTTCGCCGGTGCCTGACAGCACGACCCGCCGAATCGCGGGATGATTGAGGGAAGGATCGCCACCCGAGGAGGCGTCGCGCATGGCCTTCGATACTCCGAACGGAACCCGAGGTGCCCGCCAGCCCGGCCGCAACCGGCTCGAGCGGTGGGGGAACCAGAAGATGGTGGAGCGCATGCGCCGGAAGGACGCGAAGCCCGGTGACAAGCTGGTGCTCGTCACGATCGGGAAGAAGACCGGCGTCGAGCGGATGACTCCGGTGCGATGGTTCCCCGGCGAGGGCGACACGAAGCTCATCGTGGCGTCGGCGAGCGGCGCGCCCCGGAACCCCGCGTGGTACTACAACATCGCGGCGCACCCCGACCGAGTGCGGGTCGAGTTCGCCGGTCAGCGCATCGAGGTCACGCCGGAGCAGCTGCACGGCGACGAGCGCGAGGCGGCATGGCGGCAGGTCACGGCGCACGGCATCGGGATTCGCCCGATACGAGCGGATCACCGACCGGGAGATCCCGGTCATCCGCCTCACGCCGCGGTCGCCCTGACGGCGTCGGGCTTCGCATTCGGCCGCGATGGAATCCGGTCACGGAACTGTCCGACCCGGGGCGTACGCCTCCCGCCATGGCCGCCCGATGCGAACGAGAAGTACGACGTCAAGCGGGAGCATCCGGAGCTGTACGCGCCGTCGGCGAAAGAGTTCGCCATCGTCGATGTGCCACCGATGCGGTACCTCGCGGTCGACGGGCAGGGCGATCCCAACACGGCTGCGTGGTACCGCGACGCCGTCGAGGCGCTGTTCGGGGTGGGCTATGCGGTGAAGTTCGCCAGCAAGCGGATGCTCGAGCGGGACTTCGTCGTCGCACCGCTCGAGGGGCTCTGGTGGGCGGAGGATCAGGGCGCCTTCGTCGCGCGCGACAAGGGCGCGTGGAGCTGGACGATGCTGATCGCCCAACCCGATTGGATCGACGAGGAGGCCGTCGCCGCCGCGGTCGACACCATTCGCGCGAAGATCTCGAAGTCGGGCGGTCGTGAGAACCCCGCACTCGACCAGCTTCGCCTCGCGCACCTGCACGAGGGACCGTCGGCGCAGATCCTCCACGTCGGGTCGTACGACGATGAAGCGCCGACCCTTGCGCGCCTGCACGACGAATGGATGCCGCAGCAGCGCCTCACCTTCAACGGCCCGCACCACGAGGTGTACCTCAGCGATGCCCGGCGCACGGCGCCGGAGAAGCTGCGCACCGTGCTGCGTCAGCCGGTTCGTCCGCTCTGACGCCTCGCGATGGCGGCATCCAGCTCGCCGAGGTCGGCCTCCACTGTCACAAATCAGACCGCTGCGGTGTCGTATGGGTAGGAGAACAGAAAGGAGACGAGATGCCGGTCGAGCGGATGCCACGCTCCAGCCTGACGGGTCGGCTCTCCAGCCACGTCGCACGGACGACGGTCGGCAAGCGGGGTGCTGCGGTGCTCGAGGACCTGCGCCATCGCACGGTGCCCGTGCACTGGTCGAACATGTTCGGGGTGATCGCGCTCGCCTGCCTTGCCGGTCATCATGGTGACCGGCGTCATCCTGATGTTCTTCTTCACCCCATCGAGTACGACGGTCGTGTACGACGGACGGGTTCCGACCCTGCAGGGCCAGGAGGTGTCGAAGGCGTTCGCGTCGACGCTGCACATCTCGTTCGAGGTTCCGGGCGGGCTGCTCCTTCGGCAGGCCCATCACTGGGCCGCACTGCTGCTGCCCGCAGCCCTGATCGGGCAGCTCCTGGTCACGTTCTTCACCGGTGCGTTCCGCAAGCCGCGGCGCGCGGGTTGGGTCCTGCTCTTCTTGATCCTGATCACCGCGCTCGCCGGCGGGTGGAGCGGATACGCCCTTCCCGACGACATGCTCTCGGGAACGGGGCTGCGCATCTTCGAAGGCATCCTGCTCGGCATTCCGGTCGTCGGGACCTGGCTGAAGGACCTGTTCTTCGGAGGGGCGTTCCCGGGGCAGATCATCGAGAACCTCTACCCGCTCCACGTCGCCGTCGTACCCGTGATCCTCGTGCTGCTCATCGCCATCCGCATCGCGATCACGTACCGGGCCAAGCCGCCGCAGTTCTCGGGCCCCGGGCGCACGGAGGCGAACGTCGTGGGCATACCGCTCCTTCCCGACGCGGCTGCACGTGCCGGCGGGCTCTTCCTCATCGTCACCGGCATCCTGCTGCTGGTCTCCGTCACCGTCACGATCAACCCCGTCTGGCTGTACGGCCCGGCCTCACCCGGCAATGCCGGCGCCGGCAGCCAGCCGGATTGGTACACCGGCTTCCTCGACGGTGCGCTCCGACTCGTGCCACCGGGCTGGGAGATCGTCGCATTCGACCGGACGTGGACGCTCGCCCTGCTCGCACCGTTGGCGGTGATCAGCGTCTTCCTCCTGCTCGTCGCCACGTATCCGTTCATCGAGGAGTGGATCACCGGCGACCACCGCGACCACCACCTGCTCGACCGCCCGCGGAACACGCCGACCAGGACCGGCATCGGCTTCGCCGGAATCGTGTTCTACGGCACGCTCTGGGCCGCCGGAAGCGCGGATCTCATGGCGGTCGCCTTCAGCCTCACGATCGAAGGGGTCGTGCTCGCCCTGCAGATCCTGCTGGTCGCCGGGCCGATCATCGCGTTCAGTGTTGCGCGACGGGTCTGCATCGCCCTCCAGCGCAAGGACCGCGACCTCCTGCTGCACGGGTTCGAGACCGGCCGGATCGTACGTCTTCCCGGGGGCGAGTACATCGAGGTCCACCAGCGGCTGAACGAGTACGAACGATGGCGGCTGCTCGACGTCGAGACGCACACCCCGTTGGCGCTGGAGGCATCCGGCGGTCGCGTGCGTTGGACACAGCGCCTCCGAGCGCGCCTCTCGCGATTCTTCTTCGAGGACCGGCTCGACGCGGCAACGCCGGCTGCTCTGGAGACTGAGCGCGATTCCTACCGTGGAGGGAGCAGCGCGGCGACCAGCGTCTCAGCCAGCCAGGACTCGTAGGCTTCCTCCGTCCAGCCGCAGTCGCCGACGAGCGCCACGTAGTTGGCCTGTCCGCACACGGCGTACACGATGTCGCCGGCGCGCTCGGCGGTGACGCCGTCACGCAGCACGCCGCGCTGCTCGAGCATCCGGCCGAACCCGTCTCGCAGGCCGTGCCGCCGCTCGGCGGCGATCTGGTCGCGGAGTTCGACCAGCGAGGCGTCGCTGTTGGCCGCGGCGTCGAGCACGCGAAGGAGCGGGCCGACGCGCGACCAGATCCCGGGCTGCGTCGCCGCATACAGCTGCAGCTGCCGAACCGGATCCACCTCCTCCTGTGATCCGCCGGATCGCGGGCCGTTCGGTGACCGGCACCTCCGCGCGCTCCGCGCCACCCGCTACGGCGGCCCGGACGGCGTCGGCCAGCAGCCCGGCCTTCCCGCTCGCGGAGCGATAGACCGTCTCCACGGCCACGCCGGCCTCGCCGGCGATCGCGGGGATCGTGGTTCCTGCGTACCCGCGTTCCACGAACAGCCGCCCGGCGACCTCGATGATGCGCGCCCGCGTTCGGGCCGCCTGCTGGCGACGACGCGTCGCGTCGTACGGACGTCTTGACACTTCTGACATTAAGGAGAATGATACTGTCATCAATATAGGTCGGGCAACGACGCGCCGACCGTTCAGGGAGGTGGCCGCCATGAAGGTCATCGAATGCAGCACCGAGATCGCCCGCAGCGCCGCAGGAGGTCTTCGACTACGTCACCGACGCGGCTCGGCTTCCCGAGTGGCAACCGTCGGTGGAGGAGGCATCCGCCGAGCCGCCCGCGATCCGCCAGGTCGGCATGCGCGGGTACGAGATCCGCCGGGTGCCGGGCGGCAGGCAGAAGGCGCGGTGGCAGGTCACCGACTACGAGCCCGGAGGCCGATGGGCGGTCGAGGGCATCGATGGGCCCGTGCGTGCCCACGTCGACATCGCATTCGCGCCGACCGAGGGCACCGGCACGCACGTCGACTACCGCGTCTGGTTCGAGGGGCACGGCATCGGCAAGCTGATCCGGGTGATGGCCACCCGCGGCGCGCGCACCGAGATGCCTGCGAGCCTCGCGCTCCTCAAGCAGCGGCTCGAACTGGTCGACGCGTAGCGCCCGGGCAGCGTCCCGGCAGCACGCGACGGCAGCCCGGCAGTGGGGCTCAGGCGTTCTCGAGCTCGGCGATCACGATCTTCTTCTGGCCCATCATCACCTGCACCTGCTCGGGCCGCTTGGTCAGCTCGCCCATGTTCGCGGGGATGACCTGCCAGCTCAGCCCGAACTGGTCCTTGCACCAGCCGCACTGCTCCGCCTCGGGCACGTGCGACAGCTTCGACCAGTAGTACTCGATCTCCTCCTGGTCCTTGCAGGACACGATGAACGAGATCGACTCGTTGAACCGGAAGAGCGGGCCGCCGTCGAGGCAGGTGAACTCCACCCCGTTCAGGCTGAACTGCCCGTTGATCACCTTGCCCGACATCCCCGTGAAGTGCTCGTCGAGCGATTCGTCGGGATAGTCGTCGATCCGGATGATGCGCGAATTCGGGAACACGTCGACGTAGTACGCCATCGCCTCGCGCGCCTGGTCGTCGAACCACAGGCATGGCTGGATGAATGAGAGCTCGGCCATCGGTGACCCCCTTGTTCGGCCCTTCGCTTCGCGGGCCACGCTACGCCGATGGGCGGGCGCTATCGAGGGGTCGGGCGGCCTCCCGCCCGTGCGAGGAGTCGCCGGCCGCGGCATCCGCTCGGTCGGATGCATGGGGTCGGGCTCGGGCTCGGGCGCGGGGTGCGCGGCCGCGGCATCCGCTTCGGCGTAGCGGCGCTTGAGCTCGGCCAGGTAGCGGTACGACGACATCTCGGCCATCCAGGACATGCGCGCTCCGTTCGATCGTGGATGCGATGGGGTCAGAGGACGACGACGCCCTTGCCGCCGACCGCGTTCGGCCTCGAGGTCGCGGTGCGCCTGCACGATCTCGTCGAGTCGGTAGGTGCGGCCGACGGGGATGACGGCCTCGCCGGCCGCGGCGCGGTCGAGGAAGTCCTGCAACGTCTCGGGGGAGAGGTCGGCCGCCTCGCCCGAGTACGCCGTGAGCCGTACGCCGTTCGGCAGCCAGTCCATCGGGTAGAACTCGTGGATGGTCCACTCGTCGGACAGCATTCCGGTGAAGCAGACCGTGCCGCCGCTGCGGGTCGCCCGAAGGGTGTCGCGCATGACGTTCACGCCGACGAGTTCGACCGCGCCGTCGACGCCGCCCGGCACGATCTCGCGAACGCGCCCGGCGATCCTGCCGTCGTCGATGAGCACGTGGTCGACCCCGAGTCGTTCGAGTGACTCGGCCTTCGCGGGGTTCCGCGTCGTCGAGAGCACGGTCATCCCGCGGAGCTTGCCGAGCACGGCGATGGCCATGCCGATCGACGAGGTGCCGCCGCGGATGAGGAGCGTCTGTCCCTCGGTCGCCTGGAGGCCCACGTCGAGCGAGCCGGCCGCGGTCTGCAGCATCTCGGGCACCGCACCGAGCGTCGACCACGGCAGGTCGCTCGTGAACGCGATCACCTGTTCGGCTGGAACCACGACGAACTCCGCGTAGCCGCCATCGAACTCGCGGCCCATCCCGCCCATCAGGGTGACGACCTGCGTGCCGGGCTCGAACTCGCCGCCGGGTGCGGCCTCGACGATTCCGGATGCCTCGATGCCGGGGATGCGCGGGAAGCTGCCCGAGTAGGCGACGCCCTGCCGGAAGTGCAGCTCCGACCGGTTGAGCCCGAACGCCTTGACGCGAATGAGGACCCATCCCGGCTTCGGGGTGGGGATGGGGACGTCGCGGACCTGCAGGACCTCGGGCGCCCCCGGGCCGTCGATGACGACCGCGCGCATCGTGCCGCTCATGCCGTCGCCTCCGAACCACGCAGCTTCAGGTGCCGACGAACCTCGTCGAGCCGTCGGGTGAGCGCTTCGAGCTCGTCGCCGCGCAGGTCCGCGGGCATCGCGGCTTCCGCTGCGGCCGCGAAGGTCGTGGATGCGGCCTCGTGCAGCCGTACCCCGGCGGGCGTGAGCGCGATGAGTGACGAGCGGCGGTCGTTCGGGTTCGGCTCCCGGCGCGCGCTCCCGTCGTGCTCGAGCCGGTCGACGAGCTTGCTCGCCGCGCCGATGGTGATGCCGAGATCCTGCGCGACCTCGTGCACGCGCGCTCGGCCGTCGTGCTCGTGCACGGCCTGCAGGGCCTGGTAGCGCGCCAACGTCACCCCGTCTGTGTCGTGGAGTCGTGCGTCGATCTCGTTCCAGAGCTCGATCTCGAGCCGGACGAGGGTGTCGAAGAAAGCGGTCGCGTCGGTCATGTCCGAGTCAACCGCATTCCACGGAACTATATTCCACGGAATCTAAAGTTCCGGTCGAGTCGAGATCGAAGCGGATGCCGCTTCGCCAAACTGCAATTCAGAGGTTGCACTTCCTTCGCCGACTCTGCAACTATGGGGTTGCAGGTAAACGGAGGAGGGAACATGACCACGACTCGAGCAGCGTCGACGCGTTCTGCGCGGGTGCTCGCCGTACTGTTCGCCGGGGCGTTCGTGATGGGCTGCGCCGAGATGCTCGTCGTCGGCATGATCGACCTGATCGCCGCCGACCTCGCCGTCTCGGTGCCGGCGGCCGGCGCACTGGTCACCGCCAATGCGCTCGGCCTCGCGATCGGCGGCCCGCTGCTGACGTTCCTGACGACGCGGTTCGATCGCCGGCACGTGCTGGTCACCGCGACCGCGGTGTTCGTCGGCGCCAACCTGCTGCCGGCGCTGGTCGCCGACTACCCGCTCTTCGTCGGCGCTCGGGTCGTCATCGGCGCGGTGCAGGGGCTGTTCATCGCGGCCGCGATGGTGACGGCGACCTCGATCGTGCCCCCCGAGCGCACCGGGCGCGCGATGGCCGTGATCATCTCGGGCTTCGCGATGTCGAGCGCGTTGGGGCTGCCATTGGGCACGCTGCTCGGGCAGGCGGTCGGCTGGCGCGGATCGTTCGCCGCTGTCGTCGCGGCCGGCGTCGTCGTCCTGGTGCTCGCGATCGTCGTGCTCCCCTCGGTGCCGACCCCGCGCGACAGCCGGGCGATCGGCCAGGCCAGGCACGCGTTCGCCCCGCGGGTGCTCGCGGTGCTGGCGGTGAGCTTCCTGACGTTCGCGGCCATGCTCGCGGCGATCACCTACCTCGTGCCGTTCCTGAACCAGGTGACGGATGTCTCGGGGCCGATCGTGTCGGTGTTCCTGCTCGTGTACGGCGCCGCGACCGCGATCGGCTCGTTCGGCGGCGGACGCTTCGCCGACGCCAACGCCTCGCGCTCGCTGATCATCGGCGCGATCGGCGTGACGGGATCGCTCGTCGCCCTGCTCGTCTTCGGATCGAACCCGTGGCTCGTGGCCGTCGCCGTGCTCGGCATCGGGCTCTTCGGCATGGGCACGGGTCCGTCGATCCAGTACCGCGTCGTCAAGCTCGCCGGTCCCGGCGCGCCGCTCGCGTCGTCGCTGCCCGCCTCGGCCGTCAACGCCGGCATCGCGTTCGGCGCGTTCGCCGGCGGTCTCGCGATCGACGGCGGGGGAGTCCCGTTCGCCGTCGTCACGGGGATCGTCATCGCCGTGGCGGCCGTCGCCGTCGCATGGGCGACCAGCTTCCTCAAGGCCCCGGTCGCGGCATCCGTGCCCGACACCGAATCCCTTGCAACCCGATAACAGCACGACCACCACGAAAGGAACCATCATGGAGCACATGACCAGCAACCCGGCATCCGTCATCGACGAGGGCCAGTTCACCGTGCGGCGCACGATCCACATCGCCGCCCCCGTCGAGAAGGTGTGGTCGGCGGTGACCGAGCCCGAGCACATCTCGAAGTGGTTCGGCAAGGCCGTCTTCGACGGCGCCGGCGTCGGCGCGCGGGGCACCCTCACCTTCCCCGACTACGGCGCCGTGCCGCTGCGGGTCGAGGCACTCGACGCGCCCCGCATGGTCTCGTACCGCTGGGGCAACGACGACGCCCTCGGGTCGCTGCCCGACGAGGTCGACGACGAGCACTCGACCGTGTTCACCTTCACCCTCGAGCCGGTGTCGAACGGCACCCAGCTCACGGTGGTGGAGACCGGGTTCGAGCGCACCTCCGACCCGCCGCGAACCTCGAGAGCCACCGCCAGGGCTGGGACGGCGAGCTCGACAAGCTCGTCGCCCTGCTCGAGGGCGGCGCATGACGATGCAGGCGTTGGTCCCCGTGTTCGCCGCACTCGGCGACGAGACCCGGTGGAGCATCCTGGCAGCACTCGGCGAGGGCGACGCTTCGGCGTCCGCCCTCGCCGGGCGTCTCCCGGTCACCCGCCAGGCGATCGCGAAGCACCTCGCCGTGCTGCAGGAGGTCGGCCTGGTCGAGCCGGTGCGGGTCGGACGTGAGGTGCGATACCGCGTGATCGGCTCGGAGCTGAGTGCGACCGCGCACCGGCTCGACGCGATCGGCGCCGAGTGGGACCGCCGTCTCGCCGCGATCAAGCAGATCGCCGAAGGGCTCTGAGCGCAGGGCGCGGCAGACCGGGCGGGCGGCGGCCCCGGTGGGTCAGCCCGCCGCGAGCACCGCCTCCAGGCTGTCGCGAACGATGCCGAGACCCCGGCCGAGCTCCTCCTCGGAGATCGTCAGCGCGGGCAGGAACTTCAGCACCTCGTCGAAGGCGCCCGAGGTCTCGATCACGAGCCCGCGGCGGAACGCCTCGGCCGAGATGCGGCCCGCGAGCGTGCGGTCGGAATCGCACGCGAGGCCGAACATCAGGCCGCGGCCGCGGACGACGAAGCCCTGGTCGGGGTGACCGGCGGCGATGCGCTCGAGCTCGGCGCGCAGCAGCGCCGACTTCTCGGCGATCGCGTCGGTGAACGCGGAGTCGGCCCAGTAGGTCTCGAGCGCGACGCGCGCGGAGACGAAGGCGAGGTTGTTGCCGCGGAACGTGCCGGTGTGCTGGCCCGGCTGCCACACGTCGACCTCGGGGCGCAGCAGCACGAGCGACATGGGCAGGCCCGAACCCGAGATCGACTTCGAGACGGTGACGATGTCGGGCACGATGCCCGCGTCCTCGAACGCGAAGAACGCGCCGGTGCGGCCGACGCCGGCCTGGATCTCGTCGAGGATCAGCAGGATGCCGCGGGCGGCCGTGATCTCGCGGAGGCGCTGCAGCCAGGGCGCGCTCGCGACGTTGATGCCACCCTCGCCCTGCACGGCCTCGACGATGACCGCCGCGGGCAGGTCGAGGCCCGACCCCGGGTCGTCGAGCATCTTCTCGAGCAGGTCGAGCGTGTCGACATCCGCACCGAGGTAGCCGTCGTAGGGCAGGCGCGCAACGTCGTCGAGGCCGACGCCCGCGGCGCCGCGGTAGTGGCTGTTGCCGGTCGCGGCGAGCGAGCCGAGGCTCAGGCCGTGGAAGGCGTTCGTGAACGCCACGACGGTGGAGCGGCCGGTCGCCTGGCGAGCGACCTTGAGTGCGGCCTCGACGGCGTTCGCGCCCGTCGGTCCGGTGAACTGCAGCTTGTGATCGAGCCCGCGCGGTGCGAGCACGAGCTGCTCGAACGCTTCGATGAACGCCTTCTTCGCGGAGGTGGCCATGTCGAGGCCGTGGATGATGCCGTCGCGCTCGAGGTACTCGATGAGCGCGCGCGTGAACGCCGGGTTGTTGTGCCCGTAGTTGAGCACGCCGGCCCCGGCGAAGAAGTCGAGGTACTCGCGCCCGTCGGCGTCGACGAGGGTCGATCCGGTGGCGCGGTCGAACACGGTCGGGAACGAGCGGATGTATCCGCGCACCTCCGACTCGCGACGGTCGAAGACGTCCAGGGCGGTGTCGCTGCTCATGGCAGGCGTGCTCCTCTCGAGGCAGGGTGACGGTGAATCGACCCTACGTCCTCCGGCCGGGTGTCTCGTCCAGGGCCACCCGACGGGCCAGCCGGACCGGGCTCAGCCGAACCGCCGCGGGTCGAGGAACGAGGCATCCGTGAACGGCTGCTCGCCGGTGACCGACTGGGCGACGAGCTCGCCGAGCGCGGCCGCGTGCTTGAACGAGTGGCCGGAGCATCCGCCGCCGACGACGACGCGGGGGTGCGTGGTCGGGCCGACGACGAACTGGCCGTCGGGCGTGTGGGTCATGATGCAGGTGGTCACGCCGGATGGCTCGGGGTCGACGTCGGGGAAGGTCGCGGCGACGAGGTCGCGGATCTCGTCGGTCTCGCCCGGGTGGATGTCGCGGTCGATGTGGTCGGGGTCGTCGGCGGTGAAGGGTCCGTCGAATTCGGGCCCGACCTTGACGTCGAAGCCGTCGAGCCGGTTGACGTCGTCGGAGCCACCGGGATCGCGCAGCGCGGCTGCCCGGCATCGCGCCGTGGCCCCAGATCCAGGTGTCGCGTCCGGGCACGCTGCGGATGAAGACCGGCAGCACGTCGAGGTTCGCGTTGTGCCCGTCACGGGCGCGGAACCACGTCATCACGACGCGGTGCGGCGTGAGCGGCAGGTCGGGCACGAAGCGGGTGAGCCACGGGCCGGATGTCACGGCGACGTGCCGCACGCGGTACTCGGCGTCGTCGGTGCGGATCGTGACGCCGTCGGCGTCGGGCTCGACCGCGATGACGCGGGTGTTCGACTGGATGCGCGCTCCGGCGGCGCGGGCGGCGTCGACCGCGGCCACGATCGCGGCTTCGGGTCGGACGATGCCGGCCTCCGGATCCCAGACGCCGACGTCGCCCGGGTTCAGGCGCGCGTGCGCCGGGAAGCGCTGCGCGATCTCGTCGGCGTCGAGCCGCTCGACGGGAAGATCGTGGGCCTCGGCGGCGCGCAGCGTGCCCTCGATGATGTGCGAGTCGGGCGGCCCGATCATGATGCCGCCCGTCTCGAAGAACAGCGGCTGCCCGCTCGAGATCTCGAGCTCGCGCCACAGGTCGCGCGCGCGACGCGCGATCGGCGCGAGGCCCGGATGCTCGAGGCAGGCGACCCGGAACAGGCGCGTCTTGCCGGTCGAACCACCCCACGCGTTCCCGGGCTCGAACTGCTCGAACCCGAGCACATCGAGGCCGCGCGTGGCGAGCCGCCACGCCGCGCTCGAACCGATCGCCCCGAGGCCGATCACCGCGACGTCTGCGTCGTAACCGTTGCCGCTCTGCCGGGAGTCCATCCTTCGATTCTCGTCGGGCGGAGCGACCACATCTACTGCGGTGGCGGAGTCCGTCGCCTGGTCCATGACGTAGATGGTTGCCCCGCCCGGATCCTGGTAGGTGGCCATGAAGCCGCCGGGGATCTCGCCGGGCGCTTCGACCACGGCGAGCGTCTCGGGGCGGGCCGCGTGGAACGCCTCGACGCTGTCGACGACGAACAGCGGCCCGATCGGAGCATCGGGGTCGTGGGCGTCGAGCATGAGCTGCACATCGGAGCCCGGCAGAGCGAGGGCAACGGTCGCGTCGCCCTCGCGCCACACCTCGGTGAAGCCGAGGCCGTCGCGGTAGAGGCCGAGCGAGGCGCTCAGGTCGGAGGTCGGAACGAACAGGAACTCGAGCTTCATGGCACGTCCTTCCGTGTCGTAATTGGATTTTCCCACAGCATAACGCCATTATGGTGGTGTGCGCGAGTGGATTCCGATATCGACCTCCCCGAAGGGCAGGCTCGCGCTCGCGGCCGTCAAGGAGTTCGGGGCGCGGTCGTTCGATGAGGTCACGGTCGGCGAGCTGGCAGCGGCGGCGGATGTCACGACGGGCGCGCTCTACCACCACTTCGGCAGCAAGCTCGGGCTGTACGCCTTCGTGCGAGACGACGTCGAGCAGCGCCTGCTGGATCGGATGGAGGGCGCCATCGCGGCATCCGCGCCGGCGTCGGACCGCTCCGCGGCCGTGATGGCCGCGCTCGTGATCGGGTTCGACTTCGCGGTGCGCGAGGGCTTCCTCCGCATCCTGGGAGACCCGCCCGGGGGAGCAGAACACGACCGCCTGGCCGAACTGCTGACCGCGAGCACGGCTCCGGCTTCCCCGGTACTCGGCCGTGTCCTCGCGGCAGCCTGGCGGGCGGCGCTCGTCGCCGTCGCCGAAGGCTCGGACCCGCAGCAGGCGCGCGCCGCGCTCCTCGCGTTGGAGTTCCGACTCGCAACGTGACCCTGCTGCATGCGGTCCGGTCGGGTCAGTCCTCGGGCTCGAAGAAGAGCGCCGCGTGTTCGTCGGGCCAGTCGGTGGCGCGACGCGTCGTCGCGTCGACGTGGGCCACGATCATCAGGCACGTGGCGACCGTCGTGCCCGCGGCATCCGTCATCGTGCACTCGATCATCGCGTCGGGGCCGTGGAACTCGCGCACGAACGAGGTGATCCTGATCTCCTGATCCGCGCCCACCGGCCTGATGAAGTCGATCTCCATGCGCCGGATCCAGGTCATGAATCCCGAGCGTGCCGAGGGTGGGGAGGTCCCAGCCGGCATACTTCGCCAGCCCTTCCATGCGGTGGTCGGTGAAGTACCTGGCGTAATTGCCGGTGCTCAGGTGCTGGAACGGATCGAGCTCGGAGAAGGCGATGCGGTGGGTGGTCTCGTAGACGACCGGCTTCCTCGTCATCGTGGCTCCTCGTTCCGTCGGGCATGGCTTCCGAAGTCGGTCATCGTAACCCCCATGCCCGGTCGTCGCGTCGCGGGCCACGCTACGCCGATGCGGCAACGGATGTCACAACGCGCCGCCTGACCGGTCATTGCTCTTGACAGGCTCGGCCGAGTCGAGAGGGAATAGCGGGAGGAGAAGGAGCGTGCGATGAGCACCGGAGATGGTTTCACGCCGATCGAGTATCCCGATTCGGCCGGGTACCCCGACGGCACCGGATTCCTCGACGAGGGAAACGCGGCGCTCGTCGAGCGAGGTGACGGCCGACGCCGTTCGCGCGGTGGACCGGCCGTCGGCGGATGCCGACGCGGAGATCGAGGTGCACCGCCTGGATGACCGGCACGTCTACGTCGCCACCATCGGCGACCTCGAGGTGGCGAACATCCGATACGACGAGGTGGATGGTCGGGTCGTCGTGATCACGACGACCGTGGTTCCCGAGTTCCGCGGCCGAGGCATCGCCACCGACCTCATCGCCGACGCGCTGGACGACCTCCGCGACCGCGGCGTGCGCATCACCGTGCTCTGCCCGGTCGTCGCCGCGTTCATGGCGGGGAACACGCAGTACGCGGACCTGATCGACCCGGAGCATCCGGGCCGCTGACTGGACCGGCGGCGAGCCAGTCGCCGTGCATCGCCGGATGGCTCGCGCGCGACGCCGTTCGCCGCGAGAGAATGGAAGGCGAGCTGGAGGAGCCGACATGGGTGAGCTGACGACTGATGACTGATGCGACGGCGGGTGGGTCGACGCCCGCGGCTGCTCCGACGGCCGCGACTGTCGCGCACGACCCCCGCCACCACGCGATCGGATGCCCCGAGTGCTTCGAGGAGCTGCAGCGCAACCGGGATTGGTGGAAGGCGCGACCCGAGGGTTCGCGACTGGTCGGGCTCGTCGTCGCCCGTGACGACATGCCGTCGGTCGTCGAGCAGCGGAACGACCTGGCTCGCTTCGGCGTCGCGATTCTCGACTTCAAGCACCCTGCGCCCGAGGGCTCGGCGACATGGGAGCAGCGGTTCGCTCAGTTGTTCGAGACGTTGCGGGCCGGTGACGTGCTCGTCGTCGCGAACGAACGCGCCCTCGGCAGTACGGCTGAAGAGGTCGCGCGCACCATCCGGACCCTGCGGCGGCACAACCTCGTCGTCAAGGTGCTGAGCCACGGCGCGCCGCACCTGGAGCCGGCGTCGATCTAGACTCCCTCTCTCGAGGCGCTCGACCGAATTCGACCGCGCACGAACGGAAGCGCCGGTGCGCGGTACACGAGCGCCGGTGGATCAAGCGGTTCGAGCGCGAACTCGGCACTGCCGAATCGCCACACCCGGTTGAACAGGAACACCCCGACGACCACCGTCTCATCGGCCGGCACCTGCCACGTGCCGATTCCCCACTGGGCAGGCTGACCTCGCCCGCCGATGATGAGCGTCGGCCTGATGCCGGCATAGAGCGCGAACCACGGCTTGCGCACCGTCAATTCGATGCGGCGAGTCGCCTGGTCGTCAGCGTTCATCGGGACCGTTTCGGACGGGCGCAAGCCCACGTCCCTGATCGGGTCATTCGTCCTCAATCCGCACTGCCTTTCGTGGTTCGCTCCGGCCAAGGCTAGCGGTCGCACCGGAGGCTTCACGCTCGTGACGCCGCCGGTCGGCACGGATGCCGCTGCGATGCCGCTCGCCGCATCGGACGCTTGGCCGCCTGCCCGCGACGCCCATACGCTGCAGGTGTGATCACCGACCGCGACATCGCCCGTTGGCGGCTGCATTCGCAGCTGCTCGCCGCACCAGTCAGCGACGCCGAACAGGTGGTGCGGTCCGTGTTGGCCGTGCAGGCCGAGAATCCGTCGCAGTCGGCCTGGGCGGTCGCGACCCGCACCACGTCGCCCCGCCAAGGCGACGTGGCCGACGCGCTCGCCACCGGTCGCGTGCTGCGCGTTCACGTGCTGCGCTCGACGTGGCACTACATCCACGCCGACGATGCGCAGTGGCTGCAGGAGCTCACCGCGCCACGGGTGCTGCCCGTCTTCGAGCAGCAGCTGCAGCCGCTGGCCGACCGAATGGACGCGCTCACCAACGCGGTCGAGACGATCCTCGCGGAGTCACCCGACCGGACCCGCACGGACCTCGCCAGTAGCACTGGCCGATCGGGGCGAGGTGCTCACCGGGCAACAGCTCATGCTGCTGCTCGGACGTCTCGAGGTGCTCGGACTTCTGTGCAGCGGCATCCCGCGCGCCGGTGAGCACACCTACGCGCTGTTCGCCGATCGCGTGCCCGCGCCAAGGCGTCTCGACCGTGACGACGCCCTCGCCGAGCTCGCCCTGCGCTACTTCACCTCGCACGGGCCGGCAACCGAGCGCGACCTCGCGTACTGGGCCACCCTCACGGTGACCGACGTCCGGCGCGGGATCGCGGGTGCCGCCGACAAGCTCGCGTCGTTCGAGCGCGACGGACGCACGTTCTGGCACGCGCCCGGCGACGCCCCGGCATCCGCGTCGCCCGCCGGCCACCTGCTGCAGGTGCTCGACGAGATGTACCGCGGCTACCAGGACTCGCGCTGGGTGATCGACGCGGAGGGCGTGGTGCCGCGGGCGCGGGAGACGGCGATCGGGATGGCACTCGTGGATGCCCAGCTCGTCGCTGCGATGAAGCGCACGGTCAATGCGAACGCGGTCACCTTCTCGGTCCGGCCGCATCGTGCGCTGCACGCTCACGAGCTCGAGGCCATCTCGGATGCCGCGGCGCGGTATGGCGACTACCTCGGGCTGGAGGCGAGCGTCGCGCTCGACGCGGCTGGTCGAGCCGTATTAGGGCGTGTCTCCTGAGGCGCCGGTCGTCAAGACGGCTGTCTCTGCGCGAGCTGAACGGTCGGGGCTTTGCCGTCCGAGGTCGTTTCGGCCTTCGTGGAGAGGATGTCCCGGGCCTGCTCTGCGGCACGGGTGATGCTCTCGCCGACGAAGTCGAGGAAGCGGGCCATGTTCTGGAGCCGGACGCCGGCCGGCGTGTCTCGTCCCAGCACGCCGACGCCCTGCCGAGCAGTCTCGGCGAGCTCGGCGTTGGATCGGGCGGCGGCGATCATCGACTGGTACCAGGCGTCGTTGTCGGCGGAGTAGCGCTCGCGGCGGCCCTCGTCGCGCTCGCGGCGCACGAGGCCGAGATTCTCGAGGAGCGTGATCGCCTTGGAGACGGATGCTGCGCTGACCCGGAGGCGCTGCACGAGCTCGGCCGCAGTGAGGCTGCCCGCGTCGGAGGTGTAGAGGCAGGTCAGCACCCCGGCCGCCATGCGGGGCAGGCCCGACTGCATGAGGAGGGTGGTGAACGCCTCCTCGTACTCGTGCACGGCAACGGCGTCGCGGCCGTGGGCCTGCGGGGGCGCCTGCGACCCGCGTGGCGCCGCCTGCCTGCGCTGGTGGGTGCGGCGTTCCGTGGCGCGGTGGGCCAGGTCGGCGCGGTAGGCGGCGGGGCCGCCGTTGCGCATCACCTCACGCGTGATCGTCGAGGTGGGGCGGTCGAGACGCCTGGCGATCTCCGCGTAGGCGAGGTCATCGGCGAGGCCGAGCGCGATCTGCTGGCGTTCCTGCTGGGTGAGCCTGCCTCCTGGCATCGCGGTCTCCTTCATGCATCCGAGGTGCATCCAGTATGGCGTTCACTCTCTATCCATTGCAACGATGACACTCCGCGTCATTGCGTTGAATTCCGAGCCATTGCAACAATATTGTGCTCCTGATCTGGGATTTAAGCGTAGCTATCGCAACGATCACCTTGCAGAAATAGTGAACGCAACGTAGCGTTACCGACATCAGAAACACCGACTGAAAAGGAAACAGGATCATCATGCAGAAGTTCGACACCCCCGCACCGATCGCCGCCGTCCTCGACATCTCGGCGGGGCGCGTCCAGGTCATCGCCGCAGATCGGGCCGACACCGCGGTCGAGGTCCTCCCCGCGGATGCCTCGAAGAGCCGCGACGTGAAAGCGGCCGAGCAGACCACGGTCGAGTACCGCGACGGCGTCGTGCGCATCGCGACCCCGGCGGGCAACCAGCTCCTCGGCCCCTCGGGAATGATCGAGGTGACGGTGCAGCTGCCCGCGGGTTCCCGCGTCGAGGCGAAGGCGGCTGCCGCCGAGTTCCGCGGCGTCGGACGCCTCGGCGACGTCGCCTTCGAGGGCGCGAGCGGCTCGGTCAAGATCGACGAGGCGGCAAGCGTCCGCCTCACCGCCCTCGCCGGTGACGTCTCGGTCGGCCGCCTCAACGGGCCTGCCGAGATCAGCACCTCGAAGGGCGACATCACGATCGCCGAGGCCGTGCGCGGCACGGTCGTGCTGCGCACCCAGGCCGGCAACGTGTCGGTCGGCGCCGCCGCCGGAGCATCCGCCACCCTCGACGCCGGCACCACCTACGGCCGTATTCACAACGCGCTCAAGAACACCGAGGGCGCCGCCGCCGAACTCAACATCCAGGCGTCCACCGCCTACGGCGACATCGACGCGCGCAGCCTCTAGGCGCTACCCATCACAGTCTGTTGCAGAGCGCGCCGCCCGAACCCGCCGGGTTCGGGCGGCGCGCTGCGGACGGGCCGGATCGCGGCGACGCGTCGTCAGGCGGCCGCCGCCGCTCGCGACCTTGCCGCGCGGGCGGTGACATCCGGCGTGGAACGGAGGAGGCTGGGCGCATGGGTAAGGTGACGATTTCATTCGAAATGACGCTCGACGGGGCATTCGACCACATGGAGCAGTGGTTCGATGCGGAGGATCCAGGATTGCAGCGAGCCTCCGACGAGCTCGTCTTCGGTGCCGACGCGGTGCTGCTCGGCCGGGAGAGCTACGAGTTCTTCCGTGAGTACTGGCCCGCGCAGACCGATGACCGCGGCTTCGCCGCGTACTACAACGCGCTCCCGAAGTACGTCGCCTCGAGGACGCTGTCGGGTCCGCTCGACTGGAACGCGACCCTGATCGAGGGCGACGTGGCCGAGACGGTGAGACGCCTCCGCGACCAGTACGAGTCGATCATCTCGCACGGCTACGGCGAGTTGGCGGCCGCGCTCGTCGACGCCGGGCTGGTCGACGAGGTACACGCCGGTATCCATCCGTTCCTGGTGGGCGACGCCCTGGACCGGCTGCGCACGCCGCATCTGGTCGGCCTGCGACTGCTCGGCGTGCAGACCTACGACTCGGGCATCATCGCCGCCAGGTACGCGCCGGCTTAGGGCTCACACGTCTTCCGTCGGCCGGATGACGCGGCGGGCGACGTTCTCCGTCGCGTCGGCGGGCACCTCCTCGGTGATCCACGGGCCGGTGCCCTCGCTGGGATCGATGATGCCCTCCTCCAGCCAGGCGTAGTGGCCGTCGAGCACGCGGGCGGCGAGACGTTCGTCGGCGGCATCGGTGTTGCGCCACAGCGCATCCAGCAGTCGCTCGGTGCGATGGCGGGACTGCTCGGCGAACGTGTCGGCGAGCTGGTACGCGGTCTTGCCCTGCGCCGGTGTGTCGGCGGCGATCATCGCCGCGCGCACGCAGGACGCCGACACGGCGAACAGCTCGGCGCCGATGTCGACCACGCGGGCGAGGAATCCCTGCTTGCGTTCCAAGCCGCCCTGCCAGCGCGCCATCCCGTAGAAGGTCGCGCGCGCCAGCTTGCGGCTGGTGCGCTCCACGTAGCGGAGGTGCGGGCGCGAGCGCGCCGAACTCGTCGTACGACGTCGGCAGGTCGCCCTTGCCGGCGACCAGTTGCGGCAGCCAGCGGGCGTAGAAACCGCTGGCCGAGGCGGCGGCCTTCATCTTGCGGGCCAGGTCCAGTTGCGGATCGATCAGACCTCCCGCGGCCGTGAGGTGCGCGTCGACGGCCTCCCGCGCGATCAGCAGGCGCATGATCTCCGTCGAGCCCTCGAAGATCCGGTTGATCCGCATGTCGCGGAGCAGCTGCTCGGCGCCGACGGCGCGTTCGCCGCGGGCGGCGAGCGACGCCGCGGTCTCGAACCCGCGGCCGCCGCGGATCTGCACCAGCTCGTCGGCGATCTGCCACGCCATCTCAGATGCCCACATCTTGGCGAGCGCCGCCTCGATGCGGATGTCCTTGCGGTCCTCGTCGGCGAGCATCCCCGACAGGTCGACCACCGCCTCCAGCGCGAAGGTCGTCGCGGCGATGAACGCGATCTTGTGGGCGACCGCGGCGTGTTCGCCGACGGGTCGGCCCCACTGCACGCGCTCGCGCGACCACTCGCGTGCGATCTTCAGGCTCCACTTGCCCGCCCCGGCGCAGATGGCCGGGATCGCCAACCGCCCGGCGTTGAGGGTGGTCAGCGCGATCTTGAGGCCTTCGCCCTCGCGGCCGATCAGGTTCTCGCGCGGCACGCGCACGTTCCGCAGCGAGGTCAGCCCGTTCTCGATTCCGCGCAACCCCATGAACGCGTTGCGGCGATGCACGGTGATGCCGGGGGAGTCGGCCTCGACGACGAACGCGCTGATCCCGCCGCGGTGCCCGTCCGACTTCGGCACGCGCGCCATCACGACGAGCAGTTCGGCGACCACCCCGTTGGTGGTCCACAGCTTCGTGCCGTTCAGGACGTACGCCGTCGTCGTCCTCGGTCGGCAGCGCGGTGGCCTGCAGGCGGGCCGGGTCCGAGCCGACCTCCGGTTCGGTGAGGAGGAAGGCGCTGATGGCGCCCTTCGCGCAGCGCGGCAGGAACCGCCGCTTCTGCTCCTCCGTGCCCGCGAGCACGAGCGGTTCGGGCACGCCGACGGACTGGTGCGCCGACAACAGCGCGCCGAGACTGGCGTTCACCGACCCGATCAGCACCAGGGCGCGATTGTAGTAGTGCTGCCCCAGCCCGAGGCCGCCGTACTCGACCGGGATCTTCATCCCGAAGCATCCGAGCTCGGCGAGCCCCTGGAAGACCTCGTCCGGGATGCGCGCTTCCCGCTCGATGACGCGCGCCGTCGACGGTTCGCAGGTACGCCTCGAGCGCGGCGAGGAACTGCTCGCCCCGCTCGCGCCGGTCCGGTTCCGGTCGAGGGTGCGGATGGATCAGCGACAGGTCGAACTGCCCCAGATACAGGCCCTTGGCGAAGCTCGGCTTGCGCCAGTCCTGTTCGCGGGCGGCCTCGGCGACGGCGCGCGACTGCTGCTCGTCGACGTGGGAGACGGTGGACTCACGGGTGGTGGCGGTGTCACGCGAACCTCCTCGTTGCGCCCAATCTACGCGCAGCCCGAAGTCGGACGCCACTGCGGAGCGTGCCGCGGCTGAGCCGCGACCGGGCTCGTGACGACGTGAACGGCATGCCGCCGGCCGACGACCGCTCCTCGGAAGGTCACTCGGTCGCCGCGCCCGTCGCATCGCCGCGTCGTCGCTCCGGCGTGTGCAGCCGGCTGAGGATCCGCTCGGTGTTCGCCGGCTTGCGCCTGTCGAGCAGCGAGACCACGACGCAGGCGAGCGTCGCCGCCGGGATCGTCCACGCGCCGGGCTGCGCGAGCAGCGCGGCCACCGGGCCCGCGCCGGGGCCGATCGCCGACGAGGCGGCGAGGGCTGCGCCGCACAGGATCGAGCCGACGAGCATGCCCGCGACGGCGCCCCGCGCGGTGAGGCGGCGCCACCAGATCCCGAGCACGATGACGGGGGAGAGCGCCGAGGCGGCGAACACGAACACGTTGCCGACCGACGTGACCAGTGCCTGCGGAACCGTGGCGAGTGCGACCAGGAGCGGGATCGCCGCGGTGAACACCGCCGCCCACCGGAACGAGCGGACCGTGCCGTGGAAGAGATCCTGGCTGACGACGCTCGAGAGCGAGACGACGAGTCCGGACGACGTGCCGAGGAACGCCGCGAGCGCACCCGCGATGACCAGCGCCGTGAGCAGGTCGCCCGCGACGCCGGGGATCAGCCGCGACGGCAGCAGGAGCGCGACCGTGTCGGCGACGCCGGGCTGGGCGAGGTCGGGCGCCGTCGCGCGGGCGATGAGGCCGATGGTTCCGGACACCATGTAGAACACGCTGATCAGCGCGATGACGATGACGGTCGTCCAGCGCGCCGAGCTGCCGGTCGGGCTGGTGTAGAAGCGCACGAGCACGTGGGGGAGCCCGATCGTGCCGAGCAGCAGCGCGAGCAGCAGAGAGGCGGTCGCGTAGGTGTCGAGCCCACCCGGGCCGTGCTCGGCGGGGAACACGAGTTCGGGGTCGATGGACGGCTCGTGCGGGCCGAACGCGATCACGAAGAACAGCACCGGCACCGCGAGCGCCGCGAGCTTCAGCCAGAACAGGAACGCCTGCACGAACGTGATGGAGCGCATGCCGCCGGCGGCGACCGAGCCGGCGACCACGATCGCGACGGTGACCGCCCCGACCCACGGCGGGATGCCGGCGACCACGTTGAGGGCGAGCGCAGCGCCCTGGAACTGCGGCACGATGTAGAGCCATCCGATCGCGATGACCAGCACGCTCGTGACCCGCCGGGCCGCGACCGAGTCGAGCCGCGCGTGGATGAAGTCGGGGATCGTGTATGCGCCGCTCCGGCGGAGCGGCGCTGCGACGAACACGAGCACCAGGAAGTACCCGGCGGCGTAGCCGATCGGGAACCAGAACGCCTCGGAGCCAGAGAGGAGCACGAGCCCCGACAACCCCAGGAACGTGCCGGCCGACAGGTACTCGCCGCTGATGGCGGAGGCGTTCCAGATAGGCCGCACGGTGCGCGACGCGACGAAGAAGTCGCTCGTGGTCCGCGAGATCCGCAGGCCGTAGGCGCTGATCGCGAATGTCGCGATCACGACGAACACGATCGCCCCCGCCACGAGCAACGGGCTCATTCGTGCTCCACGAGGGCTCGGAACCGCTGCTCGACGCGCATCGCGGCGACCGTGTATGCCACCGCGAACACCACGATGACCGGGTAATAGCCGTACGCCTGGATCAGCCAGGGCAGCGGCACGCCCCAGATGACGACGTCGTGCAGTGCCGGAACGCGGCTGATCACGAACGTGATGCCTGCGACGACCGCGACGAACACGAGGACGAACGCCACCGCGAGCCGCCCCTGCGCGCGCATGAGTCCGCGCGTGAAGACCGATTCCGCCTCGCTCACTGGCGACGAGCCGGTGCGCGCGAGCGGTTCTGCCCGGTTCGCGGACCGGTCGACGGACGTCACGCGTTCGCGGACGGGCCGGCCGTGGCCGCGCCCTCCTTCGGGCCCGGTCACCGCCCCGGCTCCGGGGGCTGCAGGATCGCCTCGCGCACCACCGGGATCGACCGGCGGCTGACGGGGATCTCCTCGCCGGCGACGGTGAGGGTGGGGTGCGCGCCGACGAGCTTGACGGTGGTGATGGCGCCGCGGTCGACGAGGAACGAGCGGTGCACGCGGATGAAGCCCGCCGCGGCCCATCGCTCCTCGAGGTCGGAGATCGGCTCGCGGATCAGGTGGCTGTCGGTGTCGGTGACGAGCCGCGAGTAGTCGCCCTGCGCCTGCACCCAACGCACTTCGCTGCGCCGGACGACGCGCATGATGTTGCCGACGCGCACGGGGATGGTCTCGTCGGGCGGCGACTCCATTCCCGGCACGGCGTCGCGCCCGGCGAGGATCCGGTCGACCGCGCGGCGGAGTCGTTCGCGGCGGATGGGTTTCAGGATGAAGTCGATCGCCTGGAAGTCGAAGGCTTCGACGGCGCCGGCCTCGTCGGCCGTGACGAACACGATGGCGGGCGGCTCGCCGAACCGCGAGAGCGCACGCGCCAGGTCGAATCCCGAGAGCCCGGGCATGTGGATATCGAGGAACGCGGCGTCCACGGGCTGCTCCGCGAGCAGGCGCACGGCCTCGGATCCCGATGCGGCGCGGCGGATGTCGCCGGACGCGCTCGTCGCGCCGGAGGAGCACCTCGAGTTCGTCGAGGACCGGGCGCTCATCGTCGGCGATGAGCACGTCGATCGTGCGGCGCCCGCCGCCCCCGCGCGCACCGGTGCCCGCGTCAGCGACCGTCATCCGTTCGCCGTCCGCTCGGTCTCGTTGAACGGCTGCGACTTCGGGATGCGCATGCGTACCATCGTGCCCGCCCCCGGGTTGGTCTCGATGACCAGCGCGTGGTCGTCGCCGTAGATGCCGCGCATGCGGGAGTCGACGTTGCGCATGCCGATGTGCGCGACGCGGTCGGCGGGATCGCGGTCGGCGAGCAGCGAGCGGAGCGCGGCCGGTTCCATTCCGACGCCGTCGTCGTCGACGGTGATCTCGGTGTGGGTGCCGTCGTCGCGCGATGAGATGACGACGGTGCCGCCCTGTTCGCGCGGCTCGAGGCCGTGGCGGATCGCGTTCTCGACGAGCGGCTGGAGGCTGAGGAACGGGATGACGGTCGCGAGCGTCTCGGGCTCGATGCGCAGCGTCACGCTCAGGCGCTCCTCGAAG
The DNA here is from genome assembly GCA_963799015.1 of uncultured Actinomycetota bacterium. Lineage (GTDB taxonomy): Bacteria > Actinomycetota > Actinomycetes > Actinomycetales > Microbacteriaceae > Agromyces. The sequence continues at coordinate 40,133 of CAWCWD010000062.1, read as the reverse complement.
CGCGCGCGTTCGAGTTCGACGTACGAGTGCACGCTCTTCAGCTCGTCGGCGAGGGTCGTGAACTCGCCTTGGCGCCGGAAGGTGTACCGGATGAAGTCGGCGAAGTCGAGCAGCAGGTCGCGTGCGCGCTCGGGGTCGGTGCTGATGTACGACGCGATCACGCTCAGGGCGTTGTAGACGAAGTGCGGGCTGATCTGCGCCCGCAGCGCACGCAGTTCGGCCTCGGCGAGGGCGGCGCGGGATGTCTCGAGCTCGCCGAGCTCGATCTGCGCGCCGCACCACGTCGCCACCTCGGTCGTGGCCCGCACGAGCGGCGGGCGCGCCTTCGCTGCGAACGCGACGATGACGCCGACGACGCGCCCGTTGGCGACGATCGGCGCGCCGACGGCGTCGATCGCGTTCGACAGCACCTGCCGTCGGCCGGTCTCGATGACGCTCGACGCGACCTGCCACGCCGTCGGCCCGAGGTCGAGCCGGCCGTCGATCGAGACGATGCCGTTCCGATCGGCGATGGCGATCGCCTCGCTGCCGAGCAGCGCCCGCAGCGAGCGCGCCGCGCGGTGCACCTCGCCCGTCTCGAGGCCGCCGCGCAGGTGCACGGCCGCGCGCGAGGCGAGCGAGAGGGTGCGGAAGGTCGCGCGTTCGGCGTCGCTGCCGAGGTCGCGCGAGCCCCGCGCCATCCGCCATGCGTAGTGGGCGAGCAGCGTGAGCGCGATCCCGGCGACGGCGGCGACGGGCAGCCACATCGCGTCGATCATGTGCGCTCCCTCGTCACGTCAGCAGCAGCGGGCCCCGGGGTTTCGGTCCTGCTCATCCATTCTCTGCCTCCAGAACTCCCGCTCGGACATCGGCGGTTGCTCCGGACCGTGCTGCGTGCGGTGGTGCTCGAGGTAGACCCGGTAGGCATTGTCGCCCATCAGGTCGCGGACGTACCACGCGACGCCGCGGCATCCGCGTCGCACGAGCTCAACGGTGGCGGCGGAACCCGCCCGGACCGCGGTGGTCCGGGCGGGTCGCCGTGCGGCGGCGTCGGTCATCAGTGACGCACCGACTCCGGCTGCCGGTCTGCGGGCAGCTCGGCCCATTCGCGCTCGAGCGCCTTCTCGGCCGAGGTCGCGATCAGCCCGGCGGGCGCGAAGCGGCGAGATGCCACGGGCGGGTCCTCGTGGTTCTCGCCGCCGCCGTTGCGCAGCGCCCGCACGGTCGTGATCAGCGAGGTGATGAGCACGACGATCGCGAGTGTGACGAACACGATCGACAGCGTGCCCTGGACGAAGGTGTTGCGCACGACCGCCTCCATCGCCTCGACGGTCGTCGGCCGTGCCGAACGAGGTCTCGCCCGCCTCCAGCGCGTTGCGGAACGCGATGTGGTTGGCCCAGTAGCCCACCTGCGGCACCGGCGAGAAGATCTTGAAGATCGACGCCGTGATGGTGACGACCGCCGCGAACCCGAGCGGCAGGGCGACGATCCACAGCCACTTGAAGTAGCTCCGCCCCCGCTTGGCGACGATCGCGAGCACGACCGCGAGCGCGATGACCGCCAGCAGCTGGTTGGCGATGCCGAACAGCGGGAAGAACGTGTTGATGCCGCCGAGCGGGTCGGTGACGCCGAGGATCAGGATGTAGCCCCACCCGGCGACCATGATCGCGGTGGTGATCCACACGCCGGGGCGCCATCCGGTGTCCTTGAACTTCGGGAAGACGTTGCCGATCGAGTCCTGCAGCATGAACCGCGCGACCCGGGTGCCCGCGTCGACCGCGGTGAGGATGAACAGCGCCTCGAACATGATCGCGAAGTGGTACCAGAACCCGGCCATGGCCGCGCCGCCGAACGCCTGCTGCATGATGTTGGCGAGGCCGAGCGCCAGGGTGGGCGCGCCGCCGGTGCGCGAGACGATCGACTCCTCGCCGACTGCCGCAGCCGTCGACGCGAGCATGTCGGGCGTGAGGTTGACGCCCGCGAGCCCGAGCGAGTTCACGAACGCGACGGCGCCCTCGATGGTGCCGCCCGTCGCGGCCGCCGACGAGTTCATGGCGAAGTAGATGCCGCGGTCGAGCGAGATCGCGGCGACGAGCGCCATGATCGCCACGAACGACTCCATGAGCATGCCGCCGTACCCGATGAAGCGCGTCTGGCGCTCCTTCTCGAGGAGCTTCGGCGTCGTGCCGGACGCGATCAGCGCGTGGAACCCGGAGAGGGCGCCGCACGCGATCGTGACGAACAGGAACGGGAAGAGCGGCCCCGAGAACACCGGGCCGAGCTCGCCGCCGGCGAACTCGCTGAACGCGGGCACCGAGATCTCGGGGCGGACCAGCACGATCGCGCCCGCGAGCATGACGATGACGCCGATCTTCATGAACGTCGACAGGTAGTCGCGCGGCGCGAGCAGCAGCCACACCGGGAGGATGGCGGCGATGAAGCCGTAGACGATGATGCCCCAGGCGATCGTGGTGCGGTCGAGGTGTGAACATCTCCGCGCCCCACGGCGTCGCGGCGACCCATGCCGCCCGCGACGATCGCGGCCATGAGCAGCACGAACCCGATGATCGACACCTCGGTGATGCGTGCCGGGGCGCAGGTAGCGCAGGTAGACGCCCATGAACAGCGCGATCGGGATGGTCATCGAGACGCTGAACACGCCCCACGGGCTCTCGCCGAGCGCGTTGACGACGACGAGCGCGAGGATCGCGATGATGATCAGCATGATCAGCAGCGACGCGACGATCGCGGCGGTGCCGCCGAAGCGGCCGAGCTCGTCGCGCGCCATCTGGCCGATGGTGCGGCCGCCGCGGCGCATCGAGAAGAACAGCACGAGGTAGTCCTGCACGGCGCCGGCGAGGATGACGCCGACGATGATCCAGAGCGTGCCGGGCAGGTAGCCCATCTGCGCGGCGAGCACGGGCCCGACGAGCGGGCCGGCGCCGGCGATCGCGGCGAAGTGGTGGCCGAACAGCACGCGGCGGTCGGTGGCGAGGTAGTCCTTGCCGTCGGCCCTGACCTCGGCGGGCGTCGCCCGCGTGTCGTCGGGTCGGGTGATGTAGCGCTCGATGACCTTCGAGTAGAAGCGGTAGCCGATGAGGTAGGTGCACACGGCGGCGAACACGAACCAGATCGCGTTGACGGTCTCGCCGCGCACGATCGCGATCATGGTCCACGCGATGCCGCCGAGCAGCGCGATGGCGCCCCACAGCAGGATCTTCGGCAGCGTCCACTTGCGCTCCCGCTCGACCTCGGCCTCGGGGACGGCCGTGGGTGGCAGGCTCGGATCAGTCTGGAACTCGGGATCGGGTGGGAGTTCGCCGATCGGCTCGGCGTCGATGTTCGTTCGCGGGGGCTGCGACGTCATTGTGCTCCTCCTTGGGTCGCGTCGTTGCTGACGAGGAGTCACCCTAGGGAGCGGTGGGGTGACTCCGTCGGCCCGTTGCGATCAACGGCGATTCCGTGCGACGGGCGGGCGGTTTCTGCGACGAACGGTGCGCCGAGGGTCGAGGTGCCTCGAGGTCGGTACCCGCCTCTGGCTGTTGCCCACGCCGATATCAAGAAGCGGCAGGCGCCGCGCCCGATCGACCAGAGCATCACGGGCATCTACGACGGGTTGCGGAGCCGCGTGTGCGCGAGACGGCGGCGACCGGGGTGCTCTGAACTCGCGCTCGCCTGCGGCGCCTGCCCCGGCGGCCGTGGGTGTCCCGCAGAGTCGGGACGATCGGCGCGTCGACCCGGGAGATCGTTCCCGCCCCCCGACTCAGGGGTCTCTGCGGCCATAGTTTCGCGTCATGACTATTACACCTGTTACTCCGGTCGTCGCTTCCACGCGTCGTCTCCTGATGCTCGGTGGTGTCACCCTCGTGGTCGGCGCCGCGCTCGAGCTCGTGTCCGGGCTCCTGCAATCCCTGTTGCCACAGAGTCCGGTCGGCTTCATTCCTCCGGTAGTCCTCGCTGTCGCCGCCGTGCTGCTCGCGCTGGGTGGAATCGGCGGGCGCTCAGTGTTGGCGCGGATCGGGCTGTTCGTGTACGCGGCCGCTCACGCCATCCTGGGGGTCGCGTCGATCGCCGCGGCGACCGGCAACGTCATCGAGCTGCTGTTCCCGCTCGGCGGCACGCTGTTGACACTCGGCATGCTCGTCGCCGGCATCGAGGTCGCCCGAGTCGGAGCCGTCGGCGGATTCGCGCGCTGGGGCCTGCTGCTCGTCGGGGTGTGGATGCTGTTCATCGATATCGCGACGTTCGCTGCTCTCGACCTCGGTGGGCTCGCGAACGCGGATGGGCCGGGCTTCGTAGCCGCCCTGGTCGGCGTCGCGCTGCTGGCGGCAGAAGGTATCGCGATCGTCGTGTTCGCACGCTCCGCCCGCCACTGACCGCAGTCCCGTGACTGTGGAACACTGACCTCACCATGACTCAGCCTTCACCATGACTCAGCCCGTGCTCCGTGCCGTCGGCATCGCCGGCGGCACGGTCGCGGCCGCGCTCGTCGTCCTCACGGTCACGTTCTTCGTCGCGAACGGTTGGACGCCGGCTGACGCGTTCGACAGCTACGCGCTGAGCAACCTCGTCAACGGTGCGAGCCTCGCGATCTGCGGCACCCTGCTCGCGCTCGCCAGGCCGCGAAATGTGCTCGGCTGGTTGCTGCTCGGCGGCGGTCTCGCGTATCTCGTGTCCGCGGCGGCGGTCCCTGCGTCCCTCTACGCGGTTGAGCACAGCTGGTCGGAGCAGTTGCTCGCGGTACTGGGCGGGCTGGGAGTCAGCGCGTGGACCATAGCCATCGGCCTCGCACTGCCGTTCACCCTGCTCCTGTTCCCTACCGGACGGCTCTCGAGCGCGCCCGAGCGGGTCGCGGCGGTGATCGTCGGACTGTGCGGCCTCGGGTTCGTCGGTCTCTTCGGCGGAGTCTTCGCCATGCTCGCGAATGCGCCGACCGACCTGAATCCGCTCGGTGCGCCGGGCTTCGAACTCTTCACGGCCCTCTGGAGCGTCGTGAATATCGCAGCGACCATCATCTGGTTCGCCCTTCTCGCTCGCCTCGTCGTCGTGTACATCCGCGGATCCGAGACCGTGCGCCGCCAGGTGCTGTGGGTCGCACTCGCAGCCCTCGTCGCGTTCGTTGTTTCGGTGCCGCTCACGGTGTTCGGGCTCGGCGACAACACCCTCCTGCTCGTCTACACGCTCATCCCGATCGCGATCCTGATCGCGGTGCTCCGGCACCGGCTGCTCGACATCACGCTCGTGTTCTCTCGGGCACTCGCATGGACCCTGCTCACCGCAGTCGTGGTGCTCGTCTACATCGGTGCCGTCGCGCTGCTGAGTCTTGTGCTCCAGTCGACGGTGAGCTCGATCATCGTCGCGCTGTTGGTCGCGCTCGCGTTCGATCCGTTGCGCCGATTCCTGCAGCGGGTGGTCGACCGTCTGCTCTACGGGCGCCGATCCGAGCCCGTGCACGTGATGCAGCTCGTGGCACGGGAGGTGTCGAGCGGGGGGGAGTCGGCGGAGTTGCTCGGCCGACTCGCGGCATCCCTCCGCCTGCCATGGCTGTCGCTCAGAGGTCGACGGCCTGGAGGCGGTGACGACCGGGGAGCGGGTCGAGTCGGTGGTGGAGTTCCCGCTCGTGCAGGACGAGCAGCAGTCCGGCCGTCTCGTCGTCGGCGTGCGGCCAGGACAGGCGGGACTCACCCGATCCGACCGCGACGTGCTGGAACTGGTCGCACCGGTGCTCGCGCTGCTCGCGGGTTCGCGTCGACTGGAGCAGGAGCTCATCGCATCCCGGCGTCGCGTCGTGGATGCCGCCGAAACGGAGCGGCTGCGCGTGCAGCGTGAGCTCCACGACGGCGTGGCGTCGGCGATAACGGGGTTGTCGTTCAAGTTGGAGGCTGCCGCGGAGCTCGTGGACGATCCGGATGCCCTCCGACCCGTGCTCTCGGTCGTGCGCACCGATGTGGCCGGAATCCATCAGTCGATCCGCGCCGTCATCAACGATCTTCGACCGCACGAGTTGGACTCGGCAGGTCTGGTCGCAGCGCTCCGCCAGCGGACCGCGGCGATCTCGTCGGCCGGTCGGCGGGTGGAGGTGCTGCTGCGCGGCGGCAACGACCTGCCGACGGTGTCGCCGAGCGTCGAGGCGGCGGCGTACCGCATCTGCACCGAGGCGGTGTCGAATGCGCTGCGGCATTCCGGCGGTGGCACGATCGCGGTGCACCTCTGGTCGGCCGGCGATCGCCTCATGCTGAGGATCACGGATGACGGCCGGAGCTCTGCCGGGGAATGGAAGCCGGGGGTCGGCATCGCCTCGATGCAGGAACGCGCCGAACTGCTCGGCGGCGCATTCTCGGTGCAGCGGCGACCAGACGGCACGGATGTCTCGGTGGAACTGCCGTTGGTGGCGTCATGACGGTGCGCGTGCTGGTGGTGGACGACCACCCTATGGTGCGGGATGGGCTCGCCGCCCTGCTCGGGTCGGTGCCCGGCGTCGAGGTGGTCGGGTTCGGAGACTCCGGCGAGGCGGCAGTGTCGCTGGCCGACGAGCTCGACCCCGACCTCGTCGTGATGGACGTGTCGATGGCCGGTATCGGCGGGCTCGCCGCGACGAAACGCATCGTCGACGGGGGAGTTCGGGTGCTCATTCTCACGATGCTCGAGGATCCGGGCACGCTGGTCGCCGCGTTCCAGGTGGGGGCAAGCGGATATCTGTCGAAGTCGAGCGGACGTGCCGAGGTCGCGGCGGCCATCCAGGCCGTGCATGCCGGGCAACTGGTGGTCGGGAGCGCGCTGTCGGATGCGGCTCGGTCGCTGCTGGCGCGGGGCGAGGTCGGTGGCCGCGGTGAGTTCCCCGAGCTCAGCGCGCGACAGTTCGAGGTGCTTCGTGGCTTGGCGCGCGGCCTCGACAACGCTGCGATCGCCGCCGAGCTGGATGTGACGTCGAAGACGGTGGCGAACACCGTGTCGGAGCTGCTCACGCGTCTGCAGGTGCCCAGCCGGGTCGCGGCGGCGGCGGCGGCGAGAGAGCGCGGGTTGGGCGCGTAGTCCTCCCGCGTCGTCGCCTCGGCGCCCTGCCCATGTTCTTGACAGGCAGCGCAAAATCGTCGCCGCGCGTCCTACGAACCGGCCGTCGGCGTTCGATCGGTCGACGGGCCGCTCGCCGGGATCGGCTGCTCCAGCTCGTCGAGCAGCGCGCTGCTCGCGGCATCCCGTGCCACAGCCCGGCCGAGCTCTGCCGCGGCGCGGCGGTACTCGTCGTCGCCGAGCACCTCGGCGATGGCGCGGGCGATCGTCCGCACCGGTGCGCGGCGTGAGACCGCGACGCCGGCGCCTCGGCTCGTGACCCGAACGGCGTTGGCTGCCTGGTCGCGGCCGTGGTGGAGGATGACGAGCGGCCGCTCCGCCGCAAGCGTCTTGATCACGGTGCCGTGACCGCCGTGGGTGACGACGAGGTCGGCCGCGCGCATGACCTCGCGATGCGGCGCCGAGTTCACCACGGTGACGTTCGCCGGTGAGCGGATCGCGTCGGGCGCGACGGCGGGGCCCGTGGTCACCAGTCCTCGTACGGGCAGGCTCTCGAGGGCGTCGACGATCCGCTGCATGCACGCGACGTGGTTCTGGAACGTCGACGACATGGCCACCAGGACGAGGGGCTCGTCGCCGGCGGGAGGCTCCCATGCCTCGTCGGCCGCCCAAGCGGGATCGTCGAGGATGGGCCCGACGTAGCGGGCGTTGTCCCGCAATTGCGCCGGGAAGTCGAACGCCTCGGAGGTGAGCACGAGCTCTCGGCGTGCGCGGTGCAACTGGTCCCACGTGTGCGCGACCGGATCGAGGCCGAGATCACCGCGAAGCGCGTTGATGGGCGCGAGCGCGTACCGGTCGAATAGCCGAGTGGCTCCTGCGTTCACCGCCCGATCGCGCGCCCGCCCGAGCGGCCCGCGCCCGGGGGCGAGACCGGTGCCGAGCGGCGGCGCTCCGGGCGAGGGCATGGGGTAGATGTTCGGGATCGAGCACGTCGAACGGAACCCCGCGAGCCTCGGCAGCGATCATGGCGCCGACGGCCATGAAGGACGTCACCACGAGCTCCGGCCGCACCGCGTCGATCGCGTTCGTGGTGTCGGATGCCTGGCCCGGCGCCGGTCCGGTGAACATGTGCTCTGCCATGCCCCGCGCGAGGCTTGTCGGGGTGCGCAGCTCCCAGTCGCGGAATTGCTCCGGCCGGGCGCGAGGTCCACGGGACGAACGTCGCGCCGGTCGGAAGCACCTGGTCCGCCATGGACTCGTCTGCGCACACGGTGATCAGATGCCCGCGATCCACGAGTCGACGCGCGACACCCGACTTCGGGCGGGACGGTGCCGCCGGCGTCCGTGAGTGCGAACAGTATTCGCCGCTTCATGCTCTGCATTGTGCTCCGATGCCCGCCGAACGGAATCGGTGCGGGCACTGATCGTCGCCTCAGTCGGGCAGCGGCACGACCGTACCATGCGTCCGCCCCGCGAGCGAGCGGATGCCGCGGCGACCCGCCGGTTGCTCGTGTTCGACGGCGGGCCGGGTGCGCGAGACGGCGGTGACTGGGGCGCTCTGACGTCGGGACGGTCGTCCTACCGCTCGGGAAGCTGCCGCGGCAACCCGAACCACGGGAGCACGGTGTTCTCGAATCGGGTCAGGGCTCGGATGCGATCGCCGGCGAGCGTGAGGACGAAGAGGCCGACTCCGTGGCGCGCGCCGCCGGCGTCGCGGAGGTAGGCGCCGAAGGCCGGCTGCCCGTTCGCCCACGTCGGCACGAGGTCGAAGCGGCGCCCGGCGTCGAAGATCGCACCGAAGAACCGCGCCGCCGGCTCGCGTCCCTCGTACTCGAACGGCATCGGCGGCATCGAGATGAACACGTCGTCGGTGAGCAGGGCGATGAGGGCCCCGAGGTCGGCCGACTCGTAGGCGTCGGCGAATTGCGCAGCGAGCGCGGCTTCGGCGGGTGAGCCCGGGGGAGGCGGCGGCTCGTTCCGCGGCATCCGGCGCTGCAGGGTGGCCCGCGCACGCTTGAGGGCACTCGTGACCGAGTCGACGGAGGTGTCGAGCATGGCGGCCACCTCGGATGCGGGATAGCCGAGCACGTCACGCAGCACGAGCACGGCCACCTGGCGCGGCGGAAGGAGTTGGAGCGCAGTCACGAATGCGAGCGAGATCGACTCCCGCTGTTCGTATCGAGCCGCGGGGTCGGGCGGCTGGTCGATCACGCCCTCGAGGAGGGAGTCGGGGATGGGCTCGAGCCAGACGACCTCGCCGAGGCGGGTGGGCTCAGGTGGGTCGACTCGCGGCACGTCCCACTCCTTCGCCGGGCGACGCGCCGCCGCGCGCCGCGCATTGAGGCACCGGTTGGTGGCGATGCGGTACAGCCAGGTGCGAAGCGACGAGCGGCCCTCGAACGAGGCGAGGCCCTGCCACGCCGCGAGCAGGGTGTCCTGCAGCGCATCCTCGGCGTCGCTGATGGAGCCCAGCATCCGATAGCAATGCACCTGCAGTTCGCGCTGGTGCGGCGCGACGAGTTCACGGAACGCCTCGCCGTCGCCCGCTCGGGCCCGCGCGACCAGGTCATCCGCCACCACGCCCATGATTCGTCACCCGCCTCCGGAGCGTCCTGCTCCTCACTGTATGGACACCGGCCGTCACACGGAATGGGCGGTCGCCGAAGCCCAGTTCGCGGCATCCGCGGGGTCTTCATCAGTGACGAAAGGAAACCCCATGTTGCTGGAGAACAAGATCGCGGTGGTCTACGGAGCCGGAGGGTCGATCGGAGGTGCCGTCGCCCGTGCCTTCGCCGAGGAGGGGGCGGAGGTGTTCCTCACCGGACACGCGCCGGGACCCGTCGAGGCGGTCGCGGCCGACATCCGTGCTGCCGGCGGATTCGCCGAGGCTGCACAGGTCGACGCCCTCGACGAGGACGCGATCGACGCGCACCTGCAGTCGGTGGTCGAGCGGGTCGGCCGGGTCGACATCTCGTTCAATGCCGTCGGGATTCCGGATGCCGGAGTCGTCGGCGTGCCGCTCGTGGACATCGACGCGGAGCAGTTCGCCAGGCCGATCGACGCCTACACGCGGTCGTACTTCCTCACGGCACGCCTGGCAGCACGGCGGATGTCGCAGGCGGGGTCGGGCGTGATCATGCGGGTCACCGCGCTCCACTCCCGTACCGGGATCCCACTCGTTGGCGGGTACGGGCCGGCGATGGCGGCGATGGAGGCCCTCACCCGCGACCTCTCGGCGGAGCTCGCGCCCCGAGGCATCCGCGTGGTCGGGCTCCGGCCGCAGGCGATGCCGGAGTCGAGCACGATTCGCGAGGCCTTCGAGCCGCGCGCCGCGGCCACGGGGTTGACGTGGGAGCAGTGGGAGGAGCTGCTCGCGAGCAAGACGCACCCGCGGCGGCTCATGTCGCTGGACGAGATGGCCGGGGTGGCCGCCTTCCTCGCCTCCGACCGCGCGAGCGGGCTGACCGGCACCATCGTCAACCTCACGATGGGGAGCCTCGACGACTAGGGCGTGTCCGACAGAGGCGGACTGCGCTGGGGTTTTCAGCCCTTGTCCTTTTCGAGGTACTGCATCGGTGAGAAGACGAGGATCTCGACGTACTCCGACCGCCCGCTCCGCTCAGCGCGGCAGAGGGTTCGGACCAGTCGCCGTGACCAGCCGCTGCGGGACCCAGCCGTCGACATGATGGATGCCCTCGAACGTCCCGCCCTGCAGCTCGATCACCGCGCGCAGCGAGCGGCGGTGGAACTTCACGTGGGTGAAGTCCTCGAACAGGACGTAATACGGCTCGTTCCACTGGCTCTGGAACTGCTGGCCGGTCAGCGCCGCTCGATGCCGGCGGGAGAACGCGTCGACCTCCTCGCCGACGACCACGCCGAAGTGCTCCATGCCCATCTTGTAGACGCGCTGGTGGACGGGCGGGATGAGCTCGATGAGCGGGATCACCTGGCCGTCGAGGACGCCGAGCGGCTCGGCGAGGAGGATCATGGACATCGGCCGCCCGTTCCAGACGCCCTCCACATTGGCGATGGCGTGGCGCTCGAGCAGGGTCCGCAGGTGGACATACTGGTCCCACTCCGGCACGCGGACGGCGAGGTGGCTCAGCTCGTACGGCGCGATGTCGATGCCTCGGGCGAGCAAGCGGTCGCGCTGCTGCGCCGCGAACGCCCGATAGTCTCCGATGATGTCGCCCACCGGATCGGCCATCGCCCTCGTCCTCTCCGCCGGCCATCTTACGACGGGGTATGCGGCGAACGTATCAGACCACCGCATGCCGGGCGACGGAGCGACCTGCACCGGCGGCAAGCCGCCGATGCCATACGTCTCGTCGAGGTAGGGACATCCGACCCTACCGGGTGAGGCCGGGCGCTCGTAATGTCACCTGCATGGATGAGATGACTACACAGTATTCACGCCGCCGCCGTCTCGGCAGGGTCGCGACCGTGGCGGCGGCCATTGCGGCGCCGCTCATCGTGTGGGTGATCGCCGTGCCCATCGCCGGCGTCGACCTCACGGTGGGCTCCGGCGCGGCGGCGCAGACCATCACGCCGCTGTCGATCGTCGTCGTGGTCCTCGTCGCGGGACTCGCCGCGTGGGGCGTGCTCGCCCTGCTCGAGCGGTTCGTGAAGCACCCTGGCCGGGTCTTCGCGATCATCGGCTGGACGGTGCTCGCTCTCTCGCTGCTCGCGCCGGTGACGGGGGGCGCAGCGGGCGCCGTGTTCGTGGTGCTCGTCGTGATGCACCTCGTGACCGGGGCGACGCTGGTGATCGGGCTGCCGCTCGCGGCTCGCGGTCGGCCGGCGACGTCGGGCGATGACGTCGGGCCATGACTCAGGCTTCAGCCGTTCCGCGCGAGGAACTCCAGCACGCGATGTGTGAGGAGCCTCGACGCGTCTGCGTCGTAGCTCGGCAGGCTGGAGTCGGCGAAGTAGTGCTGGTCGCCGGGGTAGAGAAGAGCTCGGCGTCGTCGGCTGCCTCGACCCCGACTGAGGCGCGCCCCATCGGTCATCGATCGAGGTTGATCGCAGGTTCGACCGCGGTGAGCATCCGGTGGTGGGCCGGACGCCACGTGCGGCCGATCCGCTCGGCGAGTTCGTCGAGGGTCGCGGCAACGTCGATCGCGGCCGAGTCGTGCACCGCCTCGACGACCACGAGCACGCGACGGGTGTCCGGGGTCACCGCGGAACGGCCGCTCTGGCGCGTCACCCAGCGGCGGGAGTGCGCGGAGCCCGCGTCATCCGCGTAGACGATCTCGCCTGCGGCAGGATGCTCGACGTCGCCGGAGAACGTCACGTACGTCTCAGCGCCACACGCAGGACGCACGGTGAGGTCGCCTTCGACTCGGTCGAGGTCGAGGACCGCGATCGGGATCGCGCGTGCCGCCGACACCGCGTTGCACAGGTCCACGAGTGGATGCAGGCGCGGCAGGTCGCCTTGCGTCCGGATGCGGCGGAGCAGGGACTCCGCGGCGCACCGGTACTGCGTGGGCTTCAGTCCCATCTGCGCGTACGTCCGCCGCCAGGCCCGGATCTCGGGGAGTTCGCTCTCGGGAACGTGTTCTGCCCGCCGCGCGGCGAGCGCGGTGCGCTCGCGCACGGATGCGTCGACGTCGGCGTCCACCCGGATGCCGTCGCAGACGAGCGCCCCGGCACGCAGGCTCGGGAAGGTCAGCCAGACCTCGTCGGAGTGCCGAAATCGTCGCGTCATCCTCGGCTCCATCCCTGGCTCCATCCCCATTTGCCGGTGCCGCGCACAGGCGAGCGCCCGTCAGCGGACGGTCGGAACCCGACGACGAGGCCGGCCGCGATCACCGTCATCCCGAGCCAGGCGCCGAGAGAGGGGAGCGGCCCACCGACGAGCCCGCCGATGAGGGCGGCCGAAGGTGCGGCGATGCCGGCGCAGAGCCCCACCCGGCTCGGGCCGAGGCGCTCGACGCCCGTGAACCAGAAGACGAACGCCAGCGCTGTCGCGATCGAACCCAGGTAGGCGATCGCGGCCAAGGCGTCCGGCGTCGCGAACGAGGCTGGATCTGGGCGCTCGACGACGGCGGAGAGCACCGCGAAGACCACGGCGGCGACCGCCGACGTCCAGATGGAGTAGCTCCAGGCGCCCATCCGGGGGAGGCTCCTCGAACCCATGAGCGTGAACGCGGCCTCGCAGGCGATGAGGCTGACGGCCATCGCGATGCCGATCGCATCGCCGCGCCCCCATCCGGTGACGGCGATGGCTCCCGCACCGACGATCGCCGCGCCGGCGACGACCGAGGGTGCCGGCCGCCGCCACTGCGCGAGCGCGCCCGCGGTCGCCAGCACGATCGGGATGCATGAGACGGCCGCACCGAGCAGTCCCGGCTCGGCGTGGCGCGCGCCGACGATCGTCGCGAGGTTGAACCCCACCAGCCCCGTCGCGGCGCCACCGATCACCCAGCCGAGATCGCCGCGCCGGGGTCGGACGAGCCGCACGCGGAGCAGGCGGGCGAGGAGCACGAGCGTCCCCGCGGCGACGGCGTAGCGGGCGGACTGCACGCCGAGGACGGGCAGGTGGCGGGTCGCGGAGATCACCGCGACGCTGCTGCCCAGCAACGCCATGCCGGCGAAGCCCGGCCACGCGCTCCACCAGAACCGCCGATCGGTCGACGTCGTTCGGACGAGCGTCAACGCGTCGGCGGCATCTGGGGTCATGTCGTCCATCGTCTGCGCCGGTTGGTCCTCGCGGAAGGTCCAAATGGGTCACGCTAGATTGGTCCAATGCGCGGGTCCGACTTCCTCCAACTCGATCCCGAGCCGGTCGGGCGCGGTGCGCGCACCGAGTGGCTCACGCTCCGGCTCCGCACCGCCATCCTCGACGGCGCGCTCGGCATCGGCTCACGGCTGCCAGCGACCCGGGTCCTGGCCGAGGACCTGGGGTTCTCGCGTGGCACGGTCGCCGAGGCCTACCGGCGCCTCACGGAGGAAGGCCTCATCGCGGGCAGCGCGGGAGCGGGCACGACGGTCGTGGCGGCGGGGCTGTCGTCTGCTCGCGCGGCGGGACGGTCGGCGGCAGCGCCGGCGGCGACGCCCACCGGGGCGCCCGCGGGCCGATCGGACGCGTGGGTGGAGGTGCCGGGCGCGAGGCACGACGCCGTGCCGAGCTCCCTGCCGCACGCCGACGTCATCGACGTGGCCACGGGCCTGCCCGATCTCGCGGCGTTCCCTCGCAGTGCCTGGCTGCGCGCAGAGCGCGAGGTGCTCGCGACGGCGACGGCCCGCCAGCTCGGTTATGCTCCGCCCGAGGGCACGGTCGAGCTCCGGCATGAACTGAGCGGATGGCTCGCACGGTCGCGCGGGGTGGTCGCGCAGCCCGATCGCATCATCGTGACCGGCGGGGTCACCGGTGCGCTGAGCCTCGTCGCACAGCTCCTGCGCGATGACCGGTGCGTCCCGGTCGCGGTGGAGGACCCGTGCGCGGAGGGCAGTCGACGCATCCTGCGCCACTGGCTGGGCGAGGTCAGGCCGGTGGGCGTCGATCGCGACGGCATCGAGGTTCGGACGCTCTCGGCTTCAGGTGCCCGTGCAGTGCTGGTGACGCCCGCTCACCAGTACCCGACCGGAGTCGTGCTCTCGCCGGAGCGTCGCAGGGAGCTCGTCGCCTGGGCGCGTGGCGGCGAGAACCTGGTCATCGAGGACGACTACGACGCCGAGTACCGGTACGACCGCCGACCGGTGCGGGCGGTGCAACCCCTCGCCCCGGATGCGGTCGCCTACACGGCCAGCCTGTCGAAAACGCTCGCCCCCGCGTTGCGGCTCGGCTGGCTCGTCGCGCCCGAGCGGCTGCACGCTCGCCTCGTCGAACTCCGCTGGGCCATCGACCTCGGCTCTCCGGCGTTGCCGCAGTTGGCGCTCGCGCACCTGCTGCGCACCGGCGTGCTTGAACGCCACCTGCGCAGCATGCGCGCGCGCCACCGGGCACGGCGCGATGCGGCGCTCGTCGCACTCCGAGAACACCTGCCCGGATGCTCCGTGGTCGGCATCGCGGCGGGACTCCACCTCGTGATCGAACTCGCCGACGGCGTCGATGACGAGCGGATCGCGGCCGATGCGCGAGCCGAGGGCGTGCTCGTGCAACCCCTCAGCCGGGCCTTCGCCGGTGTCGGTCGCCCCGGGCTCGTCATCAGCTACGCCGGCAACCATCCGGCGCGGGTGCAGCGCGCGATCGAGGTGATCGCTCGCGTGAACCCCGAGCGTCGGGGATGACGCGTTCACGGCGTTATGTTCGTCGGGCCAGGCTTCAGCCGATTCGCGCGAGGAACTCGAGCACGCGCTGCGTGAGGAGCTTCGTCGCGTCCGCGTCGTAGCTCGGCAGGCTGGAGTCCGCGAAGTAGTGCTGGTCGCCGGGGTAGAGGAACAGCTCTGCCTCGTCGGCCGCCTCGACGAGCTCGCGGGCGGCATCGACATCGCCTTCCTCCATGAAGATGGGATCGGCGTCCGCCCCGTGGATCTGCGCAGGGAGGCCGGCCGGCCACGCGCCGAACTCCGAGGGCAGAAGGCACGAGTAGAAGAACAGCGCGCCCTTCGCGCCAGGGCGGGTCTGGGCGAGCTTCTGCGCGGGCACGACTCCGAGCGAGAAGCCTCCGTAGACGAGCTCGTTCGTCAGCGACTCCGCCGCGCGCTCGCCGCGCGCCATGATCTCGCCCCAGCCGACTTCGTTGGCGTAACCGACGCCCGCCTCGATCGAGTCGAAGGTCCGCCCTTCGAAGAGGTCAGGTGTGTGCACGGTATGGCCCGCTCGACGCAGCTCGTCCGCGAAGGCATGCAAGCCCTCGGTTGGGCCCAGTGCGTGGTGGAAGAGCAGTACCTCTGCCATCGTGACTCCCTCGTCCGCCGTGATCTCTCTCTCGATCGCTCGAACGGTACGCGATCGGCCCGGACATGTCGAGCGATCAACGCATCACGGTGCCCGGGATGCTCCGTCGAACCGACGAGCCGAATTCGATGATCATCAGGCTCCCGTGACCAGGAATGGTCGCACCTCGACGCGCCGGTTGCAGGCCTTCGACCCCTCGGCCATGAGCGCGAGCGCGACGTCGAGGTCGGGAGCGTCGATGATCCAGAAGCCGGCGGTGTGCTCCTTCGACTCGATGAAGGGCCCGTCGGTGAACACCGGCTCCTCGCCTCGGCCGTCGATGACCGTCGCCGTGCTGGGTGCGGCGAGGCCGGCCGCGAATACCCAGTGACCGCCCGCCCGGAGGCGGTCGTTGAACTCGTCGATCGCCACCATTTCCTCCGGGCGTGCCGGAGTTGGTCCGGTCGTCGATCACGGAAACCAGGTACTGCATCTCACACCTCCCGGATGTGGTTCAGGGCCATTGTGCTCTGTGTGCTGCCTGCTACGCATACTGCGGGCGCCCGGCGGGCCGGTAGGTCTGAACCGTGATGCCCGTCGGGAAGGTGCGTGAATCCACGAGGTCGAGGGCGAAGTCCGTGCCCGTCTCGGGGAACAGCCGCGTGCCCGCGCCGACGATCACGGGGCAGACGATCAGCGTCATCTCGTCGACGAGTTCGTGTTCGAGCAGCCAGCGGATCAGCTGGCCGCTTCCGTGCACCTGCAGCTCGCCGCCTGGCTTGGCCTTCAGCTCGCGGATGGCCGCCTCGAGATTTCCGGAGAGCACGGTCGTGTCCGCCCATGCCGGGTCGGTGATCGTGTTCGATGCGACGAACTTCGGGCGCGTGTTCATGGCGCCGGAGAACGGGTTGTCGAGGGCGTCTTTGACCCCCCAGTACCCGGCGAAGAGTTCGTAAGTCCGCCGGCCGAACAGGAACGCGTCGGCGCGCTGGTAGAACTCGGCGATGTAGGCGGTCGACTCGTCATCGCCCAGCGGCAGCGCCCACCCGCCTCGGTCGAATCCGGGGTCGAGCACCGGGTTGTTCCCGCCGTTGGCCTGCATCACGCCGTCGACGGAGACCTGGGTGTTGGTGATCAGCTTCATGATCGTGGTCCCTTCTGGGTGCGCCCCTCGCGGGCGACCTCTCACCCTTGCTACGAACGGCGTTGCCGCGATCCGACACCGCGCGCGAAAAGTTCTCGTCGGGAACGGATGCCGCGGGCGGCGCGGCATCCGTCACGCCCTCGGAGAGCATGCGCACCTGGGCCTCCGCGACGAGCGGCACCTTCATCGTCCACTCGGTGCAGACACGCCTCGCCCAATTGGAGGCGTGTACACACCAAACGCGGAGAGGGGCGCGGTCGACTCCAGTGCAGAGCGCCGAATTCGCCGTGGAGTCCGAACCGGCCAAATGGCCCGATCCGGTTGCCCCTGAACTGGAACCCTTGGACTGTAGTTCTCACCAGATCTTTGGTGCCGTGTCCAAAGGGGGATACGAAATGCGAGGTAAGCCTCTCCGGTGCCGGCTCGGTATTCACAAATGGGTAGTGCGCCGGGAACCCGACACGGAACCGTACTTTGAGTGCGCGCGTTGCTCGAAGGTGCGGGTGACGGAGTTGCACATGCTCGGTGGGAACGCCGGATGACGCCGCAACGAGGCGCAGTTGGACACATCTCGTCGGGATTGAATGACATACGCAACCGCTCTCTGCTTCCCGCATTGCGTATCTGCGTCTCGGGCACGCATGCCACGGCGGCTGACCGGGCCGATAGCGGCTGGAGCCGCAACGGCGGAAGGGCCGGCGGTCGCGGATTGCTAGACCACGACGGGCGGCTCGCCCGGCAGCGGATGCAGCCGTTCAACGAGTTCGGCGATGCGACCGCCGTGCGCGAAGTTCGGCTCGCGCCAGGCTACGCCGAGAAGGAACTCGACGTCGAGATCGCGGATCGGGAGCAGCGCCACCTCGCCCGGATACACGGTTGCAGCGAGCGGTGAATCAGTCGCCGTCGTCGCGAGCATGACGGTGCGCGGCTGACGCAACCGGGAGCGGATCGACAGGAAGTCCCGAAGGTCGATCTCGACCTGGTCGCGAACGCCGCTCTGCAAGAGGCGGTCGTGCAGGGCCGCCATGGGCAGCGGCTGCATCATGCGCGGCATCGTGAGTACCGAGTACTCGCGGATGTCGGCGAGCGCGATCGATTCCTGCTGCGCGAGCGGATCCCTCGCCATGACGATCGCCCGGAAGTCGTATCGACCCAACACTCGCGTCGCGATCTCGGGAGAGGCGACTGGAAGGTGCACGAGCGCGAGGTCGAGTGCGCCGTGCCGCAGCGAGTTCAGCAGCGCTGATGAGAGGTCGGAGTCGAAGTCGACCGCTCCGTCGAACACCTCGTTGGCCACCTGGTTCAGGTCGTCGAGGAAGCGCGTAGGGCGCCCAGGGCGTCGACCCGACTCGGGGTCGGTTCTCGCGGCCCAGCCGTGGCGGCAGCATCGCGTCGGCCTGGGTCACGATGCGCACCGCCGGTGGCAGCATCCGCTCGCCGAGCTCGGTCAGCTGCAGGTCGTGGTACGAGCGAACGAAGAGGTCGCCGCCGAGCTGGCTCTCGAGGTCCTTGATGGTGCGACTGACCGGTGACGGGGTGAGGTTCAACGACTCGGCGGCGCGCGCGATGTTCCGTTCGCGCGACGTCGCGACGAACGCCCGGAGTTGGGACAGTTCCATCAGGACGAACCTATCCGACGCGCCCCCGCGCGGTCCAAGAGCGAGAAGCGGCCCCCGCACGGGGCGCAACCTGCACGCCGCACCGTGCACGTACGGTCCGGTGCAACGGTCGCCTGAGGCCCGCGGCATCCGCTCGAATCGGCTGCGCAGAGCACCCACCTCCGTTCTTACTGTTGAGGCCACTCAGGCGCGGCACCGACGCCCGCCACCGGCTTCGCAGGTGAGGCCGACAGCTCGACGCAAAGGACGATGATGTCTTCTTCAACGACGGATCTTCACCACGCCGCAGTACCTCCAGCCCGGCTCACCCTCGAGCAGACGATCGACCGGATGCCGCGGGTCGGCCTCAATCGATGGGCCTGGCTCGCCCTCATGCTCGCCTTCTTCTTCGCGAACTACGACATCGGCGTCTTCGCCGTGACGCTGCCGGCGATGATGGCGGACCTCGGCCTTGCGGGCACGGACCTGGCCTGGCCCGTCACCGCAAACCTCGTCGGCTACGCCGTCGGCGCGTACGTGTTCGGGCACATCTCCGACCGACGCGGCCGCCAGGTCGGGCTCTTCCTGACGATCGCGCTGCTCGGCGTCGGCGGATTCCTGACCGCGTTCTCGTGGGACATGGCGTCACTGTCGTTCTTCCGGTTCCTCACGGGCGGCGGCATGGGAGCGGTGCTCGCGCTGTGCTCGGCGTACATCGGCGAGATGGCCCCGAAGAACCGGCGCGGAAAGTACCTGTCGTTCCTCTACGTCATCGGCGGCATCCTGAACCTCATCGTCGGCTTCGCCTCGCTGCCCGTGCTGGCCGCGTGGCCCGAGCTCGGCTGGCGCGGACTGCTCGCCTTCGGCGGGCTCGTGCTGCTGATGCTGTTCTTCATCAACAAGACGGCGCTCATGGAGTCGCCTCGTTGGCTCATCGCGAACGGCCGTGTCGACGAGGCGACGGCGATCGTCCGAAAGATGGAACGCAACGCGGGCGTCCCGGTGGACGAAGAGGCGCTGCTTCAGGTCGAGGAGACGCCCGCCGAGGAGACCGCCGATCGCGAGAGTCCGCTGCGTGCGCTGCTGCGCCCGCCGCTGCGCAGCCGCCTTCTGATCGTGCTCGGCTTCTGGTTCATCTTCTATGTGGCGATGTACGCGTTCGCGAGCTACCTCCCGCTGCTGCTCGAAGGGGTCGGCGTCGCAACCTCGAACGCGCTCTTCATCACCGTGCTCACCCGCGCCGCCCCGCTGCTCATCGGCTTCGTCGTCGTGGCCGTGATCGAGCGGATCGAACGGCGCACGCTCATCATCATCGGCACGGTCGCGTTCGCGCTCGGCGTTGCCCTGATCATCTCGGGATGGGGCGAGTGGGCGGCCACGGCGGGCGCCCTCTTCGCCACCGCCGGCATCACCTTCATGGCAACCCCGGCGTACACCTACACGGCGGAAGTCTTCCCGACCAAGCAGCGCGGGACGGCTGCCGCGATCTGCGACGGCATCGGGCATCTGGGCGGCGCGGTCGCACCGTTCGTGATCCTCCCGATCCTGCTCGGCGCCGGCGCCGTCCCGGCCGGCATCGCGATGATCACCCTCCTGCTCGTCGCGGCGCTCCTCATTCGCATGGGCGTGCGCACCAAGGACCGCTCGCTTGTCGAGATCGCCGAGTAGCAGGCCGCCGGCCAAAGTTCTCGCAATCAGCGTTCTCAGAAGCCCACCCACACCGAACCACCGGTACGAAGGAGTGCCCGCCATGTCCACCACCACAACCCATGACCTGCCCCTCCGCGGCGTCCGCGTCGTCGACGCCGTCGACGGCCCGTTGCAGTCGGTCGGCCGAATCCTCGCCGACCTCGGCGCAGACGTCCTCCGCCTCGAATCGTCGGGCGGCTCGACCGCTCGCGGTGAGGGCGCGCTGCACGGCGACGCCAGCCTCACGTTCGCGATCCGCAATGCGAACAAGACGAGCGTCGCAGCGGATGCCGCGACCGACGAGGGAGCACGGCGCGTGCACGACCTGCTCGTCACCGCCGACATCCTCCTCGTCGACGGCGACGAGGCGAGCCAGCGCGAGCGCGGCCTCGACCGGGCTGCCGCGCGGGCCGCCAACCCGCGGATCCTCGCGGCGAGCCTGACCGACTTCGGCGTGCACGGGCCGCGATCCGACTGGCTCGGCACCCCCGACGTGCACTTCGCGCTCAGCACGGTGCTCTCGCGCTCGGGCCTGCCCGAGGAGACCGAGCCGCTGCTGCCGCCGTCGTTCCTCGCCTACGAGGCGGCGGCGGCCCAGGCGGCGTGGGCGGTCATCCTCGGATACGTTCAGGCGCTCGGCCAGGGCCACGGCGAGTCGATCGACTTCTCGGTCAACGACGCGCTCGTGCAGATCCTCGACCCGGCGCTCGGCATCGGCGGCAGCGCCCGTGCCGGCGAGTCGCTCATGGACCAGCCTCAGGGCCGCCCCGACTCGCGCCATCTGTACCCGATGTTCCCCGTGCGCGACGGCTGGGTGCGCATCTGCGTGCTGAGCGCCCGCCAGTGGCAGGGCATGTTCCACTGGCTCGGCGAGCCCGGGGAGTTCGCCGACCCGAAGTACAACAGCACGCCCGTGCGATTCGGTGCCGCCAAGACGCTCTACCCGCTGATCGGGGCAATGCTGGCGAACCTCAGCCGCGACGAGGCCACGGAGCAGGGCCAGTCGTTCGGCGTGCCGACGGCGGGTCTCGCCCACGCCGATGAGGTGCTCCGCACCGAGGCGTTCATCGAGGCCGGCGCGTTCACCTCGCTCGAGGTCGACGGCGTGACGGCGACGGTGCCGACCGGCATCTTCGAACTCGACGGCGAGCGCAGCGGCATCCGCGCTCCGATCGGTGCAGTTGCGGATGCTGCGGCGCCGCTGCCTGCGCCCCTCGACGGACCGCGGCCCACGTGGTCGCCGTCGGGGCCGCTGCCGTTCTCGGGGCTGCGAGTGCTCGACCTCGGCGTCATCGTCGTCGGCGCAGAGCTGGGCCGCCTGTTCGGCGATTACGGCGCGGAGGTCATCAAGGTCGAGAGCCGCGAGTTCCCCGATGGCGCGCGCGGATCGCTCGACGGGTCGGAGATCGCCGACGGGTTCGCAGCCGGGCAGCGCAACAAGCGCAGCCTCGGCCTGAACCTGAAGAGCGACGAGGGCAGAGCGATCTTCCGCCAGCTCGTGGCCGACTCCGACGTCGTACTCACGAACTTCAAGCCCGGTACGCTCGCGGGTCTCGGCTTCGACTGGGAGACACTGCAGGAGATCAACCCCCGCATCGTGCTCTCGGAGTCGAGCGCATTCGGAAACACAGGTCCGTGGAGCACGCGCCTCGGGTACGGCCCGCTCGTGCGGGCGAGCGCCGGCATGAGCTTGCTCTGGAGCTACCCCGAGATCGACGGCAGCTTCAGCGACGCGATCACGATCTACCCCGACCATGTCGTGGGCCGGCTCAACGCCATCGCGGTCACCGCGCTGCTGCTGCGCCGCTCGATCACCGGCCGCGGCGGTCGGGTCTCGACCGCGCAGGTCGACGCGATCTTCTCAGCCATGGCCGACCGGCTCGCGCTCGAATCGGTGCGCCCGGGCTCGGTGACGATCGAGGGGTCGATCCGAGGCGTGGACGCGCCGCGCGGGATCTTCCCGGGCGCCGGCGACGACGAGTGGGTCGTCGTGGACCCGGTCGGCGACGACCAGTTCCGCGCGCTCGCCCGCGCGATCGGCCGCGCCGACTGGCTCGCCGACGCGCGCTTCGCCGCGGCCGAGGGCCGACTCGCGAACGTAGACGAGCTGCGGGCCTCTGTCGTCGAGTGGACGTCGGGGCGCCCGGCGCCGGTGGCGGCGGAGGAGTTGCAGGCCGCGGGCGTTCCCGCCGGGCAGATGATGCGCCCGCGCGACTTCGCCGCTGATGGCCACTTCGCCGCGCGCGGCGTCTTCGGCGAACTCGTGCACCCGCTGCGACCGGCGCCGCTCATGACGAACCTGGCCGAGGCGCGATTCGAGCACGTGGCGCAGCCCCGGCTCGAGCCGGCGCCCCGCCAGGCCGAGCACACCCGCGAGATCGTGCGCGAGCTGCTCGGCTACGACGACGACTACATCGATGAACTGCTCGAGGACGGGGTGCTGCAGGTGCATCCCGCGGTGCTTCCCGCGCCGGCGCCCGCTCCCATGCAGAACGCATAAGAGCCCCAGCAGAACGCATAGGAAAGGAACCAGCTCGTGACCATGCAGACTGACGAGATGACGGAAGCAGCCCAGGTCGAGACCTTCGGCAACGGCACCGTGCTCGTCGAACGACGAGACCAGGTGATGATCGTCACCCTCAACCGCCCCGAGGCGCGCAACGCCGTCTCGCTCGACCTCTCCATCGGGGTCGGCGAGGCGCTCGACGCGGCCGAGGCGGACTCCTCCGTGTGGGTGGTGATCATCACCGGAGCCGGCGACAAGGCGTTCTGTGCGGGCGCCGACCTCAAGGAGGCCGCGGCCGGGCGCCTCAACGGCACCGGCGACGAGCGCCTCGCTCGCTGGGGCTTCGCCGGCTACGTGCGCCACTTCATCTCCAAGCCAACGATCGCCGCCGTGAACGGCTTCGCGCTCGGCGGTGGCACCGAGATCGTGCTCGCGAGCGACCTCGCCGTCGCCGCCGACACGGCGACGTTCGGACTGCCCGAGGTGAAGCGCGGCATCTTCGCCGGAGCCGGCGGCACCTTCCGCCTGCCCCGGCAGATCCCCGAGAAGGTCGCCATGGAGGCGATCCTCACCGGGCAGCCGATCACCGCGCAGCGAGCGCACGAGCTCGGGCTCGTGAACCGTGTCGTGCCGCTCGAGGGCCTGATCGACGAGGCGCTCGCGCTCGCCACGACGATCTGCGAGAACGCGCCGCTCGCCGTGCAGGTGAGCAAGCGGATCGCGCGGGGCATCACCGACGGCGACATCGTCGCCGAGGCATCCGACTGGGAGCGCACCGGCGTGGAGGGCGAGCGCCTCATGCGCAGCGCCGACGCGCAGGAGGGCATGCTCGCCTTCGCCGAGAAGCGCGCACCGCGCTGGGAGGGCAAGTGAGCATGGCGAACGGTACGAACGCCTCGAACGGCACGAATGGCAGACCGAAGGCGGCCATCGCCGGCCTCGGCATCACCGAGCTCGGCAAGGTCTACGGCACGACCGCGGGGCAGTTCGCCGCCGAGGCGGTCACGCTCGCGGCATCCGATGCAGGACTGGCGCTCGGCGACATCGACGGGCTGCTGGTTTCCGGCGGTATCAACACGTCGGTCGGATTAGGCCTGCAGGGCGAGCTCGGCCTCACGAACCTGAAGCTGCTCACGCAGATGCAGGGGTACGGATCGACGGCCGCGCAGATGGTGCAGTACGCGGCGATGGCCGTGCAGGCCGGGATGGCCGACACCATCGCGTGCGTGTTCGCCGACGACCGCTGAAGGCCGACAAGGGCGCCGGTGCCGCCTACCGCGAGACGGCGTCGATGCCGAGCGGATGGCACGGGGCTGAACGCATCGAGCTCGGCTGTACTCGGCGAACACCCTCTATGCGCTCGCGGCGCGGCGGCACATGGAGAAGTACGGCACGACGAGCGACCAGCTCGGCGCGATCGCCGTTGCGCAGCGCGACTGGGCGGTGCGTAACCCGCTCGCCCAGTTCCGCGACTCCGCTCACGCATGGAGGACTACCACGCGTCGCGCTGGGTCGCGGAGCCGTTCCACCTCTCGACTGCTGCCTCGTCTCGAACGGCGGCGTCGCGGTCATCGTCACGAGCGCCGAGCGCGCGGCATCCCTCGCCCAGCCGGCGGTCGGCGTCTACGGGTGGGCGCAGGCGCACCCGGGCGACACGTTCGAGCGCAACGACGACTTCGGACTGGTCTCGGGCGCGGCCATGGCGGGACCTGCGGCGCTGCGGATGGCGGACATCAGCTCGCCGACATCGACGTGGTCGAGCTGTACGACTGCTACACCTTCACCGTGCTGGTCACGCTCGAGGACTACGGGTTCTGCGAGAAGGGAGAGGGCGGTGCGTTCGTCGTCGGAGCCCGGCGTGCTCGGGCCGGACGGATCGCTGAAGGTCAACACCGGCGGCGGGCAGCTGTCGTCGTACTACATGTGGGGCATGACGCCGCTGTCGGAGGGCGTCATCCAGGCGCGCGGCCAGGGCGGCGAGCGGCAGGTCGAGCGCCACGATCGTGGTGCTCGTCTCGGGCAACGGCGGCGTGCTCGACCACCACTCCACGCTCATCCTCGGAACGGTCTAGGAGCACGACATGCCTCTCTTCCCAGTGCGGCGGGATGCCGCATCCGCCGCGTTCTTCGACGGCACCCGCGCCGGCGAGTTCCAGCTCGTGCGCAACACGACGACCGGCGAGATCCTCAGCCCGCGAGCGGATGCCTCGCTCGACCCCGATCGCTACGAGCGCGTGCCGGCTTCGGGCTTCGGACAGGTGGTTTCGTGGTCGGTGGTGCACGGCCGCGATGCCGACGGGCCCACCCGGACCGTCGTCGGCATCGTGCAGCTCGATGAAGGGCCCTGGTGGTGGGCAGAGCTCTCCGCCGACCCCGACGCCGACCTGCTCAACGCACGCGTGCGCGTGAAGTACGTGCCCAGCGGGCCGGGGGAGCGCGACGAGGTCGTGCCGGTGTTCGCCGTGACGTGATGCCCGCGCCTTCTGCACGTGCAGCGCGCACAATTGGGACATGGTCGAGATCTCCGATGACGACTTCGAGCGAATGGTCGCCGAGGTGTTCGACGCGCTCCCCGACGACATGGTCCGTGGGGTCGAGAATGTCGCGATCACGGTCGAGAATCAGCCGCGGGGGGAGCGGCCGCGGCTCTTCGGGCTGTACCGCGGGCATCCGCTGACCACGCGCGGGGTCTACGGCTTCGGGGAGCTTCCCGATCGGATCACGCTGTACAAGAACAACCTGCAGGAGCACAGCGCCGACCTCGACGCGCTGCGTTCGCGGGTCCGCATCACGCTCGTGCACGAGATCGGTCACTACTTCGGGCTCGACGATGCTCGGCTCCAGCGAGCTCGGCTGGGCGTAGGGCGCCGGCTACCACCGTTGACGCCGACGGATGTCGCGGTGGACGTGCCGGTGGATATGGTCGAACGCGTACGGATGCGTAAGAGCGGAGTGGACGGGATGGTCGAGACGATGGTCGCGGTCGAGCGGGGAGACGCGCTCGGCGAGGGATACCGGCGCCGCATCACCGAGGTCTACGTGCGCAGTTTCGCCGAGGACTTCGTCGCGTTCTCGCGCGACACCGGCAAGTTGGCCG
Source organism: uncultured Actinomycetota bacterium (assembly GCA_963799015.1). Classification (GTDB taxonomy): domain Bacteria; phylum Actinomycetota; class Actinomycetes; order Actinomycetales; family Microbacteriaceae; genus Agromyces. The sequence goes on along the minus strand of CAWCWD010000062.1, from coordinate 14,287 downwards.
ACGCGTTCGAGCACATGCTGCTGCTCGAACGGTTCTACATCGCGCTCGTCGACGGGGAGCCCGCCGGCCTCGCCTCGCTCACCGAGGGCGACCAGACGCTGTTCGCACCGCGATGGCGGGAGATCCGGCGTCACCTCGGGCTGGCGCGCGGGCTGCTCGGCTACGTGGTGATCCGGAGCTGGTTCATGGGCGCCACCGAGGGCGCCCGGCCCGGGCTCGCCGAGATCGGGTTCGTCGCCACCGAGCCGGCCTATCAGGGGCGCGGCGTCGCGACCGCGTTGCTGCGTCACCTGCTCGCGCTGCCCGAGTATCGCGAGTACGTGCTCGAGGACATCAAGAACACCAACGCACCCGCCCTCGGCCTCTACGCCAAGCTCGGCTTCACGGTGTACAAGCGTCGGAAGGTGCGCTTCGCCCGACGCGTCGGATTCACCGAGCTCGTGTCGATGAAGCTCGTGCAGGACCCCGCGCCGCAGCCCTCCGCCGGGCGATCACCCGGAGCCGTCTGACCGGCTTCAGCCGCTGATGCGCAGGTCGCGCCACCCGAACCCGCCGGGCTCGGGCAGGGCGCTGCGGATCTGCTCGGCCGTGAACATGCGCCGGGGGAGCAGGTCGTCGGGCACGGATGCCGCGGGCGGCGCGGCATCCGTCACGCCCTCGGCGAGCATGCGCACCTGGGCCTTCGCGACGAGCGGCACCTTCATGGTCCACTCGGTCACCTGCGCGAGCGCGTACTGCGCCCACACCGGCCACGGCACCACGACCACGCGACGGCCGACGACGGATGCCACGCGCCGCACGGCCTTCGACAGCAGTAGCTGCTCGGCGCCGACGACCGCGACGGTGGCACGCGGCATCCGCCCGTCGATCGCGGCCACGAGGATGTCGGTGAGGTCGTCGATCGGGATGGGCCGGATGGGCTTCTCGCGGAAGCCGACGGTCGCGAACACCGGCAGGGTCTGCACGGTGTGGCTGAGGTGGTCGATGAGGTGGTCGCCGCGGCCGTAGATCATGCCGGCCTTGAGGATCGTGTGGTCGAGGCCCGAGTCGCGGATCAGCTCTTCGGCCGCCCACTTCGACTCGTGGTATGGCGATCCGCAGTCGGGCCGCGCCCGCAGGAAGCTCAGCATGATGACCTTGCGCACCCCGGCCCGCTTCGCCGCCTCGATCACGTTCGCGGTGCCCTCGATGTGCACGCGCTGGTAGGTCTGGTCGCCGATCTCGCGGTTGATGCCCGCGCAGTGCGCGACGACCTCGCACCCCTCGAACGCTCGCGTGAGCGCGTCGACGTCACTGGTGTCGACGCCGGTGCGGCGAGAGATGACGACGGATGCCTCGGGCCCGAGCCGTTCGGCCAGATGGCGTCCGACGAATCCGGTGCCGCCGGTGATCGCGGTGCGGGGGTGCTGGGTCACGTGGCGAGTCTAGGTTGCCGCCAGACGACGAGAATGGCGTGGTCGCGTTCGAGCACCAGGCGCACCGAAGCGGGTGCCCTCCCAGCTCAGTGCGAGCGGGAGGACACCCGTTGACCTCGGTCGGTGATCAGTTCGCTGCGTAGATGCCGAGCTCCCAGATCGAGTAACCCCAGTTCGACTTGCGGTCGATGCCCTGCATGCGCACGTACTGCACCGGCTCGCTCGAGGCGAAGGTGTAGACGTCGAGCGCGCAGGTCGAGTCGTCGACCGTGCGAATCGTCGTCCACGTCGTGCCGTCGTTCGACGTCTGCAGTTCGTAGGCGGCTGCACACGCGGCCTCCCAGTTGACCGTGATGCCGCGCACGACCGTCGGCTCGCTGAGCTTCACCTGCACCCAGGAGTCGTCGCTGTACCCGGACGCCCAGCGCGTCGACGCGTTGTCGTCGTTGACGTTCCTGGCGCCGAACTGAGACACCTCGGTGCTCGATGCGGTCGCAGTGCCGCTCGGAGCGACATTGACGACGTCGCCCGCATCCCACATGGCGAGCGTGAACCCGATGCGACCGTGGAAGACGTCGAGCACGCCGTCGGCGATCCGCACCCTGGCCTTGCCCCACGCGTTGTCCGCCGGGTCGACGACGACCGCTGCGGCCTGTGCTGCCGTGGCCTTCGCGGAGGCCGCGAGCTCGTCGGATGTCGCGGTGTCGCCGTCGATCCGTGCCTGCACGGCGTCGAGGAGCTCGACGGTCGACTGACCCCACAGGGCCGCCGCGTCGAGCCACGGGCTCGCATCGGACACGAACGCCGGGTCCGTGGAGCCCGTGCGGATCGTCGCGGGTGCGTCGGCGATGGACTGGGCGTAGCTGCGGAGGTCCGCGACCGCCCCGGACTTGTCGCCGGCGCCCCAGCGCTCCCAGAACTCCGAGATGTGAGCAGCCAGCTCAGGCGATTGCGGCTGCCACGGTGCTCCGAAGCTCGGCGCGAGGTGGTTGAGGTCGGCGAACACCCGGAGCGCAGCGGCCGTCGAGGCATCCCCGTTCGCAACGTACTCGAGGGCCTGCGACCAGTTGTGGCCGGCGTCGTACGCCTCATCGTTCCAGCTGAAGTCGGCCACGCCGAAGATCGCGATCTTGCTGGCCGCGGCCTGGTTCATGGGGTTCGAGACGATGCCCGCGAGGTACTCGCCGAGGCCGGCCTCGCGCTTGTCGTACGGTGCCATGAGCAGTCGACCGGCGGTGTTGCCGTAGTCGTTGACCGGATAGTTGTCCCAGAGGAATGTCGAGCCGCCGAAGACCGTGGCGGCCTGCTTCGCCTGGGCGACCGTCACCGACTGCGGTACGACGCCGACGCCGGTCCACATGACGACTATGTCCTCGTCCATTCCGCGAAGGGCGGTCTTGTAGCCCGAGTCGGCCGTGTTCGAGTACTCCGTCGGCACCATCTGCAGCGGGTGGACGCCGTCATGCGTCTCGACGAACTCCCGCTGGACCCGGTCGAGGAAGGCGGCCTGCGCAATGCCGGCCGTGCGCGCGCTCGGTGCGCCGAACGCCGTGCGGTCGCCGTCGCAGTGCCAGCGACCATAGTCGATGTCGTCGAGGGGGATGTTGAACGCGCGAACCCCGAGGTCGTACATCTGCTGCAGCTTGGTCACGAGCGCCTGGTAGTCGGCTTCGCCCGAGTAGCAGACGGTGTTTCCGGGCGAGAGGGCGAACGTGAAGCGCACGTGGTTCTTCGTCGCCGTCGTCACGAGATCGCCGAGTTCAGCGAGCTTGTCTGCAGGGTACGGATCGCGCCAGCGATCCCGGTGATACGGGTCGTCCTTCGGCGCGTAGATGTACGTGTTCGCCTTGACGTCGCCGTAGAACTCGAGCTGGTCGAGCCGTTCCTCGTGCGACCAGGGCTCACCGTAGAATCCCTCGATCGTTCCGCGCAGCGGCATCGACGGGTAGTCGCTGATCGAAGCGCCAGCGACGCGGTAGCCGCCGTCGTCCGTCGGGACGAACAGCTGGTCCAAGGTCTGGACGGCATAGAACTGTCCGGCCGGGTCGACACCGCCGAGCGCGATGGTGCCGAGCGGTCCTGCGGATGCGTCGGCCCGGACCGCGTAGCCCTCGGCATGGGACGGCACGTCCGTCTCACCGAGTGCGGAATCGATGTCGCCCCTCGAAGCCGCACCCAGTTCGATCGTGAGCGGGGCGGTGCCCGTTGCGCTGGCGCGCTCGTCGATACGGTCGACACCATGCGCGCCCAAGGTTGCGCGCAGCTCCGCCAGCGCAGCGGCATCGGTGCTGTCGTCGACGACGACCTCGACGCGCCCCGGAACATTGATGTCCGCACCGGCGCGGGTCATCGACTGCGGTGTTGGACTCACCGGGGGCAGCGCGCCCGCCGGAGGGGCTGCAGCCGCTGGTAGCGGAGCGAGTACCCCGGCAAGGGCGACGGCGCAGACTCCCACCGTCGCCAACGTTCTACGAATTGATTGCATCATTAGCCTCCAACTATCTCGACGACTCTGTCCTTTACGCGATGCCGAAGATCCAATCGCCGGACGTGCCCGTTCGCCATCGCGCAGGGCAGGCGGGCATGACGCACGCGCAGCCCATCAGGCGGTCACAACCTCGACCAAGGGCTCCGAACGTGCTGCGTGGGGACTTCAGCAATTACTTTGGTGACTTAGTAAACTAAGTACTCATGAACCTAAGTGATCACAAGCCCGAGCGTCAAGCGGCAAGATGTCTCGTGCAAGCAGAGCCATCCGCCACCGCCGAGCACGACTGAGGACACGATGACAGTCAGCACCGCCAGCGCGCAGCGCAAGTCCAACCTCCTGCGCCGTTTCGCGCGCACCGGTCTGCTCGATGCGCAGGCGGCGATACGGCGTGAGCACCTTCTCCGGGCACTCAGCCTGATCGCACGGGAGCCTGCCCCGGTCACGCGGGCGGTCATCGCCCGGCGGACGGGCCTCACCTCGGCGACGGCATCATCCCTCGTCGCGGAACTCATCGAGCTGGGCTTGGTCACTGAGACCGGTCCTGCCGAGAGCACCGGCGGGAAGCGTGCGACGCGCCTCGAGATCGAGAGCAGGGCGCATCTCATCCTGGTTGCCGTCGTGCGCACGCGCGCCGTCGATACCGCGCTCGTCGACCTCGCCGGGCGCACCGTCGCGAGCCGCCGACTGGATGTCACGGATGGCATGGAGGTTTCAGTGGTCGTCGATGCAGTTCGCGAGCTCGCTCAGGGATTCGAACCACGAATACTCGCCGCCTGCGCACAGGTGCCCGGCGTCACGGCCGGCGGTGTCGTCGTCGAGAGCGTGCAGCTGGGCTGGTATGGCGTGCCGCTCGCCAGCATCCTCGAAGAGGCGATCGGCGCGCCGACCTCCGTCGTGAACGACGTCGATGCAGAGGCGCTCACTGAAGCTGTCGATGCCGAGGATGGCGTGATTCGGTTGGTGGTCCACCTCGGCGAGGGAGTCGGTGCAGCCGTCACGAACGGCGGCGTGCTCATGTCAGGCGGCACCGGCCGAGCCGGTGAGATCGGGCACGTTCGGGTGGTCTTCGAAGGCGCCCGGGCGACGTGCCGATGCGGCTTGTCGGGATGTCTCGAGTCAGCCACCTCGATGAGCGCGATGCTCGGCGACGCGTACACGGACGAACTCGATGATCACGACACCAGCCTGCTCGCGTCGACGGCTGAATCCCGCGAGCGTATGGGGTTCGGGGCCCGAGCCCTCTCGCGCGCCCTGCGGATCATCTCGGCGCTCCTTGATCCACACGAGATCGTCATCGCCGGCGCGGCCCCGGCGCTCGGCGCCCACTTCCTCGGAGCGCTGCGGGATGAGTTCGAGATGTATCCCGCGAAGGGCACGGCTCCAGTGGCGATCCGCTACGGACGCCCCGAACTCAGCCGGTACCTCGGGCCTGCACGGTCCGCGATCACGCCGATCCTCGGCGACGCGCTACCGCTGATCGAAGCGGCATAGCTCCCAGATCCGCAGGTCGCGCCGCTCCGTGGCATCCCCTACTCGAGACATGCGGTGCTCGACGTGGCGGCCACCGACGTCGGCAGCACCGGGAGGAGCGCCGCGACGACCTTGAAGAACTCCTCGCCGGTGCCGCCGTCTCCATTGCCGATGACGGCGAGCACGGCGTCGGAGCCCGCGAAGTACTGCACGTGCGCGCCGTATCCCGGCTCGGCGCCACTGTGATTGAGGTCGAGGAGGCATCCGGAGTCCGGGTCGATGTGGACCCCCACGCCGAGCCCGTACCCGTACCCCGCGGCGGTGGTGCCGGGGGCGCGGTCGTCGATGCGTGCAGCTCGCAGTTCGGGGGTGAGTCCGTATCCTTCACCCAGCGCGAGCCCCCAGGTGTGCAGGTCGTCGATCGTCGAGAGCATGGCGCCGGCCGCCCAGGCCTCGTGAAGGGTCCAGTCGGTGGTGTCGGTGGGTTGCGGCAGCTGCGCGCAGAATCCCGAGTAGCCGCGGTTGAACGGCTCCGCCAGCACGGCATCGGGAGCGAAGCGGCTTCGATTCATCCCGAGCGGTTCGATGAGATGCTCGCCGATCAGCGTGCCGAGATCGGTGCCGGTGGAGTGTTCGAGGATGCGTCCGAGAAGGAAGGTGTTGAATCCCGAGTAGGCCTCCCCCCGGCCGGGTGCGAAGGCCTCGCGCGGCGTCGATGCGCCGATGGCGATGACCTCATCGGGCGTGATCGTCGAGTACGGATCAGCACAGATCCGGTCGAGCTGCGCCTGGCCCGGGCTGCCGATCCCGCTCGACATGTTCATGAGCATGCGCAGGGTGATTTCGCTCGCGGAAGGAAAGTCGGGATACCAACGATCGATCGTGTCGTCGAGGGTGAGCCCGGCCCCTCCGTCGCCGATGACCTGCAGCGCGACCGTGCTGGTTATGGTCTTGGTGATGCTCCCGATCTTGGACTGGTTGGCACGGTCCATCGGCAGGTTCGAGGTCGAGATCCGAGACGCCTCGGGTGGCGACCCATTCGTCTTGGCCGGGGATCCACAGCCCGACGATCACGCCGGGCATTCCGGATGCCGCGAAGCCCTCGTCGAGAGCCGCCTCGAGTCGTGCACGCAATGCGGGATCGAGGGAGTTGGTGGAGGCAGTCGGCGGGGTCGAGGCGACGTTCGACGCCGTGGCGACGCATCCGCTCAGCAGCGAGACGGTGACCGCCGCGACCGCGACGACGGCCCATTTCGAATTCCGCATGACAGGCCCCTCGGCGTCGCGCGGGACGCAGCTCGGATCGCGCCCGGCACGGACACGAGACATCGTGATCATGCCGTCGCCCCTCGCTGAGGCCAGGGATCCGGATCGCGGGGCGGGAGCAGGTGCCCCCACTCGCGACACTACGCCGCATGTGCGCGCCCATGCCGAACTGGATCGCCCCACTACAGGGGTCGACGGAGCACGGCGCGACCCGATGCTCACCGCTCCATGCGCCGCGGCCGAAGGTCGTCGGGCACTGACAGCCCGAAGCACTCACCGCACGTGTGCGAGCTTCTTCGGATTCCCGATGCCGTGGATGACCGAGATCCGGTCGTCGGCGAACTCGAGCGCGAGCACGGAGACGACCCGCCCCCGGCGGCGGACGACGATCCCCGGTTCGGCGTTCACCTCCGCGACCTCGAAGTCGAGGCCCCGCCCGCCGACCCCGGCGAGGAGCTGCCGGGCGACCGTCTCGGCGCCGACGACCACCTCGGTCGGCGCGTCAGGGAAGATGCCGCCGGAGTCGAAGTGGCCCGTGGCATCCGTCGCGAGCACCGCGACCAGCCCGGCGAGGTCGCCGTCGGACGCGGCAGCGGCGAATCGCTCCGACAGTCGGCGGGCGGCGGCGGGATCGACGGAGAACCGGGCTTCGCCCTGCGCGGCGATCCGCTTCCGCGCGCGTGACGCGGACTGCCGCGCGCTCGCCGGGCTCACGCCGAGGACGTCGGCGATGCGGTCGAAGCCGAGGTCGAACACGTCGTGGAGGAGGAACGCCGTGCGTTCCGCGGGCGTGAGCTGTTCGAGCACGACGAGCAGCGCCATCCGCACCGAGTCGTCGAGGGTGACGCGGTCCTCGGGAAGCGTCCGCTCGTCGGTGACGATCGGTTCCGGCAGCCAGGGCCCGACGTAGGCGCGACGGGAGTGCTCGTGCGCGCGCAACCGGTCGATCGCGAGCCGGGACGCGACCGTGACCAGCCACGCGCGCGGCTCGTCGAGCGGCTCCGCGTCGGGCTCATCGCCGCGGGCGAGCAGCCGGAGGTAGGTCTCCTGGGTGACATCCTCGGCCTCGGCGACGGATCCGAGCACCCGGTAGGCGACGTCGCGGACGACGTGTCGGTGCGCGGTCCACAGGTCGGAGAAATCGGTCATGACAGGAAGACGATCCACCCGCGGCGAATGTGACGCAAGCACGGATGTCGCTGTCGCGGATGTCACATCCGCCCCGGCTCATCCGTTCTCCCTGCATGAACGAGACCTCCCATCAGTCCCGACCCCCCGAACCGCGCGCCGCCGGCGGGCCGCCCCGCCGGCTCGTGAACGCGACCGCGCCGGTCGCGCGCGCCCTGGCGGGCCGCCGCTGGGTGCCGCTCTGGGCGCTCATCCGCCATCGCGGACGCCGGAGCGGCACCGCCTACGAGACACCGATCGCGGTGGTGCCGACGACGGACGCGTCCATCGTGATGATCGGCCTGCCGTGGGGCGCAACGACCAACTGGGCACGCAACGTCGTGGCGGCGGGTGGCGCATCGCTCCGGTGGAGGGGGCGCGATGTCGAGCTCGTGCATCCGCGGATCGTCGACGGTGCGGAGGCGGAGCGGCTCGCGAAGGCGCCGTTCCGGCCGGTGCTCAAGCGGTTCCCCGCGGCCATCGTGTTCGAGCGCGAGTGAACGAGGAGACGCCGACATCGTGCCGATCCGTTCGACGGCCGTCGGGCAGGGTGGAGCGCTCACTGCGCGCTCGGCGCAGCGCGCACCGGGTCGACTGAGCCGAGTCGTGTCACGCCGCCCGGTCTTCGCGCAGCTCGAATCGCGCCCGGCCGCCGAGTCGCGGAACCTGTGCCGGGTCGATGTGCGGTGGTGGGATGAACCACACTTCGTTCGGGCTCGGGTGTATCTTCCACCCCTCGCGGTGGATCATGTGGTGGCAGAAGCTGCAGAGCATGACCCCGTTCGAGAGATCGGTCGGGCCCGTATCGCGTTCCCACCAGGCGATGTGGTGGGCTTCGACGTAGGCGATGTTCTGACCACACGCAGCGCAGCCGCCGTCGCGCTCGCCGAGCGCGAGGCGTTGCGCTCTGGTGAACAGCCGGGCGGCCCTTCCCAGGTCGAGCGGGATGCTGTCCCCGCCGAGGACGGCGGGGACGAGTTCGGCGTCGGCCGCCATGCGGCGGGCCGTGGCGGCGGAGATGGGTTGGTCGAGACCGTCGATGCGCGCGTGCCCGAGTCCGCTGACGAGCGTGTCGAGGTCGACGCGGAGGACGACCGTGGTCTTCGCGAGCGGTGCGAGGGTCTGGGCGCAGCCGAGCGTGTGGCGGGCGAGCGCGGCGAGCGCGTCGGCCTGGATCTGCGGGATCGACCGTCGGTCATCCGCGACAGGGGTGCGATCGCCGTCGGCGGGCTCGCGTCGGCGCAGCACGTCGCTCACGAGCGCCTCGATCGCCGCCTTCACCGGGGCGGCGCTCTCGGGGTCGAGGCGGGCGTGCAGGTGCACCATGCCGCGGCCGTCTTCGCGCATCGTCAGCGAGCGCTCCATGCGGAGCAGGTCTTCGCGGGGCTCGACTCCGTCGGGGTCGAGCCGTGCCTCCGCCTCGCGAACTCCGCGAATGAGCGTTTCGAGCGGCACCTGCGCTGCCAGTTCGACGAGCGCTGCTTCGACGACGTCGACCCTGCTCGCCTCGGCCCGCGCCGACGCCCGGTCGAGCATCGAGGTGATCGCGGATGCCGCCTCGATGCCGATCTTCGCAGCCTCCAAGGCAGCTGCGACGTGCGGATGCCGCGCGGGGAGTCGCTCGCCGCTGAAGGTCTGGCGTTGCGCGGTGACGGTGCCGACGGTGATCAGCCTCAGCGCGTCGGCGCGCGATGCCCCGGTGGACGCGGCGATGAGTCGCGCCGGGTTGTGGAATCCCTGCGCCTTCGCCAATCCGATATCGCCGAACTCCGGCCCGGATCGCTTCGTCACCTCGGCGGCGACCCTGGCAAGGACGGCGTCGATGTCGCGCCGGACTTGCGCGAGCGCATCGGTGACCTGCATGAGCCCGGGGTCGCTCATCTGTTCCACTTCGACCTGCGCGGCCCCACCGACAGCGCCCCACGCCGGCATCGAGCCCGCCCACGCCTCGCGCAGCGCCGCGATATCGCGCTCGAGCGCGGCGAGCGCGTGCAGCGCGCGCAGGGGCGACGGCGCTGGCTGCGGCGATGGGGGCTGTTCCATGCTTCGATCCTGCACCCACCCACTGACATCCGGTCGCACATGAAAATCGCCCCTGATCAGGAAATTCCCTGTGGAGAAGTTCGCCCGACGGCCCGCTGTGGAGGAGAAGTCGCCTGGCCGAGGCATCCGGCTCGACACTCCTGGCAGGCGACATCCACCGCCCGTGAAGGTTCGCGGTGAAACCGGCAGCATCCGAGACTCGACGTCGCCGGTGTCGGCTCCGATCACCCCCGCCCGCGCCGGCGGAACACCCCGGCGAACAGGGCGTGCAGGAGCGGGATCACCGACACCGCGATCAGCGTGACGCCCCACACCGGCTCGTCGACGCGAAGCAGGATTCCGCCGATGAACAGGCCGACGAACAGGACCGCCGAGATGATCCGCTGGGTCGTGCGCTCGAGCCTCGCCATCCGCTGCTCGAGCCGCGGCGAGTTCGCGACGAGGCGCCCCTCCTCGATGCGGTCCGCGAGCGCATCGAGGCGCTGCGGCAGCCGCGCGACCGTGCCCGCGACGGACAGCGCCTCCTGCCCGAACGCCTGCACGATGTTGCCGCGCTCGTCGCGCAGGAGTTGCGCGGCGTAGGGCTCGACGGCGTCCCACATGTTGAAGTCGGGGTCGAGCGAGCTGCACATGCCCGAGGTCAGCGACATCGCCCGGATGATGAGCAGGAAGTTCTCGGGCAGTTGGAACGGCAGCGCCCGCATCACCTCGCCGAACTCGATCGCGAAGCTGCGCAGCTCGCGCTCGTCGACCTGCCGTACCTCGGCGAGGCCCATGCCTCCGAAGCGCGCGAACAGCTCGGACATCGCTCGCTCGAGCTCCGCCGTGTCGGCCGACGGCAGCAGGATGCCGACACCGCGGATGCTGTCGACCAGGCGCTTGCCGTCACGCGCGGCGACCGCGAGGATGAGCTGCTGCAGGCCGCGGCGCAGTCCGTCGGGCACCTCGCCCATCATGCCGAAGTCGATGAAGGTGAGCTCCCAGGCGGGGACGCGGCCGGCGACGCGGCATCCGTCACCCTCGAGGCCGGCGACGCGGCATCCGTCACCTGGTCGACCGGCGTGACGAAGATGTTGCCGGGGTGCGGGTCGGCGTGGAAGAAGCCGTCGCGGAAGAGCTGGTCGAACATGACGGTCGCGAACTGCTTCGCGACGGCCTTCGGGTCGATGCCCGCCGCCACCAGGGACTCGCGGTCGTTGATCTTGATCGCCGTCACGTCGGCGAGCGTCAGCACGCGGCGCGTCGTGCGCTCCCAGACGACTTCGGGCGCGGCGACCCGCGGGTCGCCGGCGAAGCTCGCGGCGAACCGCTCGGCGTTGCGCGCTTCCTGCAGGTAGTCGATCTCCTGGAGGCTCGTGACGGCGAACTCCTCGACGAGCGAGGGGAGGTCCACGCGGCTCGAGACGAACGTCACGCGGCTGAGCCATCCGGCGACGCGGCGCAGCGCCGCCAGGTCGACGTCGACGATCGTCTCGATGCCCGGTCGCTGCACCTTGACGACGGCCTCGTCGAGCCCCGTGTCGGCGGCGTCGATCGGCGAGAGCCGGGCGCGGTGCGCTTGACCGAGGGATGCCGCGGCCAGCGGTGTCGGGTCGAACCACGCGTACGCGCGCTCGAGCGGAAGGCCCAGCTCGGCCTCGGCGAGGCGTCGGATCGCGTCGAACGGCACGGGCGGCACTTCGTCTTGGAGCCCAGCGAGCTCGTTCGTGATCTCGGGCGGCAGCACGTCGAGTCGCGACGACAGGTATTGGCCGACCTTGATCATGAGGCCGCCGAGGTCGACCGCGAGCACGTGGAAGCGCTGGGCGATGCGAGTCAGCCGCGCTGCTCGCCCGCGCGCCGCGACCTTCGCCAGGCCGATGCGAGGCAGGACGAGCTCGAACCACCAGGTCTGGACGATGTGTCGCGCGGCGAACCGCAGGATCCGCCGGTAGCGGGCGCGCGTGTTGCCGACATCGGGCGTCGAGTCTCCTGGACCCCGACGTGCCGAGGGCACCGAGGTCAGTCCTGAGCGAGGATCGAGTACAGACGACGACGCGCGTCGTCGAGCACGTCGACCGCCTGCTTGACCTGCTCGGGAGTGCCCGTGCGCCCGACCTGCGCCGCCGCCTGTGCGAGCTCGATGCCGGCCTTCGGGAGCGCCCCGACCGTGCCGGAGTCGCGCGCGCTCGGGGTCTGCCACGGCGCGGGACGATCAGCGGATGCCTCGGCCTCGGCCCGCCCCGCTTCCGTCAGCGAGTAGGTCTTGCGGCCGTCCGCCTCCTCTGCGCTGATGAGCCCCTCGTCGGCGAGCAGCTGCAGCGTCGGATACACCGAGCCCGCGCTCGGCTTCCATGCGCCGCCGCTGCGCTCGGCGATCTCGCTGATGATCTGGTAGCCATGCATCGGCTGCTCGGCGAGGAGCGCGAGCACCGCCGCGCGGACGTCGCCGCGGCCCATGCGCGGCGCGACCTTCTGCTCGAACATGCCGCGAAGTTGATCCAGGGCCTCCCACAGTCCCTGTCGGGGGGCTGCCTTGCCCCCACCCGCCCGAGGGACCGGTGAAGCCGTCGCCCCTGTACGAACCGCTCATGATGTCCTCCCTGAACCGGGCGCTCGCCCGGGTCTCGACGATATATCAACGATATATCGTTCGCCCGCTCGGGGGTAGACCGTGAATCCGCGTGAACATGTGCCGTGGGCGAAGGTCGTCGGGCACGGATGCCGCGGGCGGCGCGGCATCCGTCACGAGCACCCCAATCAGCTAAGCCGGCCGCTGGGCGGCCAGTCGAAGGGCGTCGAGCGTCTCACCGATCAGAGCTGCGAGTTCGTGGATGTTCGCCTCGTCGGATTCGTCGAAGTCGCGCCCACCGCTCTTATCGCTCAGTTGCAGCAGACCGTAGATTCGACCGTCGTCGCCGCAGACACTCGTGGCCAGCCATCCCCGCATCGGCGGGTGGGCGTCAGCGAACGGGCCGAAGCCCTGGTAGAGCGGATGCGACAACACCTCGGCTTCGGTCAGGCGGATGACCTCGCCGGGTGGGATCCTCATCCCGTGCAGGCCGTCGCCCTTCGGGTCGACTCGGAAGTCGCGGAACGCTGCGTATTTCTCGCTCATGCTGAAGTACTTGCGTGCCTGCGACGAGTCCTCGCCGACCCAGAGCTTGACGGCCGCCAGCTCGGCGCCGGTCAGCGCGCGGGCGATCTTGCAGGTGCGGCGCAGAAGCGCGTCGAGCTGAGCGGCGAACTCCGGTTCGAGCGAGGGGGCCGCCAGGATCGGCGTGATCTCGATTCCGACCTCACCGGGCTGCATTGCACCAACCTAGCGCGCGAGGGCGCAACACAATCGGGCGCGCCGCGGCGACTTTCCGCGGTCATACGCTGCGCAGGGTGTCGACGTCGATGAGAACGCGCCGTTCACGGAACGCCGCGGGGACGCGATCGAGCTCGGGCGCCAATGTGTAGGGGCCGACTCCGAATACCCAGGCACGCTTGAGAACGCGTGACGGTCGGCTCGCCCACTCTGGAACCGGCAGCTGCTCCGCCTCCAGGTGATGCGCAACGAGTGCGGCGATCGCGGCGTCCCACTGTTTGGAGCCCGTCGATTCGGGTTCGGTGATCGCCAGCGCGAACCGCACGGCACCGTGCTCGGCCGTCAGGTTGTCATTGAGCTGGATGAACCGCCGAAGTGCTCGCTCGGGTCGCCCGAACGCCAGGTCGGCTCGTATGTCGGAGGCGATGATGGCGGCGTCGTCTCGAAGCGTGGGGACGGCCACCAGGCGGTGACCGGCGCCCCGCAGGGCCCGCTCGACGGTGTCGAATGACGGGTTCTGCCGGTCTCCCTCGATGAGCGAGAGGTGCGACTGCGTCAGGCGCGCGCGACGCCCGAGGCTCGCCTGCGTGAGCCGTCGACTCTTGCGAGCCGATCGTACGAGAGTGCCAGCGGTCATGAAAGGGCTCCAAAGATTCGATCTGTTGAATATAGTACTCCCGTATCCGCCTTGGATCGGCATTCATCGTGAAATCACCGCAGATGGTCTTCGCGTCAGCGCTCAGCGGGAGCCGCCACTGACCCGCAGGTCGCGCCATCCGAACCCGCCGGGCTCGGGCAGGGCGCTGCGGATCTGCTCGGCCGTGAACATGCGGCGGGGGAGCAGGTCGTCGGGCACGGATGCCGCGGGCGGCGCGGCATCCGTCACGCCCTCGGCGAGCATGCGCACCTGGGCCTTCGCGACGAGCGGCACCTTCATGGTCCACTCGGTCACCTGCGCGAGCGCGTACTGCGCCCACACCGGCCACGGCACCACGACCACGCGACGGCCGACGACGGATGCCACGCGCCGCACGGCCTTCGACAGCAGCAGCTGCTCGGCGCCGACGACCGCGACGGTCTCACGCGGCATCCGCCCGTCGATCGCGGCCACGAGGATGTCGGTGAGGTCGTCGATCGGGATGG
>CAWCWD010000061.1:0-13518 GCA_963799015.1 uncultured Actinomycetota bacterium | reverse complement strand
GCGCCGAGGGGCTCGGGCCGCTTGGCCCGGAGCTCCCCCTCCCGTCGCCTTGATCCTCGGCATCACCGGCTGGGCGGGTTCCGCGGTCGTGCTGCGGTCGCAGGCCCGGTCGCTGCGACGGGATACGTCGAGGCGTCGCAGGTGGCCGGCGAGAACCGTGCGGATCCTCCTCGTCGAGATCCTGCCCAACCTCCTGCCGCTTCTCGCGGCCCAGTTCCTGTTCGCCGTGGTGTTCGCGATCCTCGGCGAGGCGGGCCTGTCCTTCATCGGGCTCGGACCGACCGGCTCCATCACCTGGGGGACCATGATCACGGACGCCTACGGCGGCAACGCGGTGGCACCGGCGCCTGGTGGTGGTTCGTGCCGCCGGGCCCGCTCATCGCCGTCTTTGGCGCCGGCCTCTCGCTCGTCAACTTCTCGATCGACGAGGTGGTCAACCCGAAGCTGCGGCTCGCGCCGAGCACGCGAAGCGCCAGCGCAGGCCGCCCCGGCCGGCCCGGGCGGCGCCGACAGCGGAGCAGTCGGATGAGCCTCGCCCCCGTCCCCGTGCTGACCGCAAGGGACTTCTCGATCGTCTACGAGGTCGATCCCCCCGTGCGAGCCGTCGCGACGTCTCCCTCACACTGCACCGCGGCGAGATCCTCGGGCTCGCCGGCGAGACCGGCTGCGGCAAGACCACGCTCGCCTACGGCCTCCAGCGACTGCTCAAGGCCCCGGCCGTCATCACCAGCGGCGACGTCGTCTTCCACGACGCGACGCGGCGAGGACATCGACATCAGCGGCCTCGACGCCGAGGAGATGCGCCGTTCCGCTGGGACAAGGTCTCGATGGTCTTCCAGGGCGCGATGAACTCGCTCAACCCGGTCATCACCGTCGGGTCCCAGCTGGACGACGTCTTCGAGATGCACCGGCCCGGCATGCCCCGCGCCGCAGCGGCGCCAAGCCGCCGTCGAGCTCCTGGAGATCGTCAAGGTCGGCGCGCCGCGCCTCCGCTTACCCGCACGAGCTGTCGGGCGGCATGCGCCAGCGCGTCATGATCGCCATGGCGCTCGCGCTGCGATCCGCAGCTCATGGTCATGGACGAGCCGACGACCGCCCTCGACGTGCTCGTCCAGCGCGAGATCCTCGCGAGATCTCCCATCTGCGCCACGAGTTCGGGTTCTCGGTGATCTTCATCACCCACGACCTGCCGCTCCTGCTCGAGATCAGCGACCGCATCGCGATCATGCGCGAAGGCGAGATCGTCGAGCTCGACACCGCAGAGCGACATCTGACCGCATCCGCAGGACGATTACACCCGGACGCTGCTCCGACCTTCCCGAGCCTCCGCGGCGAGCGCGGCGCTTCTGCGCGGGGCACGAGAGGGGTGGTCCGGCATGAGCGATCGACCGTCCGCGAACTCGACGCCGTCACCAAGGTCTTCTCGGTGCGCGCGGCGCAGGCCAGATCGATGCCCGCTCGACGACGTGTGCTTCACGCTCCAGCTCGGGCCAGACGATCGGCCTCGTCGGCCAGTCCGGCAGCGGCAAGTCGACGATCGCGCAGATCCTCACGCAGCTCGAGTCCCCCACGAGCGGGCGAGGTCCGGCTCGACGGCGAGCCGATCCACCCGTCGCGGAAAGGGTCTGCGCGCCTACCGCCAGAAGCTGCGCATGGTCTTCCAGGACCCGTTCGCTTCGCTCAACCCCTATCACTCGATCCGGTACGCCACTCCAGCGGCCGCTCCAGCTCCACAAGGTCGTCGCCGAAGGACCAGCTGGACGATGCGGTGCCACCGACTCCTCAGCGGGTGCGCCTCGACGCCGATCGGGTGCTTCGCGACCGCCGACCGCACGAGCTGTCGGGCGGCCAGCGTCAGCGGGTCGCGATCGCCCGCGCCCTCGCATCCCGCCCGGGGTTCCTCGTGGCCGACGAGCCGGTTTCGATGCTCGACGTGTCGATCCGCCTGGGGGTGCTCAACCTGCTCACGGACCTGCAGCGCGAAGAGGGTCTTGGCGTGCTGTACATCACGCACGACCTGGCGACCGCGCGTCACTTCAGCGACGAGATCCTCGTGATGTACCGGGGCGAGTCGTGGAGCGCGGCCCGGCGGACCAGGTGATCCTCGTCCGCAGCACGAGTACACGAGGACGCTGCTCGGGGCCGCGGCCGACCCGGATCGCCTCGGTCTCCTGCGCGACGAAGTGCGGAACGGCGGGTGAACCAGTGATCAGTAAAGAATGTTTTCAGATAGAGTGACGACAGCGAGACCGCGAACGCGAGGAGAGGGGGCGACATGAGCCAGTCGATCCGGGCACGCCCGGCGTGGCTGGCCGCGCGCAACGACCGCACCGCGTTCCGCCTCCTGCTCGAGCACGGCCCGCTGACCCGGTCGAAGCTGGGCGAGCTGTCGGGGCTGTCCAAGCCCACCGCGACGCCAGTGCTCCCCCGGCTGGAGCGGGTCGGCCTCATCCGAGCCGGTCGGCGAGGTCTCGGGCGGCCGCGGCCCGAACGCGGTGAGCTACGGCGTGCGAACCGACCGCATCACGGGGGTGGCCGATCTCCATCCTCGCCGGCACGATCCACGCGGTCGTCGTCGACGCGATCGACCGCGAGCGCCCGATCGCGCAGATCGCGCGGATGCCGCGGAGCGCGCGCCCGAGGGCGACGTGAAGGTCCGCGGTCGACGCGGCCTGCCGGGCCGCCGGCATCGACGATCGACCGTCAGTCGCGTCGTGATCGGCGTGCAGGCCGCCGTCTTTGTCGACGGCGACGAGCTCTCGTTCACCGACACCCTGCCCGGCTGGCCCGCGCTGGGCGCCCGCCGGCGCATCGAGGAGGCGCTCGGCCTCACGGTGACCCTCGACAACGACGTGAACCTCGCGGCCATCGCGGAGCGGGCCCCGGGTGTCGCGCAGGACGCATCGAGCTTCGCGCTCTTCTGGATCGGCGACGGCCTCGGCGTCGGGGTCGACCTCGGCGGGGTCGTCCTTCACGGCGCATCTGGCGGCGCCGGCGAGATCGGCTACCTCGCGGTGCCGAGGGCGGCCGGGAGAGCTCGCACCCCGAGGCGAACGACTTCACCGACCTGCTCGGCGGAGCCGGCGGTCGCGCGCTCCTGGGCGGCACGCTCGGCGAGTCGCTCACCGACGTGCTGCCCCGCCTCGCCGGCGACGACCGGCCTGGCCGCGCTCGCCGACCGGGTCGTCCTCGCGGTCGACCCATCGCTCGCGATCCTCGACCCCGCGATCATCGTGCTCGGCGGCCCGACGGGCTCGCCGGGGGCGATCGGCTCGCCGATCTCGTCGCCGCGCGCGTCGACCCTGCGGCATCCGAGCTCGGCGTGCGCACGGCGGCACCGGCGCACAGCCCGTGCTCCTCGGGGCTCGGCAGCAGCTCGTCCATCGATCCGCGCCAGCTCGAGGCGGACATCTCGCTCGCCCCCTGACCCACTCCGGCCCGATCGACGGATGCCGCGCGAGGCATCCGCCCGTCGGCCCTGCCATCGGACCGCGCCCGGCGCGCCCCACCATCACGCACTGAATCGAGGACCATGAAGCTCGCCATCGTCGGCGGAGGCTCCACGTACACGCCAGAACTCATCGACGGCTTCTCCCGGCTCCGCGGGGTGCTCCCCCTCGAGGAGATCCACCTCGTCGACCCCGACGCGCATCGGCTCGCGCTCGTCGCCGGCATGTCGCAGCGGATGCTCGCGCACGCCGGGCATCCGCCCGTGTGGTCGGCACGACCGACCTCGTCGCGGGCGTCGCGGATGCGGACGCGGTGCTCATCCAGTTGCGGGTCGGCGGTCAGGACGCACGGCATGCCGACGAGACCTGGCCGCACGAGGCGGGGTGCATCGGGCAGGAGACGACCGGACCCGGTGGGCTCGCGAAGGCACTTCGAACCGTGCCGGTCGTCCTGCGTATCGCGGACGTCGTGCGCGCCCACGCGAAGCCCGGCGCCTGGATCGTGGACTTCACGAACCCGGTCGGCATCGTCACGCGGGCCCTCCTCGAGGCCGGCCACCGCGCGGTCGGGCTCTGCAACGTCGCGATCGGATTCCAGCGCCGGTTCGCGTCGATCCTCGGTGTGGAGCACGACGAGGTCGAGCTCGGCCACGTCGGCCTCAACCACCTCACCTGGGAGCGGAGCGTGCGCGTCGGCGGTCGCGACGAACTGCCCGGCCTCCTGCACGACCGGCTCGACGACCTCGCCGCCGACGTGCACCTCGCGCCGGCGCTCGTCGCAGGACTCGGCCTCGTGCCCTCGTACTACCTGCGGTACTACTACGCCCATGACGAGGTCCTGCGCGAGCAGCTGCGCGAGCCGACGCGCGCCGAGGCCGTGCGGGCGATCGAGCGGGAGCTCCTCGCGCTCTACGCCGACGAGGCGGTGCACGAGAAGCCCGCCGCGCTCGAAGCGCGCGGCGGGGCGTTCTACTCGGAGGCGGCGATCGAGCTGATGGAGGCGATGCGGGCGCCCGCCGGGCGCTCGCGCGTGGTCAACCTGCGCAACGACGGCGTGCTGCCGTTCCTGCCCGACGACCACGTCATCGAGGTCCCGGCCGTGTTCCGCGACGGGGGATTCGTCGCGGAACCGGTCGGGCCGCTGCCCGAGGACATCCGCGGCCTCATCGCCGCGGTGTCGGGATACGAGCGCCTCGCGCTCGACGCGGCGGTCGCCGGCGGTCGCGATCGCGTGCTCCGCGCGATGCGCGCCCACCCGCTCGTGCTGCAGCACGACCGGGCCGAGCAGCTGACCGACCTGCTGCTGGCGAAGAACGCGCCCTTCCTGGAGTGGGCGCGATGAGCGGCCTCGTCGTCGCGGTCGACGGCGGCCGCTCGAAGACCGACGCGGTCGCGCTGACCCTCGAGGGGGACCTCGTGGCCCATCGGCGCGGGCCCGGTTCGAGTCCGCACTTCGAGGGGCTCGCCGAATCGGTCGCGATCGTCGACGGTCTCGTCCGCGCGGTCGCAGGGGATGCCGCCGATCGCCCAGGCCGATCTCTACGTCTCGGGGCTGGACCTGCCGATCGAGGTCGAACGCTACCTCGCGGCGATCGCCGCTCAGGCCTGGAGCAGCTCCTCGACCTTCGTCGGCAACGACCTCTACGCCCTGCTCCGCGCGGGCACCGACGAGCCCGACGCGGTGGCGGTCGTGTGCGGCACGGGCGTGAACGCGATCGGCGTGCGAGCGGATGGAGCGGACGCGCGGTTCCCCGCGCTCGGTCCGATCTCGGGGGACTGGGGCGGGGGCAGCGGACTCGGCGAGGAGGCGCTGTGGCATGCGGCCCGCGACGTCGACGGCCGAGGGCCCCGGACGGCACTCACCGCAGCGATCGCCGAACGGCTCGCCGTCCCGTCGGTGACCGCGCTCATCGAGGACCTCCACTTCGGCAGGCGCGACGCGGGCGAGCTCGCCGCGCTCGCACCCGTCGTGTTCGAGGCGGCGCGCGCGGGCGACCTCGTCGCGGGACGCCTCGTCGACCGGCAGGCGGAGGAGATCGTCGCGTTCGCTCGGGCCTGCATCACGAGGCTCGGACTCCAGGGCCATCCGGTGCCCGTCGTGCTCGGCGGCGGCATCGTCCGCTCGGGCGACGAGCGACTGCTCGGCGCCATCGCCACGGGACTCGCGGCGGAGGCTCCCGCGGCGCGCATCGAGATCTTCGACAGCGCGCCGATCGTGGGGGCGGCCCTGCTCGCGCTCGGTCGAACGGGAGCCGACGCGGAGGTCCTCCGCAGGGCGCGCAAGGCCGTCATGGCGACCATGGACGACGACGCACCGGTTCCCATCGTCACGGCCGCGGCCGGCTGATCGCCCCCGCCGCCGTCGGACTCAGCCGCCGAGTGTGCGACGCGCGGCCACGTCCTGGTGCGCGAGCCGCCGAAGGGCGAGGATGACGGGCTCGTAGAGGGCGGTGCCGAGCACCGTGTACTCGACGGCGGCGTTCGGCTCCTGCGGCATCCGCTCGAGGTCGTACTCGGCGAGCTCATGGAGCTGGCGACCGTACTCGCGCAGCCGGGCGTCGCTGAGCGGCATGCCGGCGTTCTCGGTGGCCGCGAGCGCGGCCTCGAGCTGTGCGACGGCGGCGTAGTGCGGGTCGTAGACCTGGCCGAGCGTCTCGAGTGCCGCCCGGGCTCGGGGTAGGGGTCGGGGTCGTCGACGGATGCCTCGTCGACGGGCGGCGGCAGGGCGCTCACCGCGCGGCCGAGCGTGGCGTAGAGGTCGTCGCCGGGGTCGTCGATGAGCTCGAGGATCGTGCGGGCCTGCTGCACGCTGAGCCCGACCGGCCCGGTGAGGGCGCGGATGAGGCGGATCCGCCGGTGGTGCGACTCGTCGTAGGTCGCCTGCGTCGCCGACGTCGCGAGACCCGGGTGCAGCAGGCCCTCGCGCAGGTAGTACTTGACGGTCGCGACCGGCAGGCCGGCTGCTGCGGCGAGCGCCGAGATGCGCATGCTGCCTCCTTGCATTGGATAGCTCAACTCTCTATTATTGGAGAGTACCACTATCCAATCATGCTCCCGAAACCGAAGGAACGCGCCATGCCGTCCCCGAACGACCTCATCCTCATCGGCATCCTGCTGCTCGCGCTCGTCACCGTCGAGAGCGGCGGCTACTTCCTCACCCGCGTCGTGCGCGGGCATGCGCCGGCGAACCGGTTGCAGATGAGCTTCTTCCGGGCGGGCCACGCGCACGCCGCGGTGCTGCTCGTGCTGTCGATCGCGATCCTCGCCGTGATCTCGTACGCCTCGCTCGACGGCTTCTGGATGTGGCTCGCCCGCACCGGCGTGCCGATCGCGGCGATCCTCATGCCCGCCGGGTTCTTCCTCTCGGTGCTGGGCAAGGACCCCGAGCGGCCCAACCGCCTGATCGTGCTGCTCTGGCTCGGCGTGGGTCGCTCACGGCCGCGCTCATCACCGCCGGCATCGGCCTCATCGCCGGGGGAGTGGCCGCGCTCTGATCGGTTCGCCGACGGTGGCGAGCGGATGCCGCGACCCCGCGGCATCCGCTCGGCATCGACCGTGTCGGATGCGGGCTGGAGCGTCGGCCTGCCTGATCCGCCTGGTGTGCCCTCTTCGGGGGATGACACAAAATGAGTAATGCTCGTATTCTGGGGCCCGTCATCGTTGTGGCGCGATACCCGACCGCCGTCCACAAGGCGCCGAATCCGGCTTGAGCGCGCACCGTGCACATGCGTTACACATCTGTGCTGCGCTCACGAAGGAGTGAGGAGCCCTCTCATGACAACCCGACTGACCACCCGACGTGCGATCGGAGCTGCCCTGCTGCTTGCCGGCGGCGCCGTCCTGTTCAGCGCCGCGCCCGCGTACGCCGACCCGCCCGCCGGCCAGATCTGCCCTGAGCTCGACTCCGGCAGGATCGAAGTCCCCGACAACCCCGAGGTCACCTCGATCACGATCATGGTCGACGACGGATTCGTCATCACCGAGGTCTGCGTGAAGGCCGGTGCGGGGCCATCCGGCGGCGGGGCCGTCATCATCCCGGTCGACCCGCCCTCGCAGACCTTCACCTTCGAGCATCCGACCGGCAAGGGGATCAGCCACTACTCGTACTCGTTCGAGCCGGTGACGACCCCGACGCCGACCCCCTCTGCGACACCGACGGAGTCGAGCTCGGTGATCGTGCCGGTTGACTCGACCTCGTCCGGTGGCGGTGGTGGATTCGACGGCGGCTGGCTCCTCGTTGCGGGTCTCGGTGCGCTCGCGCTCGGCTCGCTCGTCGTGGGTGAGCGTGTAGCCGTCAAGCGACGCATGGTCGCCTGATACCGGCAGCCGACGCGAACGGCGAGCGGATGCCGCGGCTCGACGCCGTGGCATCCGCTCGGCCATCGCTCCGTGTCGGCGGCGGGCGGTAGCGTCGGCGCATGGCCATCCCGCAGCGCTTCTCTCTCGTGACCCTCGGCGTCGCCGACGTCGAGGCCGCCACCGCCTTCTACCGCCGGCTCGGCTGGCGGCAGTCCACGCACTCCGGCGGCGGCATCACGTTCCTCGCCACCTCCGGTCCCGTCATCGCGCTCTGGACGAGTCCCGAGCTCGCGGTCGACGGCGGGCTCGCGACCGAAGCGGATGCCGCCCCGTCGGCGCCGCCCTTCCGTGCGGTCGCGCTCGCGATCAACTTCGACTCCCGAGAGGAGGTCGACGCGGCCTTCGCCGACTGGCGGGCGGCGGGTGGCGAGGTCTCCAAGCCGGCGGAGGAGACCGAGTGGGGTGGCTACAGCGGCTACGGCCGCGACCTCGACGGCAACCTGTGGGAGTTCGCGCACAATCCGTTCTGGCCGCTCGACGAGCGCGGCATGCCGCAGCTCGACGGCGGCGAGGTCGACTGACGAGCCAGGAGTCCGCCGCGAGCCCGTGGTCGTGGCCGAGTGTCCCGCCGCCGGCCGCGGCCGGGGATGCTACCCGGTCAGGGGCACCATCTCAACGCGCCTAGACTGGAATCCGTGAATTCAGAGGAAACCGTCGACGTCGTGCTCATCGGCGGGGGCATCATGAGCGCCACGCTCGGCTCCCTCATCTCCCAGTTGGAGCCCGACTGGAGCATCCGCGTCTACGAGCGACTCGGCGAGGTCGCCCAGGAGTGCTCGAACGCGTGGAACAACGCGGGCACCGGTCACGCCGCCCTCTGCGAGCTCAACTACATGCCCGAGAACCCCGACGGCACCGTGAGCGCGGCCAAGGCCGTCTCGATCAACGAGCAGTTCCAGGTCAGCCGCCAGTACTGGGCCTACCTCGTCTCGATCGGTGCGCTGCCCGAGCCGCACAACTTCATCAACTCGACGCCGCACATGACCTTCGTGAGGGGCGAGGCGAACATCGAGTACCTGAAGAAGCGCGTCGAGGCGCTGAAGCACGAACCGCTGTTCCCCGACATGGAGTACACCGAGGACCTCGAGCGCATCGCCGAGTGGACCCCGCTCCTCGCGAAGAAGCGCAACCCCAAGCAGAAGGTCGCGGCGACCCGGGTCGAGTCGGGCACCGACGTCGACTTCGGCGCGCTCACGAAGTACCTCTTCCACGACCTGGAGCGTCGCGGCGCGTCGGTCCAGACGAACCACCAGGTCACGTGGCTCAAGCGCCAGAACGACGGCACGTGGAAGCTCCGCGTGCGCCACTTCGTCGGCCAGACCCCCAAGGTCGTGCGCGCCCGGTTCGTGTTCGTCGGCGCGGGCGGCGGGGCCCTCGCGCTGCTGCAGCACTCCGGCATCCCCGAGATCAAGGGCTTCGGCGGCTTCCCGATCTCGGGCCAGTTCCTCCGCACGACGAACCCGAAGGTCGTCGCGCAGCACCAGGCGAAGGTCTACGGCAAGGCCGCCGTCGGCGCTCCGCCGATGTCGGTGCCGCACCTCGACACCCGCGTGGTCGACGGCGAGGCCGCGCTCCTCTTCGGCCCCTTCGCCGGATTCACGCCGAAGTTCCTCAAGACGTCGACGTGGTTCGACCTGCCGTTCTCGATCCGGCTGCACAACCTCGGCCCGATGCTGCAGGTCGGGCTCAAGAACTTCGACCTCGTGAAGTACCTCGTCTCCGAGCTCCTCGCCTCGCGCGCGAAGAAGATGGCTGCCCTCCGCGAGTTCATGCCCACGGCGAAGGACCGCGACTGGGAGCTCATCACCGCCGGCCAGCGCGTCCAGGTCATGAAGAAGGACCCCGAGAAGGGCGGCGTGCTGCAGTTCGGCACCGAGGTCATCACCGGCGCCGACGGCACGATCGCCGGACTCCTCGGCGCCTCGCCGGGTGCCTCGACGGCCGCGCCGATCATGCTCGACGTCCTCGCTCGCTGCTTCCCCGACCGCTTCGTCGGCTGGGAGCCGAAGCTCCGCCAGATGATCCCGAGCTACGGCCGGGAGCTGTCGGTCGATCCCGCTGCCGCCGAAGCGTCGCTCACCGAGACCGCCAAGGTGCTCGCGCTCACCGCCTGCGATCCCGCCGGGTCGAGGAGCCCGCGCAGACGTGGCGTCTCCGACCGTGCTTGGCTTCCCGCCGGGACCTCGCTAACGTCGTCCCCGCTATGAAGTGAGCACATCCCATCGTCCCGCGCCTGAGGCGCCGTTGACACGGGTGTGCACCTTCCACTGATCGCGACAGTGTCGCGCGCACCCTTCGCGACGGCGGATGCCCGGCGGGACCCACCACTCCGCTCCCGGGTCGTCGTCCGCGCCATCGTGCCGCGTGCGCGCCGCTCGGTGCATCGTTCGTGCCCGCCCGCGCCGGCGGCGCCGGGCGACGACTCGGGAGCCCTCGCGAACGGACGTCTCGCATGGCTGTACACCTCTCTCCTTCCCTCTACCTACGCGCCGACGGGCTCTCGGTCTCGTACGCGCATCGACGCGTCTTCACCGACCTCGGCTTCACCGTCGCGCCGGGCCAGCGGCTCGGCCTGATCGGCGAGAACGGCGTCGGCAAGTCCACGCTGCTCCGGCTGCTCGCCGGCGCCGACGGTCGGGCGGATGCCGCGTCCGCCGCCCTCGGCGACGCGACCGTGTCGGGTCGGCTCTCCCGCCCCGCGCGCACCGGGCTCCTCGCGCAGGAGCTGCCCTTCCGCCCCGACGATCGCGTCGGCGACGTGCTCGAGGCCGCCCTCGCCGAGGTGCGCGCCATCGAGCGCGAGCTCGACGCGGCCGCGACGGAGCTCGCGGTCGACGCCTCCGACGAGCGCGCCGCTGCGGCATCCGCCGCCCGGTACTCGTCGGCGCTCGACGCGGCCGAACGCGCCGACGTCTGGTCGGCCGACTCGCGCCGCGACGAGGTGCTCGTCGGGCTCGGCGTCGCCGGGCTCGGGCTCGACCGCCGGATCGACGAGGTCTCGGGCGGACAGCGCACCCGGTTCGCGCTCGCGGCGCTGCTGCTCAGCGCCCCCGACGCGCTGCTGCTCGACGAGCCGACGAACCACCTCGACGACGACGCCGCGTCCTTCCTCGAGGAACGGCTGCGCGCCTGGCGCGGACCGGTGCTGTTCGCCAGCCACGACCGAGAGTTCCTCGACCGCGTCGCGACCGGGCTGCTCGACCTCGATCCGGGTCGAGGGGGCGCGCTGGCGCTCGCCGGGTCACGTGCTGACGCGGGGACGTCGCGCGTCGACGTGCTCGCGGCATCCGGCGGCACCGTCTTCGGCGGCGGCTTCAGCGAGTTCCTCACCGTCAAGGCCGAGGAGCGCGAGCGCTGGCGGCGCCAGTACGAGGACGAGCAGGACGAGCTGCGTCGCCTGCGGACTCGGTCGCCGAGACCGCGCGCAACGTGTCGCACGGGCGCGCGGCCACCGACAACGACAAGTTCATCAAGCACTTCAAGCGCGGGAACGTCGAGCAGGCGGTGTCGCGACGCGTGCGCAACGCCGAGCATCGCCTCGAGACGCTCGAGCGCGAGCAGGTGCGCAAGCCGCCGGCGCCGCTCGCCTTCGCGGGCATCCCGTCGGGGTCGCACGCGCTCGAGGAGGCATCCGGCCTGCTGTTGCAGCTGTCGGACGTGGCGGTCGACGGCCGGCTCGAGCTCGACGCGCTGCAGGTGGCGCCGCTCACGCGGCTCCTCGTCACGGGGGCGAACGGCGCGGGCAAGTCGACGCTGCTCGGCGTGCTCGCGGGCACGCAGGCGCGTCGACCGCGGCGTCGTGCATCGACGCAAGGGGCTCCGGGTGCAACTGCTCGAGCAGGACGTGCGCTTCGCCGATCCGGATGCCTCGCCCCGCCGCCTCTACGAGCGCGTGCTCGGCGAGCGGCGGGCCGAGCAGGTGCCGCTCGCCGGCCTCGGGCTCATCGCGCGGCGCGACGAATCCCGGCCGGTCGGATCGCTCTCGGTCGGACAGCAGCGCCGGCTCGCGCTCGCGCTGGTGATCGCGCGTCCGCCGCACGTGTTCCTGCTCGACGAGCCGACGAACCACCTCTCGCTCGCGCTCGCGACCGACCTGGAGGAGGCGCTCGGGACCTATCCGGGCGCCGTGGTCATCGCGAGCCACGACCGCTGGCTGCGGCGGCGCTGGGCGGGGGAGCGGCTGGAGCTCGCAGCGGGTCGCGCGGCCGTGCTGGTCGAGTAGGCGCGAAGCGCCGTATCGAGACCAGCGGATGCCGCGGCCGGCCACGGCTCGCCGCGGCATCCGCTTGCCTGATATTCGAACATGTGTTCGAATGGGTGCATGCGGTGGAGCGGACAGGAACTCGGCGTCGAGCAGGTCGACACGCTGCCCGGGCTCGCCAAGCTCAACAACCTGGTGCGCTCGGTGCAGACGCCCGACTTCGCCGGCGTGACCTTCCACGAGGTGCTCGCGAAGTCCGCGCTGAACCACGTGCCGGGCCAGTCGGCGATGCCCTTCGGCTGGACGATCAACCCCTATCGGGGCTGCAGCCATGCATGCGTCTATTGCTTCGCCCGCAACACGCACACCTACCTCGACCTCGATTCGGGCAAAGACTTCGACAGCGAGATCATCGTGAAGGTCAACGTGGCCGAATTGCTCGCACCGAACTCGCCAAGCCGTCGATGGATGCACGAGCCGGTGGCGCTCGGCACGAACACCGACCCGTACCAGCGCGCCGAGGGCAAATACCGCTCATGCCGGGCATCATCGCCGCGCTCACGCGAGTGGCACGCCGTTCAGCATCCTCACGAAGGGCACCCTGCTGCGTCGCGACCTGCCGTTGCTGGCTGAAGCTGCGCCAGGTGCCCGTCGACCTCGCCATGTCGATCGCCGTTTACGACCACGACCTGCAGCAGTCGCTCGAGCCAGGCACGCCGACCGACGGCGAGGCTCGCGACGGTGACGGCGGTGCGCGAGCCGGACTCGACTGCACGGTGTTCATGATGCCGATCCTCCCTACCTCACCGACTCGCGCGAACTTCTCGACGAGGCGTGCGGCAGGCGAAGGACGCGGGCGCTACGCGGTGCTCTACACGGCGTTGCACCTCGTCCCGGGAGCGCGGGAGTGGTTTCTGCATGGCTCGAGCGCGAGCATCCCGACTCGTGCCGAAGTACCGCTCGATGTACTACGGAAACAACGCCTACGCACCCAAGATTATCGCCGTTGGCTCGGCGAGCGGATGCGTCCGCTGATCAGGGCGCACGGGCTCGAGCGCGGGCGCGAAGACCCCGTCACGGGCGGCATCCGTTCCGAGGCGCTCGCACGCACACGGTGCTGCGACACCTCCCCGATGCGTTCAGTCGCCCGCCCGACCCGTCGGCCCTGTTCTAGGCCGGCCTCGCGAGGCGGCGCGCCTCGTGCAGTCGCGTGACGTGTCGAGGCGCCGACCGGACCGGTGCGTCAACGCCCGTTGCGCCGGAATGCGATAATCCGCAGGAAGCCGCGGACCCAGATCGCCGACGGCCGCGAGCGGAGGACGACGATGACCCTGGGGTTGCCGGGACACCTCGCCCGTGATTCGCTCAGCCGGGCGCTGGCGCACGCCGGGCATTGCGCGGCCTGGGTCTGCCTCGGCATCGGCACCGTCGTCGGCGTCATCGGCGCCATCATCGGCGGCGACCCGGCCGGGTGGGTCGGTGCCGCCCTCTCGACCCTGATGGCCGTGC
>CAWCWD010000060.1:0-13992 GCA_963799015.1 uncultured Actinomycetota bacterium | reverse complement strand
TCACGCGATCGTGAGTGTCCGGACCGCCTCCGAGATCGCGTCTCGGAGCCCGCGGACTCCGTTGAGGTCCCATGCGGCTGGATCGGGGAACTGCCATTCCACCAGTTGGCCGGCGACGGGACCGGGCAGTGTCAGCCCGGGCTTCATGGTCACCACGACATCTGCGGCGGCGAGGTCCGCCTCGGTGACGAGACGAGGAGCAGCGCCAGACGTGTCGATGCCCAGTTCGCCGAGCGCTTGCGCGACAACAGGGTTGATCTCGTTCGCGGGTTTCAGGCCGGCGCTGGTGGCGTGCACCCGACCCTCAGCGACGTCGTTGAGCAAGTGCGCGCCGAGTTGCGACCTGCCGGCGTTGTGCTGACAGATGAACAGCACGGTCGCGGGCGCGGTCATACGGTCTGCCGCCACGGCTGCGTGCTCGCGCGACCAGGCCTGCGTCGCTGCCTGGACGGCATCCCACGGCGATCCGAGAGGAGGGGTGTACGAGAGGTCGAGATCGCTCACCTGTGCGACGGTGAGCCCTGCGAACAAGGCCGTGGCATAGGTGTCCACCCGCTTCGCCGTCTCGGTGCCGAGCCGTCCGACGAGCTGGGCGCCGAGCAGCCGCCCGGTCTCGGTGTCTCCGGTGATGCGGATGCTGATCGGCTGGGCGCCGGGGTAGTACCGCTTGTGGTCATCCGCTGATCGCCGACGTCGTCGCCGGTATGAACCCGGCGGCGACCGCCTCGTGCTCTCGCAGACCCGTGCGAGCGGCGACGACGTCGAAGACCTTGACGACTTGTGTGCCCACCGAGCCGGCAAAAGCCACCGAGCCGCCGAGGGCGTTCTCTCCGGCGATTCGGCCCTGCTTGTGCGCGGTCGTGCCGAGCGGCAGGTACGTGACACCGAGCAGGCGGTGGTGCGTGACGACTCCATCGCCGGCAGCGAAGACGTGCGGGATGCCGGTACGCATCTGCTTCGTCCACCACGACCGCCCGCCCCGCGCCGAGCGTTGCGCCCGCCTGCTCGAGCAGCAGCGGTGTTCGGGCGGACGCCGACGACGGCGAGGACGAGGTCCGCAGTGTGAAGCGACTGCCCGCCCGTCCCGCTCTGCGTGGACGGTCAGTCCTGACCCGGTCTTCTCAACCGCGCGCACTGTCGTGTTCGTGTGAATCGTGACTCCGTGCGAGACCAGTTCGTCGTGCACGATCGACGCCAGCTCCGGGTCGAGGGTCGAGAGCACCTCGGGTCCGCGCTGCAGCTGGGTGACGCGGATGCCGCGAGCCGTGAACCCTTCGGCCATCTCCAGCCCGACGTACCCGGCGCCGATGATGATCGCGGTCCTCGGGCTCGCGCTCGACCAGATGCTTGTCCAGCGCGAAGGTATCGCCCATGGAGTGCATCACATGGACGCCGTCGTCGGGACCGAGCACGTCCAGGCCGGAGATGCCGGCGCGGGCCGGCAGCGCGCCGGTGCCGACGATCAGTTCGTCGTAGTCGAGGACGGACTCGCCGTCTGAGTCACGGACCGTCAGTCGCCGACCTGGCACGTCGATGTGGGTTGCGAGTGTGTCGAGTCGGAGCCGCATCCCGGTCGCTTCGAGGTCGGCGTGGGTGCGGTGCGCGAGCGACTGCCAGGGGTGCGACATCGCCGGAGAAGTAGTACGGGATGCCGCAGATCGAGTAGTTCGGATACGCGTCGGCGACCACGACCGTGACGTCGACGGAAGGGTCCAGTTCGCGGGCTCGCAACGCGGCGGAGATGCCGGCATCGCTACCGCCGATGGCTACCAGGTGCATGTTCGTGGTCCTTCAGTTCGCGAGCGAGCTCGGTGCTTTGGCGGTTGGACGGGCTCGGTGGAGATGCGCTCGATGCCGTGGCAGTTCTTCTTTCGCGCTGACCGCGCTCCGTGACGATCGAGCCCGACGGATGGTCGGAGGGTCAGCCCGTGAGGCTGGCGAGTTCGTCCTGTGCCGTTCGTGTCTGCTCGTCCGTGAGGGGAACGAACAGGGCCGCCTGAGCGATCGGGACGGCGTTCTCGACGTAGTAGTCCACGAACGCCTTCACCACGTCCTTCTCGGCGTACGAGGCGTTGTTGACATAGATGAACAGGGGCCGACTGAGCGGCGCGTACGTCCCGTCCTGCACGGTCTTCACCGATGGGAATACGCACCCGTCGCCCCCGTCGACCTGAAGGCCCTTGACGATGTCGGTGTTCTCCTCGAGATAGGTGAGCCCGAAGTAGCCCATCGCACCCGCCTCGCCCTTGACACCCTGAATCGTCACGTTGTCGTCCTCGGATCCGGCTGTAGTCGGTGCGGCTCGCTCCCTCTTCGCCGTTGATCGCACCGCTGAAGTAGTCGAACGTGCCGGAGTCGGCGCCAGGGCCGAAGAGTGCGAGCGGCTGGTCCGGGAACGACGGATCAACCTGGTTCCAGTTCGTCACCACACCGTCGGACTCGGGTGCCCAGATCGTCTTCAGCTGTTCGACCGTGATGCATTCGATCCAGTCGTTCTCGGGATTCACCACGACGGAGATGCCGTCGTTGGCGATCACGATTTCGGTGAACTCGACGCCCGCAGCCGCGCATCTGGCGGCCTCGTCGTCGTCGATCGGACGAGACGCGTTCGAGAGGTCAGTCTGGCCCGAGCAGAAGGACGTGAATCCCGCACCGGTTCCCGTGATCTTGGACGGTGACCTGAACATCCGGCTGGACTCCCCCGAATTCGATCCCGGCGGCCTTGGTGAGCGGGCCGACGGTCGACGACCCGTCCGTCACGATCGTTCCGCTGAGGTTCGAACCTCCGTCGCCGGAGTCCGTGGCCGACTGGCCGGCACACGCGCTCAGCGCGAACGCTGCCGCGAGGATCGCCGCTGCGGCCGAACGTCGCTCTGGTCTTCACGGCTGCACCGTTTCCGGGAGCACGTCAGCGATCAGCGCTTCGACCTCGGCGCTGGATCTCGTCGCGGATCGGCCGGACGGCGTCGATGCCCTGACCGGCCGGGTCGTCGAGCTCCCAGTCCTCGTAGCGCTTACCCGGGGAAGATCGGGCAGGCATCGCCGCAACCCATCGTGATGACGACGTCGGACTCCTTCACCGCGTCGACGGTGAGGATCTTCGGCGTGTTCCCGGTGATGTCGATGCCGTCCTCCGCCATGGCGTCGACGGCGACGGGGTTGATCTGGTCCTTCGGCTCCGATCCGGCCGAGCGCACCTCGATGCGGCCGCCGCCGAACGCGCGAAGGTAGCCGGCGGCCATCTGGGAGCGGCCGGCGTTGTGGACGCAGACGAACAGGACGGAAGGCTTCTCGATGCTCATGAGCTAATCATAGATGGCTGATCTATGATTTAGCCAGTGCCGTTTCACGCGGCTCTGCCGCCCCCGCTGAACGCCGCGTCTCCGGGAAGACCAGCGTGACGACGATCGCACCGAGTGCCGCGCCGAGGACTTGCGCCACGATGAAGGGCAGCACCGACGATGGAGCGATGCCCGCGAACGTATCGGAGAACATGCGACCGATCGTGACCGCGGGGTTGGCAAACGACGTCGAACTGGTGAACCAGTAGGCCGCGCCGATGTAGGCGCCGACTGCGCCCGGGATCATGTGGCTGCGCCCCGAACGCACCAGGCCGAAGATCACGAGGATGAGGCCAGCCGTGGCGACCACCTCTGCGACGAGCGACCCGGTCGAGACGCGTTCGGTCGTCGCGATGCCAGTCGGGACATCGAACATCACATTCGCCAGCACCGCTCCGACGATCGCGCCGGTGATCTGTGCCAGCGCGTACGGAACGACGTCACGGACGGGGAATCCTTCGTTGCGTCGGCCCAAAGCCCAGTCGACCACGGTCACGACGGGATTGAAATGCGCACCTGAGACCGACGCGAACACCGCGATGAGGACTGCGAGTCCAAGTGCGGTGGCGAAACTGTTCTCCAGCAACTGCAGGCCGACATCGCGAGGGGAGAGCGACGATGCGGCGATTCCGGAGCCGACCACGATCGCGACCAGCAACGCGGTTCCGAGGAACTCGCGAGGCGAGGCGACGGGCGATCGGGGCGCGTTCGATCGAAGTCGGGTGAGCGGCAGTCATGGGTCCTGACGTTTCGATGAGGCGAGGTCGTTCAGAGGGTGGCGAGGAGGTCTCGCACCCGACGTTCGATGTCGTCGCGGATGTCGCGGACGTCGGCGATCGGTCGACCGACCGGATCGTCGAGGTCCCAATCCAGGTACCGTCGACCGGGATAGATCGGGCAGGCGTCGCCGCAGCCCATGGTGATGACCACGTCGGCCGCGCGGACCACCTCGTCGGTGAGCGGCTTCGGGTACTCGCCGGCGATCGGCACGCCGATCTCGTCCAGGGCGGTCAGGATCGACCCCCGGACCTCGCCGGCCGGATCGGAACCGGCGGTGCGCACGTGAACGCGGTCGCCGGCGAGGTGGCGGAGGATCGCCGACGCCATCTGCGAGCGGCCGGCATTCTGCACGCAGACGAACAGCACCTCCGGTACGCCGTCCGGCCGCGCCTCGTCGGCCTCGTGCGCGAGGGCGTCGAGGCGGTCCGCAGCGAACTGGGCGGCGAGCGACGGCAGGTGACGCCCGGCGGTCGGGCGCGATGCGAGCAATTCGTAACTCTCCCGCACATAGCGCTCGATCGTCTCGGTGCTGAAGACGCCTCGGTAGCGGTCGCCGAGATCACGGACGACCCGGTCGAGAATCGGGTCGACGGGCGCCGCGGCATCCGCGGCGCCGAGCATCTCCGCGATCCGGTCGGCGTGCGAAGGCTCGAGGGAGTACCACGTCCGGCGGCCATCGGGTTCGCGTACGACCAGGCCCTCGTCGAGCAGCGCCCTCATGTGATGACTCACCGTCGGCTGCCGCAACCCGAGCTCCTCCGCGAGCCGGCCCACCAGCACCCGCCCATCGGGCGCAGTCGAGGATGCTACGCAGGATCTGCGCACGCGTCGGGTCGGCAACGAGCCGAAGCTCGCGTGCGGCCTCCGCGGTGGCATCCATAGATGTGAGTCTATGCCAGGGAGGCCGCCGGGAGGGTCACCTGCAGCAGCTGGACTCGCCGAGGACCCCGCTCAGGATTCGCTCGCTTTTGTAGGGCGGACGGGACTTGAACCCGTGACCGATGGTCCCTGCTCGAGCTCGCCCATCCCTTCAGCACACCTACGCTTCCGTGGGGCCCGCTCCGACCAGAGACTGGTGGCATGGGGAACATGCAACGGCTCCAGGCCATAGCCCTCGCGCTGCCCGAATCGACGCGAGTGGACATCGAGAGGCGGGACGGCGAGCCCGCGTTTAGGGTTCGCACGAAGAACTTCGTGTTCACGGATCGGGACGCCACCGGGATCAGCTCAAGCTGCCGAAGGAGGAAGCCGCGGCCGTCGTGGCAACCGTGTCCGGGGCGGAGCCGACTGGCTACGGGCTCGGTCGGCACGGGTGGGTGTCGATCCATCTCGGCGCAGCGACCGACTGGGTGCAGGTCACAGAATGGGTACGGACCTCGTACACGATGGTCGCCCCCGCGGCCCTGGCCCGCCGGGTCCTGGAGGAGGACGGGATCGTCGGGACCGACGGGTGATGTCGCGGAACGGGTGCGCATGCCGCAAATGAGAATGTCCGCGTTCGTGGTGCTGCCCGTCTGGATGACCAGGAAATTGCCGGTGGCCGCGCGACGTCGAGCTGCGCTACTCAACCTAGGGGTGCGCGGCGAAGAGCGCGACTGTGTCGCATGCGGCTTGTGAGACCCAAGCATTCGCGTCGTTTCGCCTAGCCTTGGAGGGTGAGCCGCGAAGCCGAAGAGCTCAACCGGCGCCTGTTACACGGGTCAGGGTGACCACCCATGAACGGCTGAACCGCTCGGGCGAAGGGCATGCCAGCACCCGTGTCGGTCGACGTCAGGTTGGTCGCAGCTCGCCGCGCACGATCGAATCGCCGGAGTGCGCCGGGTCGCCGTCCACCGGCTCGGCCGACACGTCGACCAAGGTGAACTCGTCGAGGTCGATGCCGTCGGGCACCACGAAGCGGCCGGATGCCCCTTCGAGCAATCCGAGGCTCACGAGGCCGGATGCATCGGAGCGGATCAACCAGACCTCGCGCACGTCGGTCGCGGGGACCTCCGCGTCGAGGTCGACCACGAGCGACCGCACGCCGCCTCCGTCCTCCTCCAACTGCGCCGAGCCAGTCGCGGACCAGCCGGGGAAGGAGTCGAGCGCGGCGGTGGCCACGATCGTCTGGGGCGCGGCCCCGGTGCCGAACATGCCCGTCGCGGCGGCGCCGAGGGCGATCCCGGCCACGATGCCCACCGCGGCCGCTGCGGCCGCGATGGGCCACCAGCCCCGCGTGCGCCGTTCGCGCAGCGGCGTGATGGTCGCGGTCGGTGGCTCCTCCGGGCGGCGATCGGCGGCCGTGGTCGGCGCCCCGACGGGCGCGATCGCCGGTGCCGTGCCGGGCTCGACCGGTTCGGCAGCCAGCGGATCGGGGGCCAGCTCGGGCGCGAGCGACAGCTCATCATGGATCGCCGCCCAGACCGACGACGGCGGCGTCTCGAGCTCACGCTGGCGCGCACCGGTGCGGCCCAGCTCGACCGTGCGGGCGAGCGCCTCGTACTCCGCACGGCACGCGTCGCACTCGTCGAGGTGCGCGCGAGTGCCGCCCTCGGGCGGAACTCCGTCGAGCGCGAGTGTGGCGAGGTCGTCAGGCTCGATGTGGCTCATCGTCCACCTCCCATCGCGTTCTCAGCCGGCTGAGGCTGCGTCGCACATGACTCTTCACGGTACCCACGGGCAGCCCCAGGGTGTCGGCGATCTGCGAGTGGCTGAGCTGCTCGTAGAAGGCGAGCTGCATGACCCGACGCGGGACCGGCTCCAGCCGATCCAGCTCCTCGGCGACCATCACGCGTTCGGCGACGTCGTCGCTGACGGCGGTGGGTCGAGCGGATGCCTCGGCCACGAGCGCCTCCTCGAGTCGTCGCGTGCGCGATCGCGCCTCGTGCGCGTCGGCGATGCGGTGACGGGTGATCCCGACGATCCACGCACTGAGCGCGGAGCGCGAGTCGTCGAATCCGGAGCGGGTTCGCCAGGCCGAGATGAACACCTGCTGCGTCACGTCCTCGGCATCCGTGCGATCGCCCAGCGACCTCAGTGCGAGCCGGAACACGAGCGGCGACCATCGGGCGTACGCCTCGCGCAGCGCCCGTTCGTCGCCGACGGCGAACGCGGCCGCAAGCGCCTGATCGTCCATCGATCCGGGAGCCAATGAATCGCCCAGCTGGCGCTCACCTCTTCGCGATCGTCGGGGCCGGCCCTCGCGAACGGTCGGGTCCTGCACCGGAGTGGCGGCCACGTTCTGCGGTGCTTCGATCAGCATAGCGATCCTCCGCGCTCACTCGGCGGGGATCGCGGTCAGCACGAGATTGCTCAGGTAGCGGCGGTTCTCGTAGTCGAACTCTCCGCCGCACGTCACGAGCGTCAGCCGGGGCGGTCCGGCGCGGTCGAACGCGGCGACCCAGTCCACGTCGGCCTTCTCGATGACACGTACGGACTGCACGACGTACGGATGCCGCGTGCCTGCGGCATCCGTGACGAAGATCTGCGTGCCCGCCACCGCGTCCTTCAGTCGCGCGAACGGCAGCAGGTCGTACTCGAGGGAGTCGACGTGGGCGGCGATGACAGTGGAGCCGACCGTGCTCGCCGGCGCCGGACCCCACTGGTACCACGCGGCGATCGACGGATCGTCGAACAGTCCCATGCGGCCCTGTTCGTCCAGCCCGACCGGTTGCACGGCGACGTCAATGCCGAGGTCGGCGATCTCGATCCGGGTGGGCGCCGGCGGCACGACCGGCTGGTTGTCCTCGAGGGCGGCCGACCTGCGCGGCACCGCCGGAACCGCCGTGACGGGCGTCGATGGAGCGGCGACGTCGGGGGTTTCCGTCACCACCGCCGGCGGGCTGGCGGCGCTCGTGTCGGACGCGCCCAGGCACGCGCACAGCGCCGAGAGCACGGCCGCGGCCGCGACCAGGGATCCCAACACCCTGATCGCGGCCATGATCCGTACCGGCGAGGTCAGTGCCGGTCCTCTGCCGGGCGTCGCCGACGGAGCGCGGCGACGCCGAGGGCGACGACCGCGAGGATGGCGGCTGCGGCCACCGCCCACGCGCCGGAATCCGGCGCGTTGGTCGCCGCGAGACCCGCCACGCCCGCCGGCACGCCGTCGGGCGTCGAGTGGAGTCCGCCGATGGTCTGCACCGCGAGGGCGAGGTTGTCGTCCTCCAGGCTCCCCCATGCGTACGCGATCGTGTTCACGCCCTCGGCGACATCGACGTCGGCCGGCCCGATGACCGGGTCGGTCGTGCCGGCGGCCGCGACGGAGGCCGACACTACCCCGGCCGGCAGGTTCAGGATCTGCTCGTTCGGGTTCGTCAGGTTCGTGATCACGGGCGCACCGCCGGCGAGCACGTCGACGGCGGGCGCGGCGGCGACGTGGCGCACCGTCAGGCGGCCTTCACCGGGCGCGGTCTGCGAGATGTCGTTCGTGAACAGCGTCGCCGTCGGCTCGCCGGCCTCCGTGAGGTGCGCGACGGCGGTGTAGTTCTTCCCCGACTCCAATGGCAGGTCGACCGGTCCGATGGCGGGTGCCGACGCGTCGGCGGCATCCGATGCGGTGATGGCGACGGTGTAGGTGCCCGCGGGCAGCTCGAGCGGGCCGGCGAGGTCCCCGGGCTTGAAGTCGTCGAGCTTGAGCTCGTTGTTGACGTAGACGTCGACCGTGAGGCCCGGCACCCCGTGCAGAACGGAGAGCTGGGCCGGCGCGTCGGCAGCGTGGGCAGGAGCGACGGCACCGAACACGACGAGCGCTCCGGCGCCGACGGCGGCGCCCGCCGCGAGGATCTTCTTCATGGTTACCTCCAGGTCAGCCCCGTGGGCGGGGCGATGAGTTGCCTTCACCACCTACTTCCGCCGCCTGGCCCGAATCGGATGCACCTGTATGGAGATTTCGTTCGGAACCGCTGATCATGCTTGCGCTCTACGACGCGCTCGAGTCGGAGGTCGTGTCCCGGAAGGCACACGTCGTGCTGACCGCAATTGCGTTGACTGCTTCGATCCTCTGGCAGTGCGCCGAAGGCCCACCGGATGAGGGTGGTGGTTCGTCCGACAGGCTCCGACCGGCGCCTGTACAAAGATTGCGCGACGAAGTGCATCCAAACCCGCGCTGAGAAGAGAAGTAAATAGTGTCGGGTGAACACGCACCCGCCGACAGAAGGGAAAGTCCAATGAAGCGCATTCTCGCCACCGGATTCATCGCCGCTCTCGCCACGTTCGGCGTCGCCGGCACCGCCCACGCTGCGCCCGCCGACGCTGCCTGCTTCGGCCAGGTGCACAAGACCATCAACACCGAAGGCGCCCTCGGATTCACGAACGTTGGAGACGTCGTCCAGGCGCTCGGCGGCCAGGGCAAGAACGAGACCGCCAGGGGCATCTGCGGCGACTGAGCGCCTGACGCTTTTCAGCACTGTAGTCGGCGGCTCAGAACCCTCGTTTCCGAGCCGCCGACTCGTCTTCCAACGTCGTGGCATGGTGTTGTCGGGTCACCGCTGAAGGAGCCCGGAGCAATCAGCGCAGTTCCACTGCCGACGACGACACGGTGGCGGACCCTGTGGTTCGGCCGGGGTTTCGTTCCCAACGCGTTCCTTGTCGGGCGCTTGCGTTACCGGCGCGACCTGGGTGCAGACTTCTCGGTTCAGCCCACGGATTGGCCTCTTCGCAATTCTCGGACCCCCGCGTGGGGAACATGGGCTGCGCTCACCGAGATCGAGCCATCGCTGCCGAACACACTCAAGAGGAGTCGAGTTGACCGTGCTCCGATTCGACTCCCCCGCGATCCCGCGGCTACGACAGCGATCAGGCGGACATAGACCCCAGATCAAGAGAGTCCTACGTAGGGCGGACGGGACTTGACCCGTGACCGATGGATCTACTCGGCCCGAGTCCTTCATCTCGGCCAACCGGCGGAACCCTCGACCGATCTCGAGCTGATCAGAGCACCTTCGACGCGAGCCGGGGCCTACGGCGCGTCGCCGCCACTGCGCGCTACGCCGGCGGTGACCGGGCGGCTCGCCGCCCACGACCCGAGCAGCGCCAGCCGCTCGGCCGACGGCGACCCGGGCTCGACGGTGTAGACGAGCATGACGAGACCGGGATCAGAGGTGATTGCGAACTCCTCGTACGCGAACGTCAACTCGCCGACTACCGGATGGGTGAATCGCTTCGTGCCCGCGCCGTGCGTGCGCACGTCGTGCGCGCCCCACAGGCGGCGGAAGGTCTCGCTCTGCGTCGAGAGCTCACCGACGAGGTCTTGCATGGCACGGTCGTGCGGGTTGCGGCCGGCCTCGGCGCGCATGATCGCGACGCACATCTCGGCGAAGAGCTCCCAGTCGGGATAGAACTCCCGGGAGGCCGGGTCGAGGAACTGGAACCTGGCGAGGTTCGGCGTGCGGCCGCCGTCGCCGATGAGCGGCGAGTAGAACGCGCGGCCGAGCGCGTTCGTCGCGAGCAGGTCCTGGTACTGGTTGCGGACGAACGCGATCCCGCCGGTGATCGACTCGAGCGTCCAGCTGAGGCTGGGACGGGCCGGCGCCTGGCGGGCGGTGCGCTTGCGGGCGCGCCCCGACGTCGGAATGCCGTCGGCCGCGCGGGCGAGGTCGAACAGGTGCGCCCGCTCCGTGTCATCCAGCTGCAGCGCATTCGCGATCGCGTCGAGCACCGCGGAGGAGGCGCCGGCGATGGTGCCGCGTTCGAGCTTCGAGTAGTACTCGACGCTCACGCCGGCAAGCACCGCGACCTCGGTGCGGCGCAGCCCAGCCACGCGCCGGTTCGGGCCCGCGGGCAGGCCCGCCTGCTCCGGCGTGAGCTTCGCCCGGCGCGACATCAGGAACTCGCGCACCTCGGATCGATTGTCCATGTCCACAGCGTAGGTCGGATGCCTCCGGTGAGGGGCGCCCTCGCAGTACACCTCTCATCAGGGACTCCTCCACCTCCGCGCGATCCGGTTCACTCGATGACGTGCCATCCATCACCCACTCGAGTCCCGCCTCATCGCGGACGGTCGGCAGGCTGCTGCCCGCCGTGCTGCTCCTGCTCACGGTGTTCGGCCCCATCTCGATGGACCTCTACCTGCCGCTGCTGCCCGCGTTGACGCTCGAGCTCGACGCCGCCACGTCGATGGCGCAGCTCACCATCACGGCGTGCCTGATCGGGCTCGCGCTCGGCCAGCTCGTCGCCGGCCCGCTGTCCGACCGGTTCGGCCGGCGGATACCGCTGCTCATCGGCGTCGGCGCGTACATCGCCGCCTCGGTGTGGTGCGCCGTCTCACCCAGCGTCGAACTGCTCGTCGTCGCCCGCTTCGTGCAGGGCGTGGCCGGCGGCGTCGGGCTCGTGATCGCCCAAGCCGCGGGCCGCGACCTCTACTCGGGTGCCGCGCTGATCCGCTTCTTCGGGCGCCTGACGGTGCTGAGCGGCCTGGCCGCGGTCGTCGGCCCGCTGCTCGGCGGCTTGCTCGCGACGGTTGCCGACTGGCGCGGACTGTTCCTCTTCCTCGCGGCTGTCGGCGGCGCCATCCTGCTCGCCGTCGCCCTGCAGTTCACCGAAACGCTGCCCGCCGACCGCCGCACGCCAGGCGGCCTGGCGCAGACCGGCCGCGACTACCGCACGCTGCTCAGCGATCGCCGGTTCGTGGGCGCCGTGCTCGTCAGCGGCTTCGCGTACGCCGCCGTGTTCGCCTACCTCGCCGGCGCGACCTACGTGCTGCAGGGCATCTACGGGCTGACGCCCCAGCAGTACGCGCTCGCGTTCGGCCTCAACTCGGCCGGGTTCATGGTGTTCGGATGGCTCGCCGCGCGCGCCACCGGAACGGTGGAGCGCGCATCGCACGCTCATCACCGGCCTCGCGATGTGCACCGCTTGGTGCCATGGGCCTGCTCGTCGGCGGGCTGCTCTCGGTGCCGGTCGGCGTGGTGATCGTGTCGCTCTTCATGCTCGTCGGCGGTGTTGCCGCGACCACCCCACCGACCACCACGATCGCCCTCGCCGGGTACCCGCAGATGGCCGGCACCGCGTCATCCCTGCTCGGGATGGCGCGCTTCGCGATCGGGGGATTCGTTGCGCCGCTCGTCGGCATCGCCGGCGCCGCGACCATGCTGCCGCTGGGCATCGTGACCGGGGCCGTGGTCGCCCTGGCCGCGGCATCCGTCGCCCTGCTCCCTCGGAACGGTCGCGACACGACGCCGCAGGGCGAGCCCGCCCCGACCGACCACGATCCCGAACCCGCTGCCGCGCTCCGCGGCGGCCACCGCCCAGTAGCACCCCGAACAGAAGGAGTACCCACCATGCGTGGTGTCATCATGTACGGACCCGGCGACGTCCGCGTCGAGGACCGTGAGAAGCCGACCATCGTCGAGCCGACCGACGCGATCATCCGCGTCACCTCCGCCTGCATCTGCGGATCCGACCTGTGGCCGTACCGCGGCGCAGAGGACGCCGAGTGGCCCGTGCCCATGGGTCACGAGTACGTCGGTGTCGTCGAGGAGATCGGCGCGGACGTGCGGAACGTCGCCGTCGGCGACTTCGTCGTCGGGTCGTTCTTCGCCTCCGACAACACCTGCGAGATCTGCCGGGCCGGGTACCAGACCCACTGCATCCACCGGCAGCCCGGCGCCGCGACCGGTTCGCAGTCCGAGTACCTGCGCGTGCCGCTCGCCGACGGCACCCTCGTCGCCACGCCCACGCGCCCGACACCCGAGCAGGAGCGCGGGCTGCTCGCGGCATCCGACGTGCTGGGCACCGGATGGTTCGCGGCCGTCGCCGCCGAGGCCGGCCCGGGCAAGACCGTGGCGGTCGTCGGCGACGGCGCGGTCGGCCTGCTCGGCATCCTCGCCGCGAAGCAGCTCGGCGCCGAGCGCATCATCGCGTTCTCACGGCATGCCGACCGGCAGGCGCTCGCCCGGACGTTCGGCGCGACCGACATCGTCGAGGAGCGCGGCGACGAGGGCGTGGCGAAGGTGAAGGAGCTCACCGGCGGGCTCGGCGCGCACTCGACGATCGAGGCGGTCGGCACGCAGGAGTCGATGATGCAGGCCATCCGCGCGACCCGCGCCGGTGGCCACGTCGGTTACGTCGGCGTCGCGCACGGCGTCTCGCTCGACGGCCTCGAGCTGTTCTTCTCCGGCGTGCACCTGCACGGCGGGCCAGCCCCCGTGCGCCGGTTCCTGCCCGAGCTGATCGACCTGATCATGACCGACCGAATCACCCCCGGCGACGTCTTCGACCTGACCCTGCCGGTCGAGCAGGCGGCCGAGGGCTACCGGGCCATGGACGAGCGGCGCGCCATCAAGGTGCTGCTCACCTTCTGAACCGTGAGGTGACGCTTGGCCGATGAGAAGACGAGGGACGTGATGATGAACCACACCGATGGACGCGGCGGCAGCGTCGCACTCACTCATGGAGGCGCCG
Organism: uncultured Actinomycetota bacterium; assembly: GCA_963799015.1. Taxonomy (GTDB): domain Bacteria; phylum Actinomycetota; class Actinomycetes; order Actinomycetales; family Microbacteriaceae; genus Agromyces. The sequence continues at coordinate 493 of CAWCWD010000060.1, read as the reverse complement.
TGCTTGCCGTGATCCTCGTCTTTTCGGGCTGCGCGGGATCCGACGACGCCGCTCGGTTGCCGAGCAGCACGAACGCGTCACCATCCGCGGCAACCACGGCACCGCCGGCGCCGTTGCCCACTTCGAGCGCCGAAGCACCTGCCCTGACCGAGGAGGCATCCGTGTCCACCGACCGTTCCGTTCTCATCACCTTCGGCGGTACGAGCCGTCCGCGGATCCCTGCAGGACAACGCCGCCACGGCCTCGCTCCTCGCCCAGCTCCCGCTGCAGCTATCGTTCAGCGACTTCGGCGGGCAAGAGAAGATCGCTCCACTTCCGGCCCCACTCTCACTCGATGGCATGCCGCCCGGAAGCGACGCCGAACCCGGCACCATCGGCTACTACGCCCCCAGCCAGGCGCTCGTCCTCTACTACGACACCGTCGGCTACTACGACGGAATCGTCCCGATCGGCACCTTCGACGACGTCGCCACCATCCGCGACGCCCCCGCGT
>CAWCWD010000059.1:0-6907 GCA_963799015.1 uncultured Actinomycetota bacterium | reverse complement strand
GGGCACGTCCCCCGCTGCTGTGGCGGCCTGCGGCGGCACTCGAAGGCCCCCGACGCCGCGTCTCGCGGCGGTCGGGGGCCTTCGGCGTGTCTCAGGCCGGCTTGTACGTGAGGCAGTCGGCGTCGTAGGCGCCGGGTCCGACACGCACGGATGCCGCGGTGCACTCGAGCGAGGAGTTGTGCACGCACTCCGACCGCTGGCACGCGCCGACGTGCGTGAGCACCTTGTCGAGCCCGCCCTTGGTGCCGAGCGGGATGAACGTCGCGCATTCGGCGTCGCCCACCGAGCCACCGATCGTCACGGCGGCGGCGTGGCAGTGCGAATGGTCGTTGTAGGAGCATCCGGCTACCGAACACTCGGCAACGGCGGGCAGATCGTCGAGCGTCATGCTCATGGTGACCTCCAGGAAGCGGTTTCGACGGTGCGATACGGAGATGGTAGTCCCGCAGGCGAGCCGCGCGCAGTACCCCAGGCGGTCTTTTTCCGCAGATCAGAGCACATTTCTTTGTGAGGATAGCCTATCCTTCGCGTCTCGATCAGGTCGGCTCATTCGGCGCTCGCTCGACGGCGGCGTCAGTACTCGAGCACGTGGCTGGTGTGCGTGTGCGTCACCTCGAACCCGAGGCCCGAGTAGAGCCCGAGGGCGCCGGTGGGATTCTCGGCGAGCAGGGCGGTCATGTCATCGGCCATGCCGTCGATGCTGGCACGGATGTCACGGCTCAGGCCACCGGCCGCAGCTCGACGACCGACGCGGACACCACGGTGCGCGCGCCCGCCCGATCCGATCCGCCTGCGCTCACGCCGATTGCCACTAGATGTGGCACGGCCCGCACGTCAGAATGAGCGGAGACACCCGGAGGTGGACGATGACCATCGAAACCGTACTCTGGTCGATCCTCGGCCTGATCGGCGCCGTCGCCGGCGGCCTGCTCCTCGCGGCCCTCTGGTCGCTCATCCGATCCCCGCGGCAGTACTGACCACCGCGACCTGAATCGACCGCATGACGAGCGCCGCGACCACCACGGCCCCAGCGGCAGGTCGGCGCGTCATGCGCAGGGGCGGCACGTCCGACCGGTTGTCGGCCCTCCTCCTCCTCTGCTCCACGGTCATCGCGATCGCCTGGGCGAACTCCGCATGGGGCGCGACGTACGACGAGTTCTGGGGCACCGAGGTCGAGATCGTCGTCGGCGACTTCGCTGCGCACCTCACGCTGCACCAGATCGTGAACGACGGTCTCATGGCGCTCTTCTTCTTCCTGGTCGGCCTCGAGGTGAAGAGCGAGTTCACCATCGGCGAGCTCACCGACCGGGCACGGGCGGCCGTGCCCGTCATCGCGGCCATCGCGGGACTCGCGTTGCCTGCGGCGATCTTCCTGCTGCTGAACGCGAACAGCGGCCAGGCGCACGCGTGGGGCGTCGTGATCTCGACCGATACGGCGTTCCTCCTCGGTGCGCTCGCCATCATCGGCCCGAAGTTCCCGGCGCGGCTGCGCACGTTCCTGCTCACGCTCGCCGTGGTCGACGACATCGGCGCGCTCGTGGCGATCGCCGCGTTCTACAACGACGGACTCCGGATGCTCCCGCTCGCGATCGTCGCGGTGCTGCTCGTGGCGCTCGCGCTGGTGCGGTTCCTACCGGTAGGCCGCGGCCCGGCGTACGCGGTGCTCGGCTTCGGGCTGTGGCTCTCGGTCGCAGCAGCGGGCGTGCATCCGACGCTCGCCGGCGTGGCCGTGGCCCTGCTCATCCCCGTCTTCCCGCCGCGGCGTGGGGACGTCGAGCGAGCGGCCGAGATGACCCGCGCGTTCCGCGAGTCGCCGAACACCGCGTATGCGCGGGCTGCGGCGCGCAGCCTGCGCGACTCGCTCTCGATCAACGAGCGACTGCAGGCGGCGTGGACGCCGTACATCGCGTTCATCGTGCTGCCGATCTTCGCGCTCGCGAACGCGGGGGTGCGGCTGGATCCGGCGACCCTCGCCGACGCCGTCGTCTCGCCGCTCACGTGGGGCGTGATCGCGGGCCTGGTCGTGGGCAAGTTCGTCGGCATCACGGGGGCCACGGCGCTGGTGCGGTTGCTCCGTATCGGCCGCCTCGCACCGGGCCTCACGATGGCCCGCATCGCGGGCGGCGCGGCATTGTCGGGCATCGGCTTCACGATCGCCCTGTTCATCATCGGCCTCGCGATCGAGGACCCCGAGACGCAGGACCTCGCGCGCGTGGGCGTGCTCGCGGCATCCGTGATCGCGTTCGTGCTCGGCTGGGCGATCTTCGCGATCGGCGACCGGCTGCGGCCGCCGATGGCCGTCGGGGCACGACTCGCTCGCCCGGTCGACCTTGAGCGCGACCACTTCCGCGGCCGCCCCGACGCGCCCTACACGATCGTCGAGTACGGCGACTTCGAGTGCCCGTTCTGCAGCCGGGCCACCGGGTCGATCGACGCCGTGCGCGACCACTTCGGCGAGGACGTGCGCTGGGTGTTCCGGCACCTGCCGCTCGAGCAGATGCACCCGCACGCGAAGGAGTCGGCGCAGGCGGTCGAGGCAGCGGCGTTGCAGGGGCACTTCTTCGAGATGGCCCTCGCGCTCTTCCAACACCAGGACCGCCTGGCGACCGAGGACCTCTTCGACCACGCGCGTCAGCTCGGCCTCGACATCGACCGGTTCGCCAAGGATCTGCGCTCACCCGCCGTCAAGCGACGTGTCGAGGACGACGTGCTCGACGCCGAGATGATGGACCTCCACTCGACGCCGACGTTCTTCATCGGCGAGCGCCGTCACAAGGGGCCGTACGACTCGGGGACGCTCATCCGCGCCCTCGAGGCCGGCCGGGAGCTCGACGAGCAGGAGGCGCGCGACGCGGCGGCGCCGGGGGCACGCGGGAGTTGACGCGCCCGTCGCCGCCCGGTGCGCAGCACCGTCGAGCGACCTACTTCGGCTTCGTCGCCACCCCGTCGAGCCAGAGCAGGTCGGACGGGTCGCTGTGGGTGCCGCCCGAGTCCACGTGCTTCGCATCGATCTGCGGGCCCTTCTTGATCACGTGCACGAGCGCCATCGCGTGGCCGCGGCCGAGGTCGTAGTCCTCCTTCAGCCAGTCCACGATGACGCCGGCCTTCACGGCGGGGTCGTCGAAGCCCTTCTCATGCGCGAGCTCGATGAACTGCCGGGGCGTGAGCCCGGTCTTCGCCTCGATGTTGTCGAGATACGCCTGGAACGACATCCGCTCTCCCCTCGTCGATCAAGGAGTCTATGGCGCGCCGCCGACGCCCGCGAGGGAGCGCCGCACGGCCCGGACGCACCTGGGACGGGGCGCGTCATCCGCTCACGGGACCTCGCGCATCCCTCGAGCTCGAGCCGCAATCCGTGCAGCACACCGGTCAGCTCGGCGAGCGGAGCGTTGCGCTCCCCCAGCTCACGGGCGAGCGGCGCCCGCGCGGCTCGCGCGGCGGCGGCCTTCGCGGCGCCCTCCTCGGTGAGCGACAGGAGCGACGCGCGCCCGTCGTGCGGCGACGGCGCACACGCCCGCGCCGTCGCGTTCGTGGACTGAGCGGCCCGGCGGCGCTCGCGCGGGCGGGGATGCTCAGCCGTGCTCCTGCAGCACGTCGTCGACCCAGGCGGGCACGACGAGGCTCGCCGGCCCGTGGCGCACCTCGTCGAACAGCGGCGTGATCTCGCTCGACGCGAGGTTCAGCTCGATCGTGCGGGCGCCGGCCTCGGCCGCCGTCATCACGAACCCCGCGGCGGGATACACGGCGCCCGACGTGCCGATCGCGGCGAACACGTCGCAGGCGAGCAGCGCCTCGTCGATGACGTCGAGGTCGTATGGCATCTCGCCGAACCACACGACGTCGGGGCGCAGCATCCGCTCGCCGCACTCGGGGCACGGCGGTCGCTCGATGAGGTCGGCCGTGACCGGCACCCGGCGCCCGCAGGCCGCGCAGAGCGCCTGCAGCAGGTCGCCGTGCATGTGCACCACGCGCTCGGATCCGGCCCGCTCGTGCAGGTCGTCGATGTTCTGGGTCACCACGAGCAGGTCGTCGCCGAGCTCCCGCTCGAGGCGGGCGAGCCCGTCGTGCGCCGGGTTCGGCACGGTCTGCGCCACGGCGTGCCGTCGCAGGTCGTAGAAGCGCTGCACGGTGTCGGGATCGCGGGCGAATGCCTCGGGCGTCGCCACGTCCTCCACGCGGTGACCCTCCCACAGGCCGCCGGCGTCGCGGAAGGTGGGCACGCCGCTCTCTGCCGAGATGCCGGCGCCGGTGAGCACGACGAATCGCATGCCTCCATTGAACCGCGTACGACCACGGGCGTATCGCGATTGACTCCGACGAGCGGATGCCGCGGCGCGGCGTCGTCGGCATCGTGGAGGCATGACCACCACCACGCTGCCGGCGACACCCGGCCCCCGAGCAGACGCCGCCCGGGTCATCCGGATGCCGCTCTCCGCACGCACGCGAAAGCTCCTCCTGCTCGTGCACATCGCGGCGGCGGGCGTGTGGCTCGGACTCGACCTCGTGCTCGGCATCCTCGTCTTCACGGTGCTCACGGGCGATGCGACCGGAGCGGGCGCCGCGGCCGCGAGCCTCGCCGCCGTGGCGACCTGGCCGCTCGTCGTGGCCGGCCTGGTGACGCTCGCCTCGGGCGTCCTGCTCGGCCTGGGCACGAAGTACGGGCTCGTGCGCTACCGGTGGGTGCTCGTGAAGCTCGTGATCAATGTGGTGCTCGTGACCCTCGTGGTGCTGGTGCTGTGGCCGGGCATGGTCACCGCCGGCGAGGCCGGTCGCGCGGCGCTCGCCGGCGGAGCGCTGCCAACGGCGACGGCGACGCTCGTCTTCCCGCCGGTCGTGTCCTCCACCGCACTCGTCGTCGCGATGACCCTGTCGGTGTTCAAGCCCTGGGGTCGCACCCGACGCGTCCCGCGAGACCGGTCGGCGTGAGCGCCGCTTCGACCTCCGGGCGCCGTCGCGCGCGGCCCGGTCGGCACGCAGTCAGCGGCTGATGCCCCGGAGCAGCAGGTCGACCGTCGCGCCCGTCGCCTCCTCGACCGAGACGCCCTCGAGCAGGTCACCGGTCGCGAGCGCGGCCACGCCGTGCACGCTCGCGAAAGCCACGAGCGCGAGGCGCTCGGGATCGTCGCCGGGCGCGATGGCGCCGGCGGCCTGCGCCTCGGCGATGAGGTCCACCGCGGCGCGCATGCTGCCACGGCCCGCTTCGACGAGGGCGTCGCTCGCGTCGGCCTCGTGCTTGACCGTGTACATGAGCCCGAGGAGGGCGGCGTTGTCGACGGCGAACGTCACGTAGGCGGTCGCGATGGCGCGGAACCGCGCGTCGAACGGGCCCGGCCGCGCTGCGGCATCCGCCATCACCCGGTTGAGGCGCTGGAACCCGTCGAGCGCGAGCGCGTCGAGCAGCGCCTGCTTGTCGCGGAAGTGACGGGCGGGCGCGGCGTGGCTGACGCTCGCGTCGCGGGCGAGCTGCCGCAGCGAGAGCGCGTCGACGCCCGAACGCTGCACCGTCTGCTCGGCGAGCTCGAGGAGCGTCTCGCGCAGGTTCTCGCGGTGGTACGTGGTGACGGACGTCATGTCCGCAGTCTAGTTCAGATGTAGGCATTGACAACATGGCGCGTGGTGGCGCATGATGTTGTCACTGACTACATCAGTGATCGACATCCGAACGGAGTAACGAACCATGGCCCGCAACCACGCCGGCACCACCGCGATCGTCACGGGCGCGAGCTCGGGCCTCGGCGCCGAGTTCGCCAGCACGCTCGCCGCGCGCGGCGCGAACCTCGTGCTCGTCGCCCGACGGGCCGACCGGCTCACCGCGCTCGCCGACGAGCTCACCGCCGCGCACGGCGTCGCCGTGCACACCCTGCCACTCGACCTCGCCGCACCCGGCGCGGTCGACGCCGTCACCGCGTTCACTCGCGAGCGGGGCCTCGCGATCGACTCGCTCGTGAACAACGCCGGCTTCGGCATGCACGGCGAGCTCGACGAAGCCGACCCCGAGCGCATCGACGAGCAGGTGCGCCTCAACGTCGGCGCCCTGGTGTCGCTCACCCGGGCGTTCCTGCCGCAGCTCACGGCGTCGGGCCGCGGCATCCTCGTCAACGTGGCGAGTACCGCCGCCTTCCAGCCCGTGCCGTACATGGCGGTGTACGGCGCGACCAAGGCCTTCGTGCTGAGCTTCACCCAGGCCGTCGCGTACGAGGCGCGCGACAGCGGCCTGCGCGTCACGACGCTCTGCCCCGGCGCGACGCGCACCGAGTTCTTCCACGTCGTCGGCACCGAGGAGGCGCGGGTCGGCGACTACCAGACGCCCGAGCAGGTCGTCGCCACCGCGATGCGCGCTCTCGACGCGCGACGCACGCCGGCCGCGGTCGTCTCGGGCGGCCGCAACCGCGCGACGGCGACGCTCGCGAGCATCATGCCCCGTCGGATCGTCGTGCCGATGACCGCTCGCCTCATGGCGAACTGAGCGGATGCCGCGGCGCCGGTGCGGGCCGGGCGACGGCCTCCGCCTCAGCGCCGCCGGTCGTAGGGCAGGGTCGACCAGACGGCGAGCGCCACGAGCAGCGGCTGGAAGAACAGGCGGACGAACCGGGCGCGGTCGGTCATGAGGCCGAAGGCGCTGCGGCGCTCGGCCCACTGCGCGAGGTTGCCGGGGAACACCGCGATGAAGAACGCAGCCACGATCGTGCCGATGCGCTCGCGTTCACGGGGAAGTGCGACGAGCGCGGCACCCAGGCCGATCTCGGCCACGCCCGATCCCACGACGACCGCATCGGCGTCCATCGGCACCCACGGCGGCACCTGCGACCGGAACTCGCGGCGCGCCCAGAACAGGTGGCTCACGCCGGCGAAGACGAGCCCGGCGGCGAGCAGGACACGGCCGATCGTGCGCGCGGGCGTCGAACGG
>CAWCWD010000058.1:0-10897 GCA_963799015.1 uncultured Actinomycetota bacterium | reverse complement strand
GACGCTATGGGGTGTTGAGCCTGGGGCCTCCGCTCGCGTAAACCGTGGGTTGCGGCCGGTGTTGTCCCGGTTCGCCGAGCCACATACGTGAGGGAGGCCCCAGTCGATTACTGAGCGTACGAGTGTCGGGCTGGATGTGCACGCGCGCACCACGGTCGCGGCCGCGATCGATGAGCGAGACGGGAGAGCTCGTGCAGCGGCGCATGGGCTCGGATCAGGACGAGATCGTCGCGTGGGTGACGGCCCGGCTGGCCCCCGGTCGCGGCGACGTATGAGGCCGGCCCGACCGGGTTCGGGTTGGCGCGGGCGTTGCGGGCCGCGGGAGTGCGTGCGGTGGTCGCGGCACCATCGAAGCTGCAACGCCCGGTCGGCGACAGGGTCAAGACCGACGCGCGGGACGCGGTGCACCTGGCCAGGCTCCTGCGGCTGGGTGAGATTGTCGAGGTCACCCGTCCCGACCGTGGAAGCAGGAGTCGGCGCGGGACCTGGTCCGTGCCCGTGAGGACGCCCGCGGGGATCTGATGTCGGCGCGGCATCGGATCAGCAAGCTGCTGTCGCGACAAGGGATCCAGTCTACTCCGAGGGGGAAGGCAAGCCATTCGTCGCGCACCTGGCGTGGGTGCGCAGGCAACGGTTCGAACTGGCCGGGGTTGCAGGCCGCGTTCGATGCCGCCTACTACGCCAAGATGATCGCGACCGTCGACCGTCGTGACCGGCTCGACGCTGCGATCGCGGAGATGGCCGCTGGCAGCGAGTTCACACCGGTCGTAGATCGGCTTGGGTGCCTGCGTGGGGTGTCGACGTTGACCGGGTTCGCCTTGGCGGTAGAGATCGGCGACTGGACCAGGCTCGACGGGCGTCGGATTGGCTCGTATCTCGGGCTGACCCCGTCGGAAAACTCTGTCTGGTGCGTCACGGGCGCTGGGCGGGATCACCAAGACCGGCAACGGCCACGCCCGTCGGCTGCTGATCGAAGCTGCCTGGCACCACCGCCCTGCCTATCGGCCCTCTTCGCCGATCATGCGCGCCCGGTGGGACCGTGCCGGTGCGGGAGGCTCGTGCCCGCGGGCACGCCGGCAACCAACGTCTGCACGACCGCTGGCTCAGTTTTCAGACGCGCGGGAAGCGCACCGTCGTTGCCAACGCCGCGATCGCCCGCGAGCTGGCCGGCTGGTGCTGGTCGCTGGCCGTCATGACCCTGACCGGTCCTGGCAGCTTCCGGTCGCCGACGGTGGTGACGGCAGCGTCCCGGGGCGACTCGCGACACGCCCTATGAGCAACCGCCCAGTCGGGTCACGCTCGATCTCTAGACTCGCGTGAACGCCCCGCCGAACAAGCCGTCATGCGGTAACCAACCCGCGCATATCAGAGTGACAACGCGTCGAACACGACCCGCGCGTCACCATCCGACACGACCGGAACGAGCGGACGCCGCAGCCGACGGGCACGGCGTCCGCTCACCCCTGCCACTTGACAAACCCACACCCCATATCAGGGCACGTCTCCCCCGCTTGCGGCGGCCTGCGGCGGCGCTCGAAGGCCCCCGATGCCGCGTCTCGCGGCGGTCGGGGGCCTTCGGCGTGTCTCAGGCGGGCTGGTACGTGAGGCAGTCGGCGTCGTAGGCGCCCGGTCCGACACGCACGGATGCCGCGGTGCACTCGAGCGAGGAGTTGTGCACGCACTCCGACCGCTGACATGCGCCGACGTGCGTGAGCACCTTGTCGAGGCCGCCCTTGGTGCCGAGCGGGATGAACGTCGCACATTCGGCGTCGCCCACCGACCCGCCGATCGTCACGGCGGCGGCGTGGCAGTGCGAGTGGTCGTTGTAGGAGCATCCGGCCACCGAACACTCGGCAACGGCGGGCAGTTCGTCGAGCGTCATGCTCATGGTGACCTCCAGAAGCGGTTTCGACCGTGCGATAGGGCGATGGTAGTCCCGCAGGTGGGCCGTGCGCAGTACCCCAAGCGGTCTTTTTTCGCAGATCAGAGCACATTTCTTTGTGAGGATAGCCTAACCTTCACGTCTCGATCTGGCCGCGGATTCGGCGTCGCCCGACCACGGCGTCAGTGCTCGAGCATGTGGTTGGCGTGCGTGTGCGTCACCTCAGGCCACCGTATGCAGCTCGTCGGCCGACGCGAACACCGCGGGCCGCGCGCCCGCGCGAACCGATCCGCTGGCCTCACGCCGATTGCCTCTAGGCGTGGCGCGGCCCGCACGTCAGAATGAGCGGAGACACCTGGAGGTGGACGATGACCATCGAAACCGTGCTCTGGTCGATCCTCGGCCTGATCGGCGCCGTCGGCGGCGTCCTGCTCCTCGCGGCCCTCTGGTCGCTCATCCGATCGCCGCGGCAGTACTGACCACCGCGACCTGAACCGACCGCATGACGAGCGCCGCGACCACCACGGCCCCCGCCCCGAGACGGCGCGTCATGCGGACGGCCGGCACGTCCGACCGGTTGTCGGCGCTCCTCCTGCTCTGCTTCACGGTCATCGCGATCGTGTGGGCGAACTCCCCGTGGGGCGCGACCTACGACGAGTTCTGGGACACCGAGGTCGAGATCATCATCGGCGACTTCGCTGCGCACCTCACGCTGCACCAGCTCGTGAACGACGGGCTCATGGCGCTCTTCTTCTTCACGGTCGGCCTCGAGGTGAAGCGCGAGTTCACCATCGGCGAGCTCACCGACCGGCCACGGGCGGCCGTGCCCGTCATCGCGGCCGTCGCGGGACTCGCACTGCCGGCGGCGATCTTCCTGCTGCTGAACGCGAACAGCGGCCAGGCGCAGGCGTGGGGCGTCGTGATCTCGACCGACACGGCGTTCCTCCTCGGCGCGCTCGCCATCATCGGTCCGAAGTTCTCGGCGCGGCTGCGCACGTTCCTGCTCACGCTCGCCGTGGTCGACGACATCGGCGCGCTCGTGGCGATCGCCGTGTTCTACAACGAGGGACTCCAGATGCTCCCGCTCGCGATCGTCGCGGTGCTGCTCGTGGCGCTCGCGCTGGTGCGGTTCCTGCCCATGGGCCGCGGCCCGGCGTACGCGGTGCTCGGCTTCGGGCTGTGGCTCTCGGTCGCGGCGGCGGGCGTGCATCCGACGCTGGCCGGCGTGGCCGTGGCGCTGCTCATCCCCGTGTTCCCGCCCCGGCGCACGGACGTCGAGCGAGCGGCCGCGCTCACCCGCGCGTTCCGCGAGTCGCCCAACACCGCGTACGCCAGCGCGGTGGCACGCAGCCTTCGCGACTCGCTCTCGATCAACGAACGACTGCAGGCGGCGTGGTCGCCGTACATCGCGTTCATCGTGCTGCCGATCTTCGCGCTCGCGAACGCGGGGGTGCGGCTCGATCCGGCGACCCTCGCCGACGCCGCCGTCTCCCCGCTCACGTGGGGCGTGATCGCGGGCCTCGTCGTGGGCAAGTTCGTCGGCATCACCGGGGCGACGGCGCTCGTGAGGATGCTCCGCATCGGACGCCTCGCACCGGGCCTCACGATGCCCCGCATCGCGGGCGGCGCGGCACTGTCGGGCATCGGCTTCACGATCGCCCTGTTCATCGTCGGCCTCGCGATCGAGGACCCCGAGACGCAGGACCTCGCGCGCGTGGGCGTGCTCGCGGCATCCGTGATCGCGTTCGTGCTCGGCTGGGCGATCTTCGCGATCGGCGACCGGCTGCGGCCGCCGATGGCCGTCGGGGCACGACTCGGTCGCCCGGTCGACCTGGAACGCGACCACGTCCGCGGCCGCCCGGACGCGCCCTACACGATCGTCGAGTACGGCGACTTCGAGTGCCCGTTCTGCAGCCGGGCCACCGGGTCGATCGACGCCGTGCGCGACCACTTCGGCGACGACGTGCGCTGGGTGTTCCGGCACCTGCCGCTCGAGCAGGTGCACATGCACGCGAAGGAGTCGGCGCAGGCGGTCGAGGCAGCGGCGTTGCAGGGCCACTTCTTCGAGATGGCCCTGACGCTGTTCCAACACCAGGACCACCTGACGACCGAGGACCTCTTCGGCTACGCGCGGCAGCTCGGCCTCGACATCGATCGCTTCGCCGAGGACCTGCGCTCACCCGCCGTCAAGCGACGTGTCGAGGACGACGTGCTCGACGCCGAGATGATGGACCTGCACTCGACGCCGACGTTCTTCATCGGCGAGCGCCGTCACAAGGGGCCGTACGACTCGGCGACGCTCATCCGCGCACTCGAGGCCGGCCGGGAGCGCGACGAGCAGGAGGCGCGCGAGGCCGGCGGCAAATGAGACGGCGCGCGAGGCTCGCGGCAGCTGATGCACGCGGTCACCGCCCGATGCGCAGCCCCGCCGAGTGGCCTACTTCGGCTTCGTCGCCACCCCGTCGAGCCAGAGCAGGTCGGACGGGTCGCTGTGCGTGCCGCCCGAGTCCACGTGCTTCGCGTCGATCTGCGGGCCCTTCTTGATCACGTGCACGAGCGCCATCGCGTGGCCGCGGCCGAGGTCGTAGTCCTCCTTCAGCCAGTCCACGATGACGCCGGCCTTCACGGCGGGGTCGTCGAAGCCCTTCTCGTGCGCGAGCTCGATGAACTGCCGGGGCGTGAGCCCGGTCTTCGCCTCGATGTTGTCGAGATACGCCTGGAACGACATCCGCTCTCCTCTTCGTCGATCAAGGAGTCTATGACTCGCCGCCGACGCTCGCGAGGGAGCGCCGCTCCTCGCAGGCACGCACCCACCCGCGTCGGATGCCCCGACTCCGCCACGAGCCGATCCGACAGGCCGCTCAGCAATTACACGACGTGTCACGGAAAGCAGAAGGCCGCGACGCGACTCAGGCCGAGCCGCTCCACGGCGCCGGGACGAGCACCCAGCACACCTCGGCCCCGGCGTCGTCCTCGGCATGCCAGCTGTGGGGCTCGCGCCCGGGGAACGTGAGGGCGTCGCCCGTCTCCAGGCGCACCGAGCGATCGGCGAAACGCACGGTGACGGCGCCCGCGATCACGTGCATGACCTCGACGTCGGCGTTGACGGTGTAGAGCTCGTGCCCGCCGTGGGCGCCGGGTTGGAGCGACGACCGGATGAGCTGCACCCGCGATTCGCCGCGCGGCGACATGAGCAGCTCGGCGACGCCGACGCCGCCCAAGTTGATGTTCGGTGCGTCGGCACGGGTGATGCGCTGGATCTCGGGCTCCGCGAAGAGGGCGCCGACGGGCAGCGAGAGCACCTGGCAGAGCTGCACGAGCGTCGCGACGCTCGGCGACGTCTCGTCGCGCTCGACCCGGCTGAGGAAGCCCTTGCTGAGCCCGCTCGACTCGGCGACCTGCGCGAGCGTGAGGTTCTGCGCGATCCGCGTGCTGCGGAGCTTGGCACCGATGGGGGTGCCCACGGCGTCGGCGGACGGATGGATCGGGGCGCATGCGCACTCCTCCCTTGACGGCGGTGGCCGCGGCGTCGTACAGTGGCCGCAAGTTTCCCCAACAGTACCAAAGGTTTCGTAATATGCAACTCAGTCCCGACGACTCGAGCACCGGCATCCGCGGCCCCGTCGACGCGAGCGTCGTGCCGCGCTTCGCCGGTATCGCCACGTTCGCGCGCCTCCCCCGCCTCGACGAAGTCGGTCGCGCGGATGTCGCGATCGTCGGCGTGCCGTTCGACAGCGGCGTCAGCTACCGCCCGGGCGCTCGCTTCGGTCCGGCGCACGTGCGCGAGGCATCGCGCCTGCTGCGCCCCTACAACCCCGCGCAGGACGTGTTCCCCTTCGGCGCCCAGCAGGTGGCGGATGCTGGCGACATCGTCGCCAACCCGTTCGACATCGCCGAGGCCGTGCGCCAGGTGGAGGCCGGCGCGAAGGCCCTCGCCGAGCCATGCCGGCGGCTCGTCGTGATCGGCGGCGACCACACGATCGCACTCCCGCTCCTGCGTGCCGTGCACGCGCAGCACGGTCCCGTCGCGGTGCTGCACTTCGACGCACACCTCGACACCTGGGACACCTACTTCGGGGCACCGATGACGCACGGCACGCCGTTCCGCCGGGCATCCGAGGAGGGCCTCATCGACCTCACCGCGAGCATGCACGTCGGCATCCGCGGGCCGCTCTACGCGAAGAGCGACCTCGAGGACGACGAGCGCCTCGGCTTCTCGATCGTCACGAGCGAGTACCTCGAGGAACACGGCCTGACGGCCGCGATCGACCGTATGCGCGCCCGGATCGGCGACGCGCCGCTCTACATCTCGATCGACATCGACGTGCTCGACCCCGCCCACGCGCCCGGCACGGGCACCCCCGAGGCCGGCGGTCTGACGAGCCGGGAGCTCCTGCGCATGATCAGGGCGCTGTCCGACCGGAACATCGTCGGCGCCGACATCGTCGAGGTCGCACCCGCCTACGACCACGCGCAGCTCACCGCCGTGGCGGCGAGCCACGTGGCCTACGAGCTCATCAGTGCGATGGCGCCCCGCAGCGCAGAACCCGCCGCGTCCGCGGGCTGACGCACACCCTGACATCCCGCATCCGAACACGAATCCCCGAGGCGAAGGAGCCCGACCGATGACCGACCAGACCGAACCGAGCCGCGAGGCGGTGCTGGCCGCGGCATCCGAGATCGTGCAGGCCTTCGCCGCCACCGACGGCGAGCGGTACTTCGCGACTTCGCCCCCGAGGCGACCTTCGTGTTCCACACCGAGACCGAGCGGCTCGCCGACCGCGCCGCCTACGAGCGGCTCTGGGCGGGGTGGGTCGACGGCGGATGGCGCGTCGTGTCGTGCACGTCGAGCGACCAGCTCGTGCAGGCGTTCCCCGGCGGGGCCGTGTTCTCGCACACCGTCGACACGACGGTGGCCACCGGCGACGACACCGAGTCGTACCGCGAGCGGGAGAGCATCGTTTTCCGGCTACCCGGCGACGGATGCCGCGGCGCCGCGCCTCGTCGCCGTGCACGAGCACCTCTCCCCGCCCGACGCGGCCTGATCACGTACCCCGAACTCCACCACCGAGGAGCCCGCAATGTCGCTCTACTCCCGCCTCGAGCAGTACCTCGAGGAACACTCCGATGACGCCGGCGCCGTGCGCGGCACCCTGTCGCTCCCGCGCATCGGCATGATCTGGCTCGCCGCGAACCTCGTGGTCACGACGCTGCTCACCGGCACGCTCTTCGTGCCCGGGGTCGACTACGGCCTCGTGTTCGTGCTCATCGTCGTGGGCACCATCGTCGGCGCGGCCGTCCTCGTGACCATCGGCAATATCGGCACGCGCACGGGGCTTCCCACGATGGCGCTCACCCGCGGACCGTTCGGCACGCGCGGCAGCCTGCTCCCGGTCGCCGCGAACGTCATCATCCTCATGGGCTGGAGTTGGGTGCAGGCGATGCTCGCCGGCATCGCGCTCGACTTCCTCGTGGCATCCGTCACCGGGTTCTCGAGCCCCGTCATGTTCGCCGTCCTGTGCCAGACCCTCGTCGTGATCCTCGCGATCTTCGGCCACACCGGCATCGCGCGGGTCGAGCCCTGGCTCGCCGTGCTGATCCTCGGCGATCATGGCCTACATCTTCGTCGGTCGCCTTCACGACCTTCCCGCCCGCGGAGTACTTCGGCGATCCCCGCCGACCCGTCGCTTGGCTACACGCCAGATCCTCGTGCTCGACGTGGTCATCGCCACCGCGATCTCGTGGACCGTGCTCTCGGCCGACTTCAACCGCTTCGCGAAGTCGAGCAAGGCGGGATCATCGGATCGGGCGTCGGCTACACGCTCTCCACGGTCATCTCGATGGTGATCGGCGTGACCGCGATCGGGTACGTCGTGCTGTCGGGCGGCGAGGCGATCCCGTTCGACCCGGTGACCATCGTCGAGCCGTTCGGAGCCCCGCTCGCGGTCGTGATCTTCCTCTCGGTGATGGCGACGAACACGATGGTCGTCTACGGCATGGCCACGACCGTGGTGAACGCCGTGCCTGGGCGGCAAGGAGTCTGAAGTTCCTGCCGACGGCGCTCATGCTGGGCGTCATCTCGATTATCGGCTCGACCTGGTTCGGCCTGCTCACCAGTTCACGACGTTCCTGGTGACGATCGGCGCGCTCTTCGTCCCGGTGTTCGCGATCATGATCGCCGACTACTACATCGTCAAGCGCGGGGCCTACACGGCCGACATCCTGAAGGCGCGCGAGGGCCGGGCTACTGGTACCTCGCCGGGGTGAACTGGGCCGCGGTCGTCGTGGGCCATCGGCGCAGTGGCGGCCTACGTCTTCACGTACACCCTGCCGAGCCGGTCGGGGCGACGATCCCCGCGTTCGTGATCACGTTCGCGCTCTACCTCCTCTGCCCGCGCGCCAGCGCCGCCTCGACACCGCGCCGCTCTCAACCGATCACCACCGGTGAGCTCGCCGGTGTCGACTAGCGCCGACAGGGCTCGCCATGCGCGACCTGAGCCATCCGATCCGCTCGGGGATGCAGGTCTATCCCGGCGATCCCGCGGTCGAACCTTTCCGCGGCCCTCGCAGCTGGAGCGCGACGGCGCGAGGCCGTCGCCGCCGCTGCATCTCGGCTCGCACAGCGGCACCCATGTGGACGCGCCCGCCGCGCTCCGTCGCGGGCGGGCGCACGACGGAGGAGGTTGCAGCTGGGGGAGCTCGTCGGGGACGCGCTCGTCATCCGGGTGCCCGGCCTCGCCGATCGCGCGACGATCGACGGCGGCGACTCGCGGCGGCCTGCCCGAGCAGCTTCCCCGATCGTCGTGATCGCGACGGGATGGGCGGGGCACTTCGGCACCGACGCGCGCTCCGTCACCCCGCGCTTGTCAGCCGATGCGGCGAGCACGAGCTGGTCCGTCAGCGGCATGCATGTGCTAGACCGTCGACACGCTGAGTCCCGACCCCACCGGAGTTTCAGGACTCGGGGTTGCCGGTACACCAAGTCGTGCTCGGTGACCGAACGCGCTCATCGTCGAAAACGTTTGCCGGAATCGAAGAGACTACCGACATCGCGCATTCGGATCGGCTTCTTCCCGTTGCCGATCGACGCCGACGGTGCGCCGGTGCGTGCCGTCGCGTTCGTGGACTGAGCGGCCCGGCCGGCGGCTCGCGCGGGCGGGGATGCTCAGGCCGCGCTCCTGCAGCACGTCGTCGACCCAGGCGGGCACGAGCGGGCCCGCCGGGCCGTGCCGGGTCTCGTCGAACCAGCGGGTGCCCTCGCTGGGCTCGAGGTTCAGCTCGAGCGTGCGGGCGCCGTGCCTCGGCCGCGCCTGCACGAACCCGGCGGCCGGATAGACCGCGCCCGAGGTGCCGATCGAGACGAACAGGTCGGCCTGCACAGCGCGGCGAGATGGGTCCATCTGGTAGGGCATCTCGCCGAACCAGACGACGTCGGGCCGCAGCCCGCGTCCCGCAGCGCGGGCACGGCGGCCGGTCGAGAGCGGCGGTCCACCGGCGACGCGGCGTCGCAGCCGCGGCACAGGCCGACGCAGCTCGCCGTGCATGTGCACCACGCGGCTCGGCCGGCGCGCTCGTGCAGGTCGTCGATGTTCTGGGTGACCACGAGCAGGTCGTCGCCGAGGTGCGCCTCGAGCCGGGCGAGCGCCTCGTGGGCGGGGTTGGGCTCGACCTTCGCCAGGACCGCCCGGCGGGCGTCGTAGAACCGCTGCACGATGTCGGGCTCGCGGTCGAACGCCTCCGGGGTCGCGACGTCCTCGACCCGGTGGCCCTCCCAGAGCCCGTCGGCGTCGCGGAACGTCGGCACCCCGCTCTCGGCGGAGATGCCGGCACCGGTCAGGACCACGACCCGCATGCCTCCATTGAACCGCGTACGACCACGGGCGTATCCCGATTGACTCCGACGAGCGGATGCCGCGGCGCGCGCGTCATCGGCATCGTGGAGGAATGACCACCACCACGCTGCCGACGACGCGCCGCCCGCGAGCGGACGCCCGGGTCATCCGGATGCCGCTCTCGGCCCGCACGCGAAAGCTCCTCCTGCTCGTGCACATCGCGGCGGCGCGGCGTGTGGCTGGGCCTCGACCTCGTGCTCGGCATCCTCGTCTTCACGGTGCTCACGGGCGATGCGACCGGAGCGGGCGCCGCGGCCGCGAGCCTCGCCGCGGTGGCGACCTGGCCCCTCGTGGCGGCCGGGCTCGCTGACCCTCGCGACCGGGCGTGCTGCTGGGGCTCGGCACGAAGTACGGGCTGGTGCGCTACCGGTGGGTGCTCGTGAAGCTCGTGATCAACGTGGTGCTCGTGACCCTCGTGGTGCTCGTGCTCTGGCCGGGCATGGTGACGGCCGGCGACGCGGGGCGCGTGGCGCTCGGCGACGGGGTCGCGCCCACCGTAGCGGCGACGCTCGTCTTCCCGCCGGTCGTGTCCTCCACCGCGCTCGTCGTCGCGATGACGCTGTCGGTGTTCAAGCCGTGGGGGCGGACGCGACGTGTCCTGCGCGACCGCTCGGCGTGAGCGCCGCGTCGACCTCAGCGCCGGCCGTTCGCCCCAGGGTTGAACAGTTCCCTCGAGATCGGCGGTACCGGAGTACCGAAGTACCGGACGATCGCGAGGGAGAACGCTCGTACCGAACCGAGCGCCGTCGCGCCCACCGCGGTGCGCGCCGGACCGCGGTCGGGCGCACGCGTCGGCTCGGTCGTCGACCCCCGGCGTGACGTTGATGCCCCTGAGCAGCAGGTCGACCCGTCGCGTCGGTCGCCTCCTCGACCGAGACGCCATCGAGCAGGTCGCCGGTCGCGAGCGCGGCCACGCCGTGCACGGCCCATTCAGGTCGTCGCCACCGCGATGCGCGCTCTCGACGCGCGACGCACGCCCGGCCGCGGAGTACCGTCTCGGGCGGCCGCAGACCGGCGCGACGGCGACGCTCGCCGAGCGTCCATGCACGCGCCGGGTCGTCGTGCCGACGATGAGCAGGACTCGCCTCATGGCGAACTGAGCGGATGCCGCGGCGCCGGCCGC
>CAWCWD010000057.1:0-166431 GCA_963799015.1 uncultured Actinomycetota bacterium | reverse complement strand
GACACCGCGCGCTAATCCTCGCCCGCTCAGGTGCGCGTCTCGTGTCGGACCGGCTTCAGCCGTCCCGGGGCATCCGTCGCCTGGACCCATTCGCAGGTGAAGCTACCGCGGTAGCCGAAAAGGAAGCCGAAGCGGTCGTTGTGCACCTCGAGGTTGACGTGGAAGCGCTCGTCGGTGTCGTCGTAGCGTTCGCGCAGCGTCGCTGCCCACTGAACCGCATCGGGAACCGGAAGCCGACAACACCCTCGTAGAACCGTTGCGCATCCGAGGTGAGGATCAGCCCGCCGTTCTCGTCGACGGTGAGGTCGAGGTCGACGGCTAGGTGCTGGTGCGTGCCGAGGTAGTCGACGATGCGATCACCGACGAGGATCATGGTCGCGTCGAACCGGCGCCGTCGCCTGCCGACGGTGTATTCGCGCACGAACGTGACCGTCTCACGGTCGAACGGGTCGCGGTACGGGTAGTTCTCGATCGTGAAGGGAACGTCGGTCCCGACATCCGGCACCGGATGTTGCGGAGCCGACCGATCTGCAGGAACAGTACGGTCCACCACGGCCCGCGCCGTATCTCCGTCATGACGCCACGGCCGACGCAGGCCTCGCCGCGATCCAGGCCGATGCCGAATCGGCGCTGCATCATCGGATGCAGCCGGGCGAACTGTGCTTCGCCCGAGGGCTCGTTCGAACATCGAGGTCATCGGGTCTGCTCCGGGTCGGGCAACTCGGCGAGGGTCGCCGGCGCCGAGCGAGAGGTGGTCGGCACGGCGTCGTCCCCTTCGGGCGCCCGTCGGCACCTGGCCGCTCGCGGCCGGTCGGCGCCCAGAACCAGGCCGCGCTGATCAGTGGCCAGCGCTCGGGCTCCGGGCCGCCCTCGAGCCAGATGCGGAGCCGATCGAAGCTCCACGCCGTCGCCCACCCCAACAACGGCCTGACGAGGACGTCGAGACGGACCCCAGCCGGGGTCGTAGTCGTATCCGGTGCTGAAGCGGATGCCGCCGGGAGTGGGCTCGTACCGCCAGTACCCGCGTCCCGACCGGATCGGCGACCACCGGTCCGCGGTCGAGAACCGCAGCGCTGAAGTGCGGACGCCATCGGCTCGGGATACCTGGCCGATACTCACGCCAGTGCCGTGGACGGTGTGAAAGATAGCGCCCCGCGAATAGTCGAATCGGGCAGCGCCGTCCTCCATTGCGCCGGTCGGCCGGATCTCGGAGAAGCGCACGTCCCATCGAGCGTGCCGCACCGGATCCTGCGTCGCCGCCCACACGTCATCGAGCTCGGCCCTGATGATGGTCTCGACATAGATGCTGCGGGGCGACACGCTTCGACACTAAACGATGCACCGAGCAAGATTTCCGCACCCCGAGTATGCGCGAATGACTTGATCGCCGGTCTCCGGCTCAAGTGTCGCAACCGGGGGAGTGAATCATCGTTTGATCAGTGGTTTTCGCTGAGCGAGTCTTCGAACGGGCTGATGCCCTCCAACACTTTTGCAGCGAAATGGTCGACGTTCATGCGGCGGGCGTGCGGCCGCGTGGCCCGTAATCTCGGGGCAGAAGGGCTCGTTTGATGCCGACGTTCACCTTCGTTTCTCGTACACGTCTATTCAACACTTTTGCGGCACGACGGAATGGGTGAGCCTCTGACTCAGATGGCGTTCGGTTCCGACAGTGCCTGCCGGCGCACCGCGCCCGGCGTCTGTCCGATGGTGCGGGCGAACGCGCGGGTGAAGGCTGCCTCGGACTGGTAGCCGACTTCGGCGGCGACCTGTGCGACCGTGGCGCGGTCGTCGCGCAGCCGGTTGGCCGCGAGGTTCATGCGCCAGCGAGTGAGGTAGGCCATGGGGGCCTCGCCCACCATGCCCGTGAAGCGCGCGCTGAACGCCGACCTCGACATCGTGGCGGTGTGTGAGAGTTGCTCGAGGTTCCAGTCGCGGCCGGGTTCGGCGTGCATTGCCTCGAGGGCGCTGCCGACCCGATCGTCTTGCAGTGCCAGCAGCCAGCCGTCGCGCGCGGTGGGGTCGTGCGCGAGCCAGGCGCGGATGGCCTGCACGACGAGGATGTCGGAGAGCCGCGTGGCGACGGCCTCCGCGCCGGGCTGCGCGCGGGTCAGCTCGTCGGCCATGAGGCGCAGCGTGTCGCGGACCGACGACGCCATCACGGGCTCATCGCCGCGCACCGTCAGCACGCTCGGCAGGCCGCGCACGAGCTCTCGGGCGGCGGGGTCGTCGAACGCGACGATTCCGCAGATCAGCTGTGTCGCCCGCCCGCCCCCGCCGTGCCGGAGCACCGAGTAGTGCGGCCCGAGGTAGCGCTGGGGGAGCCGGTCGACCCGCGGTGACGGCCCGATGCCTGGCGAGCTGATGATGTCGTGGCCACGGCCGTGCGGCACGAGTGCGAGGTCGCCGGCACGCAGTTCGACGGGGTCGAGGCCGTCGACGCGGAGCCAGCATGATCCGACCGTCGGCACGTGGAAGCTCACCGAGTCGGTGATCGCCGGCATCTCCAGCCCCCACGGCTCGGTGAGTTCGGAATGGCAGTAGAAGACCCCGCGCATCCGCAGCGTCTGCAGGACCCGGGCGACGCGGTCTCGGCCTTCCCATGGTGTTGCTTCCATGGCTCCATTGTCCCGTAGATGCTGCTCGGGCGTCCTGTCCATCTGGACGAATGAACAAGAAGTGTGGACAGACCAGCATGGCTGGGCCGATCCAACCGCCATACCGTCGGATAACCGAACAACATCAACGAATGGAGCGACACATGTATGCAGTAGCTGGAGCGACGGGACGCGTGGGATCAGCGACGGCGCGTCACCTGCTTGCGAACGGAGCGGAGGTGCGGGTTCTCGTTCGAGACCGCGAACGAGTCGAGGAATGGACCCGGCAGGGCGCGGAGACCCGTGTCGTCGATCTCGGTGATCGGGCCGCCCTGCGCGACGCGATCACCGGGTGCGACGGTCTCTTCGTACTCCTGCCGTTCGATCTCACGGTCGACGACCTCGACGCCTACGCCGACGCGGTCACGACGTCGGTCGCCGGCGCGGTCGCCGACAGCGGAATCCCGCACGTCGTCATGCTTTCCGCCGGCGGAGCCGACCTTCCCGACGGCACCGGCCCCATCACGGGCATGCACCGAATGGAAAAGGCGCTGCGGGCGACGGGCACCGTGCTCACCGCGCTCCGGTCGGGGCACTTCCAGGAGAAGGTCGGCGACCTCATCGAGGCCGCACGGGCCGGGGTCTATCCGGTCTTCGCCGCGTCGGCCGACGTCCCGCTTCCGATGGTGGCGACGCGCGATCTCGGTGCGACCGCCGCACGGGCGCTCTTGTCGCCGGATGCCGCGAGCACTTCGATCGACGTGGTCGGGCCTGCGTACTCCGAACGGGAGGTCGCCGCGGTCCTCGGAGCGGCGCTGGAACGCGAGCTCGAAGTCGTCGTGCTGCCCGAGGACGCATGGGCGCCCGCGCTGATCGACGCCGGCTTCCGTCCCCACGTGGCCGAGAGCCTCGCCGAGCTCTACCGCGCCGACGAGCGGGGCCTGCTGGCGCCCCGCGGGGATGGCGCGGTGCGCGTCGACACTCCGATCGAGGCCACGATCGCCGGCCTCACCGCGGCCTGATCGACGCGGGAGGGCACAATGAATGGGCTGCCAGAAGTGGTGCTCGTCGCCGCGGTAGTCGGCAACGGGCTCCTCGCGGAGTGTTCTTCGCCTTCAGCTGGGGGGTGGTGCCAGGCCTGCGCCGCGTCGACGACCTTTGCGTACGTGACCGTGTTGCCGCGCCATCCGCTTCGCCATGTCGTCAGCTCGACGTGCGCCCGCCTGGAGTGGCGTACCGGGCGACGATCGTGCGCGCAGCCTCTTCGACGGTGTGCAGCGTCTCCTCACCAGTGAGCGACCAGTTGCCGTGGACGAGGCGGGGCCAGAAGACGACAGTGGCGATCATGCCGAGGAACTGCGCCGCTGCCACGTCGAGGTCGTTCACGTTCGCGGTTCCCTGAGTGTTCGCCGCCTGGAAGTAGCGCCTGAGCGCCCTGAGTACGGGCAACGTGCCGAAATCGAAGGTCCGCTGGCGCAGCTCTGGGAACCTCGCGGATTCGGCGATTACAGCCCGGATCAGGTCCGCCATTCGGGGCCGGGATAGCAGCTCCGCGTACGCCATGCCAAGACTGACCAAGCCTGCATGGAAGTCTCCGGACGGCGGATCCAACGGCTCGGCGGCCGGCGTGTCGCCCGCCGCGAGCACCGTTGCCTCGAAGAGCTCCGCCTTCGTGGGGAACTGCTTGAACAACGTCGCCTTCGAGACTCCAGCGCCATCAGCGACTCGCGCCAGCGAAGTCCGGTCGTAGCCGAGTTCGAGGAACAGTCCGGTGGCAGCCTCGAGGATCGCCGCCCGGTTGGTGGCAGCGACCTGTCGATGGTACGTCAGAGAGTTCGCGTGGCATCCATCCAGTATGGCGTAGAGGTGAGTCGGTTGACTCACGACGGGCCGGTCGCTACTCTCATTGAAGGTGAGTCGATCGACTCACCTCCAGTGAGACGGAAGCCGCACGCGCCCAAGGAGGAGCAATGGCAAAGGTGATCATTCATGCGACCGTGACCCTGGATGGATTCATGGCTGACGTAAACGGAGGGGTCGACTGGATGAACGGATTCCCGGTGGCTCCTGAGGACGAAAATATCGTCGGAAGGGTCGTGCAGGAACTCGGCGCGGTCGTCGGAGGCGCGAACAAGACGCAGACCATAGACGACGGAGAAATTCCCTACGGGGGCTCGCTCAAAGTGCCGGTGTACCTGATGACCCACAGTGCTCATGAGCCAATCGAGAAGGACGGCGTCACGTACACCTTCGTCGTCGACGACATCACGCAGGCCGTTGAATCTGCCAAACAGGCAGCGGGGGACAACTGGGTCAGCCTGCTCGGAGGCAGCATCTCGAGACAGTGCCTCGAACTCGGACTCGTCGATGAAATCCAGCTGCACGTCGTGCCGATCCTGCTTGGCGAAGGCATCTCGCTGTTCACCGGACTGAGCAAGCGCATCAAACTGGAACGCGTCGAAACATCGGCATTCGCCAGTGAGACCCACCTGCGCTACAAGGTTCTTGCGTAGACGACGCCTGCCTCATTCTTGAAGCCGCTCAAGCGGTTCCCTGCTGGGCGACCTCTCCCTGCTGCAGAATCCGGATCGGGTTGCCGGAGGGGTCTCGAACGCCCATGTCAGTACCGTAGAAGTGGTCGGTTGGCTCCTGCGTGAAATCGGTGACGCCGCGCTCGCGGAGGGTGTCGTACATCGCGCGTGCGTCGTCGGTGATGAAGACGAGGCCAACCAGAGCACCCTTTGTGATCAACTCGCGGATTCGGTCTGCCGTCTCTTCGTCGTGTAGCGGCGGGCCGGGCTGCTCAAGTGAGATCTCGGTGGCTCCGTCGCCAGGGACGCGAACGGTGAGCCAGCGGTAGTCGCCCTGCTGCACGTCATTGCCCTTCTCAAGACCCAGCTTGTTGACGTAGAAATCGAGCGCCTCATCCTTGTTCAGGACGTAGATGGAAGCGACATTCAGTGCGGTTATCATCTTGTGCTCCGGCTCCGTTCTCGTGATAGGACCGATCTTATGTAGCCGTCTCCTGGGGTGGCTTATCCAAACGTGCTCTACTGTGCTGGGCGCCCGGCGCTGCTCCGAGGTCGCATGGCAGCAAGTTGGACACAGTGGGGCGCCACGATCGGTCCGTGCCCCTCCCGATACGCGCTCGGCGTCTGCCCGACGATCTCACGGAAGGTTCGGCTAAATGTCCCGACGCTGCTGAAGCCTACGTCGAAGCAGATGTCGGTCACGGTGCGGTCACTCTCGCGGAGCAGAAACATCGAACGCTCGACTCGGCGTCGCTGCAAGTAGCGGTGGGGTGACTCACCGAAGACAGCGCGGAAGCAGCGACTGAAGTGGGCAGGCGAGATGTGGGCCACCGCCGCCACAGCGCGCACGTCCAGCGGCTCGGCGTAGGCCCGGTCCATCGCGTCGCGGGCACGCAACAGGCGCCGGTTGAGCTCTTCGGCTTCGCGGCTCACCCTCCAAGGCTAAGCGGCTGTCGTCCATTCGACCGGATGACGCGAATACACGCCGCGTATGTGACGAAGGATGTCGCGCAGGCGACCTGGACATGGGTGGCCTACGGCGGGGCAACTGCCGTGCGAGGCGGACACCGCGCGCCGTGAGATCCACCGGGGCGGCACGCTTGCGTCAGCTGACCGGGTAGGGCCCCTTTGTCAGCGCCTCCGACACCTGCCAGACGCGGCGGGCTTCTTCTTCGCTGCGCAGGCGGGAGAACAGCTTCTGCTCCGCCGGAGCGCCACCCATGTGGCCGGGGCCATTCGGCCCGTAGAACCGTCCCGCCTTCGCGTCGGGCGAGGTCGCGGCGTAGAGCGCGGGGAGCGCGGCGGTCTCGGGGGTGCCGACGATGATGCCTCGAGCGGACATCCAGCGGATCATGCGTACGCTCTGGGTGTCTTCGTTGCGTCCCATCTCGGGGCGGGCGGAGAGCAGGCGCGTGGGAGCGACGCCGGGGTGGGACAGGTTGCTGGAAATGCCCCATCCGTGCGCTTCGCTGCGTCGGTCGAGCTCGAGGCCGAACAAGCCGAAGGCGATCTTCGACTGACTGTAGGCGCGCATGCCGTGGTACGAACGTTCCCAGTTGAAGTCGTCCCAGTTGATGGCGCCCTGGTTCGCCGCCACGCTGACCTGCGACGTGACGCGCGCGCCGCCGGCTTGGAGCAGCGGCAGCAGGTGCGACACCAGGGCGAAGTGACCGAGGTGGTTGGTGCCGAACTGCAGCTCGAATCCGTCCACGGTGGTCTGCCGGTCGGGCGGAGTCATGACGCCGGCGTTGTTGATGAGGAGATGGATCGGTGCGCCCTCGCTGCGGAGCGTGTCGCCGAGGGCCGCCACGGATTCGAGGGAGGAGAGGTCGAGCTGCTGGAGCGACACGCTCGCAGATGGGGCCTTCTCTCGAATACTCGCGATGGCCATCTCACCCTTGCGCGGGTTGCGGACGGGCAGCACGACCTCGGCGCCCGCGGCGGCGAGCCTGGTGGCGATGCGGAGTCCGATCCCGTCACTGCCGCCGGTGACGACCGCCCGCTTGCCGGTCAGGTTGCGGACGGGGATATCGATAGGTCTGCGTGGCATTGATCTGCTCCCAAGTCGTATCGGTGATTCGACCCTCGCGGCGATGGCGATCGTTTTCCAGGACTCGTCAAGTCACTGATGTGGAGGCCGCGCATCGCCGCCGGCCTCTGCCGCGGGAGCCCGGCGGCGGCGGGGTGGATCATCAGTCAGTGGCTCTCGCCGCGAGGAGGCGGTAGGAACATAGCAGCAGTCGAAGGAGGGGTGTGATGGGGATCGACCGAACCGGCTTGGCGGAGTTCCTGCGCCGCCGTCGCGAGGTGCTCCAGCCCGAGGACGTCGGCCTGGCGCGCGGTCAGCGTCGCCGAATCGAGGGTCTCCGACGCGAAGAGGTCGCGATGCTCAGCCACATGTCGACCGACTACTACGCCCGCCTCGAGCGCGGGACCGGGCCGCAGCCGTCGGAGCAGATGATCGCGTCGATCGCGCAGGGACTGCACCTCTCGGTCGACGAGCGCGACCACCTGTTCCGGCTCGCCGGGCACCGGCCGCCCGCACGGGGCGCGTCGAGCGATCACGTCAGCCCCGGCCTGCTGCGAATCCTCGACCGCCTGCAGGACACTCCCGCGGAGATCGTCACCGAGCTCGGTGAGACCCTGCGGCAGAGCCCGCTCGGTGTCGCGCTCACCGGGGACACGCACAGCTTTTCCGGACCGGCTCGCAGCATCGGATTCCGCTGGTTCACCGACCCGGCAAGCCGGCAGCTCTACGCTCCGGAAGACCATCGGTTCCTGTCCAGGCTGTGGGTCTCCGGGCTACGCGAGGTCATGACGCTTCGTGGCCGCCCGTCTCGCGCAGCGGACATCGCCGATCTCCTCCTGGATCAGAGCGAGGAGTTCCGCGCCCTCTGGGATCAGCATGAGGTGGGCGTCCGGCCGCGGGAGGTCAAGCACTTCGTCCACCCCGAACTCGGGGAGCTCGAACTCACCTGCCAAACCCTGATCGACCCCAACTCGTCGCACTCGCTGCTCGTGTACACCGCCGTGCCCGGAACAGAGAGCCACGAGAAGCTGCAGTTGCTCTCCGTGATCGGAGCCCACCCGCTCCGCTGAGTCAGGCAGTCGAACCCGATGTCCGCAACCGCGACACGGCAGGGGCCGGCCGGAATCGACGATTCCGACCGGCCCGCTGCCGGCCCGGCTCAGTCCTTGGCGAGCTCCGCCTGCACGAGCTTGCCTCCGGCGAGCCCGGCGAGGATCGAGTGGATGTCGATGCCGGTGAGCGACTTCACGACCTCGGTGCCCTCGCCGAGCACTTGGCCGACGGTCTTCGTCACCGCGCTCGCGCCGTCGGTGGAGACGACCGTGAGCGTTTGGATGTTCGAGATCGGCTCGGCCGCCGCACGGACGATCTCGGGCAGCCGCGAGATGATCTCCTGCGCGAGCGCGGCCTCGCCGTACTTCTTCAGGGCGAGTGCCTTCGCGTCGGTCGCGGCGGCATCCGCGAGTCCCTCCGCCTGCGATGGCGGCGGCACGCGCTTCGCCCTCGGCGCGGATTCCGGCGGCGAGCGCGACCTGGCGGTCGCGCTCGGCCTCGCCGGCGACGCGTACCGGCGCTCGCCGCCGCTTCGGCGTCCTGCACGGCCGCGACCTTGTTCGCCTCGGCGATCTTCGTGCGCTTGTACGCGTCGGCTTCGGTCGCGGCGTTCGCGGCGTCGCGCTGCGCGGTCGCGCGCTGCACCTCCGCGTAGGCCTCGGCCTCGGCGGGCTTGCGGATCTCGATGTCGAGCCGCTCCTGCGTCACGAGCGCCTGCTCCGAGAGCGCATCGCGCTCCTGCACGGCGACGAGCTTGTCCTGCTCCGCCTTCGCGAGCTGCCCGGCGGCGGCGGCCTCGGCGTTCGCACGGTCGGTCTCGGCCTTGATGACGGCCTGCTTCAGGTTCAGGGCCTTCTGGCGTTCGGCGATCTGCTCCGCCGCCTCGATGCGGGCGAACTCGCTGGCACGCGCGGCCTCGGCCTCGCTCACTTCGGCGACCTGGCGAGCACGGGCCGCCTCGGCGCGCCCGAGGTTGGCGAGGTAGTCGCTTCCGGGCGTGGAGATGTCGGAGATGTTCAGCAGGTCGACCTGGAGGCCCTGCTCGACGAGATCGGTCTTGGTCTCGGCGACGACGCGATCGGAGAGGCTCTTGCGGTCGGAGATGATCTGCTCGATCGTCATGTCGCCGACGATGGAGCGGAGCGAACCCTCGAGCGACTCCTTGATGATCTCGGTGAGCAGCTCCTGCTGCGAGAGGAAGCGCTGCGCGGCGCGGCGCACGCCGTCCTCGGTGCCGCTGACCTTGAAGTTGATCGACGCCTTGATCGCGATCTTGATGCGGTTCTTGTCGACGCCCTCCACGGTGATGCCGATCTGGCGCTGCTCGAGCGAGATCGAGAAGCCCTGCTGGAGGATCGGCCAGACGAAGGTGCGGCCGCCGATCACGACCCGCTGGCCGACGGCGCTCTCGGGCGACGCGCGACCGGCGCCCCGCCCGACGATGACGAGCGCCTCGTTGGGCGGCACGCGACGGATGCGGCGGGCGATGAACACGAGCAGGGACAGCAGGGCGATGACGATCGCGATGACCGAGATCACCTGGATCGCGAAGGGGTCGAGCATGATGGGACCTTTCGGGTTCGGGTGGGCGGACGTGCGGGGAGCGGTGCGTGATGAGAGGCGGGGGAAGCGGGGAGGGACGGCGTCGAGGGGATCGCCGCGGCATCGCGGGCGTGGGTCGGCGGACGCCGCCGGGTCAGTCTGCGGTGACCTTCACACGCGTGCCCGCGTGCTCGACGACCCGGATGCGGACGCCCTCGGCGATCGGCGCGTCCGAGTAGGCCAGCCGGCGCTCGATCTCGCCAGGACCGTCGAGGCTGACCTCGCCTCCAGCGGGCGAGACGTCGGACTTCGCGACCCCCGTGAGCCCGACGGCGGACTGCGGGGTGCCGTCCGAGCTCCGCGTGAGGCTGCGCACGGCCAGCGCGCTGAGCACGTACGCGACCACTGCCAGCACCGCCGCGAGCACGTACGCCCACACGAGGTCGAGTCCCATGCTCGCGGTCAGCGCCCCGGCCGCGCCGAAGACGACCAGCCCGACGGCGAGGGCCGTGCTGGAGATCGCCCCGTCGCCGAACTCGAAGTGGTCGAGGAGGTCGCCGAGCACGAGGGAGATGAGGAGCAGCGCGAGGCCGACGCCTCCGACGATGAGGAACGGGAGGAGCAACGAAGGGGCCTCTCTGCGCGCGAATCCCGCGGACGGCACTCCGCGGGTGGACCCACACTACCGGCGCGCGGGCCCCGGTCGCATCAGTCGCGCGCACCCGATTCGCCGTGTCGTCTCACGAGGCCGCCGGATGCCGCACCACGATCGCATCCACGGCCGCGTCGCCACGGATCCGGCGCATGCAGGCGACGACCTCGTCGACCGCGGCAGGGGTGAGTGCAGCTGCAGACCACGCTGTGCGGGCCGAGCTCCTGGAGGCCGCCGGCGCGGATGCGCACCACCTCCCAGCCCACCTCTCGCAGCGCGTCGTCCTTCTCGAGGTCTGACGCCTCCTTGAGGCCCTTGTGGGCCCGGCGGGAGCGGCCGGGATCGTCGTACTCCACCGCGATGCGCAGCTGCGGCACGAGGATGTCGGGCCAGACCTCCTGGCGCCCGTAGAACGTGCGGGCGATGCGCACGGCGTTGACGCCGTGGTGGAGCCGGATCCGCTCGCCGAGCAGCATCTTCAGGCGCTGCTCGGTCTGCGAGGTGCGCGTGCGCAGGCCCGGGTTCATGAAGGCCACGCCGGCCTCGCGCACGGAACTCGGGCCGCCGGCGTTGACGGCGCACTTCGGGCACCCGGGGCCGGTGAGCACCTCTCGGACGGTGGCCGAGTAGCGGTCGTGTCCCCGCGCGCATCGCCAGTCGTAGGTCGCTCCGACGCGCGTCTCGCCGGCGAGCGCCGCCCGCTGCGGCGGCGCCACCTTGCGGAGGAGCTCGGCGCGCGAGCGGTGCGTCTCGTCGAGCAGCATGCAGAGCGGGCACACCCGCTGCAACGCCACCACGCCCGTGTCGCCCGCGGCTGCGCCGTGACCGCACCGGAAGCTCACCGCGACCACGATCGCCCCGTTCGCACGTCCATGGGTCCATGGTGACGGTGGCCGCCGACACTGTCGTCGGCGCCCGGGAGAATGGACCCGTGCAGATCGTGATCGGGGCGGCGGAGCGGGGCCGCATCGCCCTCGTCGATCCCGACGGCGGGTCGGCGCCGATCGCCGTCGTCGAGCCGGCCGGATTCGCGGACGCGGTCCGCGATCTCGAGGAGCGCGAACACCCGCGCTGGGTCTGGTCCGAGACGCGCCGCTGGTATCCGCGCCTGCTCGAAGCGGGGATCCGCGTCGAACGGTGCCACGACCTGCGACTCTGCGGCGCGATCCTCGACCGATCGACGTCGACTGAGGTGGCGCGCACGTCCGGCCGCCACCCGCGACCGGCGTGGCTTCCCGCTGGGCCCGCCGAAGGCGGTGGCGGGGCGGCAGGGGATCCGGCAGTGCCGACGGCCTCTCCGCACAGCACGTTGTTCGACCTCGACGACTTCGACTCGTCTCCATCGACGGCTGAGGTCGGCCCGATCGCCGCAGCACCGCCCGACCACGACGCTCCGATGACGGATGTCACATCGAGCCGCTCCAGCCCCTCCACGGCGGCGGTCGCGCAGGAACTCGCCCGCCAGCTCGCCCTCGTAACCGAGAGCACCGACCCGAAGGCGTTGCGCCTGCTCATCGCGGCGGAATCCGCCGGCGCCCTGATCGGCGTCGAGCTGCAGACCGCGGGGCTGCCATGGGATCGCGCGGTGCACGAGAGCCGTCCTCGAAGCAGAGCTCGGCCCGCGCCCCGCTCCGGGATGGAAGCCGGCGCGCATGGAGGCGCTGGCGGTCCGCGTGCGCGACGCGCTCGGAGCGGCATCCGTGAACCTCGACTCGCAGGCCGACCTGCTGCGTGCGCTCCGACGGGCGGGCATCCAGGTGGATTCCACGGCACGCTGGGAGCTGCGCGAGCACGACCACCCGGCGATCGAACCACTCATCGCCTACAAGCGGCTCGCACGGCTGCTGAGCGCCAACGGCTGGGCGTGGCTCGACGAATGGGTCGCCGACGGCCGCTTCCGTCCCGAGTACGTCCCGGGCGGCACCGCGACCGGGCGTTGGGCGACGTCGGGCGGCGGTGCCCTGCAGCTTCCGAAGAACGTGCGCAGCGCCGTGGTCGCCGATCCCGGCTGGACCCTCGTCGTCGCCGACGCGGCGCAGCTCGAGCCGCGCGTGCTCGCGGGCATGGCTCGCGACGAGGCGATGGCCGAGGCGAGCCGTGGGCGCGACCTCTACCGCGGCCTCGTCGACGCCGGCGTGGTCGCGACGCGCGACGAGGCGAAGATCGCGATCCTCGGCGCGATGTACGGCGCGACGACCGGTGAGAGCGGACGTCTCGTGCCCCGGCTCGCGCGGGCATTCCCGCGGGCCATGGCGCCTGGTCGACCAGGCCGCTCGCGACGGCGAACGGGGAATCGCGGTGACGACCCTCCTCGGGCGTTCGTCGCCGTTGCCGTCCGCAGCCTGGCGTGCCGTGCAGGGCCGCGCGAGCGAGCCCGACGCGACGGCGGTCGACGAGCGGCGTGCACGGTCGTCGGCGCGTGACTGGGGCCGGTTCACGCGGAACTTCGTGGTGCAGGGCAGTGCCGCCGAGTGGTCGCTCTGCTGGATGGCGGCGCTCCGCGGCCGCCTCGACGCCATCGGCGCGCGGGTCCCGTCGGCGACGCCCGACGCGGTGCGGTCCGGATCGGTGTTCGGCCGATCGCCGCACCTGGTCTACTTCCTGCACGACGAGATCATCGTGCACACGCCGCGCGAGGTCGCCGACGAGGTGGCCGCCGCGGTGGAGGAGTCGGCGCGAGGCGCAGGCCGGCTGTTGTTCGGCGACTTCGCGGTGGAGTTCCCGCTCGACCTCGCATTGGTCGACAGCTATGCGTCGGCCGGCTGAGCGATTCGTCGGGGTGGCCCTCCCCGGCCTCCGCCCACGCTTCGGGCGATCGCCGCCCGGAGCGAAGACCAGTCGCTCCGCCGCCCCGAGCGCTTCGAGCCACGAGAGAGCGGCTTCCGCACGCGCGACTTCAGCGGATGCCGCCAGCCGGACGATGCCACCTCGCGAGTGCCGTCTCGGCGCGTGCCGCGTCGGTCGACTCGGCACCTGGCTCGTCGCCGGCGACCGGTGCCTGCGTCGGCCCCGCCGCGGCGGCGGATGCCTCGCCGCGTCGCGCCGTCCAGCGACGCCGCTCTCCGACCACCACGGCATCGGCGTCGCACCCGGCCAGCGAACGGGCGATCAGCACGCGATCGAGCGTCTCGTCCCATGCGTCGGCGCCCGCGGCATCCGCCCCCTCGAGCCAGTCGTGTGCTGCCCGCGCTCCCGCCGCGGTCAGCCGGTGCAGGGGCAACCCGTCGTCGGTCGTGCCCGCCGGCTCGATGAGTCGCTGCTTCGTCAGGCGCTCGAGTGTCGCGTAGGTCTGCCCGACGTTGATCGTTCGGCGCCCGCCCGTGCGCGAGGCGAGCCCGCCATGGAGTTGGAACCCGTATGCCGGACCCGCAGTGAGCAGGACCAGGAGGGCGTCGCGCACGGCCATGGTGCCTCCGAGAGGGGATGAGGGAACGCTTCACCGAGCATACTGTTCGCTCGGCCGGTCGTCACGCGGTTCGCCGCGGCCCGCGCGGGAACCTTGTCTTGCGCGGGATTCCGCGGCATAATCGCCCATGACGGCTCACCGTCCACAATCGAACATCTCGCCATCCGGCGGTTCCGAGGTCGTAGGGGAAGACGCACCTCGAGAACGGAGACGGAGATGGCGGAGAAGGTCACGCGGGCCATGCGCGCCGCGCGAGGCGTGCTGTTCGTGCATTCCTCGCCGCGGGCGCTGTGTCCGCATGTGGAATGGGCGGCAGGCCGTGCACTCGGCACGGCCGTGAACTTCGACTGGTCGGAGCAGCCCGTGTATCGCGGCCTCCTGCGCGCCGAGTTCTACTGGGAGGGCGAGGCCGGCAGCGGCGCGAAGCTCGCATCGGCGCTCCGCGGCTGGGAGCAGCTCCGCTTCGAGGTGAGCGAGGATCCGACGCCCGGCTCCGACGGCGCACGATGGATGCACACGCCCGGCCTCGGCGTCTACTTCGCCCAGACCGACACCGCGGGCAACACCGTGATCCCCGAGGATCGCATCCGCTACGCGATGGAGGTCGCCGGTCACGATGCGCTCGAGCTCCACCGCGAGCTCCGCCTCGCGCTGGGCCAGGCGTGGGACGACGAGCTCGAGCCGTTCCGCCACGCGAGTGATTTCGCCCCGGTCGTCTGGTTGCACCAGGTGGGCTGAGGGCGACGCGGTCCGCGCGGTGGCGTGACGCGAGGTCGGAGGTCGCTTCCCGGCGGCGCATGAGACGAAACCCGCGGACCATGACGAGAAGACCCCGGCGCCTCACGGCGACCGGGGTCTTCTCATGGGCGTGCGCCCGCCGCATCCGCTCAGGCGGTGCGGAACGCGGCGACGGCGTTGTGACCGCCGAAGCCGAAGGAGTTCGAGATCGCGATGAGCTCGCCGTCGCCGAGCGCACGGGGCGAGGTGACGACGTCGAGCGGGATCTCGGGGTCCTGGTCGGTGAGGTTGATGGTCGGCGGCGCGGTGCGCTCATGCAGGGCGAGGACCGTGAAGAGTGCCTCGATCGCGCCGGCGCCACCGAGCAGGTGCCCGGTGGAGGCCTTGGTGGCCGTGACGGCGATGGCGTCGAGCTGGTCGCCGAAGACGCGGCGCAGCGCGTTGTACTCGGCGATGTCGCCCACCGGGGTGCTGGTGGCATGCGCGTTGACGTGCTTGACGTCGGCGAGCGTCGCACCCGCGCCCTCGATGGCGGCCTTCATCGCCCGCGCTGCCGCCGAACCCTCGGGGTCGGGGGCGGTGATGTGGTACGCGTCGCTCGTGACGGCGCCGCCGAGCAGCTCGGCGTAGATGCGCGCACCACGGGCCTTCGCGTGCTCCTCGGTCTCGACGACGAGCGCGGCTGCACCCTCGCCCAGCACGAAGCCGTCGCGGCCGAGGTCGTACGGACGCGAGGCGATGGCCGGGTCGTCGTTGCGACGGGAGAGGGCCTGCATCGCCGCGAACGCGGCGATCGGCAGCGGGTGGATGGCCGCCTCAGAGCCGCCGGCGATGACGACGTCGGCGAATCCCTGCTGCAGGTGGTCGTAGGCGTTCACGAGCGCCTCGGTGCTCGAGGCGCACGCCGACACGACGGTGCGGATGCCGGCGCGAGCGTGCAGGTCCATGCCGATCGCCGCGCCGGGGCCGTTCGGCATGAGCATGGGCACGGTCATCGGCAGCACGCGTCGGGGCCCGCGCTCGCGCAGGGTGTCCCACGCGTCGAGCAGCGTCCAGACGCCGCCGATGCCGGTCGACCAGTCGACGGCGAGCCGCTCGGGCGCGACGTCGGGGGCGCCGGCGTCCGCCCAGGCCTCACGCCCGGCGATGAGCGCGAACTGGCTCGACGGGTCGAGGCGCTTCTGCTCGTGGCGCTCGAGCACCTCCGAGGTGGGCACCTTCGCGGTGGCGGCGAAGGTGACGGGCAGCTCGAGCTCGCCCACCCACTCCTGCTCGAGGTGGCGTGCGCCGGACTCGCCGGCGAGCAGGGCGTTCCAGCTGTCGCGGGCCGTTCCGCCGAGCGGCGAGGTCGCGCCGATGCCGGTGATCACGATCTTCTTGGTCATAACGAAAGCACTCCGTGGGAGGGAAGGGTCACGCGGATGGGCGGGCGGCACGAGATCGTGCCCGCCCGCCCGATCAGCGACTAGGCCTGGGCCTTGACGATGAAGTCGACGGCGTCGCCGACGGTCTTGAGGTTCTTCACCTCTTCGTCGGGGATCTTGACGTCGAACTTCTCCTCGGCGTTGACGACGATCGTCATCATCGAGATGGAGTCGATGTCGAGGTCATCAGTGAACGACTTGTCCAGCTCAACCGTGTCGGTCGCGATGCCGGTCTCGTCGTTGATGAGCTCGGCCAGGCCGGCAAGCACTTCTTCGGTGGACAATGCCATTGGTTCTTCTCCTTGAGGGTGTCTCGTTTGACCGAGAGACAGTCTAGATGGACAGAGGTCGGTGGTTCAGGGCAGAACCACCACTTGGGCGCCGAACACGAGGCCGGCGCCGAAGCCGATCTGGAGGGCGAGGCCCCCTGAGAGTTCCGGATGCTCCTCGAGCAGGCGGTGGGTCGCGAGCGGAATCGACGCAGCCGAGGTGTTGCCGGTCGTCGCGATGTCGCGGGCGATCACCACGGACTCGGGCAGCTTCAGCTGCTTCGCGAACTCGTCGATGATGCGCATGTTGGCCTGGTGCGGGATGAACGCGGCGAGGTCGGCGCTCGTGACGCCCGCGGCATCCAGTGCCTGCTTCGCGACCTTCGCCATGTCCCACACGGCCCAGCGGAAGACCGTCTGGCCCTCCTGGCGAAGGGTCGGCCACGGGGCCTCACCGTTGCGGAACTCGGTGAGCGTGTGGTCCATGCCGACAGCGCCGGCCTTGGATCCGTCCGAGCCCCAGATCGTGCGCGAGACGCCGGGGAAGTCGCTCGGACCGATCACGATCGCGCCCGCGCCATCACCGAGGAGGAACGAGATCGAACGGTCGGTCGGATCGACGACGTCGGAGAGCTTCTCGGCGCCGATGACCAGTGCGTAGTGCGCGACGCCCGTGCGGATGAGCGCGTCGGCCTGCGCCACCGCGTAGGCGTAGCCCGCGCAGGCGGCGTTCGTGTCGTAGGCGGCGGCCGGATTCGCGCCCACGCGGTCGGCGACCACGGCCGCCATCGACGGCGTCTGCCGCACGTTGGAGATGGTGGCGATGATGACGAGATCGATGAGCTCGGGCGCGACGCCCGACTTCGCGATCGCCTCCTGCGCGGCATCCGTCGCGAGGTCGGTCGCCGAGACCTCGGCCCCGGCGCGCGTGCGCGTCACGATGCCCGTGCGCTGCTGGATCCACTCGTCGGAGGAGTTGATCGGGCCGATCAGGTCGTCGTTCGGCACGACGTTCTCGCCGCGAGCGGCGCCGACCGCGTAGATGCGCGTGTAGGCGGGTCCGTGCGACTGCTGGAGGGTGTGTTTCGTCATGCTCGGCTTTCTCCTGTGCGCCCCGGTTCAGGCGGCCTGCTCGATGAGTTCGATCGCGGCGGGCAGGTCGTCGGGCGTCTTCACGGCCACGGCGGGCACGCCCTTCAGCGCGCGCTTCGCGAGGCCCACGAGGGCGCCGGCCGGCGCGACCTCGACGATGCCGGTGACGCCGGCCGCGGCGAACGACTCCATGCAGCGGTCCCAGCGGACCGGCGAGGACACCTGGCCGACGAGGAGGTCGACGAAGGCGGCGCCGGAGGTCACGACGCTGCCGTCGCGGTTGGACCAGAGGGTGACGCCGGGGTCGGACACGTCATGATCGGCGGCGACGGCCGCGAGACGCTCGACCGCGGGCCGCATGTAGCGGGTGTGGAACGCGCCCGCCACCTGCAGCGGGATGACGCGCGAGCCGGCCGGGGGCTCGGCCTTCAGCTGCTCGAGGGCGTCGAGCGCGCCGGCGACGACGACCTGACCGCCCCCGTTGAAGTTCGCCGGCTCGAGTCCGAGCTCCTCGAGCCGCGCCATCAGCGCGGTCTCGTCGCCCCCGAGGACGGCGCTCATGCCCGTGGGCTGGAGCGCCGCGGCATCCGCCATCGCACGGCCGCGCTCGGCGACGAAGTGCATCGCGTCGGCCTCGGCGAGCACCCCTGCGCCGGCCGCGGCGGTGATCTCGCCCACCGAGTGCCCCGCGATGCCGCCGATGCGATCGGCACGGCCGTCCGCGAGCAGGCGGCCGAGCGTGAGCAGGCCCGCTGCGACGATGAGCGGTTGGGCGATCGCGGTGTCGCGGATCGTGTCGGCGTCGCTCACGGTGCCGTGGGTCGCGAGGTCGACGCCGGCCGCCTCGGAGTACGCGGCGAGCTGCTCCGCGGTGGCGGAGTCGGCGAGCCAGGGGGTGAGGAATCCGGGGGTCTGAGAGCCCTGTCCAGGGCAGACGACGACGATCACCCTCCCTAGTCTGCCAATCGCGGCCACCCCGGGTGTGTGTCGATGCCACAAGCTCTCGTCAGAAGCCTTGTGCGTGCCCCACATGCCGCCGGCGCCGACGAGGTCGACGCACGCGCACACGCCGACGAACTCAGCTCGGGCGTCGGCGCGGTTGGTGCTCGTGGTCGCTCATCGAGCCGATGATCAGTGCGGCCTGCAGGATCAGCGCCTCGCGGGCGCCGGTGGCGTCCCACCCGATCACGTCCGACACGCGCTTCAGGCGGTAGCGCACCGTGTTGGGGTGCACGAACAGCTCCCGCGCGGTCGCCTCCAGCGAACGGCCGTTGTCGAGGTAGCTCCACAGCGTCGTCAGCAGCTCGGTCGAGTGGGCCTGCAACGGCCGGTAGATGCGGTGCACGAGCGTCGCGCGGGCGAGGGGGTCGCCGGCGAGCGCGCGCTCGGGCAGCAGGTCGTCGGCGTGCACCGGTCGCGGAGCGTGCCGCCATGAGCGCGCCACCGCGAAGCCCGCGAGTGCCGCCTTCGCGCTCTTCGACGCGTCGACGAGGTTGGGCACTTCGTGTCCGAGCACCAGGTGTCCAGGCCCGAAGTGGGGCTCGAGCTGCGTGGCGATCTCCATGAAGGTGAGGGCGGGCGAGGTGCCGATCGTCTCCTCGGGTTCCCGGCCCAGCGGGTCGGACCGGCCGATCACGAGCACGAGGCGGTTGCCCTGCACGCCGATGAGCACGTCGGCGTGCATGTGCCGGGCAGCGCGCCGCACGTGGTCGACGTCGAGCTGCTTCGGTGCGGTGCCTACGAGCACCGCCACCTCGCCGTGGCCGTGCCAGCCGAGCGCCGCGATGCGGCTGGGCAGCTCGTCGTCGTACTCGCCCGAGAGGATCGAGTCCACGACGAGCGCCTCGAGGCGCGCGTCCCAGAGGCCGCGAGCCTCTGCGGCGCGGGCGTAGACGTCGGCGGCCGCGAAGGCGATCTCGCGGGAGTAGAGCAGGATCGCCTCGCGAAGCGGCTCTCCTCCGTCGCGTACGCGCTCCTCGACGACCTCGACGGTGACCCGGATGAGCTGCAGCGTCTGCTGCAGGCTCACCGAGCGGAGCAGCTCACGGGGTGCCGCGCCGAACACGTCGGCCGCGATCCACGGCGTGGACCGCGGATCCTCGAACCAGGCGATGAACGACGAGATGCCGGCCTGCGCGACGAGGCCCACGGCCGATCGGCGGCTCGGAGGCATGTCGCCGTACCACGGCAGCGTGTCTTCGAGGCGCTTCAGTGTCTGGGTGGAGAGCTCGCCCGCGATGGTGCGCAACCACGCGAGCGTCTCCGCCTTCGTTCTGGGCTTCGTCGCCACCTCGTCGCCTACTAGCTCTCGCCGCCGGCCGATCCGGTGGTGCCGGCGTTCACGTCGTGGAGCCGGTACTTCTCGATGGCCTGCGCCGGGAGCGAGCGGTCGACCTCGCCGCGGTCGGCGAGGAGTTCGAGGGTCCGCACCACGACCGACGGTCCATCGATCGTGAAGAACCGACGAGCGGCCGGCCGGGTGTCGGAGAAGCCGAACCCGTCGGCGCCGAGCGTGGCGTAGTCACCGGGCACGTACGCGCGGATCTGGTCGGGCACCGCGTGCATGTAGTCCGAGACCGCGACGAACGGGCCGCCGACGCCCGACAGCTTCTGCGTCAGGTAGGCGGAGCGGCGTTCGGCGTCGGGGTTGAGGAAGTTGTGCTCGTCGGCGGCGAGGCCTTCGCGGCGGAGCTCGGTCCAGCTGGTCACCGACCAGACATCCGCCGATACGCCCCAGTCCGATTCGAGTAGGTGCTGTGCCTCGAGGATCCACGGCACGGCCACGCCCGAGGCGAGGAGCTGGGCCTTGGGGCCCTGCACCGACGACTCCGAGATGCGGTGGATGCCGCGCACGATGCCCTCGACGTCGACGCCCTCGGGCTCGGCGGGCTGCACGATCGGCTCGTTGTACACCGTGAGGTAGTACATGGCGTTCGGGTCGGGGTGGGAGCCGCCGTACATCCGCTCGAGGCCGGAGCGCACGATGTGGCCGATCTCGTAGCCGTACGCGGGGTCGTACGAGACGACGGCGGGGTTGGTCGAGGAGAGCAGCTGCGAGTGGCCGTCGGCGTGCTGCAGTCCCTCGCCGGTGAGCGTCGTGCGGCCGGCGGTCGCGCCGATCATGAAGCCGCGCGCCATCTGGTCGCCCGCCGCCCAGATCGCGTCGCCGGTGCGCTGGAACCCGAACATCGAGTAGAACACGTAGATCGGGATGAGCGGCTCGCCCTCGGTGGAGTACGAGGTGCCGACGGCGGTGAACGCCGCGAGCGCGCCCGCTTCGTTGATGCCGACGTGGATGATCTGGCCCTGCGGGCTCTCCTTATAGGCGAGCAGGAGCTCGCGGTCGACCGACGTGTAGTGCTGGCCGTTCGGGTTGTAGATCTTCGCGTTCGGGAAGAACGCGTCCATGCCGAACGTGCGCGCCTCGTCGGGGATGATCGGCACGATGCGGTTGCCGAAGTCCTTCGCACGCATGAGGTCCTTCAGGACTCTCACGAACGCCATGGTGGTGGCGATCTCCTGCGTGCCCGAGCCCTTCTTCGCGATCGCGTACGCCGAGTCGTCGGGCAGCGAGAGCGCGGTGTGCTTCGTGCGGCGCTCGGGGAGGTAGCCGCCGAGCTCGCGACGACGGTCGTGCAGGTAGCGGATGGCCTCGTCGTCGTTGCCG
Organism: uncultured Actinomycetota bacterium; assembly: GCA_963799015.1. Taxonomy (GTDB): domain Bacteria; phylum Actinomycetota; class Actinomycetes; order Actinomycetales; family Microbacteriaceae; genus Agromyces. The sequence goes on along the minus strand of CAWCWD010000057.1, from coordinate 145,434 downwards.
GGGTGGTAGTACGGCGGCAGGTAGGGGTTCTCCTCGAGCTGCGCGTCGCTGATCGGGATGCGCATCGCGTCGCGGAAGGTCTTGAGGTTGTCGAGCGTCATCTTCTTCATCTGGTGGGTCGCGTTGCGGCCCTCGAAGCTCGGACCCAGGCCGTAGCCCTTGATCGTCTTCGCCAGGATGACGGTGGGCTGGCCCTTGTGCTCGGTGGCCGCCTTGAACGCCGCGTAGACCTTGCGGTAGTCGTGGCCGCCGCGCTTCAGGTTCCAGATCTGCTCGTCGGAGAGGTCCTTCACGAGCTCGAGCGCGCGAGGGTCGCGGCCGAAGAAGTTCTCACGCACGTAGGCGCCCGACTCCGCCTTGTAGGTCTGGTAGTCGCCGTCGGGGGTGACGTTCATCAGGTTGCGCAACGCGCCGTCGTGGTCGCGCGCGAGGAGGTCGTCCCACTCGCGGCCCCAGACGACCTTGATGACGTTCCAGCCGGCGCCGCGGAAGAAGCTCTCGAGCTCCTGGATGATCTTGCCGTTGCCGCGCACGGGCCCGTCGAGGCGCTGGAGGTTGCAGTTGATGACGAACGTGAGGTTGTCGAGACCATCGTTCGCGGCCACCTGCAGCTGCCCGCGGCTCTCGACCTCGTCCATCTCGCCGTCGCCGAGGAACGCCCACACGCGCTGGTCGGACGCATCCTTGATGCCGCGATTGGTGAGGTACCGGTTGAGCTGCGCCTGGTAGATCGCGTTGATGGGGCCGAGGCCCATCGACACCGTCGGGAACTGCCAGAATTCGGGCATGAGCCGCGGGTGCGGGTACGACGAGAGGCCGTTCGGCGCGTGCGACTTCTCCTGGCGGAACCCGTCGAGCTGGTCCGCGCTCAGGCGGCCCTCGAGGAACGCGCGGGCGTACGTGCCGGGGGAGGCGTGGCCCTGGATGAAGATCTGGTCGCCGCCGCCGGGGTGGTCCTGGCCGCGGAAGAAGTGGTTGAAGCCGACCTCGTAGAGGGCGGCGGATGACGCGTACGTCGAGATGTGGCCGCCGACCGCGATGCCGGGGCGCTGCGCCCGGTGCACGAGCATCGCCGCGTTCCAGCGGATCCAGGCGCGGTAGCGGCGCTCGATCTCCTCGTCACCGGGGAACTCGGGCTCGTTCTCGGGCGCGATGGTGTTGAGGTAGTCGGTCGTGGGGACCATCGGCACGCCGAGGTGCAGCTCCTTCGAGCGCTTCAACAGGCTGAGCACGATCTCTCGAGCGCGCTGGTGCCCCTTCTCCGCGACGAGTGCGTCGAGGGATTCGGCCCATTCGGATGTCTCCTCGGGATCGGAGTCCATCGCCTCGACCGAGTAGGGGTCCTGGTCGTTGACAGTCACACTCGACCTCTCTCTTCAGCAGATCATGCCTGCGGGTGTGGGGCGTGCGCACGACGGAGGGACCGGATCACGGTCGCGTGGCACCACGCCATCCTAGTGATTCTATGCCCCCCACGCCGGGGCTAGGCTGGGCGCCGTCGATGCCGCACAACACGGGGAGCCGACGACGATGATCCTCCAGCCCGGCGCGGCCGCACCCGGCTTCGCACTCCCGAACCAGTTCGGCCAGACCGTCGCGCTCGACGACTTCCGCGGCGTGAAGCCGGTCACGCTGGTCTTCTTCCCGCTCGCGTTCTCGCGCACGTGCGAGGGCGAGCTCTGCGCGCTGCGCGACCATCTCGAGCTGTTCGCGGAGGCCGGCACGGAGCTCGTGGCGATCTCCGTCGACTCCAAGTACTCGCTCCGGGCCTGGGCGGAGGAGCAGGGCTACGGTTTCCCGCTGCTCGCCGACTTCTGGCCGCATGGCGAGGTGGCGCGCGCCTACGGCGCGTTCCTCGAGGAGCGGGGCTACGCGAATCGCGCGACGTTCGTCATCGATGTCGACGGCGTCGTCCGCGCGAGCTTCGCGACGGCACCGGGTGAAGCCCGGACGCTGGAGCAGTACCGGGCGGCGCTCGCGAACTGAGCGGATGCCGCGGCATCCGGACATCGCTAGTCGAGGATGCCCACCGACCGGGCGATGACGAGGGCGAGGATCACGAACCCGCCGAAGGCCTGCAGCCCCATGAGCAGCTTCATCCGCTGGGAGAGCGGCATCGCGTCGGTCGCACTGAACGCCATCGTGTTCGAGAGGGATGTGTAGAAGTAGTCGACGAACCGCGGCGTCCAGTCCTGCACCGCCGACGACCGGGCGGCGACCTCGACGATCGCGTGCTCGTCCTCGTCCTGCGCGAACCGGAGGTCCGCCGCGGGCAGCTCGGTCCTCGCCCACGTCGTCCGCACCACCGGACCGCCGCGATCGAGCTCCCAGTAGAGCAGGGCGAACCCGATGACGTTCGCGACCCAGACCTGGAGGGCGGCGAGCAGGAGACCCGGGGCGTCCTGTCCGCCGGCGACGAGCTTGAACACGAGGACCACGAGCGTCGCCTGATTGGCCAGGACGAGCACGAGGGCGAGTCCCACCGACAGGACCCGTGACCACGTCGTCTGACGGGTGAGCCGGTGGGGATTCACGATGACGAGCGGGATGAGCAGGAGGATCCCGGCGCTGACCACCACGAACCGCTGGGCTCCGACGAGCTCGTTCGGCAGGAACGCGTACAACGCGAGCGCGACGAGCAGCGCTCCCACCGCCGGCCATCGGTACTCGGGTGCGGTGGTGCGGCTCGGATGCTTCGTCACCGGCTCCATGGCCGCGAGTCTAGGGACCCTCCGCTAGCATGGGCATGCGCCGCGCGGCGTGAGCCGCGAGCTCGGTCTGCGCATGGGGGCCTTTAGCTCAGTTGGTAGAGCGCCACGTTTACACCGTGGATGTCGTCGGTTCGAGCCCGGCAGGGCCCACGCTCCGCCCTCGGCCCGGCGCACGGACCGCGACGCTAGGCTGGGCGCGTGCCAGCCGTTCTCGCCGAGGTCATGACGACGATCGATCGACTCTGGCCGCTCGAGGGCGCCGAGCCGTGGGATGCGCCGGGGCTCGTCACCGGCGATCCCGATGCTCCTGTGCAACGTGTGCTCCTCGCCGTCGACGCCGTCGGCGCCACGGTCGACGAGGCGATCGAGTTCGGCTCCGAACTGCTCATCGCCCACCACCCGCTGCTCCTGCGCGGCGTCACCAGCATCGCGGAGGACCGCTACAAGGGCGCGCTGCTCGCCCGCCTCATCCGCGCGGACTGCGCGCTGCTCGCGGCGCACACGAACGCCGACGTGGTCGAGCGCGGTACCTCGGCGGTGCTCGCGACCCGGCTCGGGCTCGTCGACGTGCGTCCGATCGTGCCGGGCATCGACCCGTCGCTGGGCCTCGGCCGCGTCGGCCGCCTGCCGGAACCCACGACGCTCGGCCGCCTGGCGCGGCTCCTCGCCGAGGTGCTGCCGCCCACCGCGACGGGCGTGCGCGCCGCGGGCGGCTACGACGACCCCATCGAGACCGTGGCCCTGTGCGGCGGCGCCGGCGACTCGCTGCTCGGCGACCCGGCCGTTCGCGCGGCCGACGTGTACATCACCGCCGATCTGCGCCACCACCCGGCGTCCGAGGCTCGCGAACAGGCGATGGTGGGCGGGGGGCCCGCCCTCATCGACGTGTCGCACTGGGCGAGCGAGTGGCTCTGGCTCGACGCCGCTGCCGCCGAGCTGCGTGCGGCGCATCCCGAGCTCGACGTGCGGGTCAGCGAGCTCCGCACCGACCCCTGGGACTTCCAGGTCGTGCAATGATGACCACTTCCACTCCGTCCCCCACGAGGAGCACCACGTGAAGGCCAGCCCCGCCGACCAGCAGGAACTGCTGCGGCTCCAGTCCCTCGACACCCGCCTGCAGCAGCTCGCCCATCGGCTGGGGTCGCTGCCGCAGGCGGCGCCGCTCGCCGAGCTCGCCACCCGCGACACGGCGGTTCGCGGAACCCGGGCGGAGGCGATCGGCGGCCTCGAGGACGCCCGGGCGGAGCTGAAGCGACTCGAGTCCGACGTGGCCGTCGTCGAGGCGCGCATCGCACGCGACGGCGACCGCCTGCAGCACACGTCCTCGGTGAAGGACGTCGCCGCGCTCGAGGCCGAGCTGGCCTCCCTTGCGAGGCGCCTCTCCGACCTCGAGGACCAGGAGCTGGCCGTCATGGAGCGGGTCGAGACCGCTGAGGCGGCCGTCGCGGGCATCGACGCGCAGCGCGCGACGATCGCGGCGGAGGTCGCGACGCTCGAGGCGGAGCGCGACGACGCAGCGGCCGGGCTCACCACCGAACGCGATGGCGCGGAGCGCGACCGCGCCGTCGTCTCGGGCGGCATCCCCGCCGACCTGCTCGCACTCTACGAGCAGCGCCGTGTGCGTGGCGGGGGAGTCGGCGCGGCCCTACTGCGCCAGCGCACCTGCAACGGGTGCACGATCACCCTGACCGGCTCCGACCTCGATAAGGTCCGCCGCGCGGCATCCGACGACGTGCTGCTCTGCCCCGAATGCGACCGCATCCTCGTGCGCACCGACGAATCGGGCATCTGACGGCCGACGTGGACGCGGGCCGCACCTGCGGCCTGTAGCCTGAGAGGGCGAGCGGGTCGGCAAGACGGTCGCGTCATCCGAGCGATCGGATGCCGAGGAACGTCCGGGCTCCGCAGGGCAGGACGGTGGGTAACACCCACCCGGGGCAACCCGCGAGACAGTGCCACAGAAAGCAGACCGCCTCGGGCGCGAGCCCGAGGCAAGGGTGAAACGGTGGGGTAAGAGCCCACCAGCGGCCGCGGTGACGCGGTCGGCTCGGTAAACCTCGTCCGGAGCAAGGCCAGACAGGGAACGATGGGGCGGCCCGTCCCGTTCCCGGGTAGGCCGCTGGAGGGCTGCGGCAACGCAGCTCCGAGAGAGATGGCCGTCCAGCCGGTGTCGCGCAAGCGCCCGGTGAACAGAACCCGGCGTATCAGCCGGCCCGCTCGCACCTACCGGATCGCGAGGGCGGCAGCGCCCAGGATGCCCGCGTTGTTGCGGTGCACGGCCGGCACGATCGGGGTCTTCAGGTCGAGCAGCGGCATGAACGCCTCGTGGTGCTTCGAGACGCCCCCGCCGACGACGAACAGGTCGGGCGAGAAGATGAACTCGACGTGCGAGTAGTAGCGCTGCAGCCGCTTCGCCCACTTCTCCCAGCTCAGGGCCTCGCGCTCCATCGCCGAGTAGGCGGCGCGGCGCTCGGCGTCGTGCCCGTCGATCTCGAGGTGCCCGAGCTCGGAGTTCGGCACGAGCACGCCGTCGTAGATGAGCGCCGATCCGATCCCGGTGCCGAGCGTCGTGAGGATCACGAGCCCGTCGACGCCCGCCGCCGCGCCGTACCGCGACTCGGCGTAGCCGGCGGCATCCGCGTCGTTGATGAAGTGGATGTCACGTCCGAGCGTCTTCTGGAAGAGCTCCTCTGCGGGCAGCCCGATCCACTCCTTCGAGATGTTCGCCGCGGACAGGGTGTGCCCGCGCTTCACGATCGCGGGGAAGCAGACGCCGAGCGGCAGCTTCGCACCCCCGACCTTCTCGTCGATGGTCGCGAGCAGTTCCTCGGTCGCTCGCAGGATGTCGGCCGGCCTGCCGCCCTCGGGCGTGCGCACCTTGACGCGCTCGGTGAGGAGCTCGCCGGTGGCGAGGTCGATGACCGCCCCCTTGATGCCCGTGCCGCCGATGTCGATGCCGATCGCGTGCTCACTCGCCATGGCGCCACACTATCGCGCGTCGCTTGGGCGACGTTCAGGGGAGGGTCAGGACCTCGGCGCCTCGCTCGGTGACCACGAGGGTGTGCTCGAACTGCGCGGTCAGCGCGCGGTCGCGGGTGACGACCGTCCAGTCGTCGTCCCACACGTCCCACTCGACGGTGCCGAGCGTGAGCATCGGCTCGATCGTGAACACCATCCCGGGTTCCATCACCGTGTCGAACTCGGGCGCGTCGTAGTGGGGGATCACGAGGCCGGTGTGGAAGGCGCGGCCGACGCCGTGGCCGGTGTAGTCGCGGACGACGCCGTAGCCGAAGCGCTTGGCGTACGCCTCGATCGCTCGGCCGATGACGTTGACCTGACGGCCAGGGGCGACCGCGCGGATGCCGCGGGCGAGGGCCTCACGGGTGCGCTCGACGAGCAGCGTGGCCTCCTCGCTCGCCTCGCCGACGAGGAAGGTGTGGTTGAGGTCGCCGTGGTACCCGTCGAAGTAGGCCGTGACGTCGATGTTCACGAGGTCGCCCTCCTCGAGCACGGTGTCGTCGGGGATCCCGTGGCAGATCACCTCGTTGACCGACGTGCACGACGACTTCGGGTATCCGCGGTAGCCGAGGGTGGACGGGTAGGCGCCGTGGGCGACGACGAACTCGTGCGCGATGCGGTCGAGCTCGTCGGTGGTGACCCCGGGCCCGATGGCGGATGCCGCGGCCTCGATCGCCTGCGCCGCGATCCGGCCTGCGGCCCTGATCCGCTCCACCTCGTCTGGCGTGTACGTGTCGCCGGCCGTGTTCGGGGCGGGCGCACGACGTCCCACGTACTCGGGGCGGGCGATGGATGCGGGGACCGGGCGGGGCGGCGACAGGCGTCCGGGGATCAGGCGGCCGGCGGGATCCTTGGGCATAGGATCAGCCTATGGCCGAGGATGTGGAGCACCAGTTCTGGTACAACATGCACACCGGTGAGGTGGAGCAGGGATTCGTGTCGCCGTCGGTCGATCGGGTCGGCCCGTTCGAGACCCGCGCCGAGGCGGAGCGTGCGCTCGAGATCCTGCGCGCGAACAGCGCGAAGTGGGCCGAGGAGGACGCAGCCGACGACTGAGTCGGCCGGTCGGTCGAGTGGGCCGCGCAGCGGCCGTATCGAGACCCGGCTCCGTCTACTCGTAGCTGTGCTCGCTGTTCGGGTAGCTGCCCGACTCCACGTCCTGGCGCCACTCCCGGGCCGCCTCGCTGAGGATGCCCGAGAGGTTCGCGTACTGCTTGACGAACTTCGGCACTCGGCCGATGGCGAGTCCCGCCCAGTCCGTCCACACGAGCAGCTGCCCGTCGGTGTGGGGGCCCGCGCCCACGCTGATGGTGGGGATGTCGAGGAGCTCGGTGACCTGCCGAGCGGCATCCGCCGGCACCATCTCGAGCACGACGGCGAACGCGCCGGCGTCCTGCACGGCCTTCGCGTCGGCGAGGAGCTGCTTGACGCCCTCGCCGCGGCCCTGGATCACGTGGCCGCCGAGTCCGTGCTCGCTCTGCGGCGTGTAGCCGATGTGCGCCATGACCGGGATGCCCGCGCCGACGATGCGCCGGATCTGCTTGTGGCTGCGTTCGCCGCCCTCGAGCTTGACGGCGTGCGCGCCCGTCTCCTTCATGAACCGCACGGCGGTGTGCAGCGCCTCCTCGGGCCCGTTCTCATAGGACCCGAACGGCATGTCGGCCACGACGAACGCGCGCCTGACCGCGCCCGCGACGGCGCGGGTGAGCGGGATCAGGTCGTCGACCTTCACGGGCAGCGTGGTCTCGTAGCCGAACACGTTGTTGCCGGCCGAGTCGCCCACGAGCAGGAAGTCGATGCCCGCCTCGTCGAAGATGCGCGCGGTGAGCTGGTCGTAGCTCGTGAGGCCGGTGATCTTGATGCCCTCGCGCTTGGCGTTCTGGAAGTGACGGGTGCGCACGCGCTTCGGTCCACCGGATGCCGCGCCGCCGCCGTAGGGATTCGTCTCAGCCGTGGCCGGGGTCGCGGATGCTGCGTCGTTCACGGGCTGCTCTGACATGCCGCCAGTCTCGCACACGCGGCATGGGCCGTCGGCGCCTCGGCGGCCGCCGAGCCGCTACCCTGAGAGGTGCGAGAGAGGGTGTGGATGGATAAGCAGCGCGACTTCGTTCTCCGGACCATCGAGGAACGAGGAGTCAAGTTCGTCAGGCTCTGGTTCACCGACGTCGTCGGCACGCTGAAGTCGGTGGCGATCGCCCCGGCCGAGGTCGAGGGGGCGTTCACCGAGGGCATCGGATTCGACGGATCCGCGATCGAGGGGCTCAGCCGCACCTACGAGTCCGACCTGCTCGCCTTCCCCGACCCCACGACGTTCCAGACGCTCCCGTGGCGCGGCGACATCGACCCCACGGCGCGCATGTTCTGCGACATCACGACGCCCGACGGCGAACCGGCCGTCGCCGACCCGCGCAACGTGCTGAAGCGCACGCTCGCCCGCGCGGCCGATCGCGGCTTCACCTTCTACACGCACCCCGAGATCGAGTTCTACCTGCTCCGGTCGTCGAAGTACGGCGAGGAGGGGCCGCAGCCCGTCGACTCCGCCGGCTACTTCGACAACGTGCCCGGCGGCACCGCGCACGACTTCCGCCGGCGCAGCGTGCGCATGCTCGAGGACCTCGGCATCTCGGTCGAGTTCAGCCACCACGAGGCGGGCCCCGGCCAGAACGAGATCGACCTGCGCTACGCCGACGCGCTCACCACGGCCGACAACATCATGACCTTCCGCACGGTCGATCAAGGAGGTCGCGATCGAGCAGGGCGTCTACGCGACGTTCATGCCGAAGCCGTTCTCGCAGTATCCCGGCAGCGGCATGCACACCCACCTCTCGCTGTTCGAGGGCGATGCGAACGCCTTCTACGAGGCCGGTGCGCAGTACCAGCTCTCGAAGATCGGCCGGCAGTTCATCGCCGGCCTCCTGCGGCACGCCAACGAGATCTCGGCGGTCACGAACCAGTTCGTGAACTCCTACAAGCGGCTCTGGGGCGGCGACGAGGCGCCGAGCTTCATCTGCTGGGGCCACAACAACCGCTCCGCGCTCGTGCGCGTGCCGCTGTACAAGCCCAACAAGGGGCAGAGCGCGCGCGTCGAGTACCGCGCGATCGACTCCGCCGCCAACCCGTACCTCGCCTTCTCGCTGCTGCTCGCCGCGGGCATGAAGGGCATCGAGGAGGGCTACGACCTGCCGCCCGAGGCCGAGGACGACGTCTGGGCCCTCACCGACAGCGAGCGTCGCGCACTGGGCTACAACCCGCTGCCGGCGAGCCTCGACCACGCGATCGAGTACATGGAGGAGTCGGAGCTCGTCGCCGAGACGCTCGGCGAGCAGGTGTTCAACTACGTGCTCGCCAACAAGCGATCCGAGTGGCGCGACTACCGCTCGCAGGTTACGCCCTTCGAGTTGCAGCGCAACCTCGAGATCCTCTGACCCGCACCGGATGTCACGACAGGCGCCGACCCTCGGCCGACTCGCGCGAGCGGGATTCGACGACCTCGACGCGGCCGCCGCCGGGCTCCGGACGCTCGCGGCGGCCACCGGCGTCGACGAGGATCGGCTGCTCGCGGCGTTCTCGGTCGCGGGCGATCCCGATGAGGCCCTCGTCGCCGCAGCCCGCCTGCAGGAGCGGGCGCCGCACGAACTCGCCACCGTCCTCGAGCACGACGCCTCCGCGGAGCGCCTGGCGCTGCTGCTCGGGGCATCGCGGGGCTTCGCCGAGTTCCTGATGCGGCGCCCGGCCGAGGTCGCGGTGCTGCAGCAGGTGCCGATGCCCCCGCTCGGCACCGACGATGCCCGCACCGTGCTGCTCGCCGCCCTCGACGACGTCGACGCGCCCCGCGAACGGTACCTGGAGGTGGCGGCATCCGCGATCCGCGTGCGCTATCGACGACTGCTCGCCGCGGTCGCCGTCTACGACCTCACCCGCGCCGATTCGATCGAGGCGGTCGACACGGTGGCGTCGGGACTCGCCGACCTCGCCGGTGCGACGCTCGACGCCGCGCTCGAGGCCGCCCGCCGCGCCACCGCCCGCGCCGAGGGCGAAGCGGCCGGTCCCGGCCGTTACCCCGCGGCGGAGGTCGATGCGACGCGGCTCGCGGTCATCGGCATGGGCAAGGCGGGGGCTCGCGAGCTGAACTACGTGAGCGACGTCGACGTGATCTTCGTGGCCGAGTCGGCCGACGATGACGTCGTGCCCACCCACCGTGCGCTCGACATCGCGACCCGGCTCGCGATGCTCGCGATGCGCGTGATCGCGGAACCGGGGATCGAGCCCCCGCTCTGGGAGGTCGACCCGAACCTGCGCCCCGAAGGCAAGGACGGCGCGCTCGTGCGAACCCTCGAGTCGCACCTGCAGTACTACGACCGCTGGGCGAAGAGCTGGGAGTTCCAGGCGCTGCTGAAGGCGCGCCCGCTCGCCGGCGACCGCGAGCTCGGCGACCGCTACGCGGCCGGTGTGTCCCCGAAGGTCTGGGCCAGCTCCGGGCGCGACGGATTCGTCGAGTCGGTGCAGCGGATGCGCGAGCGGGTCACCGAGCACATCCCGGCCGCCGAGGTCGACGTGCAGGTGAAGCTCGGTCCCGGCGGCCTGCGCGACATCGAGTTCACCGTGCAGCTCCTGCAGCTCGTGCACGGGGCGACGGATGTCGCGATCCGCCAGCCGGGCACCCTGCACGCCCTGGCCGCCCTCGCGGACCGCGGCTACGTCGGCCGTGAGGAGGCGGCGGAGTTCGCACGCGACTACCGCGTCCTCCGCGTGCTCGAGCACCGTCTCCAGCTCGTACGCCTGCGCCGCACCCACCTCATGCCGCGCGGTGCCGCCGAACTCCGTACGCTGGCGCGCTCGTCGGGGCTCGCCCGCAACGCCGACGACCTCACCTCGCTCTGGCAGACGACCCGCCAGCGGGTGCGTGGCCTGCACGAGCGCCTGTTCTACCGGCCCCTCCTGTCGGCCGTGGCGGCCCTGCCGGCGAGCGGGCTCGAGCTCACGAGCGAGCAGGCCGCCGCGCGCCTCGCGGCGATCGGCTTCCGGGACCCGAAGGGCGCGCTGGCGCACATCGGCGCGCTGACCGCGGGCGTCTCGCGCCGGGCGGCGATCCAGCGCCACCTGATGCCGGTGCTCATCTCGTGGTTCGCCGACGGCGCCGACCCCGACTACGGCCTGCTCGCCTTCCGTCGATTGAGCGACACGCTCGGCTCGACGCACTGGTACCTGCGATTGCTCCGCGATTCGTCCGATGCCGCGCTCCGGCTCACGCGGGTGCTCTCGGGTTCCCGCTTCGCGGGCGAGCTCCTCGAGCGCATCCCCGAGGCGGTGGCGTGGCTCGAGGAACTCGACGAACTGCGGCCGCGGTCGCTCGCCGCCCTCGACGACGAGAAGCGCGCCGTGCTCGGGCGCCACGGCGACGCGGAAGCGGCGGCGAAGGTGTTCCGTGCCATCCGACGCCGCGAGGTGCTGCGACTGGCCCTGTCGGGGATCCTCGACGTCTGCACGGTCGAGGAACTCGGGCACGGACTCTCCGACGTGACCGAGAGTCACATCTCGGCGCTCGTCACGGCGATCAGGGGCGAGGAGCCCGACGGGATCGAGTTCGCGGTGATCGGCATGGGCCGGTTCGGCGGCCGTGAGCTGGGCATCGGCTCCGACGCCGACATCGTGTACGTCTTCCGGCCGGTCGACGTCGAATCCGGGCCGGCGCAGACCCGCGCGCTCCGCATCGTGTCCGAACTCGTGCGCCTCAGCGAGGATGCGCGACTGCCGTTCGACCTCGACGCCGACCTTCGTCCGGAGGGACGCAACGGCGTCGTCGCCCGCTCCCTCGACGCCTACCGGGCGTACTACGCGCGCTGGTCGCTCACATGGGAGGCGCAGGCGCTGCTCCGCGCCCGCGGCGTCGCCGGCGACGCCGCCCTCATCGGCGACTTCATCGAGCTCGCCGACACCGTGCGCTATCCGCGGGAGATCTCAGAGCAGGACATCCGCGAGGTCAAGCGCATCAAGGCACGCGTCGAGAACGAGCGCCTGCCACAGGGTGCGGACCCGACGCGACACCTCAAGCTGGGCCGAGGCTCGCTGTCCGACGTCGAGTGGTTCGTGCAGCTCGTGCAGCTCGAGCATGGCGCGGAGGAACCGTCGCTCCGGACGCCGTCGACGCTCGACGCCCTGGCTGCCGCGGTGGAGCACGGCCACATCTCCGCCGGCGATGCGCGCACGCTGCGCGCCGCGTGGGTGTTCGCCTCTCGCGCGCGATCGGCGCTGACGCTGTGGCTCGACCGCACGACCGACGTCCTGCCCGTCGAGCGGTCGCAGCTCGAGGGCGTCGCCCGGATCATGGGCTATCCGCCCGGATCGGCGACCCGCCTCGAACACGAGTACCTCCAGGTCACGCGACGAGCCCGCGCGGTGTTCGAGCGCGGCTTCTACGGCGTCGAGGCCCGACGCGAGCCGACCACCGGCTGACGCCGACCGGCTCGCCGGCCGCCGAGCCGTCTGCCGCAGCCCGCACCCTTCCGGGACGGCATGGTCCTGGTTGCCCCGGGGTGGGACCATGGGGCATGGCTGACATTCCTGAACCGGGCCGCCTTGCCGTACACGCGATGCTCGACGCGATCAGCGTCTACGAATCCGGAGATGGTCCGAGTGACGCGCCGCTCATCGACCTCGCGCTTGGACGCCTCGCTGAGATCGACGACGCCGTCGTGCTCCGTGATGAGAACGTCGACGCATCGAATCTCGTCGGCGGCACGATTGTGGGGTGGTACTGGCTGATCCGTGAGCTGGCGGACGCGCGGCAAGTGGACCCGCTCGAGGTCATCTCCGACCTGCGCGCGTTCCTCGACGAGTGATCCGTAACGACGGAAGCCCGTGCACCTTCAGCCCGGAAGCAACTCGCCCATGACGGCCGGGTGAAGCGGTGGGAGCAGGCGACCCATCGAACGTGGAACCGGAAGAACGGCGCCGACGCCTGACACGGACGAGTCCTCCCGGGCCGCCGTTGCACGTGTGCTGGCGGACCGGGAGGACTCTGGGGCGGACTTCTACGGACCGTGGGGGCGGTGCCGTCAGAAAGCCCTGATCAGGTGGGGGGATTCCTGATTAGACGCCGAAGTACAGCTCGTACTCGAACGGGTGCGGGCGCTGGGCCAGGGGCTTCAGCTCCTTCTCGCGCTTGTAGTCGATCCAGGTCTCGATGAGCTCCTTGGTGAACACGCCGCCCTCGAGGAGGAAGTCGTGGTCGGCCTCGAGGGCATCGAGGACGGCGTCGAGCGAACCCGGCACCTGCGGGATCGTCTTGGCCTCCTCGGGCGGAAGCTCGTAGAGGTCCTTGTCGACCGGCTCGTGCGGCTCGATGCGGTTCTTGATCCCGTCGAGACCGGCCATGAGCTGCGCGGCGAACGCGAGGTACGGGTTGCCCGAGGCATCCGGCGCGCGGAACTCGATGCGCTTGGCCTTGGGGTTCGTGCCCGTGATCGGGATGCGGATGGCCGCCGAGCGGTTGCCCGCCGAGTAGACCAGGTTCACCGGAGCCTCGAAGCCCGGCACGAGGCGGTGGTACGAGTTCACGGTCGGGTTCGTGAACGCCAGGAGCGCCGGGGCGTGCTTCAGGATGCCGCCGATGTACCAGCGCGCGAGGTCGGAGAGACCGCCGTAGCCCGCCTCGTCGTAGAACAGGGGCTTGCCCTCGTTCCACAGCGACTGGTGGGTGTGCATGCCCGACCCGTTGTCGCCGAAGAGCGGCTTCGGCATGAACGTGGCGGTCTTGCCCCACTGGTCGGCGGTGTTCTTGACGATGTACTTGAACTTCAGGATGTCGTCGGCCGCGTGCACCATCGTGTCGAAGCGGTAGTTGATCTCCGCCTGGCCGCCGGAGCCCACCTCGTGGTGGGCGCGCTCGAGGATGAGTCCGGCTTCGATGAGCTTGAGCGAGATGTCGTCGCGCAGGTCGGCCTGCTTGTCGACGGGGGAGACCGGGAAGTAGCCGCCCTTGTAGGGCGTCTTGTTGCCGAGGTTGCCGCCCTCCTCGGTGCGACCCGAGTTCCACGCGCCCTCCTCGGAGTCGACCGAGTAGAAGCTCGAGTTCTGCTTCACCTCGTAGCGCACGTCGTCGAAGATGTAGAACTCGGCCTCGGGGGCGAAGAACGCGGTGTCGGCGATGCCGGTCGACGCGAGGTACTTCTCGGCCTTCTTGGCGACCTGGCGCGGGTCCTTCGCATAGATCTCGCCGTTGCGCGGGTTGTAGATGTCGAAGACCATGACGAGCGTGCGCTCGGCACGGAACGGGTCGACGTAGGCGGTGGAGACATCCGGGATGAGCTGCATGTCGGACTCGTGGATCGACGCGAAACCGCGGATCGACGACCCGTCGAACAGCTGGCCGACCGTGAAGAACTCCTCGTCGACGGTCGACGCCGGGATGTTGAAGTGCTGCTGCACACCCGGGAGGTCGGTGAAGCGGATGTCGAGGAACTTGACATCCGTCTCCTTGATGAACTTGAGCACTTCAGACGAATCACTGAACATGTGACGGAATCTCCAAGAGGGGCGGGTGGGACCGGACGGACGTGCACAGCCGCTAGCGACGCTATCGAGTCGCGGTTTCCCGGCCGTGACACGAATGTTTCCGCCATGTTACGCGCAGTCGGGGTCGGTAGACTCATCGGATGCCTGACGCGAAACCCCGCACCTTCGGCGAGCTCGAGCCCAGCCGCTGGCCGGGGGAGCGGCTCGGACTCCCCGAGACCGGACCGGGATCCGTCGGTCGCGTGGGGCGCCGCATCGGCGCGATCGCGATCGACTGGGCCGCGGCGGTCCTGATCGCGCTGCTCTTCGCCCCCTACAGCTCGCTGCTCCACTCGTGGCTGACCCTCGCGATCTTCGCGATCATGCAGGTGGTCTTCATCCCCACGATCGGCGGCAGCGTCGGGCATCGGCTCACCGGCATGCGCGTGGTGCCGATCGCCGGAGGATGGGTCGGCCTGTGGCGCCCCGTCGTGCGCACCCTGCTGCTCGTCATCGTCCTGCCCGCGCTCGTCTGGGACTCCGACCAGCGGGGCTTCCACGACAAGGTCGCCGGCACGATCCTGATCCGCGCCTGAGACGCGGATGCGGCATCCGCCGATCGACGGATGCCGCATCTCGAGACGAGCGGGTTCAGCGCATCTTGCCGCGCTGCGGCCGCGCCTTCATCGGGTCGATGCCCTTGGGGATCGGCAGCGGGGTCTGGAGCGAGTTGAGGCGGTTCGACACCGCGAGCACCTCGGGCTTGGTGAGCGTGCGCTTGGTCTTGCGGAGCGTCGCGGGGAGCCGGTGGAGCTCGATCGAGCCCTCGTCGTGGCCGACCGAGATCAAGGTGATCGGCACGTTCGGCAGCACGCGGGTGATCTTGCGCTGTTCGTCGTCGAGCATGCGCTTCGTGCGCGTGACCGGGCCCTCGCTGATGAGCGCGACGCCACCACGTCCGACGGCGCGGTAGACGGCGTCCTGCGTCTTGCCGTTCACCGCGATCGGCATCTCGTTGCCGACCCATCCACCGCGGAGGCCGCTGCGGAGCACCGCGCCGACGGCGCCTGGCTGGCCGTCGATCTGCGCGTAGGCAGCGCGCTCGGCGCGCCGGCCCAGGATCAGCAATGCGAGCAGCACGCCCGCGAGCACGCCCGACACGACCCAGAGCGCGATCGTGAGGCCGTTGCCCTCACCGAGCCAGAGCGCGAGTGCGAGGCCGACGAGCACCGGGGCGAGGAATCCGAGGAGCATGAGCCACTGAGCGCTCGAGTCGTAGCGGCGGGTCATCTGGAAGACCTGCCACATCTGCTTCATGCGGCCGGGCTCCTTCGGAGCGGACGGCTTGTCCTTCGTGCGTGCCATGGTCACAAGGATACCGGCGTCGCGGTCCGCCTCCGACCGCGTTCTCGGTGGGCGGAGGCGGCATCCGGATGCCTCATCCGACCGCCTGCGCGAACCCGAGCGAGGCGTCGGCGAGATGCGCCAGCGATGCGGGGAGCTCGAGGCCCTTCGCGTGCATCGACTGCGCCCACAGGCGACCGGCCCGATACGACGAGCGCACCAGCGGACCGGCGAGCACGCCGAGGAATCCGATCTCCTCGGCCTCCTCCTTGAGCTCCACGAACTCCTCGGGCCGCACCCAGCGGTCGACCGGCAGGTGGCGCGGGCTCGGCCGCAGGTACTGCGTGATCGTGATGATGTCGGTACCCGCATCGTGCAGGTCGTGCAGGGCCTGCGTGACCTCCTCGCGCTCCTCGCCCATGCCCAGGATCAGGTTGGACTTCGTGATGAGGCCCGCGTCGCGGCCCTGCGTGATCACGTCGAGCGACCGCTCGTAGCGGAACGCCGGCCGGATGCGCTTGAAGATGCGCGGGACGGTCTCGACGTTGTGCGCGAACACCTCGGGGCGGGACGAGAACACCTCGGCGAGGTGGTCGCGGTTGCCCGAGAAGTCGGGGACGAGGATCTCCACGCCGGTGCCCGGCGACTGGCGGTGGATCTCGCGGATCGTCTCCGCGTAGAGCCACGCGCCCTCGTCGGGAAGGTCGTCGCGCGCGACGCCCGTGACGGTGGAGTAGCGCAGCTGCATCCGCACCACCGACTCCGCGACGCGGCGCGGCTCGTCGACGTCGTAGTCGGCGGGCTTGCCGGTGTCGATCTGGCAGAAGTCGCAGCGGCGGGTGCACTGCGAGCCGCCGATGAGGAAGGTCGCCTCGCGGTCCTCCCAGCACTCGTAGATGTTCGGGCAGCCGGCCTCCTGGCAGACCGTGTGCAGTTCCTCGCTCTTCACGAGGCTCTGCAGCTGCCGGTACTCGGGGCCCATCTTCGCGCGCGTCTTGATCCACTCGGGCTTGCGCTCGATCGGCGTCTGGGCGTTGCGGACCTCGAGGCGCAGCATCCGGCGCCCCTCGGGTGCGGTGCTCATGCGGCGACCGCCGCCTCGGCTTCGGCCAGGAATCGCTGCGTGATCGGCGCGACCAGGTCTTCGGGGGTGACCTCGTGGCCGAGCTCCCGCGTGATGGTCGTCACGCCGGCGTCACGGATGCCGCAGGCCACGATCTTCGCGTAGGGCTCGAGCGAGTTCGCTGCAGTTCAGCGCGAAGCCGTGCATCGTGACGCCGTCGGCGACGCGGATGCCGATGGCGGCGATCTTGTTCTCGCGGCCGGGTTCACCGACCCAGACGCCCGAGCGACCGTCGACTCGACGTCCGTCGACGCCGAGGTCGACGAGCACGTCGATGAGGATGCCCTCGAGCCGGCGCACGTAGCCGACCACGTCGATCGGCTCGGCGAGGCGGAGGATGGGATACCCCACGAGCTGGCCGGGGCCGTGCCACGTGATCTTGCCGCCGCGGTCGACGTCGATGACGGGAGTCCCGTCGGTCGGCCGTTCATCGGGTGCGGTTCGCTTCCCGGCGGTGTAGACGGAGGGGTGCTCCAGGAGGATGACGGTGTCGGGGCGTTCGCCCGCGACGACCGCGCGATGGACGGCGCGCTGAAGGTCGAGACCCTCGATGTACGGCACGGAGTTGGCGCTTAGCCCCGCGACGACGAAGTCGAGCATGCCGTCCAGTCTAAGTGCGTCGTCGGATGCCGCGGCGCGGCGTGCGCGCAGCTCCTGCGACTCGTCCTCCACACCGCCCCGCCGCACGCCGAGGCGGTGCCCGTCGCCGCGGACCGGCGCCCGACGCGCGCACTCCGCAGGAGCATGGCCGCATGAGCCGCCGTCCACGCCGCGCCACTCCTGCGCCGTCCGTTCGCGACACCCCGGTGCCGCAGCCGCCGCTCGAGGGTCGGCTGGTCGGCTACCGGCTGTTGCGGCGGATCGCCTCCGGCGATCGCGCCGACGTGTACCTCGCCGCGGCCGAGGCACCCGAGGCCCCGTCCGCGCCGACCGCACGCGACGAGCATCACGACGATTCGGCAACCGGCCACGACCGTGCCGGCGCATCGCCACCGCCCCGGCGCTCGTCGTCATGCGGGTGTACGACGCCGACGTTCCGGGGGAGACGCTCGCTCGCGAGATCGACGCGATGTCGACGGATGCCACGGGCACGCTGCCCGCCCTCCTCGACGTCGCGACGCTCGACGGCGGCCGCTGCTGCCTCGTCGTCGACCGCTTGGGCGGACCGGCGCTGTCACGCATCATCGCGGAGCGCACGATCAGCCCGGGCGAGGCCGTCACCATCCTGGCGCCCATCGTGGTCGCCGTGGCGGAACTGGCCGCAACGGCTTCGTGCACGGTCGCCTCGCGCCGAGCGACGTCCTGCTCGACGACGCCGGGCGACCGCGGCTCGTCGGGCTGGGTGCCCTGCAGCGGCTGCCGCAACACGCTCCCGAGCGAGTGGCGCTGCTGCGGAGCGGCCACGCGGCGTTGGCCGACCTCATGGAGGAGGTCGCCTCCGCGGTGATGCCGGCCCGTGCGCTGGCCGACCCGATCGCGCTCCTCCACGAGCGCCTCGCGGCCCGTCCCTTCCTGCCGTGCGAAGGCGAGCTCGAGCGACGGTTGTTCGCGGCGGCCACCCCCGAGCCGGTCCGCGGGATCGAGGTTCGCGCCAGCCCGAGGCGCCTGCCCGCACGGGTCACGGCGCCCCTCCCGCACGATGCCGCGTTCGTCGACGCCACCGCTGCGCCTGCACCCGGGCGCGGTGTGATCGGCGAGGGCCTGAGACGGATGCTGGCGCTGGTGCAGGGCCCCGAGGACCTCGTCGATCGGGTCGCGACGGCGGCCGACGTGGATCGAGCCGAGCGCGGACGCCGGCGACTCGTGGCGGCGGCGCGGGGTCGAGGGCGCTCGCTCGTGTTCGGCGGCCTGATCGGCGGCGCGGCGCTCGTGGCGATGCTCACGCTCGTGCCGCCCGCCACGGCCGAGGATGTGCCCGCTCCGGCGACGTCGCCCTCGAGCTCCGCACGCCGCGAATCGACGCCGTCGGACGGGAGCGGACCGGGCGCCGCGGCTTCGGACGCGCCGGTGGAGCTCGCCGAGGGGCGAGCGCGTGCCGAGCAGCCGGCGGCCGAGGAGGAGGCGGTCCTCACCGACGAGGATCCCATTGCGGCGGCCCGGCGACTGCTCCAGCACCGGGCGGAGTGCTTCGAGACGCTCGATCTCGGATGCCTCGAGGCGGTCGCCCAGCCCGGATCGCCCATCGAGGCATCCGATCGCCTGGCGCTCTCAACGGCGCGAGATGGCGCGGAGGTGCCGGTGACCCGGTTCGATCCGGCGACGATCGAGGTGGTCGCGGAGATGGGTGCGGCGGTGCTGGTGCGAGCCGCGGCCGCGCCCGGACGCGAACCGGCCTCGCTCCTCATGGTGAGGGGCGAGGCCGGTTGGCGCTTGCGCGAGGTGTTCGACTAGATCCCGAGGTCGGACTCGAAGTCGCCCTCCTCGAGGCGCTCCTTGACCGCCGTGAGGAATCGCGCCGCGTCGGCGCCGTCGATGATGCGGTGGTCGTAGGAGAGGGCCAGGTAGACCATCGAGCGGATTGCGATCGCGTCCTCGCCGTCCTGCTTGACCACGACGGGCCGCTTCACGACGATGCCCGTGCCGAGGATGGCCGACTGCGGGAGGAACACCACGGGGGTGTCGAACAGGGCGCCGCGCGAACCGGTGTTGGTCAGCGTGAACGTTCCACCGGAGAGCTCGTCGGGCTTCAGCTGGTTGTTCCGGGTGCGCTCGGCGAGATCGGCGATCTGCGCCGCGAGCCCGGCGATGTCGAGGTCGCCCGCATCGCGGATGACCGGGGTCAGCAGGCCGCGCTCCGTGTCGACCGCGATGCTCATGTTCTCGGTGGCCGGGTAGACGATGCTGTCGCCGTCGACCGTCGAGTTGACGATCGGGTACGCGCGCAGCGCCTCG
The DNA here is from genome assembly GCA_963799015.1 of uncultured Actinomycetota bacterium. Taxonomy (GTDB): domain Bacteria; phylum Actinomycetota; class Actinomycetes; order Actinomycetales; family Microbacteriaceae; genus Agromyces. The sequence continues at coordinate 125,853 of CAWCWD010000057.1, read as the reverse complement.
GCGGCCGCCAGGGCGAAGAACGGCAGGAACGAGAGCTTGTTGCCGGTCTTCTCGAGGAAGCTCGCCCTTCACCCGGTCGCGGAGACGGGCGACGCGGGTGACGTCGACCTCGACCACCGTGGTGAGCTGGGCGGTCGACGTCATCGAGACGACGGCGCGCTCGGCGACGACCTTGCGCAGGCGCGTCATCGGAACCGTCGTGCCGCGCAGCGGGGAGGTCTCGAGCGGCGTGCGGGCCGGCGCTGCGGCCGCCGCGGGAGCGGCGGGCGCGACGTGAGCCGAGATGACGTCCTGCTTGCGGATGCGTCCTCCGACACCGGTGCCGGTGACGCTCGCGAGGTCGACGCCCTGCTCGTTCGCGAGCTTGCGCACGATCGGCGTCACGTAGCCGCTGGTGCCGGCGTGGGAGCCCGACGCGGCCGCGGCGGGTGCTGCCTCGGGCGCAGGCGCCGGGGCGGCCGGAGCAGCAGGCGCCGCCACGGGCGCAGGCGCCGGCGCGGAGCCGGTGCGGGGGCAGCCGGAGCGGCAGGTGCCGCCGCGGGCGCGGCCGGTGCAGCGGCGCGGAGCCGGAGCGGCAGGCGCTGCCTCGGGCGCGGGGGTCGGGGCCGCCGGCGCCGGAGCGGCGGGAGCGCGCCGCGGGGCGGGTGCAGCCGCGGGAGCCGGGGCAGCCCGGGGGCGGGCGCTGCCGGAGCGGGCTCCGGTGCCGGCGCGGCAGGTGCCGGAGCGGCCTCGGGCGCAGGTGCCGCCTCTGGGGCGGGCGCAGCGGCTGCGGCCGGAACCGTCGCCGATGGTCACGAGCGCGGTGCCGACCTCGACCGTCTCGTCCTCCTGGACGAGGATGGCCTCGATCACACCGGCCACGGGTGACGGGATCTCGGTGTCGACCTTGTCGGTCGACACTTCGAGCAGCGGCTCGTCGACCTCCACACGGTCGCCGACGTTCTTCAGCCAGCGGGTGACCGTGCCCTCCGTGACACTCTCCCCGAGTGCCGGGAGGCTGACGGATTCGCTCATGCGCTTGTCTCCTTCACAGCGTGTGACGCTTTCTAGCTTATTGCAGTCGTGTGTTTCGAGGGCCGGGCTCAAAGTGCGTGCAGCGGCTTGCCGGCGAGCTTCAGGAACGCCTCGCCGAGCGCCTCGTTCTGGGTCGGGTGGGCGTGGATGAACGGCGCGATGTCCTCGGGGTACGCCTCCCAGTTCACCGCGAGCTGGGCCTCGCCGATCAGCTCGCCGACGCGGGCGCCGATCATGTGCACGCCGACGACGGGGCCGTCGTTGACGCGGACGACCTTGATGGAGCCGCTCGTGCTCGAGGATGTGGCTCTTGCCGTTGCCGGCGAGGTTGTACTCGTAGGCCGACGACCTGGTCGGCGCCGAACTTCTCCGCGGCCTTCGCCTCGGTGTAGCCGATCGACGCGACCTCGGGCTCGCAGTACGTGACCTTCGGGATGTTCACGTCCTCGACGACGATCGGGTTCAGGCCCGCGATCTCCTCGGCGACGAAGATGCCCTGCTGGAAGCCGCGGTGCGCGAGCTGGAGCCCGGGCACGATGTCGCCGACGGCGTAGACGCCGGGGAGGTTGGTCGCGAGGCGCTCGTTCGTGATGACGAAGCCGCGGTCCATCGTGACGCCGACCTCGTCGTAGCCGAGGCCCTGGGTGACCGGGCCGCGGCCGACGGCGACGAGCAGCAGCTCGGCCTCGACGGTCTCGCCGTTCTCGAGCGTGACCACGACGCCGTTCTCGTGCTGGGTGACGCCCTGGAACCGGATGCCGAGCTTGTACTCGATGCCGCGCTTGCGGAACGCGCGCTCGAGCTGCTTCGAGACCGACTCCTCCTCGTTGGGCACGAGGTGGGGGAGCGCCTCGATGATCGTGACCTCGGCGCCGAACGACTTCCAGACGCTGGCGAACTCGACGCCGATGACACCGCCTCCGAGCACGGCGACCTTGCCGGGCACGAAGTCGAGTTCGAGCGCCTGCTCGCTGGTGATCACGCGGCCGCCGATCTCGAGTCCGGGCAGCGAGCGCGAGTAGGAGCCGGTGGCGAGGATGACGTTCTTGCCGACGATGCGGTCGTCGCCGACCTGGACGGCGTTGGGGGCGACGAGGCGGCCCTCGCCCTCGATGACGGTGATGCCGCGGGCCTTCACGAGGCCCTGCAGGCCCTTGAACTTGCTCGCGACGATGCTCTCGCGGTACGTCGTGACCGCGGCCACGTCGATGCCCTCGAAGGTGGAGCGGACGCCGAACCTGGCCGACTCACGGGAGTTGTCCGCGACCTCGGCCGCGTGCAGCAGGGCCTTGGTCGGGATGCACCCGCGGTGCAGACATGTGCCGCCGAGCTTGTCCTTCTCGACCAGGCCGACGGTGAAGCCCAGCTCGACGGCGCGCAGCGCCGCGGCGTACCCTCCGCTGCCGCCACCGAGGACGACAATGTCAAAGTTCTGCTCGGACAACCGCAATCTCCCTTGCGCAATTGATCTGCGACACGGACTGCCGCCCGGTGGTGATCGGGGGGCAGGCTGTATGGGCGACGTTCTCGCCCATACGACCTTACTACCCTGCGGAGAGCTCCTCTCCCAGCCGCACGAGCGTGCGGACGGCCACCCCGGTGCCCCCGGAACCGGTGAATCCCGACGCCGCCGCCGGAGTTGAATGCCGGGCCCGGCGATGTCGAGGTGCGCCCACGGGATGCGCGCTCATCCGCGTCGGCCCTCGTGCCCGACGAACTCGCGCAGGAACACGCCGGCGAACAGCATTCCCGGCACGGTCTGCCGAGCTTCGTGTTCGCGAGGTCGGCGACATCCGACTTCAGCACGGCTCGCAGGTCGCCGGGGAGCGGCATCGGCCAGACCGACTCGTCGACGTCGCCTGCGGCGGCGCGCACGCGCTCGACGCAGGGCGTCGTCGCCCATCAGGCCGGCGATGCGGTGCCCGAGCGCGACGACCTGCGCGCCGGTGAGGGTCGCGACGTCGACGATGGCATCGGGATGCTCGTCGCTCGCCGCGACGAGCCCGTCGGCGAGCACGAGCCGCCCCTCCGCGTCGGTGTTCAGCACCTCGACGGTCGTGCCGCCGTGGATGCGCAGCACGTCGTTCGGGCGGATCGCGGTGCCCGACGGCATGTTCTCGGCGAGGCACAGCCAGCCCGTGACCCGCACGGGGACGCCCGAGCTCGGCGAGCGGCGACGATGCGCCGACGAGCACCGCCGCGGCCCCGCGCCATGTCGCTCTTCATCCCGACCATCGAGGCGCCCGGCTTGAGCGAGAGGCCGCCCGAGTCGAACGTGATGCCCTTGCCGACGAGGGCGAGGTGCACGGATGCCCCGGCGGGGGCGTACTCGAGCCGAACGAGCCGCGGCCCGCGGCTCGAGCCGCGACCGACGCCGAGGATGCCGCCGAAGCCGTCGGCCTCGAGCGCGGCCTCGTCCCAGACACCTCGACGCGACGCCCGGCGGCATCCGCAGCCTCGACCGCGAGCTCGGCGAATCGCTCGGGGGAGAGGTCGGCCGGGGGCGTGTTGACGAGGTCCTTGGTGCGGGCGACCGCCGGCGACGACGGCAGCGCACCGCGGCGAGACGACGCGTCGTCGAGCTGCGGCGTGCAGGGTGATGCGCTGCACGGGGGCCTTCGCCTCCGCCTTGTACGACGTCGAGAACGCGTAGGCGCCGAGCGCGGCGCCCTCGAGGAGGGCCGCGCGCCGCGGCGGCGTCGTCGACGGGAATCGCGACGGCGAGCGAGTCCGATGCCCGCGAGCTGCCGCACGCGCGCCGCCCGCGGCGAGGCGGAGGGCCGCGGCATCCGCCCGCTCGCCGAGCCCGACGACCGCGACGACCTGCGGCCCGTCGCCCTGCGCGGGGATCGCGCGTGAACTCGTCGGCGGCGCCCTTCGCGCCGAGGCGCGCGAGCAGCGGCGCGACCCATGCGTAGCCATCGGGTGCGAGGAGCTCGGGACCGTCGTCGCCGGGGCGGGCGGCGAGCAGCACCACATCGGCGTCGGAGGCCGTCACGGGGTCGGGCGGAACGGGACAGGTCGGGCACGGTCATGCAGCCGATCGTACGTGTTCGCTCTCGGCATCATCCGCGGCACGACGGATCAGCCGGGCGGGTTCGGGCGCGTCAGTAGGCTGGAGGCATGCGCGACCCCCGCTCCCTCTACGAGCTCGAATCCGGACGTCCAGGTGCCGCCCGGGCTGCCGCTCGTCGCGGGCCTCACGGGATTCGCCGATGCCGGCTCGGCCGTCGCGCAGACGACCGAGTACCTGCTGTCGCACGCTCGACACCACGGTCGTCGCGACCTTCGACGCCGACGAGCTGCTCGACTACCGCGCGCGGCGTCCGATCATCCTCTTCGAGGGCGATCACCTCGCCGACTACCGGCCGCCGCGGCTCAGCCTCGACCTCGCGCGCGACGAGATCGGCCAGCAGTTCCTGATGCTCACCGGCTACGAGCCCGACTTCCAGTGGGAGCGATTCAGCTCGGCGCGTGCTCGGACTCATCGACGACCTCGAGGTGTCGTCGACCACGTGGATCAACTCCATCCCGATGCCCGTGCCGCACACGCGCCCGATCGGCATGACCGTGAGCGGCAATCGCAGCCGACCTCATCGAGGCCATGTCGATCTGGCGTCCGCACGACCCAGGTCCCGTCGAACGCGCTGCACCTCGTGGAGTACCGCCTGCAGGAGGCAGGGGCATCCGACGACCGGCTTCGTGCTCCTGATCCCGCACTACCTGTCCGATGCCGAGTACCCGACCGCCGCGGTCGCCGCGCTCGAGGCGATCAGCGCTTCCACCGGGCGGATCTTCCCGACCGACGTGCTGCGCGAGCAGGGCCGGGAGTTCGTCGCCCGCATCGACGAGCAGGTCGCCGAGAACGGCGAGCTCGCGAAGCTCGTCGGCACGCTCGAGGAGCGCCACGACTCCTACATGGAGGGCACGACCCTCCGGTCGCCGCTCACCGATGAGGACGGCGAGCTGCCGTCGCGCCGACGAGATCGCCGCGGAGCTCGAGAAGTTCCTCGCCTACCGCCGCACCCGCGACGACGACACGCCGCTCGGCGGCTGATCCGCGTCGCCGGCGTCCGCGATCGCCGTCACGGGCGGCCGTGGCTGTCGACGCAGCTCCGGCCGGTGGCGCGCACGTCGGGGGAATGCGCTGAGGACGCCGGCGTTGCATGAATCGGGGAAGACGAGATGAACGCGCGGGTCGCTCGGACGTTCGCGGGGACGCATGCTGTATAATGGAGGCAGGACCCGTTCTGGTCCGCTGGTGTGACACGCTCGCGCCGAACAAGCGGACTTGACATGGGTCCTCATAGTGTCCGAAAACGACCGGGCCGAGAGCACGAGCCGCCGTCCGAGAGGACGCACGCCGCGCAACGGTAGGAGAGGTTCAACGAATGGCAACGACGAAGGCTGCGACGTCGGCGAAGAGCGAGGCGGAGAAGCCCGCTGCGACGCGCGCGACGGCCGCGAAGTCGACCGCCGCGAAGCCGGCCGCGAAGGCCACGGCCGCGACATCCGCGGCGAAGACGACGAAGGCCGCCGCCGCCAAGGCGAGCGGCACGAAGACGGCTGCGGCGAAGGGCGCCGACGACGCCGGCGACGAAGACGCCGCGCGACCAGCACCGCGAAGTCGGCGGCGAAGCCGCGCGGCAAGGCGAAGGCCGGTGCCGCCGGTGACGACGAGGACGAGGTCGAGCCCGAGGAGCTCGAGGAGGTCGAGGTCGAGGTCGAGACGCGAGACGGTCGGCGAAGCCGCCGCCGAGGAGACCGCCGACGCGGCACCCGACGCCGACGACGACGAGGCGAAGCCCGTCGCGGTCGAGCCGCACCCCACCGGCGCGCTCGTGCTCCGCGCCGTCGACGACGAGGACGAGGTCCCGGTCTACTCGAGCGCCATCACCGGCGCGACGGCCGACCCGGTCAAGGACTACCTGAAGCAGATCGGCAAGGTCGCGCTCCTGAACGCGGCCGAAGAGGTCGAGCTCGCGATGCGCATCGAGGCGGGCCTGTTCGCCGAGGAGAAGCTGTCGCACATGAGCGACGCCGAGAAGCGCTCGCAGCTCGGTCGCGAGCTGCAGTGGGTCGCGAAGGACGGCCAGCGCGCCAAGAGCCACCTGCTCGGCGCGAACCTGCGCCTCGTGGTCTCGCTCGCCAAGCGCTACACCGGTCGCGGCATGCAGTTCCTCGACCTGATCCAGGAGGGCAACCTGGGCCTCATCCGTGCGGTCGAGAAGTTCGACTACACCAAGGGCTTCAAGTTCTCGACGTACGCGACGTGGTGGATCCGCCAGGCGATCACGCGCGCGATGGCCGACCAGGCCCGCACCATCCGCATCCCGGTGCACATGGTCGAGGTCATCAACAAGCTCGCCCGCGTGCAGCGGCAGATGCTGCAGGACCTGGGCCGCGAGCCCACGCCCGAGGAGCTGAGCCGCGAGCTCGACATGACCCCTGAGAAGGTCATCGAGGTGCAGAAGTACGGCCGCGAGCCCATCTCGCTGCACACGCCCCTCGGCGAGGACGGCGACAGCGAGTTCGGCGACCTCATCGAGGACACCGAGGCCGTGGTACCGGCAGACGCGGTCGGCTTCACGATGCTGCAGAAGCAGCTCGAGTCGCTCCTCGACTCCCTGAGCGAGCGCGAGGCGGGCGTCATCCGCATGCGCTTCGGCCTCGGCGACGGCATGCCGAAGACGCTCGACCAGATCGGCGACACCTTCGGCGTGACCCGCGAGCGGATCCGCCAGATCGAGTCGAAGACGATGGCGAAGCTGCGCCACCCGTCGCGCTCGCAGTCGCTCCGCGACTACCTCGAGTAGGCCGCAGGTGCGCTACGCGCCGGCGATCCTCGTCGGCAGGCTCACCCGATTCGCCGCCCGGCTGCGCAAGCCCGGCGGCGGATCGGCCGTTCCGGGCCTGATCGTCAACACGATCGCGCCCGGTTACCTCAAGCGCACCCTGTCGGGCTTCCCGCAGGGCCTCGTCGTGGTGTCGGGCTCGAGCGGCAAGTCGACGACCACGAAGATGCTCGTCGCGATCCTCCGGGCCCACGGCGTCGACGTGTTCACGAACCCGTCGACGGCGAACATCAGCCAGGGACTCACGTCGGCGCTCCTCGAGCGCGCCGACTGGCAGGGCCGGGTGCCCGGCGACGTCGCCGTGCTCGAGATGGACGAGGGCCATGGCGCCCTCGTCATGCAGGGCGTCGACGCCCGTGTCGTCGCGCTCACGAACGTGATGGTCGACCAGATCGACCGGTTCCACGACTCCGACATGGTGGCCGGCATGCTCGCCCGCATCGCCGCCCGTGCGCACGAGGCGATCGTCGTGAACGCCGACGACGCCAACCTCGAGCGCCTCGCCGCGACGGTCGGGCCGGGCGTCGCGGTGCGCCGCTTCGGCGTGTCCGCCGAGGTGCTCGCGCGTTCGCCGCGTGGGCTCGGGTACACCGAGACGCAGCGCCGAGCGCCTCGCCGAGGGCGCGGGCGTCGTGGTCGAGTCGGTCGACGGCGCCTCGGCGGTGCTGCGCGACGGCGCGGCATCCGTCGACATCCGGCTCCCCGCACGCGGCACCCACTACGCCGTCGACGCGGCCGCCGCCTACGCGACGGCCGAGGCCGTGCTCGGGGAGCGGTTCTCCGCGACCACCGCGGCCGACGCCCTGAGTGCGATCCCGGCGGTGTTCGGCCGGGGCGAGCGCGTGCAGGTGCGCGGCCAGGAGGTCGAGTTCGTGCTCGTGCAGAACCCCGCCAGCTACCAGCTCAACGTCGACAGCATCGAGGAGGGCACCGAGCAGATCCTCTTCGCGATCGGTTCCGACGTGCGCGATCCCGTCGTACTTCTGGCCGACGGATGCCTCGTCGCTCGGCCGTGTGGCGATCGTGAGCGGGTCGAAGGCGCCCGAGGCGGCGCTCATGCTCGCCTACGACGGCGTCGAGATCGACCGCGTGGAGCCCGACCTCGGCCGCGCGCTCGACGACTTCCTCGCGTCGCCCCGGCCGCAGCGCGGCGTGAAGACGATCGTCTTCTCAGCCGACGCGATGCGCCGCACGCGCGCCCACCTCGGACTCTCGGGAGCGGAATGACCCTCACGATCGCGGCGCTCCTGCCTGGACTGCAGAACACGAACGGCGACGCCGAGAACGCGGCCGTGCTGGCGCGACGTGCCGAGTGGGCCGGACTCGGCGCTCGCGTGGTGGGCGTCGACACGCGCGACGAACTGCCCGAACGAGTCGACGCCGTCGTGCTCGGCTCCGGCAGCGACTCGTCGCTCGAGGCGAGCCGCGACGTCCTCCTCACCATGCACGACGAGCTCCGCACCTGGGGCACCGAGGGCGTGCCCATCCTCGCCGTCGGCACCGGATGGGAGCTCTTGAGCTGGGGCATCGAGCGGCCAGACGGATCGAGCGTCGAGGGGCTCGGCATCCTGCCCGGACGCGCGGTGCCGCGTGCGGCCCGGGTCACCGGCGACCTCATCGTCGCCTCCCCGCGCTTCGGACTGCTCGTCGGCTTCGAGAACCACGCCCGCGACTACGTCGGCGCCGAGGGCTCGCCGATCGGCCGCGTGCGCGCCGGCGGCGGCAACGGCCGCGACTCCGGACAGGAGGGCGTGGTGATGGGGGCCGTCATCGGCACCCACCTGCACGGGCCAGTGCTCGCGAAGAATCCCGCCTTCGCCGACCACCTGCTCGGCATCATGGCCGAGCGCGCCGGCCTCGCGTACTCGCCGGGCGACCGTGCGGCGGTCGTCGACGCGCTATGCGTCGGCGGCCCGTGAGGCGCAGCTGGTGGCGGCGCGCGCCGCGGCATCCGTCGCCGACGCCTGACGCGCCAGAGCCGGCCGGTGCCGGTCACGACCTGACGCGCACCGCCCGGCCCGACGACGAACGCCCCGGCGCAGATGCCGGGGCGTTCCTCGTGAAGTCGGTTGCGGTCAGTCGCGGCCGTCGACGAGCAGGCGGCTGGACTCGTCGTGCCAGCTGTGCGCGATCTGCGAGAGCTTCTCCTGGTGCTTGCGGCCGTGGTGGGCGCAGAACAGCAGCTCGCCGCTCGCGACGACGACCCGGATGTAGGCCTGTGCGCCGCAGGCGTCGCAGCGATCGAGGGCAGTGAGCTCATACGGGGTGTCGAGTTCGTCGACCGCACCGGGGGCGTCGGTGTAGTTCGTCATGGCTCCTCCTCCTGGCTCACGTGCGATATTCCGTTCATCAATGAAAACACGGCGCCGGCGCTCTTCCTTCCCTTTGCCGGGCATTTCGCTCAGCGCGTAGCGCCTCGCACGCGGTGTCGTCCCGCGTCAGTAGGCTTGTGCGACGTGAGCTCCGACTATTCCGCCCGCCACCTCTCCGTCCTCGAGGGGCTCGAGGCGGTGCGCAAACGGCCCGGCATGTACATCGGCTCGACCGACTCGCGCGGGCTCATGCACTGCCTCTGGGAGATCATCGACAACTCGGTCGACGAGGCCCTCGCGGGCCACGGCACCGAGATCGGCGTGATCCTCCATCCCGACGGCAGTGTCGAGGTGCGCGACCGGGCGCGTGGCATCCCGGTCGACATCGAGCCGAAGACCGGCCTGTCCGGCGTGGAGGTCGTGTTCACCAAGCTGCACGCGGGCGGCAAGTTCGGCTCGGGCTCCTACGCGGCGTCCGGTGGACTCCACGGCGTCGGCGCCTCCGTCGTGAACGCCCTCTCTGAGCGCCTCGACGTGGAGGTCGACCGCGACGGCAAGACGTGGGCGATGTCGTTCCACCGCGGCGAGCCCGGCGTGTTCGCGGACACCGGTGCGCCGTCGCCCGACGCGGCGTTCACGCCCTTCGAGGTGCGCAGCGAGCTGCGCGTCGTGGGAAAGGTCGCCAAGGGCGTCACAGGCACCCGCATCCGCTACTGGGCCGACCGGCAGATCTTCACCAAGGGCGCCGAGTTCCAGACCGACGACCTGCTCGGGCGCGCCCGCCAGACGGCGTTCCTCGTGCCGGGGCTCGCCATCGACGTCACCGACGAGCGCGGTGCCGAGCCGCACACCACGTCGTTCCAGTTCGAGGGCGGCATCTCGGAGTTCGTCGACCACCTGGCGACGGATGCCCCGCTCACCGACGTGTGGCGGCTCACGGGCGCGGGCCACTTCACCGAGACCGTGCCCGTGCTGACCGACGGGGGCGCCATGGTGCCCACCGAGCTGCAGCGCGAATGCCAGGTCGACATCGCCCTGCGCTGGGGCACCGGCTACGACACCGTCGTCAAGTCGTTCGTGAACATCATCGCCACCCCGAAGGGCGGCACGCACCAGACGGGGTTCGACCAGGGGCTGCTCCGCTTCCTGCGCCAGCAGGTCGAGCAGAACGCACGCCGCCTGAAGGCCGGCACACGATCAAGCTCGAGAAGGACGACGTGCTCGCCGGGCTCACGGCGGTGATCACCGTTCGGCTTCCGGAGCCGCAGTTCGAGGGCCAGACGAAGGAAGTGCTCGGCACGCCCGCCGTGCGCGCCATCGTCACGAACGTGCTCACGAAGGAGCTCGGCGCGAGGTTCACGTCGTCCAAGCGCGACGACAAGGCGCAGTCGGCGCTGTTGCTCGACAAGGTCGTCGCCGAGATGAAGTCGCGCATCTCGGCCCGCGCCCACAAGGAGACCCAGCGACGCAAGAACGCCCTGGAGAGCTCCTCGCTGCCGGCGAAGCTCGTGGACTGCCGGTCGAGCGACGTGGCGCACAGCGAGCTCTTCATCGTCGAGGGCGACTCGGCACTCGGCACGGCGAAGCTCGCGCGCGACAGCGAGCACCAGGCCCTCCTGCCGATCCGAGGCAAGATCCTCAACGTGCAGAAGGCGAGCGTGTCCGACATGCTCGGCAACGCGGAGTGCGCCTCGATCATCCAGGTGATCGGCGCCGGCTCCGGGCGCAGCTTCGACCTCTCGGCGGCGCGCTACGGCAAGGTCATCATCATGAGCGACGCCGACGTCGACGGCGCGCACATCCGCACGCTGCTGCTCACGCTGTTCTTCCGCTACATGCGGCCGATGATCGAGGAGGGCCGCGTGTTCGCCGCGGTGCCGCCGCTGCATCGCGTGGTCGTCATGAACCCCGGCTCGAAGCCGAACGAGACGATCTACACCTACTCGGAGCCCGAACTCATCGGTGTGCTCGCGACGCTGAAGAAGCAGGGACGGCGCTACCAGGACCCGATCCAGCGGTACAAGGGCCTCGGCGAGATGGACGCCGACCAGCTCGCGACGACGACGATGGACCGGCGTCAGCGCACGCTGCGCCGAGTCGGCATCGGCGATGCGGAGAACGCCGGCCGCGTGTTCGAGCTCCTCATGGGCAACGAGGTCGCGCCGCGCAAGGAGTTCATCATCGACAGCTCCGACACGCTCGAGCGCGACCGCATCGACGCCTGAGGTTCACCCGGCCGATGGCCGGATGTTCTGGTTCAGGTGGAACAGGTTGCCCGGATCGTGGGCGTCCTTGATCGCGGTCAAGCGTGCGAGCTTCTCATTCGTGTAGGCGCGCCGGATCCCCGCCTCCCCGTCATCGCCGAGCACGTTGACGTAGGCGCCACTCGCGAACCGGTCCATCGTGCTCGCGTAGCGGCGGGCGGCGGACATCCGCCGCTCATCGTCGACGGGGCTGCGCCACCGCGATGCGGCGACGAACTCGAACGCGGTGTCGCGGCGCGAGAACGCGGTCTCCTCGTCGGCCACGTCCGCGATCGCGCCGCCGTACGCCTGCAGGCTGACGTCGGGCAGGTCGTCGCGATCACGCGCGAGCAGCGCGTCGATGAGGTCGTCGCCGAGCTCACTGAAGTAGTGGCCCTTCCAGTACCGACGCCAGGCGTCGCCTTTCACGTCGTCCTCGCGGGTCTGCAGTTGCAGGTACGTCAACGGTTCGATCGACTGCCCTGTGGGCTCGGCGGCGTCGACGAGCCGATCCGCGACCTCGGAGATCCGGGCGTGACCGATGAGGGGGTCACCGACCCACACGAGGCCGAGTGACACCGACCCGCCGGAGATGGTCGCGGCGAAGGTCGCCTCCCGAGGGGCGTCGCCGCTCAGGTCGCGCCAGCGTCGCATCGCGGCCGCGGCGCGGCCGCCTTCGAGCGGGAAGCTGAGCTCGGCTGAGATCGCCTGTCCGGGCTCCGGATGCAGCGCGAACTCGAACTCGGTGACCACGCCGAAGTTCCCGCCGCCGCCCCGCAGCGCCCAGAACAGGTCGGGATGCTCGTCGGCGCTCGCCCGCACGGTGTCGCCGCTCGCCGTGACCAGCTCGAACGAGACCACGTTGTCGCACGTGAGTCCGTGGCGCCGCGCGAGCCAGCCCATGCCTCCGCCGAGGGTGAGGCCGCCGACGCCGGTGTGCGAGACGTTGCCCGCGGTGGTCGCAAGGCCGTGCGCCTGCGATGCACGGTCGAGTGCGCCGAGGAGTGCGCCGCCCTGCACCCGTGCGCGTCGGCTGATGGGATCGACCGTGACGGCGCCCATCGGCCGGAGGTCGATCATGAGCCCGCCGTCAGGCACGGCGTGGCCGACGATGCCGTGCCCGCCGCAGCGGATCCCCACCTCGAGTCCGAGGTCGGCGGCGTACCGAACGGCTGCGACGACATCGGCGGTTCCCGCGCATTGCACGATGTACCGCGGTCGTCGGTCGATCATCGCGTTCCACACGGCGCGTGCCTCGTCGTAGCCGTGGTCGCCCGGCTCCAGCACGCTGCCGAGGATTGCCGTCTGCAAGGTTGTGCGTGGCACCGATGACTCCGTCCGCCGTGGGCCGGCTCGAACGTCCAACGCATCGCCGTTCGATCCGGCCAACGCCGAATCTGCCCGTCGATCGCGTCGGCGTCAAGCCGCCGTGCGGTGATCAGCCGATGCGAACGCCGATGGCCGCGACGACGGCGTCGAGCGGCTGGCCCGACGCATCGCGCTTGGATCCGCCGTCGGGCAGCTGCCGCGCCGATCCGTCGGCGCCCACCGCGAGGGCAGGCGCGGGGCCGACCCAGGCGAGATGCAGCGCGTCTTCGCCCTTCAGGAATCGCTGCGAGCGCACGCCGCCGGTGGCGCGGCCCTTGGCCGGGAACTCGGTGAACGAGCTCACCTTGGCGCTGCCCGGGTCGGTGCCGAGGAGGGTCTCGTGGCTCGCCGCGATCGTGACGACCACGGCGTCGGCCGCGGCCTCCGCCGGAAGGCTCGTGAAGTGGATGACGTGTGCCCCTGAGCCGAGGCTGATGCCCGCCATGCCGCCCGCCGCACACCCCTGCGGACGCACCGACGCAGCCGGGAACCGCAACAGCTGCGTATCGGATGCCACGAACACGAGCTCGTCGGTCTCGTCGCCCTGCACCGCTCCGATGACCTCATCGCCCGCTTTGAGGCCGATGACCTCGAACTCGGGCTTGTTCGGGTAGGCGCCGGTCGCGACGCGCTTCACCACGCCCTGCTTGGTGCCGAGCGCGATGGAGCGGTCGGCGTCGAGCGAGACGATCGCGAGCACCTTCTCGTCGCGGTTCGGCAGCGCCAGGTAGTCGCCGATGCGCACGCCGGCGCCGAGCTGCACGGACGTCGGCGGCAGCATCGGCAGGTCGACGGGGGAGAACCGGATGAGTCGCCCGAGGCTCGTGACGGCGCCGATCTCGGCGCGGCTCGTCGTGTCGAGGGTCGAGCGGATGGCGTCGTGCTTGCTGCGGCGCGCCGGCGGCGTGATGCTCGGCGGCCCGTCGGGGCCTTCGGGAAGGTCGACCCGGGCGATGCGACCCGTCACGCTGAGGAAGACGCGGCACGGGACATCCGCCACCTCGAGCACGGCCGCCGCGCGCTTCGCCGCCGCGCCGGCGATGCTCGGCCGCGCGTCGGTCAGGAGGGTGCGCCGCGGCGTGCCGAAGCGCTCGGCCACCTCGGCGAGCTCGTCGGACACGAGGGCCTCGATGCGGTGCCGGCTCGCGAGGAGGAGCTCGAGCTCCTCGATCTCGGCGCGGAGCTTGTCGCGCTCGGCCTCGAGTTCGATGCGGGAGAATCTCGTGAGTCGTCGCAGGCGCAGCTCGAGGATGTACTCGGCCTGCACCTGGCTGAGGTCGAAGACGTCCATGAGGCGGGTGCGCGCCTGATCCGCCTCGTCGCTCGTGCGGATGACCTGGATGACCTCGTCGATGTCGAGGATGGCGATCAGCAGGCCCTCGACGAGGTGCAGGCGTTCCCTGCGGCGCGCGAGGCGGTACTGCGAGCGGCGCGTGACGACCGCGATGCGATGCGCCACGTACACCTGCAGGAGCTCCCTGAGCCCGAGGGTCTGCGGCCCGCCGTCGACGAGCGCGACGTTGTTGATGTTGAACGAGTCCTCGAGGGGGGTCAGCCGGTAGAGCTGCTCGAGCACCGCATCGGGGCTGAAGCCGGTCTTGATCCCGATGACGAGGCGCAGCCCGTTGGTGCGATCGGTGAGGTCGGTGACGTCCGAGATGCCGCTGATCTTCTTGGCGTTCACGCCGTCTTTGATCTTCTCGATGACCTTCTCGGGGCCGACGAGGTAGGGCAGCTCGGTGACGACGAGACCGGTCTTGCGTGCGGTGATGCTCTCGACGCTGACCTTCGCGCGGGTCTTGAAGCTGCCTCGCCCGGTGGCGTAGGCGTCCTTGATGCCGGCGAGGCCGACGATCGTGCCGCCCGTGGGCAGGTCGGGCCCCGGCACGAACTCCATGAGCTCGTCGAGCGTCGCGTTCGGATGCGCGATCAGGTGCCGGGCAGCGCCGACCACCTCGATGAGGTTGTGCGGCGCCATGTTGGTGGCCATGCCCACGGCGATGCCGCTGGCGCCGTTCACGAGGAGGTTCGGGTAGGCCGCGGGCAGCACCTCGGGCTGGGTGAGCTGGTTGTCGTAGTTCGGCACGAAGTCCACGACGTCCTCGTCGAGGCCCTCGGTCATGGCGAGTGCGGGGGAGGCGAGGCGCGCCTCGGTGTAGCGAGGCGCCGCCGGGCCGTCGTCGAGGGAGCCGAAGTTGCCGTGCCCGTCGATGAGGGGCACGCGCAGCGTGAAGGCCTGCGCCATGCGCACGAGTGCGTCGTAGATGGCCGTGTCGCCGTGCGGGTGCAGCTTGCCCATGACCTCGCCGACGACGCGGGCCGACTTCACGTGTCCGCGATCGGGACGGAGGCCCATCTCGGTCATCTGGTACAGGATGCGGCGCTGCACCGGCTTGAGGCCGTCGCGCGCATCGGGCAGCGCCCGCGAGTAGATGACCGAGTAGGCGTATTCGAGGAACGAGCCCTGCATCTCGGTGGCGACGTCGACGTCTTCGATGCGTTCGACGATCGGCTCGTCGGCGGGCGGGTTCTTGGCTCGGGTCATGCGTCGTCTCTGGTGCTGGCGTGCGGTGCACGCGGGGGAGCTGGGGCGCGCCCGGCCTGTGCCAGACTGGGCGCGATGCCAGCCATGCTACCGGTGCCCGCCGTCACCGCTCCGAGGCTTGCCGGGGTGCTCGCCAGTTCCATCGAGAGTCTCCGTGGCGAGGAGAACGACTTCGGGCTGCCCGCGGCATCGGGTGCGGTGGTCGTGCTCGTCGACGGCCTCGGTGCAGCGAACATCCAGGCCCGGGCGGGCCACGCGCGATTCCTGGCCGCGCGGATGGCGCGGCGAGACGTGATCCGCACGGTGACGCCGTCGACCACCGCGGCCGCGATCGCGAGCTTCACGACCGGTCGGATGCCGGGGGAGCACGGGCTCGTCGGATACCGCGTGCTCGACGCGGCGCACGACCGCCTCGTCAACCAGCTGAACGGCTGGGACGCGGGAATGGCGCCCGAGACGTGGCAGCGCGAGGCGACGCTCTTCGAGACGGCAGCCGACGCCGGCATCGCGAGTTTCGCGATCGGCGCCGCCCGTTACGCCGACTCGGGCTTCACCCGCGCGGTGCTGCGCGGTGCGGCGTACCGACCGGCCGCGAGCATCGCCGACCGCTTCGCCGAGGCCCGATCGCTGCTCGAACGCGAGTCGGGCGCGCTCGTCTACCTGTACGTGCCCGAGCTCGACCAGGCGGCGCACGCGCATGGCTGGGAGTCCGATCGATGGCTCGTGATCCTCGAGCAGCTCGATGCCGAGCTCGCCGCGTTCGAACGACGGATGCCGCGTGGCACGGGCCTCCTCGTCACCGCCGACCACGGCGTCGTCGACGTGCCCGCGCACCGCCACGTGTTCGTCGACGCGCGCCCCGACCTGCTCGACGGCGTCCGCCATGTCGGCGGGGAGCCCCGATTCCTCTCCCTGTACTTCGAACCCGGGCTCGATGACGTCGGCGCGCGCGTCGCTGGTCGCGGACTGGCGCGCCGCCGAGGAGCATCGCGCGTGGGTGGTCTCGCGGGACGAGGCGATCGCGGCCGGGGTCTACGGACCGGTCGCCGACGAGGTGCTCCCGCGGATCGGCGACCTGCTCGTCGCCGCGCGCGCGGGCATCGCGTACTACGACCGCCGCGAGGCGAACCGGCAGGCGGAGGCCATGATCGGCCAGCACGGGTCGCTGAGCGACGAGGAGACCCGCGTGCCGCTCATCCGCGGGGGAGCGTACGCGCGGGACTGATGCGCCTCAGGCGGGGTACCGGCCGCGCTTGACCTGCGGCTTCGGCAGGCGCAGCGGGCGCAGCTGGAGTGCGCGCATCGCCGCGTACCAGCGCACGCGCTCGACCTTGTCCTCGCCGAACTTGGCCTTGAGCTTGCGGGTCACGAGGAACCCGAGGATCACGACGTCGACGATGGCGATGAGGAAGAACGCCCACAGGGCGAGGATGCCGATGGTCTGCACCTGCGCGTTCGGGAGCAGCGTGAGCAGGATGACGGCGAACATCACGGGGATGAGCACCTCGCCGATGCTGAAGCGGGCGTCGACGTAGTCGCGCACGTACTTCTTCTGCGGGCCGCGGTCGCGAGCGGGCAGGTAGCGGTCGTCGCCGGCCGCCATGCCGACTCGGGCCCGCTCGCGGGCCTCGGCCTGCTTCGCGCGGGCCTGCTTCGCCGCCTCCTTGCGGTCGTTCGGCACGAGCGGCCGCTTGCGCGCGGCCTCCTGCTCGGCACGGCTCGGCGTGGGCGCGCCCTTGCCGGCCTTCGAGGTCGTCTCGGGTGCTGCGTCGTCGGCGCCGGCTTCGGGCGCAGGGGTGTTGGTGGGGTTCTTGGCCACGGGAGTCCTCGAGATCGGTTCCCCTTAAGATTACCGGCATGACCCAGCCCCATCCCACCGAATCCACGGCTGCGGCCGCCCCAGCGACGACCGAGGCCATCCGGTCGGCGGTCGACGCGGGCTTCCCCGCCGTCATCGCCGACCTCGCGGGCCTCGTGCGCATCCCGTCCGTCTCGTGGCCGGCCTTCGACCCGGCCCACGTCGCCGAGAGCGCCGACGCCGTCGCGGAGCTCGCTGCGCGGCACCGGGGTGTTCGAGCTCGGTCGAGGTCGCGCCGCGCCCCCGTGGAGGACGGCTCGGAGCTCGGCCAGCCGGCCGTCGTCGCAAGCCGTCCGGCGCGCAACGGCCGGCCCACCGTGCTCCTCTACGCCCACCACGACGTGCAGCCGCCCGGCAGGGACGAGGACTGGGAGACGCCGCCGTTCGAGCCGACGCAGCGCGGCGACCGCCTGCACGGCCGGGGCGCCGCCGACGACAAGGCCGGCGTGATGGCCCACGTCGGCGCGATCCGCGCCTTCGCCGAGGCCTCGGGCGACTTCGACCTCGGCATCGCCGTGTTCATCGAGGGCGAGGAGGAGTGCGGCATCGCGCTCGTTCGCGAACTTCCTCCGCCGAGAACCGCGACCTGCTCGCCGCGGACGCGATCGTCGTCGCGGACTCCGGCAACTGGGACCTCGAGACCCCGGCCCTCACCGTCGCCCTCCGCGGCACCGTCGCCTTCAACCTCCGCGTCGACACGCTCGACCATGCCTCGCACTCCGGCATGTTCGGCGGCGCGGTGCCCGACGCGATGCTCGCCGCGATCCGGCTGCTCGACACGCTGTGGGCCGCCGACGGCTCGGTCGCGGTCGACGGGCTCCGCAGCGCCGATGCTCGAGACCCCCGAGTACGACGAGGCGCAGTTGCGCGCCGAGACGGGCCTGCTCGACGGGGTCGCGCCGATCGGCAACGGCACGATCCTCTCCCGCATCTGGGCGCAGCCGGCGATCACGATCACGGGCATCGACGCACCGGATGTCGCGAACGCGTCGAACACCCTCGCTCCCGGCGTCCGCGTGCGGGTGAGCGCGCGCATCGCACCCGGACAGGACGCGCGACGAGGCGTACGCGGCGATCAGGGCGCACCTGCGAGGCGAACGCGCCGTTCGGCGCCCACCTCACCTTCGAGGACGTCGACACCGGCCAGCCGTTCCTCGTCGACACGAGCGGCTGGGCGGTCGCCGAGACCCGCGCCGCGATGGCCGAGGGGTGGGGCCGTCGAGCCGGTCGAGATCGGCGTCGGCGGATCGATCCCGTTCATCGCCGACCTCGTCGAGGAGTTCCCCGACGCGCAGATCCTCGTGACCGGCGTCGAGGACCCCGACTCGCGGGCGCACAGCCCGAACGAGTCGCTGCACCTCGGCGTGTTCAAGCGCGCGCTGCTCAGCGAGGCCCTGTTGCTCGCCCGCCTCGACGCGCGTCGCGACGACTTCCTGAGCAACGACCGGACGCGCACTCCGTTTCGGCGGTTACCATGGAGAGAGGTTCCGCGTTCCCTGACGCCTCGAGGAGAGACATGAGCGACACGATCACCGAGACCGCGCACGGCGTGAAGCTGAGCGACACCGCCGCCGACAAGGTGCGCAGCCTCCTCGAACAGGAGGGGCGCGACGACCTGCGCCTGCGCGTCGCGGTTCAGCCAGGCGGATGCTCCGGCCTGATCTACCAGCTCTACTTCGACGAGCGGCTCCTCGACGGCGACGCCGTCGTCGACTTCGCGGCGTCGAGGTCGTCGTCGACAAGATGAGCGTGCCGTACCTCGACGGCGCCTCCATCGACTTCGAGGACACCATCCAGAAGCAGGGCTTCACGATCGACAACCCGAACGCGCAGGGCAGCTGCGCCTGCGGCGACTCGCTTCCACTGATCGGGTCGCACTCCAACTCCCGAAGGGAGGTCGCGCAGGCGGCCTCCCTTCGGCGTTTCCGCCGATCGAGCGCGAAATCCGCGCTGTGGCGCGCCCGACACCGCCGTCGGGTGCACACCCGGCCGGTCGGTCGGAGTAGGCTAGGCATCGATCACCGCGCTTCGCTGTGAAGCGCCTTCGAGTCTCCCGAAAGGTCACCGGTGCGCCACAATCGCCGTCTCCGCTGGGCTGCAATCCCGATCGCAGCGTCGCTCAGCCTCGTCCTCGCCGGATGCACGCAGGCCCAGCTGAACGGATTCCTTCCCGGGTTCGAAGAGGGCGAGCCGCCGGTCACGAACCACACCGAGATGCGTCTCGGGCCTCTGGGTCACCTCGTGGATCGTGCTGCTCGTCGTCGGCGTCATCACCTGGGGCCTCACGATCTGGGCCGCCATCGCCTACCGGCGGCGCAAGGGCCAGACCGGCCTTCCGGTGCAGCTGCGCTACAACATGCCGATCGAGATCTTCTACACGATCGTGCCGCTGATCCTCGTGCTCGGCTTCTTCGCCTTCACCGCGCGCGACCAGGCCGATGATCGAGGAGCGCTTCGCCGAGGACCAGACGACGTCAAGGTCGAGGTCATCGCCAAGCAGTGGGCCTGGGACTTCAACTACGTCAACGAAGACGTCTACTCGCCCGGCATCCAGGGCCAGCTCGACGACGAGGGACCCGAGGGCTCGCTCGTCCAGCGAGCTGCCCGACGCTGTACCTGCCGGTCGACAAGAACGTCGAGATCGAGCTCGAGTCGCGCGACGTCATCCACTCGTTCTGGGTCATCGACTTCCTCTACAAGAAGGACATGTTCCCGGGCAAGACGAACTACATGTCGTTCGTCCCCGACGCGCGAGGGCACGTACGCCGGCAAGTGCGCCGAGCTCTGCGGCGAGTACCACTCGCTCATGCTCTTCAACGTCGAGGTCGTCTCCGAGGACGAGTACGAGGAGTACATCGAGTCGCTGCGAGACCTCGGCCAGGAGGGCCAGCTCGTCGAACGAGTACGACCGCCGCCAGAACCTGCCCGGCACGGGCGAGCCCGAGCTGAAAGAGGAAGACGTAAGCCGCGATGAGCACCACGACCGCACCGGCTCGTCCCGCGAGCACGCTCGCCGTTCGGCAGCTCCCAAGGTCGAGCGCAAGGGCAACATCCTCGTCAAGTGGATCACCTCCACCGACCACAAGACCATCGGCTACCTGTACCTGATCACGTCGTTCATCTTCTTCTGCATCGGCGGCGTGATGGCGCTCATCATCCGCGCGCAGCTGTTCGAGCCGGGCCTCGAGATCATCCCGACCAAGGAGCAGTACAACCAGCTGTTCACGATGCACGGCACGATCATGCTGCTGATGTTCGCGACGCCGCTGTTCGCCGGCTTCGCGAACGTGCTCATGCCGCTGCAGATCGGCGCGCCCGACGTCGCGTTCCCGCGCCTGAACGCGTTCGCGTACTGGCTGTTCCTCTTCGGCTCGCTGATCGCCGTCGCCGGCTTCCTCACGCCCGCAGGGCGCCGCCGTCGTTCGGCTGGTTCGCGTATCAGCCGCTCGCGTCCACGACGTTCTCGCCGGGCGTCGGCGGCAACCTCTGGATGCTCGGCCTCGGCCTCTCGCGGCTTCGGCACGATCCTCGGTGCGGTGAACTTCATCACGACGATCATCACGATGCGCGCGCCCGGCATGACGATGTTCCGCATGCCGATCTTCACGTGGAACACGCTGGTCACCTCGATCCTCGTGCTGATGGCGTTCCCGGTCCTCGCCGCGGCGATCCTCGCCGCCGCTGCCGACCGCATCTTCGGCGCCCACATCTACGACCCCGCCAACGGCGGCGTCATCCTGTGGCAGCACCTGTTCTGGTTCTTCGGGCATCCCGAGGTCTACATCATCGCGCTGCCGTTCTTCGGCATCATCTCGGAGATCTTCCCGGTCTTCAGCCGCAAGCCGATCTTCGGCTACAAGACGCTCGATCTACGCGACGATCGCGATCGCGGCCCTCTCGGTCACCGTGTGGGCGCACCACATGTACGTCACCGGTTCCGTGCTGCTGCCGTTCTTCGCGCTCATGACGATGCTCATCGCGGTGCCGACGGGCGTGAAGATCTTCAACTGGATCGGCACGATGTGGCGCGGCTCGATCACGTTCGAGACGCCGCATGCT
This sequence comes from uncultured Actinomycetota bacterium, assembly GCA_963799015.1. Classification (GTDB taxonomy): domain Bacteria; phylum Actinomycetota; class Actinomycetes; order Actinomycetales; family Microbacteriaceae; genus Agromyces. The sequence goes on along the minus strand of CAWCWD010000057.1, from coordinate 104,599 downwards.
GTGGTCGCTCGGCTTCCTCGATCACGTTCGTCTTCGGCGGCCTGACCGGCGTGATCCTCGCGTCGCCGCCGCTCGACTTCCACGTGTCCGACACGTACTTCGTCGTGGCGCACTTCCACTACGTCGTCTTCGGCACCGTCGTGTTCGCGATGTTCGCGGGCTTCTACTTCTGGTGGCCGAAGTGGACCGGCAAGATGCTCAACGAGCGCTGGGCAAGTGGCACTTCTGGATGCTGTTCATCGGCTTCCACATGACGTTCCTCATCCAGCACTGGCTGGGCGTGGTGGCGATGCCCCGTCGGTACTACTCGTACCTGCCCGAGGACGGCATCACCTGGATGAACCAGTTGTCGACGGTCGGCGCCGGCATCCTCGCCGCCTCGATGATCCCGTTCCTCCTGAACGTCTGCATCACCGCGCGCAAGGCGCCGAAGGTGACCGTCAACGACCCGTGGGGCTACGGACGCTCGCTCGAGTGGGCCACGAGCTGCCCGCCGCCGCGACACAACTTCACGTCGATCCCGCGCATCCGCTCCGAGGCGCCGGCGTTCGACCTCAACCACCCCGAGGCCGGCATCCCCGTCGGCGTCGGCCCGGCGAAGGATGCGCCGCAGGCCCCGGTCGTACGACGCGGCGACGGAGGAAGTGAAGTAAATGCGCGCCAACGCCATCCTCTTCTGGATCCTCGCCGCCTTCTTCGCCTTGGCAGCGGCTCTCTACACGGTCTGGTCGTGTCGCTCGACGAGCAGGATCCCGGCTTCGGAGTGGGCCGGCACCGTCGCGCTCACGCTCACCACGCGTGCTGGCCGCCTTCATCGCGTTCTACCTCGGCCGCGTGCACAGGCGCAGGGCGCCGAGCTGCCCGAGGACCGCCTGGACGCGAACATCGATGACGGCGACGCCGAGCTCGGGTACTTCAGCCCGTGGAGCTGGTGGCCGATCGTGCTCGCCGGTGGTGCCGCGCTCGGATTCCTCGGCCTTGCCATCGGGTTCTGGATCTCGTTCCTCGCGATCCCGATCGTGGTGATCGCGCTCGTCGGCTGGGTCTACGAGTACTACCGCGGCAACTTCGCACGCTGATCCGTCCATGATGAAGGCCCGACGCGCAGGCGCCGGGGCCTTCGTCGTTCAGCCGTTCGCGTCCGCCGCCGGGACCGGAGCCGGTTCGCGGACGGCAACGGCGATGCGCCAACGAGCCGCTCGATCGCGTTGGTGCACGATCATGCCGTGACGGCGGAGGACGTCCAGCATCGCATCGGGGGAGTGGACGAACCCGCGATACCGGCGACCGAGTACCGCCATCCAGGTGTTGCTGATGGACACCATCGCTCGGGTCACCCAGGTGCTCGGCGGGTGGGTGAACACCAGGGCCCTGCGGGCGTGATCGGCTGCGGCGCCGAGTAGCCGCTCGAAGTCGGGGTAGCAGCACACGACCCGGTGCAGTACGACGAAGTCGGCCACGGCCACGTCCTCGCCGGACACCGCGAGGTCGACGCCGACGATGCGGGTCACGCGGCCGTCGATGCCACGGAGGCGCATCAGCTCATCCGCCTGCTCCTCGTAGGAGTCCGACAACTCCAGGTTCACGGTGACTGCGGCACCGCGGGCGAGGAGCTCGAGCTGGATCTCGCCGACGCCTCCGCCGATCTCGAGGACCGAAGCTCCATCGACGCCGATCCCGGAGAGCAGCTCGATGATCCGGCGCTCGGGATCCGTCAGCCCGTGCCGTCGATAGCGGCGAGCGATCCCGCTCGCGAACCGCTGATCGAAGACCTCCGAGTACCTGCCGTCGTCCTCGGGGCCGCAGCATTCCGACATGCCTCACAGTATGGAGGCCGGGTCGTCGCCGGCGCTCCGATCGATCAGTGCGCAGGGGAGCGGAGCGTGAAGACGAGCAGGTCGACGGAGACCGTCAGCTGCCGCGTCGTGATGTCGTCCGCAGCGACTCGATGGGTCGGGTGGTGTGCGGCCGGCCCCATGTCGATCAGCGACGCCTGGGTCGATTCCGTGGCGTCGAGCGGGTACTCCACCGACGTGCGCGAACGCCGTTCGAACCCCGCCTCGGCGAACTGGGCGCTGACGCGCTCCGCCTTCTCGGGCGGGACATCGAGCATCGCGCCCTCGGCCCGAAGCTCCCGGAGGTGGGCGGTCGTGGGGACCACCACGATCACGCGTCCGCCCGGGCGGAGGATTCGCGCGAACTCGGGAGCGTTGCGCGGCGCGAAGACGTTGAGCACGACGTCGGCCGTCGCGTCGCGGATCGGGAGCGGCCGCCAGATGTCGAGGACGACGCCCGTCGCGCCGTCGAGCGCGCGACGGCTCATCCGCACGGCGTCGGGGGAGCGGTCGCCGAGCAGGAACTCGAGCCCGGTGATCGAACGCGAGAGCTGAGCCGAGTAGTGGCCGGTGCCGCAGCCGAGGTCGGCGATGCGCAACGTCGCGCCATCGGGGGCGGTCGGGCTCGCCTGCACTGCATCGGCGATCGCCCTCGCGATCGGCGCGAAGGCGCCGCTGTCGAGCAACGATGCGCGAGCGGCGAGCATCGCCCGGTCGTCGCCGATCGTCCTCGGCGCCTTCGGCGGGAGCAGGGTGACCGTGTCGTGCTTGGAGACGTCGAAGCGGTGCCCGGCGTCGCAGCCGAGAACCCGTGCGTCGACGGTCTCGAGGGGTAGCAGACAGTTCGGGCACCGGAGCCATGTCGTGTCGATCGACATGGGACCGGTGCCCGAATCCGTGAGCGGTCGGCTCAGTGGTGCGTGGAGTGCGACGCCTCGAGCTCGCCCTTGCGTGACCGGCGCGAGGCGGTCCTCGAAGAACCAGCGCGACATGCCGGCGCGGAGTCGCTGGCCACGGGATCTTGCCTCGCGCGTTCGGGCGGATCATGAGCGGCTCGTAGCTCGCGAAGCTCACGAGCTGCCAGCGGTCGTACTCGTCGAGCGGCTGGTGCACCTCGATGAACTCGCCGCCGGGGAGCCGCACGATGCGTCCCGACTCGTAGCCGTGCAGCACGATCTCGCGGTCCTTCTTCTGCAGCGCGAGGCAGATGCGCTTCGCGACGAAGTAGGCGATGAACGGGCCGATGATCAGACAGGCCTGCAGGGCGTGGATGACGCCCTCCATCGTGAGCGAGAAGTGCGTCGCGATGATGTCGGAGCTCGCCGCCGCCCACAGGACGGCGTAGAACGTGACACCGGCCGCGCCGATCGCGGTACGCGTGGCCGCGTTGCGCGGACGCTCGGCGATGTGGTGCTCGCGCTTGTCGCCCGTCACCCACGCCTCGATGAACGGGTAGCTGATCGCGAGGAGCAGGAAGATGCCGATGGCGATGAGCGGGACGAGGATGTTGAACGACCAGGTGCGGTCGAGGAACACGAACTCCCAGCCCGGCGGGACGAGGCGCAGCGCGCCGTCGGCGAAGCCGATGTACCAGTCGGGCTGCGTGCCGGCCGAGACGGGGGAGGGGTCGTACGGTCCGTAGTTCCAGATCGGGTTGATCGTGAACAGCGCGGCGATGAGCACGATCACGCCGAAGATGATGAACAGGAAGCCGCCCATCTTCGCCATGTAGATCGGCATCATCGGGTAGCCCGACGACGTTGCTGTTCGGCGGCCGGGTCCGGCGAACTGCGTGTGCTTGTTGATGACCAGTAGCATGAGGTGCACGGCCACGAGCGCGACGAGGATCGCGGGCAGCAGCAGGATGTGCAGCGTGTAGAGGCGACCCACGATCGCGGTGCCGGGGAACTCGCCGCCGAAGAGCAGGAACGACGTCCACGTGCCGATCAGGGGGATGCCCTTGACCATGCCGTCGATGATGCGGAGGCCGTTGCCCGAGAGCAGGTCGTCGGGAAGCGAGTAGCCGGTGAAGCCCTCGGCCATCGCGAGGATGAACAGCACGAAGCCGATGACCCAGTTGAGCTCGCGCGGCTTGCGGAACGCGCCGGTGAAGAAGATGCGCAGCATGTGCACGCCGATGCCGGCGACGAACAGCAGCGCGGCCCAGTGGTGGATCTGGCGCACGAGCAGGCCGCCGCGGATGTCGAACGAGATGTCGAGCGTCGAGTCGAGCGCCGCCGACATCTCGACGCCGCGCATCGGCACGTAGGAGCCGTCGTAGTGCCTCGGACCATCGAGGCCTGGAAGAAGAACGTCAGGAACGTGCCCGAGAGGAGCACGACGACGAAGCTCCAGAGCGCGATCTCGCCGAGCATGAACGACCAGTGGTCGGGGAAGACCTTGCGGCCGAGCTCCTTGACGAAGACCGCGATGCCTCGTGCGCTCATCGATGTAGTCCGACGGCCGCCGCGGTGAACGTGCAGCTTCCGGCTGTCGTGTCGGAGTCGTGGTGCGGTGCGGTGGTCAATGGCGCTCCCAGAAGCTCGGGCCGACGGGTTCGGTGAAGTCGCTGCTGCGCGACGAGGTAGCCCTCGTCGTCGACGGTGATCGGCAGCTGCGGCAGGGGACGAGCGGCCGGGCCGAAGATGACCTCGCGCGCGTTCGTGACGTCGAACTGCGACTGGTGGCAGGGGCAGAGCAGGTGGTGCGTCTGCTGCTCGTACAGGGCGACGGGGCAGCCGACGTGCGTGCAGACCTTGGAGTAGGCGACGATGCCGTCGTACGACCAGTTCGCCGGTCGGGCGCCTCGTTGAGCTCCTCGGGGAGGAGGCGCATGAGCAGGACGATCGCCTTGGCCTTCTCCTCGAGGTACCCTGCCGTGCTCGAGCTCGGCGAGGTCCTCGGGGATGACGTGGAACGCGCGAGCCGAGCGTGACGTCGGCGGCGCGGATCGGCGTGCCCTCCGGGTCGTGCGCGAGGCGCGTGCCCTTCGTTCCACATCGTGTGGCTGAGCAGCGCGACCGGGTCGCTGGTCCTGCGGGGCGCAAGACCGCGGAACAGCACGATGCCGGGCAGCGGGAAGACGAGCGAGCGCCGCGATCAGGCGAGTTGCGGATCACCGTGCGGCGCGCCGAAGCCGGACTCCTCGTTGGCGTCGGCGAATGCCTGAACCGCGCCCTGCGTCGTGGCGTCGCTCGAACCGTCGCGTGGCGGGTGCTCGATGAACTCCTCGTCGGACATGATCGCCTTGCGACCAGTGGATCGCGCCGAAGCCGATGGCGAGCAGGGCGAGGCCGATGCCGAGACCGATGAACATGTTGTTGCAGCTGGACGTCGACGACGTTGCCGACTTCGATCGGGAAGAGCATGTACGCGGCGATCGCCCAGATGCTCGCCGAGGACCGACAGGTAGAACAGCGTGTAGACGGTGCGGACGGCCCGCTTCATCGCCGCGCGGGTCCTTGTCGGTGATCCGCGCGGCGATGCGGCGGGAACCCGGGGTTCTGCGAACCGGGTCGGGGATGACCGCGTGCCGGGCGACCCGGGAATTCGTGCGCGGCTTGCACGAGTCGCAGCCGCTCTCAGTGCTCGAGCGGGTCGTCCTCGGTGCCATGGTTCTCCTTCTTGCGTGTTTCTGTGCCGGAGCTCAGTTGGACTTCGCCGTGATCCACACGGTGACGGCGACGATCGCGCCGATGCCGAAGATCCAGATGAACAGGCCCTCCGACACCGGCCCGAGCGAGCCGAGCGAGAAGCCGCCGGGCGACGCGGTTCTCCTGCAGGAACAGCAGGGACGATGATGATGTCGCGCTTGTCTTCGGGCGAGAGGTTCAGGTCGTTGAACACCGGCATGTTCTGCGGGCCGGTGACCATGGCCGCGTACATGTGCAGCGCGCCGTGCTCCGTGAGCGGCGGGGCGTACTTGCCCTCGGTGAGCGCGCCGCCGGCGGCGGCGACGTTGTGGCACATGGCGCAGTTGATGCGGAAGAGCTCCGCGCCGCGCGCCACGTCGCCCCCGCCGTCGAGGTCCTCCTCGCGGGGATGTCGGGCCGGGGCCGAGCGACTGCACGTAGTACGGCGAGCGCGTGGATCTGCTCCTCGGTGAACTGCACCGGCTTCTGCGGCGCCTGCGGGCCCTGCATCTGCAGCGGCATGCGGCCGGTGCCGACCTGGAACTCGACCGCGGCTCGCCGACGCCGTACAGCGCGGGCCGGTCGTTCGTGCCCTGCAGGTCGAGGCCGTGGCAGGTGGCGCAGTTGGCCTGGAACAGCTTCTTGCCGTCCTCGATCGGTCACCTGCGACGTCGGCTCCGCCTCGGCCGTGCGCTGCGATGCCGCTGCGGAGCGCCGGCGTACACGCCGCCGGTGATCAGCAGGCCGATGCCGATGAGGGCGGCCGCGGCCCAGGGATGCGGCGGCCGGTTCGAGCGGCGCTTGGGTTCTTCCGTTCGTGCCATGTGTCGTGGGCTCCGCTCCGCTCTATTTCAGGAAGTAGATGACGAGGAACAGGGCGATCCAGACGACGTCGACGAAGTGCCAGTAGTACGAGACGACGATCGAGGACGTCATCTCCTTGCGCCCGAAGTTCTTGACGGCGTACGCGCGGCCGATCACGAGGAGGAAGGCGATGAGGCCGCCGGTGACGTGCAGGGCGTGGAAGCCGGTCGTGAGGTAGAACGCCGACGCGTAGGAGTCCGAGTCTGATCGGCATGCCCTCGGCGACGAGCTGTCGCGTACTCCCACACCTGGCCCGAGACGAAGATCGCGCCCAGGGCGAAGGTGAGGCAGAACCACTCGACCATGCCCCAGTGCGTCGGCTTCCAGCGCCGGTGCGCGTACGGCTGGAAGCGCTCGGCCGCGAAGACGCCCATCTGGCACGTGACCGACGAGAGCACGAGGATGATCGTGTTGACCGTCGCGTACGGGATGTTCAGCAGCTCGGCGCTCGAACGCCCACAGCTCGGGGACGTGCTGCGCAGCGTGAAGTAGATCGCGAAGAGGCCCGCGAAGAACATCACCTCGCTGCCGAGCCACACGATCGTTCCGACAGCGACCGGATCCGGCCGCTTGACGGACCGCATGGCCTGGAGTAGGTCGCTGTGGTGCGTCGTCACGCTCCCCATTATGGCTGAATTCGGGCCCGAGTTTTCGCATCCGGGGGAGTCGATTTCGACTGCGTTGAAGGGTTAGGGAACCCTAGGACCTCCAGAGTGTGCGATCGCCGAGAATCCGCCGTGAATGCGATCGGCTAGGCTTCGGTCGCTATGGCGGAGCTCTACACCTGGCCGGACATCTCTCACGACGCTGCTCGACGGCGAGATCTCAGCGTGTCGGAGTCGACCTGGGCGATGCGAGCAGGTGATGTCGGGCACGGCGACCCACGCCCAGCTCGCCGGGTTCCTGGTCGCGCTGCGCGCGAAGGGCGAGACGGTCGACGAGATCGTCGGCTTCCGCGACGCGATCCTCGAGGCCGCCGCTGCCGCTGCCGGTCGACCCCGTGGTGCTCGACATCGTCGGCACCGGGCGGCGACCGCTTCGGCACGGTGAACATCTCGACCATGGCCGCGGTCGTGGCCGCGGCATCCGGTGTTCCCGTGGTCAAGCACGGCAACCGGGCGGCGAGCTCGTCGTCGGGCTCGTCGGACGTGCTCGCGGCCCTCGGCATCGACCTCACGCTGCCCGCCGAGCGCGGTCGCCGAGACGCTCGGCGACGCCGGCATCACCTTCGCGTTCGCGGCGGCGTTCCACCCCGGCTTCCGGCACGCCGGCCCGACGCGCGCCGAGCTCGGCGTGCCGACGGTCTTCAACTTCCTCGGCCCGCTCTGCAACCCCGCGCGCGCCGAGGCGAACGCGGTCGGCGTCGCGCAGCTCGACCGCGTGCCGCTCATCACCGGCGTGTTCCAGACCCGCGGCGCGACCGCGCTCGTGTTCCGCGGCGACGACGGGCTCGACGAGCTCACCACGACCGGCCACAGCCGCCTGTGGGAGGTGTCCCGCGGAACGGTCCACGAGCACGACCTCGACCCGCGCGACCTCGGCATCCCGCTCGCGACATCGAGCGACCTGCTCGGCGGCGACGCCGCGCACAACGCCGCGATCGTGCACGAGGTCTTCGCGGGCGAGCGGGGCGCGGTGCGCGACATCGTGCTGCTGAACGCGGCCGCCGGGCTCGTCGCCTTCGAGCTGGCGAAGGACCCGAGCCAGTTCCAGCGCGCCGATCCTCGAGCGGTTCCGCGACAAGATGGCGGTGGCCGAGGAGGCGATCGACAGCGGCGCAGCGGCGCGCAAGCTCGAGCAGTGGATCGCGGCGACGAAGGCGCTGATCGCCGGCGGAGTGGAGCAGGCGCGGGCGGCTCTGCCGACACCCGCACGACGAAGGGCCCCGCGCATCGCGGGACCCTTCGCGTCTTCGAGGCGTCGTCACTCTGCGCACGTCCTCGTCGACCCAGTCGAAGGTCTTCGTGACGGCCTTCTTCCAGAGGCGCAGCTGGCGGTCGCGCTCGGCGGGGTCCATCTGCGGCTCCCAGCGCGAGTCCTCCTGCCAGTTGCGCGCGGAGCTCGTCGAGGTCGGACCAGAAGCCGACCGCGAGGCCGGCCGCGTAGGCCGCGCCGAGCGCGGTCGTCTCGGCGACGACCGGGCGCACGACGGGCACGCCGAGGATGTCGGCCTGGAACTGCATGAGCGGTGTCGTTCGCGATCATGCCGCCGTCGACCTTCAGCTCGGTGAGGTCGACGCCGGAGTCGGCGTTCACCGCGTCGAGCACCTCGCGGGTCTGGAACGCCGTCGCCTCGAGCGCGGCGCGCGCGATGTGGCCCTTGTTCACGAAGCGGGTGAGGCCCACGAGCGCGCCGCGGGCATCCGGGCGCCAGTACGGCGCGAACAGGCCCGAGAACGCGGGCACGAAGTACGCGCCGCCGTTGTCGTCGACGGTCTCGGCGAGCGTCCTCGATCTCCGGCGCGCTCGAGATGAGCCCGAGGTTGTCGCGCAGCCACTGGATCGAGCGACCCGGTGACGGCGATCGAGCCCTCGAGCGCGTAGTGCGGCGGCTCGTCGCCGAGCTTGTAGCCGAGCGTCGTGAGCAGCCCGTTCTTCGAGTGCACGATCTCCGTGCCCGTGTTGAAGATCAGGAAGTTGCCCGTGCCGTAGGTGTTCTTCGACTCGCCGGCCTCGAACGCGGCCTGTCCGAAGGTCGCCGCCTGCTGGTCGCCGAGGATGCCGGCGACGGGGACCTCGCGCAGCAGGCTCGACGGCTCGACCGTGCCGTAGACCTCGGAGGAGGCCTTGATCTCGGGCAGCATCGACCGCGGCATGCCGAATGCGGCGAGGATCTCGTCGTCGCCAGCGAGCGTCTCGAGGTCCATGAACATCGTGCGGCTGGCGTTCGTGACATCGGTGACGTGCACGCCGCCGTCGACGCCGCCGGTGAGGTTCCACAGCACCCACGTGTCGGTCGTGCCGAACAGCAGGTCGCCGGCCTCGGCCTTCTCGCGCGCGCCGGGGACGTTCTCGAGGATCCACACGATCTTGCGTGCCCGAGAAGTAGGTGGCCAGCGGGAGGCCGACCTCCTGCTTGAAGCGCTCGACGCCGCCGTCGGCGGCGAGCCGGTCGACGATGGGCTGCGTGCGGGTGTCCTGCCAGACGATCGCGTTGTAGACGGGCTGGCCGGTGTTCTTGTCCCAGACCACGGCGGTCTCGCGCTGGTTGGTGATGCCGACCGCGGCGATGTCGTGCCGGGTGAGGTCCGCCTTGCCGAGGGCCTGCCCGATCACCTCGCGGGTGTTGCGCCAGATCTCGATGGGGTCGTGCTCGACCCAGCCGGCCTGCGGGAAGATCTGCTCGTGCTCGAGCTGCCCGACGCGACGATGGAGCCCTTCTTGTCGAAGATGATCGAGCGCGTGCTGGTGGTTCCCTGGTCGATCGCCAGGATGTAGTCGGCCATGACTGTCCTCTCAATCTTCGGATGTCGCGCCCGTCGACGCCGACGGCGCATGGTGTCTGGCGCCGGAACGCGAGCGGGCCGGCCCTGATCGGACCGGCCCACGTCGAGTCATCCCATGGCGCTGGTGATCAGGTCGCCGAGCGGGATCCAGAGCCAGCCCGCGAGGAGGCCGCCGATGATCGGGCCGACGACCGGCACCCAGGAGTATCCCCAGTCGCTCGAGCCCTTGCCCTTGATGGGCAGGAGGGCGTGCGCGATGCGGGGTCCGAGGTCACGGGCCGGGTTGATCGCGTACCCCGTCGGGCCACCGAGGGAGGCGCCGATCCCGACGACGAGGAGGGCGACGGGCAGCGCACCCAGCGGTCCGAGCCCAGCGGGGGTGACCGTGTCGGGGTCACCCCACACGCCGAAGCCGATGATGACGAACACGAGCACGAACGTGCCGATGATCTCCGTGATGAGGTTCCAGGCGTAGGAGCGGATGGCGGGGCCGGTCGAGAAGACGCCGAGCTTGAGCGCGGGCTCGGGCTCGTCGTCGAAGTGCTGCTTGTAGGCGAGCCAGGCGACGACGGCGCCGATGATCGCGCCGAGGAGCTGGGCGCCGATGTAGGTGGCGATCGATGCTGCCGTCGATCGGGATTCCCGGGAGGAACTCCGTGCCGCCCTTGCCCAGGATGTTGGCCGCGAGGCCGAGCGTGACGGCCGGGTTGATGTGCGCACCCGACGCGACCGAGACGATGACACCGGCGAAGACCGCAAGACCCCAGCCGAAGTTGACCAACAGGAAGCCGCCGCCGTTGCCCTTCGTCTTCGCCAGGACGACGTTGGCGACCACGCCGCAACCGAGCAGCACGAGCATCGCCGTGCCGACCAACTCCGATAAGAATATGACATCCCAGATTCATGTCCCGTCCTCTCCGCTGAGCAACGAGGAAGCCCGCGGCCCCCCGGATAGGTCAAACGATACTCAGCTGAGCATCAACTGGGAATGGGCACGCCGAAGTCCGTTTTCCCCAACGGTGCGGACGAGGCATCCGAACCCCTTACCCCGGATGCCCCGGCGGGCGTAGGTTTGCGCTTGGGATGCTGCACGCGGAGCCGAGGCGACGTCGCCCGGATTCCGGCAGCCATGGGGAAGGGATGCCGTGAAGAAGATCATCAACGACCCGAAGCGCGTCGTCGACGAGTCGGTCACCGGTTTCGGCCTGGCGCACGCCGACATCGTGCGCGTGGAGATGGACCCGATCCATGTCGTGCGCGCCGACGCGCCGATCGCCGGCAAGGTCGGCATCGTGAGCGGCGGCGGCAGCGGACACGAGCCGCTGCACGCCGGATTCGTCGGATTCGGCATGCTCGACGCCGCGGTGCCCGGCGCCGTGTTCACGTCGCCGACGCCCGACCCGATCCTCGCCGCCACGAAGGCGGTCGACGGCGGGTCCGGCGTGCTGCACATCGTCAAGAACTACACGGGCGACGTGCTGAACTTCGAGACGGCTGCCGACCTGGCAGCCGCCGACGGGATCACCGTGCGCGCGGTGGTGACCAACGACGACGTGGCGGTCAAGGACTCGCTCTACACGGCCGGCCGTCGCGGCGTCGGCGGAACCGTGCTCGTCGAGAAGATCGCCGGGGCGGCCGCCGAACGAGGCGACTCGCTCGACGAGGTGGCCGAGATCGCCGAGCGCGTCAACGCGAGCGCACGATCGATGGGCCTCGCGCTCACCCCGTGCATCGTGCCGCACGCCGGCGAGCCGAGCTTCACGCTCGCCGAGGACGAGATCGAGATCGGCATCGGCATCCACGGCGAGCCCGGTCGCGAGCGCATCAAGCTCGAGCCCGCCGACCGACTCGTCGACCGGCTCATCGAACCGATCCTCGAGGACCTGCCGTACTCGGGCGGCGACCGCGTGCTGCTCTTCGTCAACGGCATGGGCGGCACGCCGCTCATCGAGCTCTACCTCGCGTACCGTCGCGCCGCGGAGGTGCTCGAGGAGCGCGGCATCCAGATCGCACGTTCGCTCGTGGGCAACTACATCACGTCGCTCGAGATGCAGGGGATGTCGATCACGCTCCTGAAGCTCGATGACGAGATGATCGGGCTGTGGGATGCCCCGGTGCAGACCGCGGCACTCCGGTGGGGACGATAGAGGAGGCACCTGTGGGTCTGGACATCACCTGGGCGGTGGACTGGGTCAGGCTGAGCGCCGACGTGATCGCCGAGCACCGGGTCGAGCTCATCACGCTCGACCGCGAGATCGGCGACGGCGACCACGGCGAGAACATGGATCGCGGCTTCCAGGCCGTGCTCCCGAAGCTCGACGACCTGCCGGCCGGGTCCACCCCCGGCGATGTCCTGAAGCTCGTCGCGACGACGCTCATCTCGACGGTCGGCGGCGCGGCCGGGCCGCTCTACGGCACCGCGTACCTCAAGGGCGCGGTCGCTGCGGACTCGACGCCGTCGCTCGACGGGCCGGCGATCGCAGCCGTGCTCGCTGCGGCCCGCGACGGCATCGTGCTGCGCGGCAAGGCCGAGCCCGGCGACAAGACGATGATCGATGCGTGGACGCCGGCCGTCGACGCGGCCGAGGCGGCCGCCGGGAGCGGGGCGGATGCCGCGGCGGTGCTCGCCGCCGCCGCCGACGCCGCATGGGCCGGCGCCGAGGCGACCGAACCGCTCGTGGCCCGCAAGGGACGCGCGAGCTACCTCGGCGAACGGTCGGCCGGACATCGCGACCCCGGAGCGCAGTCCACCGCGCTGCTGCTGCAGGCCGCGGCCGACACGGCGTCCGCGGCCGCGGGGGCGTGAGGTGGCGACACCCGGCAAAGTCGGCATCGTCTTCGTCTCGCACTCCGCGCGCATCGCGGAGGGCCTCGTGGACCTGTCGCGGCAGATGGCGCCCACCGCGGCGCTGGTCGCCGCGGGCGGCACGGATGACGGCCGGATCGGCACGAGCTTCGACCTCGTGAGCACGGGCATCGCGGCAGCGGACGCGGGGGAGGGCGTCGCGGTGCTCTGCGACCTCGGGTCCGCGATCCTCACCGCGGAGACCGCCCTCGACTTCCTCGACGACGACGTGCGTGCCCGCGTGCGCATCGTCGACGCGCCGCTCGTCGAGGGCGGGGTCGCCGCGGCGGTCGCCGCCGAGGCCGGCGACGACCTCGACCAGGTGCGTGGCCGCCGCGGAGTCGGCACGCGACGGAGGGCCCGCGATCGACGCCGACTGCCGCGCCGGATGCCGCGGGGGAGCGTGACGCCGCGAACGTGGCTGCGGCGGAGGCATCCGCTCACTCGCGGGTCGTGACGCTCGTGAACGCCGACGGACTGCACGCCCGACCGGCCGCGGAGCTGGTGAAGCTCGCGAGCACGTTCCCGCAGCGGGTCACCGTGAACGGCACCGACGCGAAGAGCCTGCTCGGCATCATGTCGCTCGGCCTCACGAAGGGCGCGACCGTCGAGATCGCGAGCGAGGATCCGGCCGGGCGCGAGGCCGTCGACGCGATCGCCGCGCTGGCCGAGTCTGGGTTCGGCGAGCGCTGAGCGGTCGGTTTCCGAGCCGAGCCGTTCAGTTGCCGCCGGCCACCCGGATGTCGGCACCCGAGGTGTACGAGGCATCCGCCGAGAAGAGGTACGCCACGGCACCTGCGACCTCGTGCACCTCGCCGGGGCGGCGCATCGGGATGCCGGGTGCCCGCTCGTCCGGTGCGTTCGGCCGCCCCGCCGCGGCATGGATCTCGGTGCGCGTGGTGCCGGGCGACACGGTGTTCACTCGTATGCCGACCGGACCGAACTCCTTCGACGTACCGGTCGTGAGCGCGTTGAGCGCGGCCTTGCTCATGGAGTACGGGATGTAGGTGTTCGGTGCGCCGGTGGTCGCCGCGCCCGAGGAGATGTTGACGATGCAGCCGCCCGCGCCGCCACGATCCGTGGCCATGTGCGCGATCGACGGCCCGGGTCAGCACGATGGGCGCCAGCACGTTGACGCGGAAGACCAGGTCCGATTCCTCGATCGTGCCGTCGAGGAATCCGCCGATGCGCCCGGTGATGCCCGCGTTGTTCACGAGCCCGGTCACGGTGCCGAACCGCTCGATCGCCGCCGGCACCACCGTCGCGGCGGCTTCGAGGTCGGCGAGGTCGACGCGGCAGCAGCAGCACGCGTGCACCGGATGCCTCGCACGCAAGCACGACCTCGGCGGCATCCGCCTCACGATCGCGGTAGGTGAGCACCAGGTCGTGTCCGTCGGCGGCGAGCCGTTCGGCGATCGCGGCGCCGATGCCGCGACTGGCCCCGGTGATGATCGTGACGGGGCGGTTCGCGGCATCCGGCTGCATGGCGACCAGCCTATGGCGCACGAACGCGGGTCTGGTGCCGGTGCGGGGAGCGGGCGTACCATCGGGCGCATGGCACGCGAGGAGGCGAGCCCGCCAGAGGGCAACTCGTTCACGAGGTTCTTCGAGCGCGTCGACCGGGCGCTCGAGCCCGTGTTCGGCGCTCCGCCCATCACCGCCGACGACGACAGACCCGAGACCCCGGCAGATCAGCAGACCTGCCCGATCTGCGGGCATCCGATGTTCGAGCACGTGATCGACCACTCGACGCCGAACACCGTGCTCGTGTGCCCGACCGACGATCGGCTCCCGGAACGCGACGAGAGTGCGCCGTACAACGAGCTGGGCATGCCGGCGACCGGCCGCCGACTCGAGAAGTACGAGGAACGCGCGGAGGAAGCGCGAAGAACGCGAAGAACGCGTCGAGCCGCACTGACGTGGAGCGGATGCTGCGCGCGAGGGCGCTCCGCCCGGGCGACACGGTCGCCGTCGCGGCCCTGTCGGGCGGCCTCGAAGCCTGACGAGACCGCGTTGTTCGAGCGTGGCGTGGCCGCCGTCGGCCGACTCGGATTCGTCGTGCGGGTCGCGCCGTCGATCGAGGTCGGCCGGCATCGTTGGTGGATGTCCGCACCGCCTGCGGACATCGCCGCCGAGCTGAACGGGCTGTTCCGCGACCCGGACGTGCGCGCGATCCTCCCGCTCACCGGGGGGCGAGCGGCGCTCTCGTACCTCGACCTCCTCGACTTCGACGCCGTGCGAACCGATCCGAAGCCGCTGCTCGGCTTCAGCGACATCGCGACGCTCCACCTGGCGCTGCATGCCCGAACCGGGCTCGTGACCCTGCACTCCGACCTCCTCACGCACGGCTTCGGCTACTGGGACGAGCTCGCCGACGACCGGCGACGGGAGGTCGAGGACGTCTACCGGCGGGTGCTCACCGGCGACCCCGATCCCGTGCGACTGCCGCAGCTCGGCATCTGGGAGTGCTGGCGCCCGGGACGGGCGACCGGACGGCTCATCGGCGGCCTCCTGAACCGGCTCGTTCGCGTGCAAGCCACCCCGCACGCGCTGGATGCGAACCTGTTCGACGGCGCGCTGCTCTTCTGGGAGGAGGTCGGCACGTCGGATTCCGTCGTCTGGAACGACCTGCATGTGCTGCGCCAGGCCGGAGTGCTCGACCGCATCGCCGGGATGATCGTCGGCCCGACGAGCACCGTCGAGCTCCTCGATGAGGGGCCGGGCGCGCTCCGCGACGTCGTGCTCGACGTGCTCGGCGATCGCGACATCCCGGTACTCGGCAATGTCGACATCGGCCACGAGCCGCCGAACGTGCCGCTGCCGCTCGGGGTGCTCGCCGAGGTCGATGCCGACGCGGCATCCATCACCCTGCTGGAGCCCGCCCTCGAGCGGTGACGGCGGTCACGCCGCGAGGCGCGTCAGCCGGCCAGCGACGCGACGCCGAGTGCTCGGAGCCGTACGGGGTCGGCCAGCACGTCGATGGCGACGATCAGCCCGTCGTTCACCGTGAACGCCATGACCGACACCGCCTCCTTCCGCGGCACGACGAGGACGCCGGGCGTGCCGTTGACGAGCACCGGCCGCGCGTGCGGCGCGAGCGCGCCGTACATGACCGCGTTGCCGGCCACCTCCTGCGCGCCACGGAAGAACAGCGAGGCGGCTGGGCGCCCCGTGCCGCCGTCGGAGCGCAGCACGACATCGGGATGCAGCACCGCGACGAGCGCGTCGAAGTCGCCGTTGCGCGACGGCCGCGAAGAAGGCGTCGACCACCTCGCGCTGCCGGATCGGGTCGCGGTCGGGCGTCGGCGCCTGTCGCACTCGCCGGCGAGCGCGGCTGGCGAGTTGGCGCGCCGCCGCCGGCGTGCAGGGCACGATCAGCGCGACCTCGTCGAACGGCACCGCGAACATGTCGTGCAGGACGAACGCCAGCCGCTCGGCCGGCGTCAGGGTGTCGAGCACGACGAGCAGCGCGAGCCCGACCGAATCGGCGAGCACGGCCTCGTGCTCGGGATCGACGGCCTCCGCCCGGCTGACGACAGGGTCGGGCATATGGATGCCGTAGGGCTGCTCGGGCCGTGACGAACGGGCGCGCAGGATGTTCAGGCACACGCGGGCGACGATCGTGGTGAACCATCCGCCGAGGTTCTCGACCTGGCTGGTGTCGGCGCGGCTCGCGCGGAGCCAGGCCTCCTGCACGGCGTCGTCGCTCTCGCTCAGCGAGCCGAGCATGCGGTAGGCGACCGCCCGGAGGTGACTGCGTTGTGCGTCGAATCGTTCGGCCAGCAGATCGAGGTCGGTCATCGGTCACATTCTCTCGGCGGGGCGTGTCAATGCAGTGAATCACGTTCCGGGCCGGCAGGGCACGGAGCCGCACAGGACACGAGGGAGTACGGATCATGCAGGAGCGGATGGACCAGGGGATCGCCTCGAACGGAACGATCCTCGTCACCGGAGGGACCGGCACGCTGGGCCGACTGGTCGTCGCCCGGCTGCGGGACGCGGGCCGCACGGTTCGCGTGCTGGCGCGCACTGCGCCGCCGACCGGCGTCGACGGAGTGGACTTCGCGGCCGCCGACCTCGAGACCGGCGAGGGCGTCGACGCCGCCCTCGCGGGGGTCGACGTCGTGGTGCACTGCGCCGGGAGCGGCACGGGCGACGAGGGCAAGGCGACTCGCCTCGTGGCAGGCGGCGAAGCGGGCGGGTGTGCGGCACATCGTGTACATCTCCGTCGTGGGGGCGGACCGGATCCCGATCGTGAGCGGGAACGACCGCCGGATGTTCGGGTACTTCGCCGAGAAGGCGGGCGCCGAGCGCGTCATCGCCGAGTCGGGCATCGCCTGGACATCGGTGCGCGCCACCCAGTTCCACGATCTCGTGTTCCTGGCGGCCGAGCAGATGGCGAAGCTCCCGGTCGTGCCGGTGCCGCGGGGCATGCGCGTGCAGCCGGTGGATGCCGCAGAGGTGGCGGACCGCCTGGCGGAACTGGCGGTCGGTGCGCCGGCAGGTCTGGTGCCGGATGTCGCGGGGCCGCAGATCTACGACGCTGCCGACCTGCTGCGCGGCTACCTGCGCGCAGTCGGACGTCGCCGCCCGATTGTGCGGATCGGCCTGCCCGGCAAGGCCGCGCGAGCGATGCTCGGCGGAGCCAACCTCTCGCCAGATCGAGCCGTGGGGGAGCGGACCTGGGAGGACTTCCTCGCAGACCGGTTGGGTGACCGCGTGTCGGCCTGACACTCACCCGGCGGCGCGGAGCCGGTCGTAGGCGAGGGAGACGACGCCGTACTCGCCGGTCACCGTATTGGCGAGGCTCCATTTGGATGCCGGCAGGCCGTCCTCGAACAGCCGGCCGCCGCCGCCGAGGATCTCCGGGAAGATCATGAACGAGAGCCGGTCGACGCGGTCGGCGGCGAGCAGCGCCTTGATCACGCTCGCGCTCGAGAACACCACGATGTCGCCGCCGTCCTCCGCCTTCAGCCGGTCGACGACGTCCTCGGCCGGCTCGTCGAAGACCCGGGTCCGCTCCCACGGCGCCTCCGTGAGCGTGCTGGAGAGCACGACCTTCTCGGCGTCGCGCATCCAGGCGGCGTAGCCGCGGTCACGCGGGTCGGCGTCGGCCTGATCGGCGACCGGCGGCCAGTAGCCCATGAAGCCCTCCGCGTTGGTGCGGCCGAGCAACGCCGTCGTGGCCGGCTGCCAGAGCCCGGTGAGGTGGTCGCGCGCGACGTCGGTGATCGCGTACGGCATCACGAAGCCCATGTCCTGTGGTCCGCCCGGGCCGTGATAGCACCCGTCGATGCTGAGAATGATGTTGACGACCACGCGGCGTCCGTTGGTGCTCATGGCACTTCCTCACTGGTGATGGTGTTCGCCTGCGACGGTCGCGGCGAGCTTGTCGAGGCACTGGTCCCAGCCGAGCTGGATGCCCGCGATGAACTCTGCGGACGGGACGGTGCTGTCGCTGATGCGCAGCCGCACCTCGAGGTCGGTCTTCTCCCGCGCATCCGCGAGCGAGTACGTGTAGTGCGCCGTGAACGCGGTCGAGCCGTCCGGCAGGAGCGGCGAGAGGCGGAACGCGAGGCGCTCTGCCGCCTTCACGGCGTCGACCACCCCCTCCGCCCGGCCGACCACGCCGTCTACGCTCGAGCGGTCGTCGATGTCGGCGTACTCCTGCACGACGCGGTCGCCTGGCCGCGTGCCGAACTCGACGTGCGCGAGCCGCAGGTCCTCGGGCGCCCACCATTCGGCGAGCAGCGCGGGCTCAGTCAGGTGCCGCCACACGGTGTCGCGGGATGCGGCGAGCGTGCGGCGGAACACGTACTCGCGTGGGTCGGCCCAACCCTCGCGGTCGGCGGTCAGGGTCTCGGCCTCGACCATCGCGAAGTACTGGTCGAACGCGTCCCGGCCACCTCGGTTCGCATCGGCAAGGTCGGCGACCCGTCCCAGCTCTACGATGACGGCGTGGAGCGCGTGGGTCTGCAGGGCGTAGATGCGCCGCTGCCCTGAGCGGCGGGCGATGACGAGCCCGGCTCGCTCGAGGGTCTGCAAGTGCTTGGTCGCCTGCGGCTGACGCAGACCGGTGAGCTCGCCGACGACGCCGACCGACCGCGGCCGCTGGGCGAGGAGCTCGATGATCCTCCATCGGGCGGGGTCCGCGAGAGCGGCGAGCTGATCGTGCATTGGCCTAGTATTCACCCATAGTGAATATTCATGTCAAGGACTATATTTCGCAGAATATCGAAGCTCGACGCGCAGTGTAGGGGACCGAGATTCTTGACGGCGACGAACACCGCGCCGGCTCGAGACGAGCGCGACGAGATGGGGCGTGTCGACCGCGCGGCAGCGGGCTACCGTTGGCGCCATGCGAAAACTCATCGTCCAGCAGTGGGTCACCGTCGACAACATCGCCGCGGAGGAGGACGGCGGGCTCAGCTTCGTGTCGGGGGAGCCGTTCTCCGAGACGACCAACCCGGCGTTCAAGGCGAGCGTGATGGGGTTCATCGACTCGGTCGACACGATGATCCTCGGCGCGAACACGTACGCGCAGTCCGTGGGCTACTGGCCGCACGCCGAAGAGCAGGGCGAGTACGGCGAGAAGCTCAACAACCTCACCAAGTTCGTCGCCTCGTCGAAGCTGGATGACGCCCCCTGGGGCGACTTTCCCGCCGCGACCGTGACGCGCGACCCGGCCGCCACCATCCGGGAGCTCAAGGAGCAGAGCGGCAAGGACATCTGGCTGTGGGGGAGCTTGGAACTCATGCACTCCCTGCTGGACGCCGGCGTCGTCGACGAAGTCCGGATGCTGGTCTGCCCGGCGTCACGCGGCAAGGGAACGCGCATCTTCGAGGATCGGCAGGACCTGAAGCTGCTCGAGGCCACCTCGTTCGAAAACGGCGTGGTACTCCTGCGCTACGAGATCAAGAGATAGGCGGAGCGTCGGCACGTTCAGCGCGCTCGATCGCGATTGCGCCGGCCAGCACGGCACGCAGGTCGGTCACGGTGAGGTCGGGTCGGATGCCGCGGCGTAGGCGGCGTCGAGGCGCTCGAACGGGCCTGAGCCGCCGTGCGGCTTCGGCGGGGCGTCAAGGTGGCGGACGCGCAGCTCGTCCATGAGTTCCTCGATGAATGCGGGACCCTCGTCGCGCAGAAGTTGCTGCCGGGCCCGGAGCTCGTCGCTGCCGGGACGCCAGTCGAGGCCCCAGTTGCCCAGGGCGCAGATGATCGGTACGGTCTGGATCCCCGCTTCTGTCAGGCTGAAGCGAGCGCGCTGCCCCCGGACTACGGCGCCGCCTCGGGTGAGGATCCCTGCGTCGATGAGCCGCTTGAGGCGGTCGGCGAGGATGTTCGAGGCGATGCCCTCGATCGAGCCGGTGAGCAGTGCCCGGAAGTAGCGGCGGTCGCCGAAGATCACGTCGCGCAGCACGAGCAACGTCCAACGATCTCCGAGCACCTCGACGGCGGCGTTGATCGGACACCCGGACCGTGGTTCCACGATTCCTCCTTGACAGCTTTGTCTGCTCACTATAGTGGTTGCAAAACGCAATCACTATTGGGACGAGGAGCTGATGGGTCGCTTCCTATATTCGATGAACGTGTCCCTCGACCTGCGGATCGAGCAGGTTCCGGGGGACAACGGCGCAGGCGAGTGGCTCCGCATCAGCGAGGAACTGCACCGCGAGTTCAATGCCCGGACTCAGGCGCTCGCGCTGATCGTCCACGGGCGGGTGTACTACGAGATCATGGAGGAGTACTGGCCACGAGCGCACGAGGACGCGTCGGCGCCGGACTTCATACGGGAGTACGGCGAGATCTGGACCGCCAAGCCCAAGGTGCTCGTTTCCCGCACCCGCGAGAGCGCCGATCACAACACCCGGATCATCGGGGGAGACGACGCGATCGAGCAGCTCGCCGCCCTCCGAGCCGAGACCGACGGCACAATCGGGGTAGGGGGCGCAGCGCTGGCGACGCAGCTGCTCCGGGCGGGACTGCTTGACGAGCTGCTCCTCGCCACACACCCCGCGATCCTCGGCTTCGGCAGGCCGCTGTTCGACGAGTACGACATGCCGATCGAACTCGATCTGCTCGAGCAGCGATCGTTCGAGCAGGGCGTCACGATGCACCGCTACGCCATCCGCGATGTGAGCGAGGCCAGCTGATGCTGAAGCAGGTTGCAGACGGCGTGCTGGTCCACGAGAGCGAGTGCATCCAGAGCAACGCGGTCGTCGTGGAGGGCGAAGCCGGCGTGCTGCTCATCGACCCCGGCATAACGGGCGACGAGATGGCAGCCCTCGCGAACGACCTTCGCGAGTTGGGTCAGCCCGTCGTGGCAGGCTTCTCGACGCATCCCGATTGGGACCATGTGCTCTGGCACGCCGATCTCGGCGACGCGCCCCGTTACGGTACGGCCCGCTGCGCGGCTTCCATCCGAGATCTGCTGTCGCAACGCGGACTGGGAGTCCCGCGTAGCCGAGGGGCTACCGCCGGAGTTCGCCGAGGATATCCCGATGGATCTGCTCGGCCTCATCACGGGTCTGCCCGCCGAAACTGCGCAGGTTCCCTGGGATGGCCCCAAGGTCCGGATCATCGAGCATCAGGCGCATGCCCCAGGCCATGCGGCGCTGTTGATCGAGGGACGCGGCGTTCTCGTCGCCGGCGACATGCTTTCCGACGTCCTGATTCCGATGCTCGACCTGGACGCCGCGAATCCGATTGAGGACTACCTCGCCGCACTGCGGTTGCTCGAGGGCGTGGCGGACGACGTCGATGTCGTCGTCCCCGGCCACGGGTCCGTCGGCGGAGCTGACCAGTTGCACGCACGGATAGCCCAGGATCGGGCCTACGTGCACGCCGTGCAGAACGGCCACGTTCCCAGCGACCCGCGGATCGGCTCATCGGCGAAGCCCGGTTGGGAATGGGTGAGCGACGTGCATGCATGGCAACTGCAACGCCTCGCCCAAGGAAACGAGCGCGACGGTGCGCCCGACTAGCGAGCGGCGAGCGAAGAGCGAATGAGGACGTCGCATCAGCCGACGTTTTGTAACCTGCTGCAGAAAATGCGAGTGGTGAGAGCCCTGATGGTGAAGTCTCTTAACCGAATTTCCACAAAGCTCGCTCAGGCTCCGCGGCTACATTTCGTGCTTTCGGCGCCGGCGCCTCTAGTGTGACCGTATGCGGGCAATTCGGTGGATCGGTGCAGTCAGCCTTCCGCTGGCGCTGACGCTGAGTGGGTGCACGGTCTCGACGGAACCGGCGCCGACATCGATGACGTCCCGCACAAGTGCGCCCACCCCGTCCGCATCCCCGGCGCTCAGCGAGTTCGAGCAGCAGTTGCCCCTCACCGGACTGTTCGTCTCGCAGGCCACGGAAACAAGTGGAACCGCCCGGATCGAGCGCCATGCGGATGGCTCAGTGTGGGTGACCCTTGAGGGTTTCCGCACCAGAGACGCGTCGGACCTCCGTTTGTACCTCAAGGCGGACCCGTTGCTTCAGGATGCGGACGGCCATTGGGGTTCCGCCGAGGACGGCTACGAGATCGCGTCGATTGATCCGACGGCGCCGACTCAGGAGATCGAGGTGCCCGGCGCCGGGCAGATGCCTGCGATGCGGACGCTCACGGTGCGGAACTACGTCACGCCCGATTACCCGGCGTTCGGCTCCGCTGCGCTCGGCTGAATACTCCTAGCTCGCTGCGGGATCCCCAGCTGCGAACCTGACACTGCGAGACTTTGCAGGTGATCGCAGATTCCGTTCCTTGGCGTGAAGAGCTATTGAAGGTTGCCGCCGCGCTCGAGCGGCGTTCCGAGATGACGCGGTGGACGACACGAACCGGCTTCCTCGTCGAGCGCGACCTCTTGGTAGGCATGTTCACTATCCGGCGCTTGATCGAGTCCGCAAAGACGTCCTCTTTCCTGCCACGGGAGCGAGTTTCGCTGCGGATGCACCCGCTCAAGGATCGTGTCCCCGGAATATACGACAGGTGGTCGTATTGGGAGTACTACGACATGGAGTCGAAGCGCCAAACCGAGCTCACCGTCCATGAACTCGTCACCTTGTTTATCCATTCATTCGTGCTCGAGTTCTATCCGTCATCAGAGCACGGGCCGGCGATGATCTGGGTGGTGTCCGACCGCCATCGGCACAAGTGGCTTTATTCGATCCCCTTCGCGCCGCTCGTAGGGCTTTTCAGGCGAGTTGGTGACGAGGACGTCATCTACTTTGGGGGGCCATAGAACGAAACGGCGACGAGATTGTCGCAGCACGACTACGTAGAGGCCGGGCTAGCGCAGTACGACCCATACCCGTTCGCAAACACGACCGCCGCGCGCGAGCAAGTCGTTGCTGCATTCCCGTCACTCCCGCCCCAGGTAGAGCGATGAAAGACGGCTGCGGACACGATTCATCTGTTCCGTTGGCGGGGGAGCGCTTGGATTCGTGCAAATCCTGCAGGTTGTGGATTGGCGAACCGACATAATGTGCATTATCGGCGCGCAACTGCCATGAGTTCCATCTGATGCGAGAACTGATGCCTCCCTGCGATTTTCGCGTCATTCCGGGCATTGCTGCCTCTGGGCTGTTGCCGATCTCCGAGTGGGAACCGCGTCGGATGGGACGTTGCTTCGCGGCCTCACGACGCTGGGAAGCGCGTCGGACCAGCCGCCCGGCGCCCGGTTAGCGTGGCACGGCGGCGCCGAGCGTCCGCGCCAGGATCGCCTTCAACGTGTCCAGATCCTCCGGCCCGACGGCCTGGAACAGTTCATCGGCGACGCTCTTGGTGTGCAGTTGAGCCGTTCGAAGGGCGGCCTCTCCCCCGTCCGTGAGCCCGAGGATGGTGACCCTCCGGTCGGTCGTCGATGGCGTCCTGGAGAGGTGTCCGAGCCGCTCGAGATCATCGACCACGCGAACCATGCCGGTCTTGTCGCTGTTCATCCGCGCGACCAGGTCGCGTTGGGTCTCTACCCCGTCGCGGATCAGGAACATCACTGCGACGTGCCTGCTCGTGAGGCTCATCGGTCTCAGCGCCGCGTTCAGTCTCTGCGTCGCCAGGGAATGGACTTGGTTGAGCAGGAGTCCGACCTCGATGGACACCGCTCCCCTGTCATCGCTCATGCTCCGATTCTCTCCCATTTAGATCCAGATGCAATTGATCCAAACGGATCGAACACAGTAGGCTCAGGACATGTCCTCTCTCGATGATGCGGCCCGCGACGGGCGGCGGTGGCCGGTACGGTTCCTGCAGATCTCACTGACGGTGACCGCGCTCCTCATGTTCGGTCAGGCCGTGCTGGCCGGCCTGTTCATGGGTGGCGCCCACTCGGCATTCGCATGGCATCGCGAGATGGCGACCGTGACGGGCATCGCGCTGATGATCGCGATCGTGGCGGCCGTTCTGGCGACCCGCCTCGGGCGGACACCGCGGTGGCTGATCGGCGCCACGGTCGGATTGCTGGCACTGATGTCGTTGCAGGCGTTCGCAGGGTTCCGTTCGCTGTCTGCGCTCCATGTTCCGCTGGGCGTCATCGTGATCCTGGTCGCAATCGCACTCGCCGTCTGGGCATGGCGGCTCCGGCCGCCCGCAGAGCGAAGCGTCGCGTCGCGTCAGTCGCTCGAGCTCGTGAGGTCCGGGCGGTAGTCGCGGCGCCTGCGGCGCTCCCGGCTCGCAGGACGACGGCGGCCTCGCCGCGCGCGGATCGACATGGAACCATGGACGGCATGTCGTCGACGCATCTCGCACTAGTCCGCGGCCTCAAGATCACCTACCGGCGTGCGGGCTCGGGCGATCCCCTCGTCCTTCTCCATGGCGGCTTCGGATTCGACAGTCGATCCTGGGGTCCACAACTCGACGACCTCGATGACGAGTTCAACGTCATAGCCTGGGACGCTCCGGGCTGCGGAGGATCCGACGATCCGCCCGAGTCATTCTCCCTGGAGGACTACGCCGACAGCCTGGCCGGATTCGTGGGAGCGCTCGGCCTGACGCGCCCGCACATCCTTGGCCTTTCGTTCGGCGGCGCGCTCGCCCTGGCGTTCTATGCACGGCACCCGACACTGCCCCGCAGCCTGATCCTGGCGGGAGCGTACGCCGGCTGGGCGGGTTCGCTGCCAGCCGACGAGGTGCAGCGGCGGGTCCAACGGATCAGCGAGGAAGTCACCCACCCTCCCAGCGAGTGGCTGCCCAAGTACCTGGCCGGCATGCTCACCGAGTCCGCAACGCGAGAGATGGCCGAGCAGACACTCGCGCTGATGTCCGACATCCACCCGCGAGCCAGTCTGACGATGCTCCGCGCGATGGCCAACGCCGATCTTCGCGGCATCCTGCCTCACATCGACGTGCCAACGCTCGTGCTGCACGGCGAAGTCGACGCGCGATCGCCGCTGGCGGTCGGAAGGGAACTGCACAAGAAGATCCCCGCATCGCAGCTCGTCGTACTCCCCGGCGTCGGGCACCTGAGCAACATAGAGGCCGCCGACGTCTTCAACCTCGAGGTGAGGACGTTCCTTCGTTCGCTGATCATCAACCCACTCGGAGCTTGACCGTCGGCCGCGCACGCGGAGATAGGCAGGGTCGACGAACTCGAGGCCTTCGAATACGAGGCGCTACCGACTTTCCCACGTCGTATCGATCGGGTCCACAGGCGCTGTCTCCATGGTCGTGAGGCTAGGGCAAGGCTCGACGGTTCCGGTGTGGTTGCTGATAGCCTTCTCCGGTGGGAACGATATGCAACGCGCTCGGGATGGGGCGCTTCTGCACGTTCCGCGACCGCCGCGCCTGACGGCCCGCTCGCGCCTCGCACGCACCAGCGCGCCGTCTCTCCGAGATGTCATCTGCACCTCGGACCGGACAGGTCTCGCGTAGCTTCTCGCGAATTCGAACCTCGCCGCCGGGGTGCTCCAGAACTCATCCTCTTGGAGCGCGCTCATGCCTCGTTCTTCTCACGGCGGCCGACACGAACTCGGCCAGAACTTCCTCAACCACCAACCCACCATCGA
Organism: uncultured Actinomycetota bacterium; assembly: GCA_963799015.1. GTDB lineage: Bacteria > Actinomycetota > Actinomycetes > Actinomycetales > Microbacteriaceae > Agromyces. Next base: position 78,993 of record CAWCWD010000057.1, on the reverse strand, counting down.
CCATATTGCGAACATCGTTCGCACGACTTCAGGGCCCATTCTTGAAATCGGTGCCGGCGACGGGGCGCTCACGCGCGCCCTCGCCGGCCTCGGACGACCGGTCACCGCGATCGACATCGATGAACACCGGGTGCGCCGGCTGCGCCGGTCGCTTCCACACGTGCGCGTCGAGCACGCCGACGCCCTGCGTTACCCCATCGACTCCCCCGTGGTGGTCGGCAACATCCCGTTTCACCTCACGACACCGATCTTGCGTCGCATGCTCGCCAGCACGAGATGGCGCGACGCGGTGCTCCTTACCCAATGGGAGGTGGCGAGAAAGCGAGCCGGCGTCGGCGGTCGCACCATGATGACTGCGCAGACCGCGCCGTGGTTCGAGTTCGCACTTGAAAACCGCGTACCAGCATGGTGCTTCACCCCGAAGCCCAGCGTCGACGGCGGGCTTCTCAGCATCACCCGCCGCAACTCACCGCTCGTACCAAGTACGGAGCGACGCGCCTACGAGAACTTCGTCCGTGCGGTGTTCACCGGCTCTGGTGGCAATCTCGTGCGAATCATCCAGCGCGCCACTCGCACCGATTCCACGAAGACGCAACGAGCCATCAAGGCTGCACGCATACCCGCGCAGAGCTTGCCTCGCGACCTTGACGCCGAGCAGTGGTCCATCCTTTGGGACGCCCTCCGCCAACGTTGACGCAGGTAGCCGCCCATCGTCGGATCCACGGTGGGCGGCTACCCGACGGCAAACCCGAAGTGGTCGCACACAATGCGCGTCCCGCCCGCACGCTATCCGGGGCCATCCGCCGTGGCCCGCGAAGCAAGTTCAAGGACATGCTGTTCCGACATCATCATCGCCGCGGATGACCCGAGTAGTAAGACTGGGTGTCTCGAACACGCGGTGGTGGTCAGCCCACGGCCCGCTTCACGAGCGCCGCGATCCTACGACCCGCTGATACGAGCCGGCCGCGCGACTCTCCAGAACTGCTCGAAGCCCGTCACGTGCGAGTCCCCGTCATGAACCCACGTACGCGGCGAGGTGCTCGCCGGTGAGGGTGGCGCGGGCGGCGATGAGGTCGTCGGGTGTGCCCTCGAAGACGATCCGGCCGCCGTCGTGGCCCGCGCCAGGGCCGAGGTCGATGATCCAGTCGGCGTGCGCCATGACCGCCTGGTGGTGCTCGATGACGATCACCGACTTGCCGGAGTCGACGAGCCGGTCGAGCAGGGCGAGCAGGTTCTCGACGTCGGCGAGGTGGAGGCCGGTGGTCGGCTCGTCGAGGACGTAGATGCCGCCCTTCTCGGCCATGTGGGTCGCCAGTTTCAGCCGCTGCCGTTCACCGCCGGACAGCGTCGTGAGCGGCTGTCCGATGGTGAGGTAACCGAGCCCGACGTCGGCGAGCCGCTGCAGGATCGCATGAGCCGCCGGGATCCGCGCCTCCCCGGTCCCGAAGAACTCCTCGGCCTCGGTCACCGACATCGCGAGCACCTCGCTGATGTCGCGACCGCCGAGGTGGTAGTCCAGCACGGATGCGTCGAACCGCTTGCCTTCGCACACCTCGCACGTGGAGGCGACGCTCGCCATCGGTCCGAGGTCGGTGTAGATGACGCCGGCGCCGTTGCAGTTGGGGCAGGCGCCCTCGGAGTTGGCGCTGAACAGTGCCGGCTTCACGCCGTTCGCCTTGGCGAACGCCTTGCGGATCGGCTCGAGCATCCCGGTGTACGTCGCCGGGTTGCTCCGCCGCGAGCCCCTGATCGCACCCTGATCGACTGAAACCACGCCCTCGCGGCCCGTCACGGAGCCCTGGATCAGCGAGCTCTTGCCCGAACCGGCGACGCCCGTGACGACGACGAGCACTCCGAGCGGGATGTCGACGTCGACGTTCTGCAGGTTGTGCTCGTCCGCGTCGCGGACCTCCAGCGCGCCGGTAGCGGCTTCCGCACATCTCGCTTCACGGATGCGCTCGTCGTCCAGATGCCGCCCGGTGAGGGTGCCGCTGGCTCGAAGCTCCTCGACGGTACCCTCGAAGACCACCTCGCCTCCGCCGGCGCCGGCATGCGGTCCGAGATCGACGACGTGGTCGGCGATCTCGATCGCCTCGGGCTTGTGCTCGACGACGAGCACGGTGTTGCCCTTGTCGCGCAACTGGAGCAGCAGGCCGTTCATCCGCTGGATGTCGTGCGGATGAAGCCCGATGGTCGGCTCGTCGAAGACGTAGGTGACGTCGGTGAGCGATGAGCCGAGGTGACGGATCATCTTGGTGCGCTGCGCCTCGCCGCCCGACAGCGTGCCCGACGACCGGTCGAGCGAGAGGTAGCCCAGTCCGATCTCGACGAACGAGTCCAGGATCTGCTGCAGGGTGGCGAGCAGCGGCGCCACCGATGGCTCGTCCAGGCCGCGAACCCATTCGGCCAGGTCGCTGATCTGCATCGCGCAGGCGTCGGCGATGCTGATCCCCTGGATCTTCGACGACCGGGCGCCCTCGTTCAGCCGGGTGCCACCGCAGTCGGGACAGTGCCGTGAACGCGACCGCTCGCTCCACGAACGCTCGGATGTGCGGCTGCATCGCGTCGACGTCCTTGGAGAGGAAGGACTTCTGCACCCTGGGCACCAGGCCCTCGTAGGTGATGTTGATGCCGTTGATCTTCACCTTGACCGGCTCGCGGTAGAGGAAGTCCTGCAGCTCGACATCGGTGTACTCCCGAATCGGCTTGTCGGGGTCGAAGAAGCCCGACTCGGAGAACATCCGCGTCGACCAGCCATCCGCGGTGTAGCCGGGGACGGTGATCGCTCCCCCGGCCAGCGACTTGCTCTCGTCGTAGATCTGGCTCAGGTCGATGTCGGACACCGTCCCCATGCCCTCGCAGCGCGGGCACATCCCGCCGAGCTGGTTGAACGTGCGCTCCACGGCCTTCTGCCGTCGCCGCCACGCTCGATCGTGATCGCGCCGCTGCCGCTCACCGTGGGGATGTTGAACGAGAACGCCTGCGGCGAGCCGATGTGCGGCTGCCCGAGCCGGCTGAACAGGATGCGCAGCATCGCGTTGGCGTCGGTGACCGTGCCGACGGTGGAACGCGCGTTGGCATCCCATCCGCTCCTGGTCGACGATGATCGCCGTCGTCAGCCCATCGAGCACATCGACGTCGGGTCGCGCGAGCGTCGGCATGAATGCCTGCACGAAGGCGCTGTAGGTCTCATTGATCATCCGCTGCGACTCCGCGGCGATCGTGTCGAACACCAGTGAGCTCTTGCCCGAACCGGAGACACCGGTGAACACCGTCAGCCGGCGCTTCGGGAGTCTCGACGCTGACGTCCTTGAGGTTGTTCTCGCGTGCGCCCTGCACGCGGATCAGGTCGTGGCTGTCGGCGACCTGCAGCGCAGGCGACTGCGTGTCAGCCCTCGTGGGCGTGCTCATCGTGTCTCCATCTGTCGGGGTGGGATCACCGGCGGCGGCCTCCGGCGGCGTCGCCTGACTCGATCTAACCAGCTTCGTGCGACACGTTCGAGGCTCGTGCGCCGCCGAGGTCGTAACGGACGGACAGTCGACCGCGAGGCGTCGTCCGGCTGCTCAGGGCAGCTCCTGGATGCGGAGCTGATTGCCCGCGGGGTCGCGGACGGCGCAGTCGCGGACTCCGTAGTCCTGATCGGTCGGATCCTGGATGATCTCGGCGCCCCCGGCCTGCAGGCGTTCGAAGACGCCGTCGAGGTCGTCGGTCGCCAGGAGGATGCCGCCGTACGTGCCCTTGGCCATCATCTCCGTGATGGTGCGACGCTCGTCGTCGGTGATGCCGTGGTCGGCGGCCGGCGGCTCGAGCACGATGGAGGTGCCGGGCTGGCCGGCTGGTCCGACGGTGATCCAGCGCATCCCCTCATACTCGACGTCGCCGCGGACCTCGAAACCGAGGACGTCGCGGTAGAAGGCCAGGGAGGCATCCGGGTCGAGATGCGGGAGGAAGCTCGAGTGGATGGTGATGTTCATGGTTGTCACGCTACGTGCGAGGCCGGGTCGGCGCTTCTCGATTCCTGATCGATCCGGTCACCTGCTTCAGCGACGTCGCGACGGCATCCCACCGTTCGCGCGCGCCACCCGGCGGCGCTTTCCGACGCCTGAGTGTTTCCTGAGAGTGAGCCGTGGCCTCCACTCCCCCCTGCGACGGATTTTCAGGGGGGCGACGCGTGGGGACGCGCGCGTTCACATCCGACACTCAGCGGTTGCGGAGGATTACCCTGACTCGTGCAACGCACCTCGACGTCGCCTCAGAAAGGACATCACATGTCTTCGCCGCAGTCCTCCAATTCGGTCTTCGACGCGTACTCGCTGGATTCAGCGGAGCTGTCGAAGTCCGCGATCAACACGGTGCGCACGACCCTCGGGGTCAGCGGCGCCGTCGCCCTCATCGTGGGCGTCCTGATCACGTTCTGGCCCAAGGACTCCCTCCTCGTGATCACCGTGATCCTGGGCATCTACTTCATCATCGCCGGACTCGCGTACGCCGGCCTCGGCATCTTCTCGAAGGGGATCTCGGGCGGTGCGAGGGCGCTGGACATCATCCTCGGCGTGGTGTTCGTGATCGGCGGCGCCATCGCCCTCGCGAACGTGCAGGCCACCGCCGAGGTGCTCGCCGTGTTCTTCGGCATCCTCATCGGCATCCTGTGGATCGTCGAGGGCATCGTGACGCTCGTGCAATCGGGCGACGCCCCGTCGAGGGGATGGGCGATCTTCTTCGGCATCCTGAGCGTCATCGCGGGCATCGTGCTGCTGTTCTCGCCGCTGTGGGGCGCGGTCGTGCTGTTCATCATCGCGGGCATCGGCCTGATCGTGCTCGGGATCATCCAGATCGTGCGCGCGTTCACGTTCGGTCGGGGCGCGAAGGGCGTCGCCACCGCGTAGCAACGCGGCATCCGACGGCGAAGGCCGGTCTGGAGCGCTCAGCGCTTCGCGACCGGCCTTCGTCGTACCGACGTCGGACTCAGCTCTCGGCAGCGAACCCCGACGTGTCGCCGACGTAGCGGGTGTTGTCGGCGGGCACCGGGTCGACGGCGGCGGATGCCACCTCGGCCGCGAACTCCGACACGTTGTAGAGCCGGCCGGCGTCCTGCTTGCGCGCCTCGATCGCGCCCGGGTTCGCGCGCTCGAGCAGCGTGGCGGTGATCGTGCCCTCGATCATGTCGCCCGAGACGACGACGAACCCGATGCCCGCCGACTCGAGCTCGGGAATCCGCTCGCGGAGCGCGTCCTCGCCGGCGCGCTTCGACAGGGCGACCGGCTCGTACTCGGGCATCGTCGGCGTGGTGCGGATGAAGTGCGCCTGGTGGCTCGTGACGAACACGACGCGGGCGCCGGGCGCGAGGAGCGGCAGTGCGCCTTCGAGCACGTTGACCTGCGCGTCGCGGTTCAGCTGCATCGCGTAGTCCTCCCCCATGCCGGTCTCCATGCCGCCGGAGGCGTTCAGCACGAGGATGTCGAGCGGGCCGAGCTCGGCGACGGTGCGCTCGAACATCGCGGCGACCGATGCCGGGTCGGTGAGGTCTGCGCCGACCGCGATCGCGCGGCCGCCCGCCTCGGTGATCTCGGCGACGACCTTCTCGGCGCGCGGCGCCTTGTTGCGGTAGTTCATGACGACGGTGGCGCCCGGCCCGCGAAGTAGCGCACGGTGTCGGCGCCGATGCCGCGCGAGGAGCCCGTCACGAGGGCGCGCGTCCGTCGAGCGATCCGGGTGCGAGTGGGTTGGTCACGGCGGGGACTCCTCGATGCTTCGGAAACCGGGCCCAGCGGGGCCCTCGGCGGTGCGCCGAACCGAGACTATCAACTCCCCCGCCGCGGCATCCGCCCTGCTAGTTTCGAAGCGGGGCGCCCCGAAGGAGACCGAATCTGGATGTGCTGACCCAGTACGCGTGGATCGGCTGGCTGGTCCTGATCCTCGTGTTCGCGACGATCGAGGTGCTCACGCTCGAGTTCACGTTCCTCATGCTGGCGCTCGGCAGCGTCGCGGGCCTGGTCTCCGGCCTGTTCGGCATCCCGTGGTGGGCGCAGTTCATCATCGCGGCGGTCGTCGCCGTCGCTGCTCATCCTCATGCTTCGCCCGCCGCTGCTCCGGATGCTGCGACGCGGCGGCGATCCGGCCCGGAGCAACATCGACGCGCTCATCGGCGCCGAGGGCGCCGTCGTGCGCACCGTGTCGCCGACGGGCGGCCAGGTCAGCCTCCAGAACGGCGAATCTGGACCGCCCGACTCTCCCCGATCACCGAGCAGGCGGATGTCCCGGTCGGCGAGCGTGTGCTCGTGACCGGCATCGACGGCGCGACCGCCGTCGTCGTGCCCGTTGAGAGGAGCACCCCCAGTGACCGAATATCGATGTCGGCGACCATCGTCCTCGCGGTCGTCGTCCTGGCGATCGTCATCTTCGTGCTCGTCGTGCTGTGCGCGTCGATCCGCATCATCCCGCAGGCCTACGCGGGCGTCGTCGAGCGCCTGGGCCGCTACCACAAGACCCTCACCCCGGCCTGAACATCCTCGTCCCGTTCATCGACCGGCTCCGTCCGCTCGTCGACATGCGCGAGCAGGTCGTCTCCTTCCCGCCGCAGCCCGTCATCACCGAGGACAACCTGGTCGTCTCGATCGACACGGTCGTCTACTTCCAGGTCACCGATGCCCGGGCGGCGACGTATGAGATCGCGAACTACCTCGGCGCGGTCGAGCAGCTGACCACCACGACGCTGCGCAACGTGGTCGGCGGGCTCAACCTCGAAGAGGCGCTCACCAGCCGCGACAACATCAACGGCCAGCTGCGCATCGTGCTCGACGAGGCGACCGGCAAGTGGGGCATCCGCGTCGGCCGCGTCGAGCTGAAGGCGATCGACCCGCCCCACTCGCATCCAGGACTCGATGGAGAAGCAGATGCGCGCCGAGCGCGACCGTCGCGCGCTGATCCTCACCGCCGAGGGCACCAAGCAGTCGGCGATCCTCACCGCCGAGGGCGCCCGGCAGGCCGAGATCCTCGAGGCCGAGGGTGACAAGCAGGCCGCGGTGCTGCGCGCACAGGGCGAGGCCGAGGCGATCCAGACCGTCTTCGACGCGATCCACGTGGGCGACCCCGACGCCAAGCTGCTGGCTACCAGTACCTGCAGACGCTGCCGAAGATCGCCGAGGGCCCGTCGAACAAGCTCTGGATCATCCCGAGCGAGTTCACCGAGGCGCTCAAGGGCATGAGCAGGCGTTCGCGCTCCGTCGCCGACTGCGGCGACGGATGCCCGGCGGCACCGCCCGCGACGGGCGCCAGCTCCGCACCGACCGGCCCTGACGCACGTGGCCTCGACGTACTTCGAGCCGCCGAGGCCGCGCGTGCTCGCGCACCGCGGCCTCGCGGTGGAGGCGCCCGAGAACTCGTTCGCTCGCCGTCGCGAAGCGCCGTGGCGATCGGCGCGTCGTACATCGAGTCCGACTGCATCGTCACCGAGTGACGGCGTCGCGGTGGTGTCCCACGATCCCACGCTGACACGCGTGGCCGGCGACGACGTCGAGGTGTCGAAGCTCACGTGGCCGAGCTGCGCGCATCGACCTCGGCGCACGGCCGGGCTGATCACCTCGCTCGACGAGGCGCTCGACGCCTTCCCGGCGGGACGCGCTTCAACATCGACGTGAAGGCGAGTCCGCGGTCGCGGCGGCCGTCGACGCGGTCGAGCGCACGCGTGCCGGCTCCGGGTGCTCCTCACGAGCTTCTCGGATTCGACGTCGGCGTCGCCTCGGCGACCTGGTTCCCGATGCCGTCACCTCGGCCGGCCGTGCCGGCGTCATCCGTGCGCGACTCGCGATCGTTCGTTCGGGTCGCCGCGGGCTCGCCCGTGCCCTCCGCGGTGCGACGGCGCTGCAGGTCCCCGAGCGTGCGGGCCGCGTCCGGCTCGTCACCCCGCGGTTCGTCGAGCGAGTGCACGAGGCCGGCGTCGAGGTCCACGTGTGGACCGTGAACGACCGCGCCGACATGACGCGGCTGCTCGACCTCGGCGTCGACGGGCTCGTGACCGATCGCGCCGACCTCGCCCTGCGCTATCGCCGCTCGAAGCTGAGAATCCCCGGCAATCACCCAGTCGCTGGAAGGGGAATGCCCAGCTTGATCGTTTATACCTGAGACGACGAGAGGAGCACACAATGGCAGACCGCAGCCTGCGCGGCATGCGACTCGGCGCCCAGAGCCTACAGAGCGAAGAGGGCGTCATCTTCCCCGAACGCGCAGAATACATCTACCGCTGTACGTCGTGCGGCCGTGACACCATGATGACCTTCGCGGCGGACGCCGAGGTTCCCGAGAGCTGGGAGTGCCGCTACTGCGGTGCCGCGGCACCCTCCTCGTCGGATCGAAGCCGGTCGAGTCGACCGCTCGGGTGAGAAGGTCGCCCGCACCCACTGGGACATGCTGCTCGAGCGTCGCACCCGTGCCGAGCTCGAGGAGCTGCTCGAAGAGCGCCTCGCCTACGTCCGCGCCCGTCGCGGCACAGCAGAAGATCGGCGCGTAGCCTCCGACTAGTCCCTCGGATTCGATCTCGCGACGAGACCGTCGCCGCGCGAGCACGCCTGCCGCGACGAGAGCCGCCCAATGACGCGGCCACGATCAGGAACGGCACGACGCCCCCCAGCACCACGGACGGCGTCAGGCCTTCGCGCAGCGCGACGTCGGTGAGCATCGCGCCCGGCTCGTACGCCGGCAGTGCGTCGACGGTGCGCCCGGTCGGATCGATCACCTGGCTGGTGCCGACGGTCGAGATGTTCACCACCGACCGGCCGGTCTCGATCGCACGCATGCGCGCGAACGCGAGCTGCTGCAGGTTCTCGTCGGTGCCGCGGAAGTCGGCGTTGTTCGTCTGGAACATGTAGATCTCCGCGCCGTCGCGTGCGCCCTCCCAGATGACCTCGTCGTAGATCACGTCGAAGCAGATCGCGAGCCCGGTGACGCCGCCGCCGAGATCGAAGAACGGCGCATTCGTGCCCGGCGTGTAGCCGCGCTGGATCAGTCCGATGAGGTCGGGCGCGAGCGGCTCGTAGAACCAGCGGTCGGGGACGTACTCGCCGAACGGCACGGGATGGCGCTTGTCGTAGCTGTCGACGGCGCCCTCGCCGCCTTGCCACAGCAGCGAGGTGTTGAAGAACTCGTCGCCGCGCGTGGTCACGGTGTTGAGCACGAGCGGGGCGTCGAGCTGCTCGCTGAGGTCGTCGAAGATGTCCGCGACTCCGGACTCCGTGTCGGGTCGATGTCGGAGCCGCCCTCGGGCCAGAGCAGCACGTCGATGCCCGCTCATCGAGGATGGGCTCCGTGGCTTCGAGTTGCGCCGCGAGCACGTCGCCGGGCGCCCGCTCGTCGAAGTACCCCGCCGGACCGTTGCCCTGCACGCTGGCGACGCGCAGCTCCCCGCTGGTGGTCGTGGGCCACGCCGGCATCAGCAGGGCGATGAGCGCGAGCGCGGCGACCGGGATGGCCGAGCGCAGGTCCTGCCATCCGCGCAGGCGCACCCACTCGATGACGCCGGCGACGAGCGCGACCATGATGAACCCGAGTCCCGTCGATCCGACCCAGGACACGACGTCGGCGAACGGGCTCTCGGACTGGCTCAGCGCGGCCCGGCCCCACGGGAACCCGCCGTACGGGATCGACCCCGTCGCCGCTTCGCGCACGCACCAGAGCCCGGCGACGAGCAACGGAAGCCACACGAGCCGCACCCACCGCGAGGTGCTCGCGATCGGAACCCACCGGTACGCGAGCGTGATGAGCACGGCGCCGCCGGCGACGAACAGGGACTCGAGGATCGACAGCGCGATCCATGGCACCGGCCCGAGGTACAGCGAGGTGAACGACACCTGCTGCAGGTAGAACGCGAGGCCGAACGCGAAGCCGACGAACGCCGCAGACCACGAGGTCCGCCCGATCAGGCTGACGAGCGCGAGCGCGATGCCCACGAAGGCGAGCGGCCAGATGCTCGCGCCCGGGAACCCGAGGTCGTAGACGAGCCCGCCGGCGACCGACGACGAGCACCGCGACCCACAATGGCAGCAGCGGACGCGGATCGTTCTCGGGCACCAGATCAGCCTAGGCGACGCGGGAGGGCGCTCATGCGACCGAGCCGTAGGCGACGATCCCGCGGCGCACGGCGTCGATCGCCGCGCGCGCCGTGGCGCCGAGCTCGGCGTCGGCGACGATCGAGAGCTGGTCGAGCAGGTCGACGACCTGCTTCGTCAGCCGCACGAAGTCGCCGGCCGCGAGCTCGGCGTCGGCGAGCACCTGCCCGAGTCCGGCGCCGCCCGCCCACGCGTGCATCGCCGACGCCAGCGCGGGCGACGGCTGGTCACTGCCGGCGAGCCGGTGGTCGCGCTCCAGGTCGTCGAGCTCGCTCCAGATGTCCGTCGTGCGTTCGAACGCCTCGCGGAAGCGGCCGCGCGGCAGGCGGAACTGCTCACCGCGATCGTCGCGGCGCGGTTCGTAGACCAGCGCGGCCGCCATGGCGGCGAGCGACGGCACGTCGAGGCCCTCCCAGAGTCCCTGCCGCAGGCTCTCCGCGACCAGCAGGTCGCGTTCGCCGTAGATGCGCCTCAGGATGCGGCCCGCCGACGTGGAGACGAGCGAGCCCTTGCCGGTCGCGCTCGAGGTAGCCGAGCATCTCGAGCACCTCGGCCACGCGGTCGAACCGCTTCGCCACCTGTCCGGTGCGCGTGCGGATCTGCCGCGACAGCTGGTCGTGCTCCTGCTTGAGCCGCCACCAGCGCTCGGCCCAGCGTGCGTGCTGCTCGCGCTCGGCGCAGCCATGGCACGGATGCGCCCGCATCGCCCTGCGGGCCTCGCCGAGCTCGCGCTGGAGCCGCTCGCGCTGCGCGTGCGTCGGATTGCCCTTCGAGGTCTGGCGCTCGAGCTCGCCGATGCGTCGCCGGAGCGCCGCGTACTCGCTGAAGTCGCCGAGGTGGCAGCGCATCGCCTCCTCGTACCCGGCCATCGATTCCTCCTGCTTTCGCAGGGTGCGCGCGAGGTCGACCACCGCGCGGTCCGCCTGGAACTGCGCGAACGAGAGTTCGAGGATCTGCCTCGTGCGCTCGCGGCCGAACTGGTCGACGAGATTGACGGCCATGTTGTACGTCGGCCTGAAGCTCGAGTTCAGCGGATAGCTGCGGCGCGACGCGAGCGCGGCGACCGCCTCGGGGTCGAGGCCGTCGGCCCACTGGATGACCGAGTGGCCCTCGACGTCGATGCCCCGGCGCCCGGCGCGGCCGGTGAGCTGCGTGTACTCCCCCGGCGTGATCGGCACGCGCGCCTCGCCGTTGAACTTCTCGAGCTTCTCGAGCACGACCGAGCGCGCGGGCATGTTCACGCCGAGCGCGAGGGTCTCGGTGGCGAACACCACCTTCAGGAGCTTCAGCTGGAAGAGCTCCTCCACGACCTCCTTGAACGCCGGCAGCATGCCGGCGTGGTGCGCCGCCACCCCGCGCTGCAGGCCCTCGAGCCACTCCCAGTAGCCGAGCACCGCGAGGTCCTCGTCACGGAGCATCCGCGCACGCGCCTCGACGATCGAACGGATCTCGTCGCGCTCGGCCGACTCGGTCAGCCGGATGCCGGAGCGGAGCACCTGGCGCACGGCCTGGTCGCATCCCGCGCGGGAGAAGATGAACACGATGGCGGGCAGCAGGTGCTTGCCGTGGAGCAGCTCGATCACCTCGGGACGCTCGACGCGTCCGCTCCCCTGCGACGGCTGGTGGTACCGCCCACGGTCGCCGCCCCGGCGTCCGCGCGCCGACCGCGACGAGATCGAGCGCCCGCCCGAGCGAGCGAGTCGCTGCAGTTCGGGGTTCACCCGGTTCGTCGCGGCCTGCCCGGACGAATCGAACAGGTCGAGCAGCTTCGCCTTCACGAGCACGTGCTGTTCGAGCGGCACCGGGCCGGTCCTCCGAGACGATGACGTCGGTGTCACCGCGCACGGCCTGCAGCCAGTCGCCGAACTCCTCGGCGTTCGAGACCGTGGCGCTCAGCGAGACCAGGCGCACCTCCTCGGGGAGGTGGATGATGACCTCCTCCCACACCGCGCCGCGGAACCGATCGGCGAGGTAGTGCACCTCGTCCATCACGACGTACGCCAACCGGTCCAGCAGCGGCGAGTCGGCGTAGAGCATGTTCCGCAGCACCTCGGTGGTCATCACCACGATGCGGGCGCCGGAGTTGATGTTCGTGTCGCCGGTGAGCAGGCCGACCTCGTCGGCACCCCACTCGTCGACGAAGTCCTGGTACTTCTGGTTGCTGAGTGCCTTGATCGGCGTCGTGTAGAACACCTTCTCGCCCGGCTCCTGCATGGCGAGGAACACGGCGAACTCCGCCACCACGGTCTTGCCCGCGCCGGTGGGTGCCGCGACGAGCACGCTGCGACCCTCGTCGAGCGCGGCGCATCCGGCCTTCTGGAACGGGTCGAGGTCGAAGCGCAGCCTCGACGCGAACTCGACGAGTCGGGGTTTCCGGCGCTGCTCGCGCGAGATCGCGTACCGCTCGGCCGGTGAGAGGCTCATCACCCCTCCAGCCTAGACAGCGGCTCCGAACTCGAGGCGGTTCTTGCGCTCGACACGGCGATCGTGCAGGTGCGCGATGAACCACGCGCCGAAGTACAGCGCGATCATCGGGATCGCCAGCATGAACATCGAGATCACGTCGGCGGACGGTGTGGCGATCGCGGTGAAGAGCACGATCACGAGGATCGCGATTCGCCACGACTTGATGATCGCGGCGGCGCTGATGACGCCGGCGAAGTTCAGCAGCACGATGAACACGGGCACGACGAAGGCGACGCCGATCGCGACGACCAGCTTCAGTACGAAGTCGATGTACTCCTTCGCGGTGAGCAGCGACGCGGCGCCCTCGGGCACGAAGCTCGTCATGAGCCGCACGATGTTCGGCAGCACGAACCAGCCCGCGGCGCATCCGGCGAAGAACAGCGGGATGGCCGTGGCGAAGAAGACGAACGTGAACTTGCGCTCGCGGGTGTTCAGGCCCGGCACGAGGAAGGCGAAGATCTGGTAGAGCCAGACGGGGCTCGAGATCACGATGCCGAGCGTGAACGCGATCTGCAGGCGCAGGTCGAACGCACTCGAGATGGTCGGGAAGATGATCGCCGTGTCGCTGCCCTGCGCCTCGGCGACCTGCTCGACCGGTTCCTGGATCGCCTGCCAGACGAACGCGTCGGTGAGCCACCAACCCAGCGCCATGCCGACGACGATGGCGATCGCGGCGATGAAGAGGCGCTTGCGCAGCTCGATGAGGTGCGCGCCCAGCGACATCCGCTTCTCGCGGTTCTTCTCCCCGCGATCCTTCACCGCGGACATCGGAGTCAGGCGCTCTTGCCGGGGTCGACCTCGTCGGTCTTGGTCCGGCCGGCGGACGTGTCAGTCGTCGCGGGCGTGCTGTTCGCGGTCGCGCCGGACGCGGTCGCGTCGGCGTCGGTCGCGTCGGCCTCGCCCTTCTCCTTTTCGGGACGGACCTCGCTCTTCAGGATCTTCATCGACTGCCCGAGGCTACGGGCGAGCGCCGGGAGCTTCGGGGCGCCGAAGAGCAGCAGGATGACCACGAGGATGATCAGCGCGTGCCAACCGGTGAAGCCTTGCCACATAGGAGTTCGTCCGTTTCTCGGGGGGTTTCGTGACGACAGTCTACCTGCCGAGGTTGCACACTACGCGAACCATCTGTCTCACGTCCTCACGAGCGTCGTGACTACCCGTCGTCCGAGGGCGTCGCGACCGCCTCCGAACCGGGTGCGGCACGGTCGCCGTAGGCCGCCAGCCCGGCCGCCGCCCACTCCGCCACGGCAGCCCGTGCCTCAGCCGGCGAGACCACCGTGACGAGCCCCGGCAGGCCCGCGACGAGCCGCTTCAGGCCGTGCACGTGCGCGAGGCGGAGGGTGACCCGCAACCGCCCGTCGACCTCGCGCGTGTGCGAGTCGGCGAGGTAGTCGGACAGCAGCGGCAGCGCCGCCGGCGACACGTCCACGATGACGTCGAGGTCGGTGTCCGAGCCCTGGAAGAGGGTGTCGGGAACCGCGCGATCCGAGTGGTCGCCGATCGGCTCGTCCGTGAGCACGAGGTCGCTCATGCGATCGACGCGGAAGTTCCGCACGTCCTCGCGAGTGTGGCAGTAGGCCTGGAGGTACCAGTCGGCGTCCTGCGAGATGATGCGGAGCGGGTCGGCCCGGCGGCGTCCGCGCTCGCCCCTGGCGTTGAGGTAGTCGAACTCGAGCTGGCGGCCCTCGGCGACCGCCTCGCGGATGAGCGCGAGCGACTCGTCGGCCTCCGTCTCGGCGACCGCGAGCCGGCTCGGCGCCGACGAGGCGCCCGCGGTGAGCTTCGCCCTGAGCGACGCGAGCGAGGCGCTGCCAGCGCTCTCGGGCGACGCCGAGAGGTACTGCAGACCGGCCATCAGCGCTGCGGCCTCGCGCGCGGAGAGTCGGGGCGCGTCGTCGATCGCGACGTGGTGGACGATCACGATGACGTCGTCGTCCTCGAAGGAGTCCCAGTCGATGTCGAAGAGGTCGTTGGGCTGGTAGGTGCCCGTCGATCCGGGCAGGCCGGAGGTCGCGATGAGTCGCACCGCGTCGCGGATCTCCGCCTCGGTCATGCCGAAGTGCTGGGCTGCCTCGGCGACGTCGACGACGCGCTGCTCGAGCAGGTACGGGACGAACGACAGCAGGAAGACGAGCTTGTCGGGCGCCTTCAGGGGCTTCGCGCGCTTGGCCATCATGCTGCTCCCCCGTCCCGGTGCGCCGCGACGACCGCCGCGAGGCGCTCCTGCACGGCGTCACGCAGTGATGCGGGCCCGATGACGCGGACTTCGGGACCGTAGGCCGCCAGTTCGTCGGCGAACACCGCGACATCCGTGTAGTGCAGGCGGATGACGCCCGCATCCTCGTCGCGGAGCGCGGCCCGCTTGCCGAGGCGCACCTCGGCGTCGCTGCCCGCGGTCACGGCGAGATCGGCGGCGTTGCTGAGCCGGAGCTCGTCGAGCTCGGCGAGGATGCGGTCCTGGATGCCGGGCGGCGGGGGGTCGAACGTCGTGCCCGGCACGGGCTCGACCTGGCCGACGATGCGCGAGAGCAGGAAGGTGCGCGGGCCCTTCGCGTCGCGGTCGAACGCATGCAGGTGCCAGCGCCCCTCGTGGAGCACCACGGCGAGCGGATCGACGGTGCGCTCGCGCGGCGCCCCCTCCCCCGGCTTGAAGTAGCGGAAGCGAACCGACTGGCGGCGGTCGAGCGCCTGGCGGAGCGGCTCGAACGCGGCATCCCGCACCCGGAGCCGCGGAGCGTAGCCGATCACGGGCTCGCGAGGCTCGATGCCGAGCGACCGAAGCTTCGTGAGCGCCCGCTGCGAGTCGGCCGAGAGCGACGCCTCGCGCCACACCTCCGCGGCGAGGCCCAGCAGGGCGAGTTCGTCGGGCGTGAAGCGCACCTCGTCGGGCAGGTCGTACTGCCCCTTCGGGATGCGGTACCTGAGGGCCTGGTTGTCGCCGGGCCGGTCGGGCGACTCGACCGTCTCGAGCGGGATGCCGAGCTCGCGGATGTCGTCCTTGTCGCGCTCGAACTGGCGCTCGAGGTTCGCGTTCTGGCCGGACTCGTCGTATCGCTCGGCGTAGCCGCGCACCGAGGACAGGATCTCCGACTTCAGGAGGCCCGCCTCGGTGGCGAGCAGTGCCAGGACGAGGCTGAAGAGCCGATCTTCGACCGGGATCCTCGGCTCACCCTTGCGCGATGCACCCGACACAGGAGCGATCATACTGAACCGCGCGCGGCCGCCGGCCGCGTCGGCCGGCTCAGATCACACCCAGGATGTCGATCACGAAGAACAGCGTGGAACCGGCGGGGACCTTCTCGTTCCCCTGGTCGCCGTATCCCTCGGACGGCGGCACGATGACGCCGATCTGCGAGCCCACCTGCTGCCCGATGAGCGCGTTCGCGAAGCCCGGGATGACCTGTGCGTCCTGGCCCGTGCTCACGACGAACGTGGCGGGCGAGCCGTTCTCCCACGACGAGTCGAAGACGGTTCCCTCGTTCCACAGCACGCCCGTGTACTGGACCACGACCGAGTCGCCGTCTTCGACGGTCTCGCCGTTGCCCTGCTTCAGGACCTCGGTCTGCAGTTCCTTCGGCGGGTCGTTCGTCGGCACGGTGATGCCGGGCCGACCGTCGGGTGCGAGCACGACGGCCGGGAAGCCGTCGCGCGTGAGGCGCGGCGCTCCGTCGGCGCGGGCGGGGAATGCGCGCTCCACGTCCATCACGAACACGAGGCTGTCGCCGGGCGCGATGTTCGAGCGACTCGTTGCCCTGTTCTCCGAAGCCGTCCTCGGGCGGCACCACGACGGCGACCCGCGAGCCCACGCTCGCGCACGTCAGGGCCTTCTTGAGGCCCGGCAGGGTGCCGTCCGTCACTGCGAGCGCGATCGGGTCGTCGTCACCGAAGCCGGTGGGCTCCTGCAGCGTCTCGCCGGTGGTGCCGTTGAACACGGCGAGGCCGATCATGGCCTGCTGGCCCTCCTGCAGGCGCTCGCCGTCGCCCGCGACGATCTCGGTGCACTGCGTCTCCTTGGGGGCGAGCGGCGACGGGAACTCCACGCGCGGCTTCTCGCCGAACTCGCCCGAGACCTCCACGGCGTCGGACGACTGGCCCGCCGCCGCCTCTGGGGCGGGCGCCGAGGCGCAACCGGAGAGGGCCACGGCGATGAGGCCGGCCGTGGCGATGAGCGCAAGTGACGAGCGCACTGATCCTCGATTCTTCGATGGGTCGCGGAGGGGCACGGAAAGCCTACAAGGCTTCGCCGGGGGCTTCCGCGTCGGTGCGGTCGGGCTCGGCGTCGTCGGCAGGCTCGGACGCCCGGGAGCGCTCGGCCGCGGCATCCGCTGCTCGCACGCGCTTGCGCAGCGCCTTGGCACTGACGGACCGCTCGCCGAGGGCGCCGGGAGTCCACACCTCGACGTCCTCGTCGCTGAACTCGGTCTTCGACGGGCGCCGCTTCAGCTCGGGCAGCACCGTGTCGGGCGCGAGACGTCGGGCCGTGAGGAGGAAGCCGGTGTGCGCGATCATGCGGTGGTCGGGACGAACGGCGAGTCCCTGCACGTGCCAGCCGCGCACCATGGTCTCGGACGACTGCGGCTCGGTGTACTCTGCCGGTGGCGCGGATGGCCTCGGCCACGCGGGAGAGCTGGGTGACCGTGGCGATGTAGCAGAGCAGCACGCCGCCGGGCTTGAGCGCGGTCGAGACGACGTCGATGCACTCCCATGGCGCCAGCATGTCGAGCACCACGCGATCGACGGATGCCTCGGGCGCCTGCTCGGGCAGCGCCTCTGCCAGGTCGCCGAGCGTGATCGACCAGTTCCCGGGGTCGTAGCCGTGGAACGTCGCGACGTTGCCCCGCGCCACCTCGGCGAACTCCTCGCGGCGCTCGAACGACAGGAGGCGGCCCGCCGGCCCGATCGCGCGCAGCAGCCACAACGACAGCGCTCCCGACCCGACGCCCGCCTCGACCACCGTGGCGCCGGGGAACACGTCGGCCTGCGCGAGGATCTGCGCGGCGTCCTTGGGGTACACGATCGCCGCGCCGCGCGGCATCGACATCACGAAGTCGCTGAGCAGCGGGCGCAGGGCGAGGTACTCGACGCCGACCTGGTTGGCGACGACCGAGCCGTCGGGCAGGCCGATGAGGTCGTCGTGGGCGATCGGCCCCTTGTGGGAGTGGAAGAGCTTGCCCGGCTCGAGCGTGATGGTGTGCATCCGGCCCTTCGGACCGGTCAGCTGCACGCGGTCGCCCGCGCGGAACGGCCCGCTGCGCTCGCTCGCGGCTCTCGCTCATGCGCGGGCCTCCCGCACGTCGAGGAGCGCAGCGACATCCGACACCGACCGGTCGGCGAGGGTCTCCCAGAGCACGTGGGCGGGCGCCTCGTCGAGCGGGATGAAGTTCGGCACGCCGACCGTGACGGCACCGGCCGCCCACGCCGACGTCAGCCCGGCGGGTGAATCCTCGATCGCGACGCAGTCGCGCACGTCGACGCCGAGGGCGGCGGCCGCCGTCAGGTACGGCTCGGGATGCGGCTTGGCGTTGTCGACCGCGTCGCCGGTGACGATCACGTCGAACGCCTCGAACGGGATCGCGCGCACGACGTCGTCGGCCATGGAACGGATCGACATCGTCACGAGGGCGGTGGGCACGGATGCCACGCGCAGCGCCTCGAGCAGCTCTCGCGCCCCGGGTCGCCACGGCACGCCGTGCTCGGCGAGCTGCTCCTGCACGCGCGCGGTGAGCCGCGCGACGATCGTGTCGGCGTCGAGGTCGACCCCGGCCGCCTGGAACACGCGAGCCGACTCCCAGAGCCCGCTGCCGACCAGCCCGAGCGCGTCCTCGTGCGTCCAGCGGCCCCCGAAGGACTCGACGAGCTCCTCCTCGGCCGCCATCCAGTAGCGTTCGGTGTCGACGAGCGTGCCGTCCATGTCCCAGAGGACGGCGGCGGGAAGGCGAGTGGTCACAACCCGCAAGTCTACGGGCACGGCCTATTGTGGGAGGGACCCCGGCGTCCGGGGCGGGAAGCGGGGCACCTGGAGTGAATCAGCCGGCCGGGTTCGAGGGCGGGAGGCTGCTCGTCGTCGCCTTCGAGGGATGGAACGACGCCGGCGAGGCGGCGACCGGTGCGGCGAAGCTCCTGGCCGAGCGGCTCGCGCTCGTCGAGATCGCCTCGGTCGACCCCGAGCTCTACTTCGACTACCAGTTCACGCGGCCCACGGTCGCCGTGGGCGACGACGGCGTGCGGCGCCTGGAGTGGCCCGGCGCCGCGATCCTCGGCCCGAACGGCACGCCCGGCCCGAACGAGGAACGGGTCACGGGCCCCGGCGCCGACACGCTCCACGTGCTCATCGGCGCCGAGCCGGCACGCAGCTGGAAGGGCTTCGCCGCCGAGCTCGTGGATGCCGCGCTGACGGCCGACATCGAGGGCATCGTGCTGCTCGGCGCCATGCTCGCCGACGCGCCGCACACCCGTCCGCTGTCCGTGTTCGCGTCCAGCGAGAACCGCGAGGTGCGCGATGCGCTCGGCGTCGACCGGTCGAGCTACGAGGGCCCCGTCGGCATCCTCAGCGTGATCGCCGACCAGGCTGAGCGCGTGGGCATCCCCACGGTGTCGCTCTGGGCGTCCGTGCCCCACTACGTGCACAACGCGCCGTCGCCGAAGGCGGTGCTCGCGCTCCTCGGCAAGCTCGAGGAGCTCACGGGCCTCAGCATCCCGCGCGGCAACCTCGAGACCGAGGCGAAGGCCTGGGAGGCCGGCGTCGACGCGCTCGCGGCCGACGACGAGGACATGGCGGGCTACATCACGCAGCTCGAGCAGGCGCGCGACGCGGTCGACGCGCCCGAGGCGAGCGGCGAGGCGATCGCCCAGGAGTTCGAGCGCTACCTGCGCCGCCGCGGCGAGGGCCCCGAGGGCCGGGCCGACGGGCGCGAGGGTCCGCGCGACGAGCCCTGGCGTCCGCGCGACGGCGCCTGAACCGCCGATCGGGCGGATGCCCGGCTGCATCCGTCACGCGTCGATGACGCCCGTGGCGAGCAGGGCGAAGATGACGCCGCCGAGCAGGAGGCGGTAGATCACGAACGGCAGGAAGCTGTGCCGTGAGATGTAGTTCATGAAGAACGCGATCACGAGGATGGCGACGACGAAGGCGACCAGCGTGGCCGCGGCCGTCTCGATCGGGCCGTACACCGCGGGCTCGCCGAGGCTCTTCACGAGCTGGAAGAAGCCGCTGCCGAAGACCGCGGGGATGGCGAGCAGGAAGGCGTAGCGCGCGGCTGCGGCGCGCTCGTATCCGAGGAAGAGCCCGGCGGAGATGGTGCCGCCCGAGCGGGAGACTCCGGGGATGAGCGCGAGCGCCTGCGCGAACCCGAACACGATGCCGTGCGGGACCGTGAGGCGGTCGAGCGTGCGGTTCTTCGCTCCGGCCCAGTCGGCGAGGCCGAGGATGATGCCGAACACCACGAGCATGGTCGCGACGATCCAGAGGGAACGGAACGTCGTCTCGATCTCGTCCTGGAAGAGGATGCCGAGCACGACGATCGGGATCGAGCCGACGATGATCAGCCAGCCCATGCGGGCGTCGGGGTCGTTGCGCGGGATCCGGCCGGACAGCGACTTGAACCAGTGCGAGACGATGCGCACGATGTCGCGCCAGAAGAACACGACGACGGCGGTCTCGGTGCCGAGCTGCGTGATGGCGGTGAACGCGGCGCCCGGGTCCTGTGCGCCGGGGAGGAACTCGCCAAGGATCCGCAGGTGCGCGCTCGAGGAGATGGGAAGGAACTCCGTGAGTCCCTGCACGAATCCGAGGATGAGCGCTTCGAGCACGGTGGTGTCCGCCTTCCGCCTCCGCGGAAGCCGGAGGAACGAGACCGGTCGTTGGTCAGTAGTCGAGGAGCAGGTCCGTCAGGACCCGTCTTCCGAAGGATAGTGCGTCGAGCGGCACGCGCTCGTCGACCCCGTGGAACATCGCCGGGAAGTCGAGGTCGCCCGGGGAGCCGGAGCGGCGAGAACCCGTAGCCCGCGATGCCGAGCCGCGAGAGGGACTTGTTGTCGGTGCCCCCGGACAGCAGGTACGGGAACACCCGGGCTTCGGAGTCGTGGATGGCGAGTGAACGCGTGACGGCGTCGACGAGCGGTCCGGACGTGGGCGACTCGAGGCCGACGTCGCGATGCACGAACTCGATCTCGATGTCGTCGCCGATGATCTCCCGCACCTCGGCGAGCACGGCGTCCTCCTGGCCCGGCACGGTGCGGATGTCGACGAGCGCCTCGGCGCGGTCGGGGATCACGTTGTGCTTGTAGCCGGCGTCGAGCTTCGTCGGGTTCGTCGTGGTGCGCAGGGTGGCCGTGATGAACCCCGACGCCGAGCCGGTCGCGAGGGCGAGCTCGTCGGGCGCGACCTGGCCGGGATCGACGCCGAGCGTGTCGGCGATCGCGGCGAGGAGCTCTCGCGTGGTGTCGGTGAGGTGCACCGGCCACTCGGTGCGGCCGAGGCGGGCGACGGCCTCGGCGAGCTTCGTGACGGCGTTGTCGCGGATGAGCCGCGAACCGTGCGCGGCGACGCCGTGGGCGACGAGTCGCACCCAGATGAGCGACTTCTCCCCCGTCTGCAGCAGGTAGGCGCGCTCGCCGCCGACCGTGATCGAGTAGCCGCCGACCTCGCTGATCGCCTCGGTGGCGCCGTCGAAGAGCTCCGGATGCCGGTCGACGAGCCAGCTCGCACCGGCGCCGCCGCCCGCCTCCTCGTCGGCGAAGAACGCCACGACGAGCTCGCGCTCGGGCAGCGACCCCGACCCGAGGATGTCGCCGAGCGCGGTGAGCATCATCGCGTCCATGTCCTTCATGTCCACGGCGCCGCGACCCCACAGCATCCCGTCGCGGACCTCGCCGGCGAACGGGTCGACGCTCCAGTTGCGCGCGTCGGCCGGCACGACGTCGAGGTGACCGTGCAGCACGAGCGCGGGCTTGTCGGGGTTGCGTCCGGGAACGCGGGCGATGACGCTCGTGCGGCGCGGTTCGGGCTCGAAGAGCTGGGGCGCGAGGCCCAGTGCCGCGAGCTTCGCCTCGACGTACTCGGCGGCCTCGCGCTCCCCCTTCGCCCGGCCCTCGCCGTAGTTGGTCGTGTCGAATCGGATGAGGTCGCGGGCGATCACCGCCGTCTCGTCGAGCTCGGTGGTCGGCTGCTGGACTGCGGATGACTCGGCCATGCGTTTCACCGTAGCCGCCGCGATCGGGGCGGGCCACCGGCGTTCGAGGCGCCCCGGAATCCGTGCTAATGTCTTCTCTCGGGCCTCCGAGCGATCGAGGGTCAGACACAACGCGCGGGTGGCGGAAATGGCAGACGCGCTAGCTTGAGGTGCTAGTGCCCTAACGGGCGTGGGGGTTCAAGTCCCCCCTCGCGCACGCGTTGTCGAGAAGGCCGGATCATGATGATCCGGCCTTCTCGCGTTTCCGGGCCGGGCGGCGGATCGCGGCATCCGCAGCGGGTCTCCGCCCGCATCTGCGGGTTCCTTCGGTGTCCCCGGAATGCGGGGTGGACGGTCGGCATCCTCGACTTGCCGGATTCGAACGTATGTTCGAAACTGGGGTATGACCATGACCGCTCCCCTCGTCGCCCCCGCCCCCCGGCCGGCACGCGTCGAGGAGCTGCAGGCCCGCATCCGCGGGATGCAGGCCACGCGGCTCGACTCCAAGGCCGTGCCCACGCATCCGGCGCTCGAATCGGTGCTGCCGGGCGGCACGCTCCGCGAGGGCACGGTCGTGCAGGTCGAGGGATCGACCACCCTGCTCATGGCGTTGCTCGCCGGGCCGAGCGCGAGCGGGCGCTGGGTCGCGGTGGCCGGCATGCCCGAGTTCGGCGTCGAGGCCGCGGCGCGGTTCGGCATCGACCTCGAGCGGCTCGTGCTCGTGCCCGATCCCGGGCGCCAATGGCTCACCGTCGTCGCCGCGCTCGCCGACGTCATCCCCGTGGTCGCGGTGCGGCCGGTGGGCCGCATCGCCCCCGCCGAGTCGAGCCGGCTGCAGGCGCGGCTCCGCCAGCGCGGCACCACGCTGCTCGTGGCGGGCGAGTGGCCGGGCAGCGACGCCCGGCTCGGCGTCGAGACGAGCGAGTGGCAGGGCCTCGAACGCGGGCATGGGCGGCTCGCCGAGCGCGAGGTCGTGGTGAGCGTGGCCGGCCGCGGCGAGTTCGTGCGCAGCACCAGGTCGCGACTGCGCCTGCCGGGGCGTTCGCTGGAGTTCGCCCCGGTCGGCCAGGGCGCCGCCACGGCCGATCCGATCCGCCTCGACGACCTCGAGCGGAGGGCCACCGGATGACCGCCGACCCCGGCCGCACCATCGTGCTGTGGTGCCCCGACTGGCCCATCTTCGCCGTGTGCCGCGAGCAGTCGCTCGACGCCGCCGCCCCCCTCGCCCTCACCGAGGGCGGCCTCGTGTTCGCCTGCTCGCCGTCCGCGCGTCGCGACGGCGTCGCGCGCGGGCTGAAGCTCCGCGAGGCGCAGTACCGCTCCCCCGGGCTCGTCGTGCTCGACTACGACGCGGCGCTCGACGTGCGCGTGTTCGAGCCCGTCGTGCGACGCGTGGAGGCCACCGTTCCCGGCGTGCAGCTCATCCGCCCCGGCACGCTCGCCATGCGCGCCCGCGGGCCCGCCCGCTACTACGGCGGCGAGGAGGCCGCGGCGGCGGCCCTCCTCGAGACCGTCGCGGAGCTCGGGGTTCCCGGCGCCAGGATCGGCATCGCCGACGGGCCGTTCGCGGCCGAGCAGGCCGCGCGCGCCGCACGCGAGTCCGCCGTCGCGATCGTGCCGCCCGGGGCATCCGCCGCCTTCATCGCCCCGCTGCCCGTGGGGCTCGTGGTCGACCCGCGCACGACGACGCTGCTGAACCGGCTCGGCGTGCGCACCCTCGGCGAGTTCGCCGCGCTGCCGGCCGACGACGTACGGCGGCGGTTCGGCGCGGCGGGCGCCTTCGCGCACGACCGCGCCGCCGGCCGCGAGCACGCACGCGTCGTCGCGCGCACGCCCCCGCCCGAGTTCGAGGTGGAGCAGCACTTCGAGCCCCCGCTCGACCGCATCGACCAGCTCGCGTTCGCGTTCCGGGTGGGCGCCGAGGAGTTCATCGAGCGCATGCGGGCGGTGCGGCTCGTCTGCACGGGCCTGCGCATCGAGCTCGACGACGAGGGCGGCGGGCACTCCAGCCGCAGCTGGCTGCATCCGCGATGGTTCACCCCCGCCGATGTCGTCGACCGGGTGCGGTGGCAGCTGCAGGGCGCGGGCACCGCCGACAGCGGACTCGCCTCGCCGATCGTGCGGCTGCGGGTCGTGCCCGAGCGCATCGACTCCACGGGCAACCACGAAGAGGGGCTCTGGGGCGGCGGGCCCGACGAGCGCGTGCACCACGGGCTCACCCGCGTGCAGAGCATGCTCGGGCACGAGGCGGTCGTCACCGCGGCCATCGGCGGCGGTCGCATGCTCGCCGACCGCCAGGTGCTCGTGCCGTGGGGCGACCGACCGCCCGAGCGCACGGGCGACGCGCCCTGGCCCGGCAGCCTCCCTGCGCTCGCGCCGGCGAGCGTCTTCCGCGAACGGCTGCCGATCGCCCTGCTCGACGCGCGCGGCGAGATCGTGGCGATCGACGCGCGCGGCGCGATCTCCGCGCCGCCCGAGCGCTTCGCCGTCGGCGGCGGCGAGGCCGCCCCCGTGCGGGCCTGGGCGGGTCCGTGGCCGGTGGTCGAGCGCTGGTGGGACGCCGAGCACGCCAAGCGCGTGCACCGGTTCCAGATCGTCGACGACGACGGTTGCGCGTGGCTCCTCGTGCGCGATCGCGAGGGCTGGTGGGCCGAGGCGAGGTACGACTGATGGGCTGGAACAATCCGTCGATCCCGTGGTCGGAGCTCGAGCGCAAGCTCTCCGACCAGCGGCGTCCGGGCGGCCCGTCCCTCATCGCCGACGGCGGCGACAGCCCGGCGTGGAGCCGCAAGCGGCATCCGTACCGCCCATCGGAGGGGCTGGAGGCACCCGCCGGGCCGATCGTGCCCTACGCCGAGCTGCACGCGCACTCCACGTACAGCTTCCTCGACGGCGCCTCCATGCCCGAGCAGCTCGTCGAGGAGGCGCACCGGCTCGGCCTCTCGGGTCTCGCGATCACCGACCACGACGGCTTCTACGGCATCGTGCGGTTCGCCGAGGCGGCCGAGAGCTTCCCCGAGCTCGCGACCGTGTTCGGCGCCGAGCTCTCGCTCGGGCTCAGTGAGCCGCAGATGGGCGTCGCCGACCCCGAGGGCGAGCACCTGCTCGTGCTCGCGCGGCAGGAGTCGGGCTATCACCGCCTCGCGAGCGCGATCACCGCGGGCCAGCTGGCGGGCGGCGAGAAGGGCAGGCCGGCGTACTCGCTCGAGGAGCTCGCCGAGCGCTCGGGCGGCGAGTGGGTCGTGCCGACCGGATGCCGCAAGGGCGCGGTGCGACGTGCGCTCGCCGACGGCGGGCCGGATGCCGCGTGGCGCGAGCTCGACCGGCTGGTGGCGCTGTTCGGGCGCGACAACGTCGTGGTGGAGCTGTTCGATCACGGGCATCCGCTCGACCAGGAGGCGAACGACGCCCTGGCCGAGCTCGCCGAACGGGCGCGCCTGCCGCTCCTCGCCACGAACGCGGTGCACTACGCCACCCCGGGCGAGCACCGGCTCGCCTCCGCGCTCGCGGCGGTGCGGGCGAGGCGCAGCCTCGACGAGCTCGACGGGTGGCTGCCCGCCTCCGACGGCCTGCACCTGCGCAGCGGCGCCGAGATGATGCGCCGCTTCGAGCGCTACCCGGGCGCGGTCGCCCGTTCGGTGACGCTTGGCCGAGGAGCTCGGATTCCGGTTGCGGAGCGCCCGCCCCCGACTGCCTCGGCAGGAGGTGCCGGCGGGCCACACCCCCATGAGCTGGCTGCGCGAGCTCGTGTGGGCGGGTGCCGAGAAGCGCTACCCCGGCCTGCCCGACCACGTGCGCGAGCGGCTCGCACGCGAGCTCGACGTGATCGAGCAGAAGGACTTCCCCGGCTACTTCCTCATCGTGTACGACCTCGTGCGCGAGGCTCGCAGCCGCGGCATCCTGTGCCAGGGTCGGGGCTCGGCCGCGAACTCGGCGGTCTGCTACGTGCTCGACATCACCGCGGTCGACTCGATCTTCTTCGACCTGCCGTTCGAGCGGTTCCTCTCGGCGCTGCGCGACGAGGAGCCCGACATCGACGTCGACTTCGACTCCGACCGGCGCGAGGAGATCATCCAGTACGTCTACGGCAAGTACGGGCGGAACAACGCCGCGCAGGTGGCGAACGTCATCAGCTACCGGCCGAAGGCCGCGGTGCGCGACATGGCGAAGGCGCTCGGCTACTCCACCGGCCAGCAGGACGCCTGGTCGCGACAGGTCGAGCGCTGGGGCGCGGTGGTCTCCACCGACGACCACGACATCCCGGGCCCGGTCGTCGAGCTCGCCGAGCAGTTGCTCACGTTCCCGCGCCACCTCGGCATCCACTCGGGCGGCATGGTGCTCACCGATCGGCCCGTCGGCGAGGTGTGCCCCATCGAGCACGCCCGCATGGAGAACCGCACGGTGCTGCAGTGGGACAAGGACGACTGCGCGTGGATGGGCCTCGTGAAGTTCGACCTGCTGGGGCTCGGCATGCTCGCCGCCCTGCAGTACACGTTCGACCTCGTGCGCGAGCACACGGGCGAGGAGTGGGAGCTCGCGACGATCCCGAAGGAGGAGGCGGCCGTCTACGACATGCTCTGCCGCGCCGACTCGATCGGGGTGTTCCAGGTCGAGAGCCGTGCGCAGATGGGCACGCTCCCCCGCCTGCAGCCGCGCTGCTTCTACGACCTCGTGGTCGAGATCGCGCTGATCCGTCCGGGCCCGGTGCAGGGCGGCGCGGTGCATCCGTACATCCGCCGGCGCACCGGCGAAGAGCCCGTGAGCTACCTGCATCCGAAGCTCGAGCCCGTGCTCGCCCGCACGCTCGGCGTGCCGCTCTTCCAGGAGCAGCTCATGCAGATGGCGGTCGCCGTGGGCAACTGCAGCGCCGCCGACGCCGACCTGCTGCGCCGCGCGATGGGCTCCAAGCGCGGGGTCGAGAAGATCGAGCGGCTCCGGTCGAAGCTCTACGCGGGCATGGCCGAGAACGGCATCGAGCCCGAGGTCGCCGACTCGATCTACGACAAGATCGAGGCGTTCGCGAACTTCGGCTTCGCCGAGAGCCACGCGCTGAGCTTCGGACTGCTCGTGTACGCGAGCTCGTGGCTGAAGCTGCACTACCCGGCCGCGTTCCTCGCCGCGCTCCTGCGAGCCCAGCCCATGGGCTTCTACTCGCCGCAGACCCTCACCGCCGACGCGCGGCGGCACGGCGTCGAGATGCTGCGGCCCGACATCCTCCGGTCGGGCGTGGATGCGGGGCTCGAGGCCATCGGCGACGCACGCGGCATCCGACGGTCGCCTCGACCGACGACCGCGCAGTCGGACACCCGGCGCGGGCCGACCGGCATGGCCGCCTGCGCCGAGCCGGTGCAGCCGCCCATCGGCCGGTTCGACCGGAACGCGCCCGACCGCTCGGCCGAGCACCGGCGCGACGGCGCGTTCGCGGTGCGGCTGGGGCTCGCCGACGTCTCCTCCATCGGCACGACCGTGGCCGAGCGCATCATCGCCGAGCGCGAGGCGCGCGGGCCGTACCGCGACATGGCCGACGTCTCCCGCCGGGCGGGCCTGAACGCCGAGCAGCTCGAGGCGCTCGCCGCGGCGGGGGCGTTCGACGGCTTCGGCCTGCAGCGACGCGAGGCGCTCTGGCTCGCGGGCGAGGCGGCGGAGGACCGCGAGGAGTACCTCGCCGGGTCCATCGTCGTCGTGCAGCCGCCGCTCCTGCCGATGCTCAGCCCGGCCGAGCAGGTGGTCTACGACCTGTGGGCCACGGGCATCTCCCCCGACGACCACCCCATCCGGCACGTCCGGGAGCAGCTCGACGAGCGCGGCGCCATCCGCATCGACCTCCTGCGGCACGCCGAGAGCGGCCGTCGCATCGAGGTGGGCGGGGTCGTCACCCATCGCCAACGGCCGGCGACGGCGAGCGGCATCACGTTCATGAACCTGGAGGACGAATCCGGCACGCTCAACGTGATCGCGGGCGTCGGCGTCTGGAACCGGTACCGGCGGGTCGCGCGGGAGGCGCCCGCGATGATCGTGCGCGGCATCCTCGAGCGCTCGCCCGAGGGGGTGACGAACCTCGTCGCCGACCGATTCGAGCGTCTCACCGTGTCGGCGCCCTCTCGCTCGCGCGACTTCCGTTGAGGGCGACAGGGAGCGCGCGACCCGGAATACCCTGAGGTCGTGGACGCCCGCGATCCACGACCACTGAGCCGGGCCGCGCTGAGCCGAGGTGTCTGGAGATGACGCTCCGGCCCGCCTACCGGGCGGCTCTTCACGCCCGCGTTCATCGCGCTGGGGGTCGCGGACCTGTGCTACTTCACCGGGTTCGGCATCGCGATCTTCGCCCTGCCCCTCTACGTCACCGGACCGGTCGGAGGCGGCGAGGCCGTGGCCGGGCTGGCCTTCGGCGCGTTCGCACTGTCGGCCCTCGTGCTGCGGCCATTCGTCGGGCGACTGTCCGACCTCTACGGCCGCCGGCCGTTCCTCGTGGGCGGAGCTCTCCTCGCCGCCGTGAGCCTCGCGTTGCTCGCCCTCGCCGAGAACATCGTCGTGATCGTCGCGCTCCGCCTCCTCGCCGGCGTTGCAGAGGCCGCGTTCTTCGTCGCCGGATTCGCGGCCCTCGCCGACGTCGCACCGCCTGCGCGCTTGGGCGAGGCGCT
Organism: uncultured Actinomycetota bacterium; assembly: GCA_963799015.1. GTDB lineage: Bacteria > Actinomycetota > Actinomycetes > Actinomycetales > Microbacteriaceae > Agromyces. The sequence continues at coordinate 50,615 of CAWCWD010000057.1, read as the reverse complement.
GTCGTACAACTCGCTGGGGCTGTACCTCGGCATCGCACTCGGACCGCCGCTCGGCGAAGTGCTCGTGCGCACGTTCGGATTCGGGCTCGCCTGGGCCGGCGCCGCGGCACTGGCCGTCCTGGCCGCCGGCCTCTGCCTGATCGTCGGGGAGACGCGGGCCGGACCGCCGCCCGACGGCGAGGTCCATCACCTCATCCACCGCCCCGCCCTGCCGATCCTCGTCGGGTTCCTCGCCTCGCTGTTGGCGATGGGCGGATTCCTCGCCTTCGCCTCGCTGTACGGCGTGCGCGTGGGGCTCGCGAACGCGAGTCTCTCGCTGCTCGTCTACGGAGGCGTGGTCGTCGTGTGCCGGATCGCCTTCGCGCGCGTCCCCGATCGACTGCCGCCGCTCGCCCTCGGCGCCGCGGCCCTCGGCGCGATCGCGGCAGGCCTCGTCCTCGCTGCGGTGTGGCCGTCGCCGGCCGGCCTGATCCTCGGCGCGGCCGTCGCTGCCGTCGGCGTGAGTTTCAGCACGCCGGCGTTCTTCGCGGCGATCTTCGCGACCGCCTCGCCGTCGCAGCGCGGTGTGGCATCCGGAACCGCGAGCGCGGCGATCGACCTCGGGCTGGGCATCGGACCCATCCTCCTCGGCCTGGTCGCCGACCCGTTCGGCATCCCGTGGGCGTTCGGAGTCGGAGCCGGGGTCGCGGCTGCCGGGGCCGTCTGGACGCTGCTGCTCCGGCGGCGCTCGATGGTCGCGGCGTCGCCGGCGGAGTGACGGGTTCGCAGCGTCGGACCGTGTCGGCGCCCGCCAGCTCGCGGGACGTCCGCTAGCCTCGACCGGTGCCGACTGCGCCCCATGACTCGAACGGACCCGACCGCTACGGCGCCGACGTGCTCGCCGGCGATTGGCGGGCGCGCGGGCGCCGCACCATCCCCACCGTCGAGGCCGAGCGCGACCTCGTGGTCGAGCTCGCGGCGAACGGATTCTGCGGCGCGGTCGTGGCGGTCGACAAGCGCACGGTCACGTTGGAGGATCGCCTGGGCGCGAAGCGGATGTTCCCGCTCGGGCACGGCTTCCTCGTCGACGGCGAGGCCGTGCAGCTCGTCGCGCCGGCGCCGAAACCGCCAACGGGGCGGCTCCGGACGGCGTCGGGCTCGTTCGCCGTCGGCTCAGCTCCCGCGCGCGTCGCGCTGCCCAGCCGCATCTTCGTCGAGGGCCGTCACGATGCCGAGCTCGTCGAGAAGGTGTGGGGCGCGGACCTTCGCGTGGAGGGCGTCGTCGTGGAGTACCTCGAGGGCGTGGACGTGCTCGTCGAGCAGCTCGACGAGTTCCGTCCCGGTCCCGGCCGACGGGCCGGCATCCTCGTCGACCACCTCGTGCCCGGCTCGAAGGAGCAGCGCATCGCCGACACGGTCGCGCGCGGACCGCACGGGCGCCACGTGCTCGTCGTCGGGCATCCGTTCATCGACGTCTGGCAGGCCGTGAAGCCGGCCCGCATCGGGCGCGAGGTGTGGCCCGTGATCCCCAGGGGCACCGAGTGGAAGCACGGGGTGTGCGAGGCGTTCGGATGGCCGCACGCCGACCAGGCCGACATCGCGCGCGCCTGGCAGCACATCCTCGGTCGCGTGCGCGGCTACGGTGACCTGGAGCCGGCGCTCCTCGGCCGGGTGGAGGAGCTCATCGACTTCGTCACCGCGCCGCAGGAAGCGTGAGGGAGACCCCGCTTCGGCGCTCCGAAATGCTGCCAATCCCAGCGAATCGGCCGGATGCCGCGTCCCGCGCCGATATCGTGGCTGAGGCCGCGCAGGCGGCAGCGACGTGACGGAGCGGGAGCCCCGGACGAGCGTCCGCGGCTCCCGGTGGGATGTGGAGCAGATGAGCGACGACGTGCAACGGCCCGGCACCGAGGCCGACCGGGCCAGATGGCGGAGGTACCTCGCCGACGAGCGGGCCGAGGCCGCCGTCTATCGCGAGCTCGCCGCGCGCCGCGAGGGCGAGGAGCGCGAGATCCTGCTCGCGCTCGCCGCGGCGGAGGGCCGTCATGAGGCGCACTGGCTCGCGCGGCTGGGCGGTGACGACAGCGGGATCCCCCGTGCCGATGTGCGCACGCGTCTGCTCGGCGCCCTCGCGCGTCGGTTCGGCTCCATCTTCGTGCTCGCCCTCGCCCAGCGGGCCGAGGCGCGATCGCCGTACGCGAGCGACCCCGATGCGACCCCTGCGATGGCCGCCGACGAGCGCATCCACGGCGAGGTCGTGCGAGGGCTCGCCGCGCGCGGGCGGCGCCGGCTCGCAGGAACGTTCCGCGCCGCGGTCTTCGGCGCGAACGACGGGCTCGTCTCCAACCTCGCACTCGTGCTCGGCATCGGCGCCACGGGCGTTCCCGCCTCCGTCGTGCTCTTCACCGGCATCGCGGGCCTGCTCGCGGGCGCACTCTCGATGGGCGCGGGCGAGTACGTGTCGGTGCGGTCGCAGCGCGAACTGCTCGAGGCATCCGCCCCCGACCCCACTGCGCGCGAAGCGCTCGTCGACCTCGACATCGACGCGAACGAGCTCGCCCTCGTCTACCGCGCCCGCGGCATGGACGAGGCCGAGGCGCGCGAGTACGCGGCCCTCGTCGTGGCACGCGTGCACGCCGCCGGTCAGGTGAAGGCGCCCACCGACGCGCTCGCGGTCGTCGCGCACGACGACGAGGCCGTCGGCACGGGGCTCTCGGCGGCGATCTCGAGCTTCCTGTTCTTCGCGTCGGGCGCGCTCATCCCGGTGCTGCCGTGGATCTTCGGCCTCGACGGTGCTGCCGCCATCATCACGGCGACGGTGCTCGTGAGCATCGCGCTGCTCGCGACCGGCGCGACCGTGGGCCTGCTGTCGGGTGCGTCGCCGATGAAGCGGGCGATGCGACAGCTCGGCATCGGCCTGGGAGCCGCCGCGGTGACGTACGTGCTCGGCCTCGCGTTCGGCACGACGATCGGCTGACGCCCGCGACGTACGGGGCGTCAGCCGACGAGCTTGTTCCAGCCGTCGCCGTCGACGTGCTCGAAGATGAGGTTCGTCTCGGTGTGCGCGACCGCCGGATGCCCCGTGAGGTGGTCGAGCACGAACTGGCGCAACTCCTCGGCGTCGCGTGCGGCCACATGCAGGAGGTAGTCCTCGGCGCCGGCCATGTGGAACACGCCGAGCACGCCCGGCAGGTGCGGCACCTGCGCGCGGAACGCGTCGATCTCGCTGCGGTCGTGCTTCACGAGCCGGATGGCGATGAGCGCCTGCAGTGAGACGCCGAGCGAGGCGAGGTCGACGTCGACCCGGTAGCCGACGGACCGTGCCGAGGCTCTGCAGGCGGCGGAGACGAAGCGATACGGTCGACTCGGCGACGCCGACCTCGGCGGCGAGTGCGGCACCCGAGGCCCTGGCATTGGTGGACAGCGCCTGAAGCAGCGCTCGGTCGACGCGGTCGAGTTCGGGTTTCTGCGCCATCGGTTGGCCTCCCCGGGATCAGAATTGCAGAAGCTGCGAGATTTTGAGTGTATCGCACTGATCATGCAGGCCGAGTTGCTGTTTGTCACAGGTTCTGCTTCATTCAAGGAATGCAGACATCGTCGTCGCAGTTCGAGACCCGCGCCGTGCACGGCGGTATGACCGGGGTCCGAGCGAGCGGATCCCACGTTCCCGTCATCGACTTCTCCACCACGAACCCGCTCGGCTCCGTCGAGACCGGCGGCCTGTCCTACGAGGAGCTCGCCACGGGGCACGACCTCGGCGACGGACGCTCCGCGGTCTACCAGCGACTGTGGCAGCCCGGGGTCGCCCGCTTCGAGGAGGCCCTTGCGGGGCTCGAGGGCACCGAGGGCGCGGTCGCCTTCGCCAGCGGCATGGCGGCCCTGGCTGCCACGCTCATCGCCACCGCTCTCGGCCGGCAAGCCGCACGTCGTCGCGGTGCGCCCCCTCTACGGCGGCACCGACCACGTGCTCGAAGGCGGACTCCTCGGCACGAGGGTCACCTGGACGGATGCCGCGGGCATCGCCGCGGCCATCGAATCCGATACCGGCCTCGTCATCGTCGAGACGCCGGCGAACCCGACGCTCGAGCTCCTCGACCTTCGACAGGTCGCGGATGCCGCGGGCGACGTCCCCGTGCTCGTGGACAACACCTTCGCCACCCCGGTGCTGCAGCGTCCCGCCGAGTTCGGCGTCACGCTCGTGCTGCACAGCGCGACGAAGTACCTCGGCGGCCACGGCGACGTGATGGGTGGCGTCGTCGCCGCCGACCGCGAGTGGGTGGAGCGGCTCCGGCGCGTTCGCGCCCTCACGGGCGGCCTGCTGCATCCGATGGCCGCGTACCTGCTGCACCGCGGCCTGCGCACGCTGCCGGTTCGCGTGCGCGCCCAGCAGGAGACCGCGCGGGTGCTCGCCGAGCGCCTCCTCGCACATCCTGCCGTCGCACGCGTGCACTACCCGGGCCTGCCGGGGCAGGACCCCGCCGGCCTCGTCGGCACGCAGCTCGCAGGCCCCGGCTCGATCATCGCGCTCGAGCTCACGGGCGGCTACGACGCCGCGGCGCGGTTCACCGAGTCGTGCGAGCTCGTCACGCACGCCGTCTCCCTCGGAGGTGTGGACTCCCTCGTGCAGCACCCGGCGTCGCTGACGCATCGCCCGGTGGCCGGCGAGGCGAAGCCGGACGCCGCCGTCGTGCGCCTCTCGATCGGCCTCGAGCACGTCGACGACCTGACGGCCGACCTGATGGCCGCGCTCGATGCGGCGGCCGAGCTCGTCGGCCTCGTCGTCCCCACCGAGGCCGGCGCGACCGCCGGCTGAGCCGCGTCCACGGCCACCGCCGGCGGCGTCCGCGGCTCACTCGGTCGCGTTCACTCGGCGGTGTGCGGTGGCACGTGCGCGGTGCCGGTCGACGGCGCCTCGGGCTGCGGGGTCGCGCCGGTGGCATCCGGCATCGGCACGGGGTTGCGGATGCCGAACCACGAGATGACGCCGCCCACCACCAGGAAGACCGCGGTGGCGGTGGCGGCCCGGTGATATCCGCCGACGTCGAGCTGCGTGCCCACGATCACGCCGAGGCTCGCGATCGCCACGAGGCCCGCGATGCGTGCGACCGCGTTGTTCACGGCTGAGCCGATGCCCGCCCGTGCGGGATCCACCGCACCGAGGATCGCCGCCGTGAGCGGTGCCACGGTCATCGCCATGCCGAATCCGACGATGAGGATTCCGGGCAGGAACTGCAGCCAGTAGTTCAGGTCGGGCTGCACGGAGAGGGTGAGCAGGTAGCCGACGGCCACGATGATCGGGCCGAGCGTCATGAAGATCCGCGGCCCGAACCGGGTCGACAGCCCGCCGAACCACGAACCGAGGAGCACGAGCATGATCGTCGGCGGCAGGGTCGCGAGCCCGGCCAGCGTCGCTGAGAAGCCGCCGGTCTCCTGCAGGAAGATCGTCATCACGAACGGCCCGAGCGAGAACGATGCGTAGACGAAGAAGGTCGCGAGATTGCCGGCGGCGAAGTTGCGCACCCGGAACAGGGTCAGCGGCAGCATGGGCTGCGGCGCGCGGCGTTCCCACAGGATGAAGGCCAGGAGCGCCAGCAGACCCACCACGAGCGGTACGAACACCACCGGGGAGTCCCAGCCGAACCGGCCCTGCTCGATGAGCGCGAACACCGTGCCGCCGAGTCCGACGACGCACAGGGCCGCACCCACCCAGTCGATCCGCTCCCGGTTCGGGTTCGGCTCGTCGCGGCCCAGCGCCCGCATGAGCACGAGCACCGCGACGATGGGCACGAGGTTGATCCAGAACGCGAGCCGCCATGACGCGACGTCGACCAGCACGCCCCCGAACAACGGCCCGATGAGGAATGCAGCCGTCGTCCACGCCGTCCATCGGCCGATCGCCCGGCCCTGCTCGGCCCGGGAGAAGGTGGCGATGATGAGCGCGAGCGAACTCGGGACCAGGAGCGCCCCCGCCGCGCCCTGCAGCGCTCGGCCGATCACGAAGACGACGCCGGTCGGCGCGAGCGCGCAGAGCACCGAGGTCGCAGCGAAGCCGTACAGGCCGATGCGGATGATGCGAAGCCGGCCGAACGAGTCGGACAGCGACCCGGCGAGCAGGATGAGCGAGCCGAGCGTGAGCAGGTAGGCGTCCACCGCCCACTGCTGCAGCACGAGCCCGCCGCCGAGCTCGGCCGCGAGCGACGGCAGCGCCACGTTGATGACGGCGCCGTCGAGGAATGCGATGAACGAGACGACGATGGCGACGACGAGCACGCGGGTGCGACGGTCCATCCGCCCATGCTCGCACAGTGGTCCGACGGCGGTGCGGACGCGGCATCCGATCGCACCTTTACCGAACCATCGGACCATCCGGCCGTCGAACGATCCCGGCTGTCGGTCGTGCCGGCCCTCAGCGGTTGCCGAGCCGCCGCCGCAGCAGGTCGATGCGCGCCTGCAGCTGCGTCACGGTGGCCTGGGCGACGGCCGGCCCGCCGCACACCCGGCGCAGCTCGGCGTGGACCTGCGAGTGCGGCCTCGCCGGTGTGCCGTGCCCAGAGCCCGACCAGGCTGTTGAGCAGCTGCCGCTGCTCCTTCAGCGTGCGGTGGAGCGCGACCGGCTCGGGATGCTCGGACTCGACCGTGTGCTTGCGCCGCTCGCCCCGCACGGCGCTGCCTGGCGGGCCTGCCGGTGCCGGAGCAGCTCGGGGACCTGCTCGGGCTCGAGCAGTCCCGGGAGGCCGATGAACTCCTACTCCTCGTCGCTGCCGGGCTCGGCGAGCGCGCCGAACTCGCTGCCGTCGTAGAGCACGCGGTCGAAGCGAGGCATCCGACCCGAGCGCCTGCCACGTGAACTCGTGCGCCCGCCTCCTCGGAGGCGCGCTCCTCGCGGTTCGCCGCATTCGAGCAGGTCTGTCGTCGAGCGCCGTCGTCGTCGCTCGCCGCTGCGCGGTCGAGCGCGTGGTCGCGTTCCCGCTCGAGTTCGGCGGCGAGCGTCATGAGCGGCGGCACGTTCGGCAGGAAGACGCTCGCCGTCTCGCCGCGCCGCCGCGCTCGCACGAACCGGCCGACCGCCTGGGCGAAGAACAGCGGCGTGGAGGCGCTGGTCGCGTACACGCCCACCGCGAGGCGCGGCACGTCGACGCCCTCCGAGACCATCCGCACCGCGACCATCCAGCGGCGCGTGTTGCCCGAGAACTCCTCGATGCGCGCGCGTCGCCTCCTTCTCGTCGGAGAGCACGACGCGTGCCTTCTCGCCCGTGATGCCCTCGAGGATCTGCGCGTACGCCCGCGCCGCGGTCTGGTCGGTCGCGATGACGAGTCCGCCGGCATCGGGAACTGCCGTGCCGCACCTCGGTCAGCCGGCGGTCCGCGGCGCGCAGCACCGCGGGGATCCACTCGCCCGTCGGGTTCGAGCGCCGTGCGCCACGCCTGCGCGGTGATGTCCTTGGTGTTGTCCTGGCCGAGCTGCGCCTCCATCTCGTCGCCGGCCTTGGTGCGCCAGCGCATCGTGGCCGGCGTAGACCAGGAAGAGCACGGGCGCACGACGCCGTCGGCGAGGGCACGCCCGTAGCCGTAGTCGTAGTCGGTGCGCGAGAGGCGGATGCCCTGCTCGTCGGGGTGGTACTCGCACGAACGGGATCGGCGCGGTGTCGCTGCGGAACGGCGTGCCCGAGAGCGAGCAGCCGCCGTGCCGCGCGGCTCGTACGCCTCGCGGAGCGCGTCGCCCCAGCTGAGCGCATCGCCGCCGTGGTGCACCTCGTCGAGGATCACGAGCGTGCGGCGTCCTCGAACGTGAGCGCTGGTGCAGCGGCGGCCTTCACGGCGACCTGGGCGTAGGTCACGGCGACGCCGTGGAAGTGCCGGGCGGGCGCGCCGTGCCGGTTGCTGAAGGCCGGGATCGAGCCGGATGCCGACGCGGGCCGCGGCATCCGCCCACTGGCGTCTTGAGATGCTCGGTCGGCGCGACCACGACGATGCGGTCGATGACGCCGCGGCGCAGCAGTTCGGCTGGCGAGGCGCAGCGCGAACGTGGTCTTGCCGGCGCCGGGGGTCGCCGCGGCGAGGAAGTCGCGCGGCCGGCCATCCGTCGGGCCGTCGAGGTACTGCGGTCGAGCGCCTCGGCCTGCCAGGCCCGCAGCTGCTCGGCGGTGCCCCACGGTGCGCGCTGCGGGAAGGACGGCGAGAGGTGCTCGGCGGCCGAGGTGCCCGGCTGATGGCCGGAGGGGGTCGCGGTGCTCACTGGATTCGAGGGTAGCGGAGGGGCCCGACATCCTCGAACCCGAGGCCTTGGCAGAATGGAGGACATGGTCACGCAGCCGCATCCCTGGCGCCGCTTCGTCGCCCTCGGCGACTCGTTCACGGAGGGCATCGGCGACCCCGAGCCCGACCTCGCCCGGCGGCCACCGCGGCTGGGCCGACCGCGTCGCCGAGGTGCTCTCGCAGGCAGGTCGAGGACTTCGCCTACGCGAACCTCGCGGTGCGCGGCAAGCTCATCGCGCAGATCGTCGCCGAGCAGGTCGAGCCCGCGCTCGCGCTCAAGTCCCGATCTCATCACGTTCTCGGCGGGCGGAAACGACGTCATCCGGCCCGGCACCGATCCCGACGACGATCGCGGCAGCAGTTCGAGGACGCCGTCGTGCGCCTCTCGCCGCGACGGCGCCACGATCGTCGTGTTCACGGGCATCGACACGAACTTCACCCCGGTGTTCCGCGGCATCCGCGGCAAGGTCGCGATCTACAACGAGAACATCCGCGCGATCGCCGACCGCTACGACTGCATCGTCGCCGACCAGTGGGCGCTCAAAGAGATGCAGGACCTGCGCTGTTCTTCGACCCGACCGCCTGCACCTCAACTCGCTCGGCCACCACGAGGTCGCACGCATGGTGCTCGCGGCGCTGAACGTGCCGAACGACCTGCAGCCGATGCAGCCCGAGCCGCTCCCGACGAGCACCTGGCGCGCAGGCGCGCGTCGAAGACCTCGTCGTGGGCGCGCGAGTACCTCGTGCCGTGGGTGCTGCGCCGCGTCCGCCACCAGTCCTCCGGCGACCTCATCACCGCGAAGCGGCCGGATGCCGGTCCCTACTCGCTGCCCGACTGAACGACCTTCGCGGGGTCGAGCGCGCCGGGGTTCGTGAGGCGCCACCATGCCCCAGGTTCGTCGAGGTGAGGCGTCGAGCACGAGCGGAACCGCGATCTCCTGAGCGCCGGCGCGCACCACGGCCGTGCCGACCTCGTCGCCACGACTCGCGAGCGTCAGCGGGTCGGCGTGCACCTCGACGTCGACCGGCGTGTCGCTCCAGACGACGACGGATGCCCCGCCCGTCGTGCGGGCTCGCGCCGTCTCGCCCCACGGGGTCTCGTACTCGGCGAGCGTCTGGTTCGCCTCGAGCGGCGTCACCTCGTGGAATCCGGGCGCGATCGAGTCGAGGAGCGCCGCGATGGCGTCGTTCAGCACCGCGTGGGTGGCGCCGCCGAGCAGCACCCCCACCACGGTCACGCTCGACGAGCCCACGGGGTAGTCCGCCGAGAAGAGCAGGTTCGCGGCGTCGTCGGTGGTGCCGGTCTTGATGCCGTCGACCCCGTGCGTGCCGAGCAGCCTGTTGCCGTTCTTCAGGGTGCCGAGTTCCGGGATGTCCGCCGACTGCATCGACACGATCTCGGCGATGATCGGTTCGGCGATGGCGATCTTCCCGAGCTCCACGATCTCGGCAGCGGTGCTCACGTCCTCGAGGGAGAGCCCGCTGGTGTCGACGAGGCGGGTGTTCACGAGGCCGTGCTCGTCGAGCCAGACGCGGGCGCGCTCGAGGAATCCGTCGACCGACCCGAAGGCCCAGTTCGCGATCGAGATCGAGTAGTTGCCGCCCGAGGGCAGGAGCATCGCCTCGAGGCTCTCGCGGAGCGTCAGCGTCGACCCGGCGACCACGGGGGCCACCGAGGAGTTCTGGGCGACCTGGTCCCAGTAGATGTCGACGTCGGCCTCGGTGTAGGCGATCTCCGGTCCGCCCTCGCCCGCCGGAATCGGATTCGCCTCGAGCACCACGAGCGCGGTGATGACCTTCGTGATGCTCGCCATGGGCATCGGGCGCTGCTCGTCGCCCGCGGCGAGGAGGCCGTCGAAGCCGACCGCGCCCACCGCGTACGTGCCGAAGCCCGGCAGGCTGAGCGCCTGGGGCGCCGCCACGACGGGCTCGGGATCGGTGATGGCCGGTTGCGCCGCGGGGATGGGCGCGCCGAGCGCGTTCGCGGAGTAGATGCCACCGGTCGTGAGCAGCGCGAGCACCACGGCGAGTGCGCTGAACACGACGACACGACGCCGGCGGTACACGCGCGCGCTCGGCCTCGGCTTCGTCGAGCCGCCGCTCACCGTGCAACCTCCACGCGTGCGCGCCCGCGTGCGGGGTCCACCGCGAGGGCGTAGAGCACGACGGCCGCCGCTGCCGCGACGTTCAGCGAGTCGACGCCGTGCGCCATGGGGATCGTCACGACGCGATCGGCGGCGTCGAGGGCGTGGGTGCTGAGCCCGTCGCCCTCCGCACCGAAGACGAGCGCGAGTCGCTCGGGCGGATCGGCGGCGAGGTCGCGGAGCGAGACCGCGCCGTCGGCGAGGGCGAGGGCGGCGATCGAGAAGTCGTGGGCGTGCAGCATCCGTGCCGCCTCGGGCCACTCGGGCAGCCGGGTCCACGGCACCTGGAACACCGTGCCCATGCTCACGCGCACGCTGCGCCGGTAGAGCGGGTCGGCGCACCGCGGGCTGACGAGCACCGCATCGGCGCCGAGCGCCGCGACCGAGCGGAAGATGGCACCGACGTTGGTGTGGTCCACGATGTCCTCGAGCACGACGACCCGCCGGGCTTCCGCCAGCAGTGCGGCGGGGTCGCGCAGCGCCGGCCGTTCGAAGGCCGCGAGTGCCCCGCGGTGCACGCGATAGCCGGTGATCGCCTCGAGCTGCTCGGGGTCGGCGAGATGCACCGGGATGTCGAACTCGGCGAGCGAGGGCTCGAGCCCCGGAAGCCACTTCTCCTCCATGAGCACGGAACGCGGCCGATGGCCTGCGCCGATGGCGCGGCGGATGACCTTGGCGGATTCGGCGATGTAGAGCCCGTTCGCCGGCTCGTGCGCACTGCGCAGGGTCACGTCGGTGAGCCGTGCGTAGTCGGCCACGGCGTCGGATGCCGCGTCGCGGACTCGTTCGATGTGCATGGATCTCCTCCCCTCAAGAGTGCCAGTGCACGAAACATTCCGGAAAACGGACACGTCTAGACTCGGACCACCGTCGAAGGGAGACACGGTGGTGCCTGGCCTCGAAGCTCCGATGCTGACCGACCCGCTGCTCGATGAAGCGATCGGCCTCATGCGTGGCGCACGCGTCGCGGTGCTCACGGGGGCGGGCGTCTCGACGGACTCCGGCATCCCCGACTACCGCGGCGAGGGCGCCCCGGTGCGCACGCCGATGACCCTGCAGGCGTTCCTCGCCTCCGAGACGGCGCGCAAGCGCTACTGGGCGGGCAGCCACCTCGGGTGGCGCAGTTTCGGCAGCGCCCGGCCGAACTCGGGCCACCTGGCGCTCGCCGAGCTCGAAGCGAGTGAAGTGGTCACCGGCGTCGTCACCCAGAACGTCGACGGCCTGCATCGTCGGGCCGGCAGCCGCCATGTCGTCGAGCTGCACGGCGGCATGGACCGGGTGCTCTGTCTCACGTGCGGCCAGCACTACGCACGCCAGGCCATCGCCGACCGTCTGGCCGAACTGAACCCCGCCATCGACCTCGAGACGGCCATCCGTGCGCGACCCGACGGCGACGTCGACGTCGACGACGTGGAGGCCATGGTGATCCCGGCGTGCACCGTGTGCGGCGGCATCCTGAAGCCCGACGTGGTGTTCTTCGGCGAGTTCGTGCCGGTCGACACCTACCAGGCGGCGGCCTCGCTCGTGCAGGGCGCTGACACCCTGCTCGTGGCAGGTTCCTCGCTCGTCGTGAACTCGGGCATGCGGCTGATCGAGCTCGCTCGGCGCCGGCGACTGCCGATCATCGTGGTGAACCGCGGCATCACCAAGGGCGACAGCCGCGCGGCCGTCAAGATCGAGGCGGGCGCGAGCGAGACCCTCACGGCGATGGCGGCCGCTCTCCGCCCATGACGTCGCTCAGCGGCGGCCCGCGCGGCGCCGACGCATGCCGGGTGCCACGGTGCGGCGCATGAGCTCGAGCAGTTGCTCGGCCGACGACGCCCAGTTGTAGCGCGCGGCCACGGCGACGGATGCCGCTGAACGCCGCTCCCACTCCCCTTCGCGTTCGAGCGACCACAGTGCGCCGACGAGCGCCTCGGGGTTGCCCGGGTCGAAGAACAGGGCGGCGTCGCCGCCGATCTCTCGGAAGATCGGGATGTCGCTCACCACGACGGGCGTGCCGAGGCGCATCGCCTCGACGAGCGGGATGCCGAAGCCCTCCGCCTGTGAGGCGTGCACGAGGGCGGTCGCGCCTGAGAGCAACTCGGCGTACTCGGCATCCGTGACCCCGTTGTGGAAGACGAGTCGGGCCTGCGGGGCGAGCCGGGTGAGACGTGCGCGCTCGTCGCGGCTGATGCGGCTCAAGAGGTGCAGCTCATGATCGGGCAGGGCGGCGACGGCACGTACGAGCGTGTCGACGTTCTTGTAGGGCATGTAGGAGCCCATGTACACGAGCCGGTGCCCCTCGGGGCGTGCTCGCGGCAGGGTCGGTGCGCCGAGGTCGTCGGCGGCGTTCGGAATGACGACGACCGGCCGGTCGGTGAGGTGGTGCTCGTGGATGAGCCCGGCCGTGGTCTCCGACACGGTGACGACCGCGTCGGCGCGGTTGAGGAGCATCCGCTGGGGCCACCAGGCGAGATGGTAGAGGCGCCACAGCAGGCGCACCGGCCCCGGCAGGTCGCGCGGCGGCGTGCGGTTCTCGTAGTAGATGAGGTCGTGCAGCGTGAGCAGCAGCTTGTAGTCGCGCCCCCACGAGCCCATGGTCTGCATCGGCGTGAAGACGAGGTCGGGTCGGAGCTTCTTCACCTGCAGCGCCACGAGCGGCTCCCGGATGCTCGTCGGCGAGCTCACGAGCTGCCACGGCAGCGGCGGCAGCAGGTCGAGTTGGCGGTGATCGCTGACGAGCATGGTGAGCGGATGCCGCTTGCCCAGCTCGGTGACGAGGCCCGCCGTGAATCGGCTGATGCCGTCGTGCTGTTCCATGCGGATGTAGCGGCAGTCGACGACGATCCTCACGCGTGCGCCTCCGAGCGCAGGAATCGGAGGATGCGCGCCGCCGCGTCGCCCGGCGTCTCGTAGTGGATCAGGTGACCGACCTCGGGGATGACCTCGAGCGCAGCATCCGGGAACAGCGTGACGAGCCGCCGCTGCGCGTCGATCGGGGTGACGTCGTCGCGCTCGGCGGCGACGAGCAGGGTGGGCACGTGGATGTCGGCCGCGACCTCGCTCACGTCGTGGCTGACCGACGCCCGGAACGCCTCGAGCACGGACTCGCGGTCGCCGAACGCCGAGAAGTAGCGGTCGTGCTGGTCGTGGATCCACCGCCGGAGGGACTTGGAACGCGTCTTCGCCATGGTGACGCTCATGACCCGCACGATCGCGCCGTTGCGCAGCAGGGCGAATCCGGCACGTTCGGGCAGCGCGGCGGCGGTGCGGTAGTAGAGCACCGCGAGGCGCGTCATGACGCCGCGCGGACCCTCGAGCGCCGGCGCCCCGATGGGGTTCACGAGCACGAGCCGCTCGGGCAGCGAGCCCGCGGGCGACCGCGTTGGCGGCGACGATCGAGCCGAACGAGTGACCGAGGAGCGCGTAGCGGCCGTCGATGCCGACCGCGCGGACGAAGGCGCCGAGCCAGTCGGCGTACGCCTCGATGTCGTGCGGGCGGCCCTGGAACGTGGCCGATTCGCCGAATCCCGGCAGGTCGGGCGAGATGATGCGGAAGCCCGGAAGCTGCGCGACGACGGGCTCGAGCCCGTGGTGGTCGCCGCGGAACCCGTGCACGAGCACGAGCACCGGGGCATCCGCGCTGCCGTACTCCCACCAGGCGGTCTGGGTGCCGTCGACGTCGGTGCGGTGCGCGCTCACGGGGATGCGAGCGAGCTGCTCGTCGTACGGGGAGGCGATCATCCCGGATATTCTACGGCGCGCCGCCTGCGACGCCCGCCCCGTCCACAGCGGATGCCGGGGACACGGCGCGGCTCCCCCGGTCGTGACGGTGGCCGCCCATAGCCTTCCACCATGGATGCCACGAGCAGCGCCCGCTGGGCCGACACCCTCGCCGTCTTCGACCTCGAGACCACCGGCATCGACGTCGACACCTGCCGCATCGTGACCGCCCATGTGGGCGTCATCGGCGCCGACGGCGAGGTGCTCGAGCATCGGCGAATGGCTCGTCGACCCCGGCGTCGAGATCCCCACCGCGGCGTCGCTCATCCACGGCGTCACGACCGAGCGGGCGCGGCTCGAGGGTCGGGCCGCAGCGCCGGCCGTCGCCGAGATCATCGCCGCGCTGTCGGATGCCGCGAGCCGGGGCCTGCCGATCGTCGCGTACAACGCCGCGTACGACCTCACCCTCCTCGAGCGCGAGGCGCTGCGCTACGGTCTCACGCCCCTGTCCGGTCCCGGACCGGTGATCGACCCCCTCGTGATCGACAAGGCCATCGACCGATACCGCCGCGGCAAGCGCACGCTCACCGCCGCGGCGGAGCACTACGGGGTCGCGCTGCCGAACGCCCACGACGCCGGCGCCGACGCCGTCGCCGCGGGCCGGGTGGCCCAGGCCATCGTGCGCGCCTTCCCCGAGCTCGCCGCGATCGCGGTCGGCGACCTGCACGCGCGGCAGGTCGACTGGTGCCGCGAGCAGGCCGAGAGCTATCAGGCGTACCGGCGCGCCAACGGCGAGCCCGAGTTCACGACCTCGGGCGCCTGGCCGGTGCGCCGGGCCACGCCGCAGCGTGTCGAGGTGGTCGCGGCCGGCGGCGACTGGTTGCCCGCGCCTGCCGACCCCGACGCGCTGTTCTAGCGTCGTCGAGGCCTTTCGTCGTCGCGGCATGCGAGACGACGGCCGCGTGCGCCTGCCGCGGCGGCGGCCTGCAGTCTCGGTGTGGCAGTGGGTTACTTGCCGAAGTTCTTGAAGCGCTGGTTGAACTTCTCGACGCGGCCGGCCGAGTCCATGATGCGCTGCTTGCCCGTGTAGAACGGGTGCGACTCCGACGAGATCTCGACGTCGATCACCGGGTAGGTGACGCCGTCGAGCTCGATCGTCTTGTCGCTCGTCACCGTCGAGCGGGTGAGGAACGTGGCGCCCGAAGCGAGGTCGCGGAAGACGACGGCGTTGTAGTCGGGGTGGATGTCGGTCTTCATGGAGACTTCCTTGGATTTCAAATGGCTGAGTGTTCGGATGATGGATTCGCACCTGCCGCGGGCAGGAAAGTACGTGGGCCCGTGGGCCAGCTAACGATTCTAGCAGAATCGACGAGATCGGATGTCAGGCCGCGCGTGCGGCGTATCGACCGTCGGTTTCGGCGAGGTCGATCGAGAGGCCGAACGTCTCGGTGAGCGTCTGCGACGTGAGGGCCTCGGCGAGGGGGCCTGCGGCGACGATGCGGCCGTGCGCGAGCAGCAGCGCGTGCGTGAAGCCCTGCGGGATCTCCTCGACGTGGTGCGTGACCATGACGATCGCGGGAGACGCGGGCGATGAGGCGTAGCCGCCGAGGAGCCCGACGAGCTCCTCGCGTGCACCGAGGTCGAGGCTCGCAGCCGGCTCGTCGAGGAGCAGCAGCTCGGGGTCGGTCATGACCGAGCGCGCGATCTGCACGCGCTTCTGCTCGCCGTCGGAGAGGCTGCCGAACTTGCGCTCCGCGAAGCCCTCGAGGCCCCACTCCTGGAGCACGCGATGGGCACGGCGGAGGTCGATCTCCTCGTACTCCTCGTTCCAGCGGCCGGTGACCGAGTACGCGGCGGTGAGCACCACGTCGAGCACGGTCTCGTTGCGCGGGATCTTGCGGGCCATCGCCGTCGAGGCGAAGCCGATCATCGGCCGCAGCTCGAACACGTCGACCTTGCCGAGCGATTCCTGCAGCACGTCGGCCGTGCCCTTGGACGGGTGCATCGCCGCGGCCGCGATCTGCAGCAGCGTCGTCTTGCCCGCGCCGTTCGGCCCGAGGATGACCCAGCGCTCGTCGGAGTCGACGCTCCAGGTCACGGAGTCGAGGATCGGGTTTCCGTCTCGGACCACCGACACATCGCGGAACTGCAGCACCGTACTCGCCATACGACCCATGCTATCGGGACGCGGAGACGCCTCCGGTCCGCTCGAGGCGCGCACCAGGTGGACGTGCCGCCGAGTCACGGTCAGCGCGCCAGCACGCGCGCGTACAACTCCTGCGTGCGCGCGGCGATCGCGTCCCAGGCGAAGTGCGCCTCTGCCCGCTGCCGGCCCGCGGCGCCCATCGCCCGGGCGCCGACCGGGTCGCTCACGACCCGCGTGAGCGCGGCAGCGAGGTCGGCGACGAACGCGTCGGGGTCGAGCGGGGTGCCGGTGCCGTCCTCGGCCTGCTCGATCGGCACGAGCACGCCGGTGACACCGTCATCGACGACCTCGGGGATGCCGCCCGTGGCCGTGCCGACGACGGGTGCGCCGCACGCCATCGCCTCCAGGTTCACGATGCCCAGCGGCTCGTAGACCGAGGGGCAGACGAACACCGTCGCCGCCGTGAGGAGGGCGGTGAGCTCGTTGCGCGGGAGATGCCGGTCGATCCAGACGACCCCGCCGCGCTCGGCACGGAGCTCGTCGACGAGGCCCGTGACCTCGGCCATGATCTCCTCGGTGTCGGGCGCCCCCGCGCAGAGCACGAGCTGCACCTCGGCCGGCAGGAGCCGCGCCGCGCGCAGGAGGTAGGGCAGGCCCTTCTGCCGCGTGATGCGCCCGACGAAGATCACCGACGGTCGGTCGGGGTCGAGGCCGAGCGCTCGCGCCGTCTCGGCGTCGTCGTTGGGCTTCCAGTCGGTCAGGTCGATGCCGTTGTAGACGACCTCCACGCGGGCGGGGTCGATCGACGGGTAGGCGCGCAGGATGTCGCGGCGCATGCCGTCGCTCACGGCGATCACGGCATCGGCGTCCTCGAACGCCGTGCGCTCGACCCACGACGAGAGCCGGTAGCCGCCGCCGAGCTGCTCGGCCTTCCAGGGCCGGAGGGGCTCGAGGCTGTGCGCGGTGACGACGTGCGGGATGCCGTGCAGCTTCTTCGCGGTGAAGCCGGCGAAGTTGGCGTACCAGGTGTGCGAGTGCACGAGGTCGGCGCCCGCGGCATCCCCCGCCATCAGCAGGTCGACGCCCATCGTGCCGAGGGCGGCGTTGCGCCCGTCGAACTCGGCGGGGGTCGGCGTACCCGAACGTGCCGGCCTCGTCGCGCGGTGCGCCGAAGCAGCGCACCACGACCTCGAGGTCGCGTCGGAGCGCCCGGACGAGTTCCGCGACGTGCACCCCCGCCCCTCCGTAGACCTCGGGCGGGTATTCGCGGGTGAGCAGGTCGACGCGCATGCTGCAACGCTAGCGCAGCGGCGGCATCCGTCATGGTCGGACTTCCCCGCCCGTGACGGGCCGCGTCTGACTACGCTGGTGGGCATGGCCACGCGCAAGGTTTTCGGCATCGTTCTCGCCGGCGGCGAGGGTAAGCGACTCATGCCCCTCACGGAGGACCGGGCGAAGCCCGCGGTGCCCTTCGGCGGGCAGTACCGACTCATCGACTTCGCGTTGTCGAACCTCCTCAACTCGGGGCTGCGGCAGATCGTGGTGCTCACCCAGTACAAGTCGCACAGCCTCGACCGGCACGTGTCGCAGACGTGGCGCATGAACGGCCTGCTGAACTCGTACGTCGCCTCGGTGCCCGCGCAGCAGCGCCTCGGCAAGCGATGGTTCTCGGGCTCCGCCGACGCGATCCTGCAGAGCCTCAACCTGATCTACGACGAGCAGCCCGACATCATCGTCGTGGTCGGAGCCGACCACGTCTACCGCATGGACTTCAGCCAGATGATCGACGCGCACATCGAGTCGGGCCTGTCGGCGACGGTCGCGGCGATCCGCCAGCCGATCTCGCTCGCCGACCAGTTCGGCGTGATCGAGGTCGATGCCGCGCACCCCGGGCGCATCCACCGCTTCCTCGAGAAGCCGAAGGATCCGGTGGGCCTCCCCGATTCTCCGCAGGAGGTGCTGGCGTCGATGGGCAACTACGTCTTCGACGCCGACGCCCTCATCGACGCGGTGCTGCGCGACGGAGAGCGCACCGACTCGAGCCATGACATGGGCGGCGACATCATCCCGGCCTTCGTGGCACAGGGCGCGGCGGGCGTCTACGACCTCAAGCAGAACGAAGTGCCGGGCTCGACCGACCGCGATCGCTACTACTGGCGCGACGTGGGAACCATCGACTCGTTCTTCGAGGCGCACCAGGACCTCATCTCGGTGCTGCCCATCTTCAATCTCTACAACCGCGAGTGGCCGATCTTCAGCCAGCAGCTCAACTCGCCGCCGGCGAAGTTCACGCGCGATGCCCGCGGGTCGCTCGGCACCGTGATCGACTCGATCGTGTCGCTCGGGTCGGTCATCTCGGGTGCCCACGTGGAGCGCAGCGTGCTCGGCCCGTGGGCCATCGTCGGGTCCGGCGCGCACGTCGCCGACTCGATCCTCTTCGACCGCGCGCGCATCGACGCGGGCGCCACGGTCCAGCGCGCGATCCTCGACAAGGAGGTCGTCGTCGAGGCGGGCGTGCGCATCGGCGTCGACCGCACCGAAGACCTCGCGCGCGGATTCATCGTCACCGACAGCGGCATCACGGTCGTCGGCAAGGGCTCCCGGGTTCGGGCCAACGCGTGACGGGCACGGCATCCGGCCGCGCGAGCGGACCCCTCGTCGTGCTCGATGCCGATTCGACCCTCATCCGCGAGGAGGCGATCGAACTGCTGGCGGATGCCGCGGGCAGCCTCGACCTCGTCACCGAGGTCACCGAGCGGGCGATGCGCGGCGAGCTCGACTTCGCCGCGAGCCTCCGCGAACGCGTGGCGACGCTGGCGGGGCTCGACGTCTCGGTCTTCGAACGCGCGCGCGCCCGCATGACGCCGACCCCCGGCGCGCAGGAGCTCATCGACGGCGTGCACGCGGCCGGCGGCCGGGTCGGCGTCGTCTCCGGCGGGTTCCACGAACTGCTCGACCCGCTCGCCCAGCGGCTCGGCCTCGACTTCTGCCGCGCCAACCGGCTCGAGATCGCCGACGGCCGGCTCACCGGGCGCGTCGACGGCGACATCGTCGATGCCCACGCGAAGGCGGCGGCCCTCGAGGAGTGGGCGGCGGCCAGCGGCATCCCGCTCGCGCACGCCGTCGCCGTGGGTGACGGCGCCAACGACCTCGAGATGCTCGGCCGGGCTCGACTCGGCGTCGCATTCTGCGCCAAGCCCGTCGTGCGCGAGCGAGCGGCGGTCGCGATCGACACGCCCGACCTCAGCGCGGTCCTCCCCCTGCTCGGCCTCCGCGGCTGACCGTCGGCGCGAGGCGCGTCACGCGGGCAGGCTGGGAGCTTCCTCCGAACCCCGACCGCTTCGCCGGACCGGACGTACCATGTGGCCATGTCCGGTCGCATCGTCGCACGTACATTCGCCGCCGCCGCATTGACTGGGCTCCTCGCCGTCTCGGCGGCGGGCGCCGCCCACGCTGCGAGTTCCCCGCCGGGTGGCGGTGCGGTCGAAGACCTGATCGAACTGCCCGACGGCTTCAGCCCCGAGGGAATCACCATCGATCCGCGCGGGACCGCCTATCTCGGATCGCTGGCCGACGGCGACATCTACGCCGCCGACCTGCGCACCGGCGAGGGCGAGGTCATCAGCGAGGGTCCCGGTTCTCCATCCGTCGGTCTCAAGATCGATCAGTTCGGCCGGCTCTTCGTCGCGGGCGGGCCATCCGGAACCGCACGCGTCGTCGACAGCGCGACCGGCGACGTCATCGCCGACTACCAGCTGACCACGGGTCCGGCGTTCATCAACGATGTCGTGCTGACCCGCGACGGTGCCTGGTTCACGAACAGCTTCGCCGCGGAGCTGTACTTCCTCCCGGTGAGCCCGTCCGGCGAGCTCCCGGATGTGTCGGAGATCGTGACCCTGCCGCTCACCGGCGACTGGGTGCAGCAGCCGGATTTCAACGCCAACGGCATCGCCGAGACGGCCGACCACAAGTCGCTCCTCGTGATCCAGTCGGCGACGGCGACCCTCTTCCGCGTCGATCCGGCGACCGGCGAGGCGACCACGGTCGACCTCGGCGGCACCGCACTGCCGAACGGCGACGGCCTCCTCGTGATCGGCGGCACGCTCTACGTCGTGCAGAACTTCTCGAACACCGTCGCGGTCGTCCGCTTGGCCGCCGACGGAACGAGCGGGACCCTCGTCGACCAGCTGACCAGCCCCGAGTTCGACGTGCCGACCACGGTGGCGGCATACGGATCGAGCCTGTTCCTGCCGAACGCGCGCTTCAACACGCCGCCGACACCCGACACCGAGTACGACGTGGTGCGGATCGACCGCTGAGTCCGCGCAACGGGATGCGGCTCAGTGCCCCATCCCGAGACCGCCGTCGACGGGGATGACGGCACCCGAGATGTACCCGGCGTCGTCGCCCGCGAGCCACGCGACGACCCGGGCGACCTCGCTCGGGCGACGCGAACCGCGCCGAGCGGGATGCTCTTCTTGTACTCCGCCTGCTGCGCCTCGGACAGCTCGTCGGTCATGTCGGTCTCGATGAAGCCCGGGGCCACGACGTTCGCGGTGATGTTCCGGGCGCCGAGCTCGCGGGTGAGCGAGCGCGCCATGCCGACGAGGCCGGCCTTCGACGACGAGTAGTTGACCTGGCCCGCCGAGCCGTAGAGGCCGACGACGCTCGAGATGAGCACGATGCGGCCGAAGCGCGCCTTCAGCATGCCCTTCGAGGCCCGCTTCACGACGCGGAACGCGCCCGGTGAGGTTGGTGTCGATGACGCTCGTGAACTCGTCCTCGCTCATGCGCAGGAGGAGGGTGTCGCGCGTGATGCCGGCGTTCGCCACGACGACCTCGACGGGACCGAGGGCAGCCTCGACCTCGGTGAAGGCCTGGTCGACGGAGGCGGCATCCGTGACATCCGCTCGAACCGTGAGCGAGCCCTCGGGGCCCTCGCCCGAGCGGGCGGTGACGGCGACGCGGTGACCCTGGGCGATGAACTCGCGGGCGATGGCGTACCCGATGCCCCGGTTGCCGCCGGTCACGAGAACGGTGCGGCTCGTCGTCATGATGGACTCCGTTTCCTCGGTGCGTGGTGCGTCGGGCCGTTGGGCCCGTCCCAGCATAGAGGCTGGCCGATCGGGACCTCCGTCGGGCTCCGGCGGACGTAGGCTTGAGGGAGAGGAGTGCCGCGCGACCCACGGCGACCACCATGAAGCAGCAGTCGATCACCTCGCTGCCGCCCTCACCCGAGGCGGAGCGGCGATCGCGCATGATCAAGTACACGATCGCGATGTCGATCCGTGTCGCCTGCATCTTCGCCATGCTCTTCGCACAGGGCTGGTGGCTCGTGGTCTTCGCGGCCGGCGCGATCTTCCTGCCCTACGTCGCCGTGGTGCTCGCGAACGTGAGCGGGCCGTCGCGCACCTCAGAGGTGTTGCGCCCGGGCGGGCTGGTGCCCGCCACTCCCCCGACGGTCGGGCCCGAGCCCGAGCCGTCGGCGGAACCGCAGGCCGAGCCGGCGACCGGGCCCGAGGCCGCGGCGAGCCGGGCCCGAAGCCGAGGCAGAGGCCGGGCCCGAGGCGCAGCATCCCACCGACGCCGCCGACGCCGACGACGCGCCGCCGCCTGACGAGCGCGGTGCCGCGTGATCGGCGGCATCGGGGCGGATGCCGCCCCCGACGTCTGCTCGCGCGCGGCCTGCCGCGAGCACGCGACCTGGCGCATCGACTGGCAGAACCCCCGCATCCACACCGGTGACCGGTGGAAGACCTGGCTCGCCTGCGACGAGCACGTCGACTACCTCCGCGGCTTCCTCGAGGCGCGGTCGTTCCCGGTTCGCGTCGCCCCGTTCGAGGCCGCGACGACGGATGCCGCAACGGGAGCCGAGTCGTGAGCGAATGGTCGTTCCTGCAGGTCGCCGCGATGGGCCGGCTACCTCGCACTCGTGGTCGCGTTCGCGATCGCGTGCTGCGCGCTCGGCACCTGGCAGCTGAACCGGCGCGCCGAGGCCCTCGCCGAGGTCGCCCGCATCGACGCGAACTACGACGCCGACGCGATCCCGGTGGCGGAGGCCCTGCCCGATCCCGACGGATTCGACGTCGACCAGCGGTGGCAGGTCGTCTCCCTCTCGGGCGAGTACCTCACCGCCGAGGAGGTCGTGGTACGGAACCGACCCTTCGAGGGCAGCTCGGGCTTCGAGGTGATCACGCCGTTCCGACTCGACGACGGCTCGGTGTTCATGGTCGACCGGGGCTGGATCGCGCAGGCATCCGATGGGCGGCCCGGTGAGTACGCCGCGCCGCCATCTGGCCGGGTCGAGGTGGAGGCGCGCCTGAAGGCGGGCGAGGAGCGCATCGCCGGTCGCACGACGACCGGCGTCGAGCTCGCGACGATCGACCTGGACGAGGTCGCCGACCGGGTCGGCGAGCCGAGCTACACCGGCGCATACGGCGTGCTCGTGCAGACGCGCGCCGACGCCGACGAGCCGCCCCTCGCCGCGGCCAGGCCGTGCGCGACGAAGGGCCCCACCTCTCCTATGCGCTGCAGTGGTTCGTGTTCGCCCTGCTCGGTTTCGTCGGGCTCGTCTGGGCGGCGAACCAGGAACGCCGGGCGCTCGCCGAGGCATCCGCGGGCCCCCATGCGCCGAAGGCGCCGCGTGAACCGCGCCGACCGTCGCGGGAACGCGGTGACGCCGACGTCGAGGACGAGATCCTCGACCGACGGTAGTCACGCCAGCTCGATGAGCTCCTGGTACTCGCGGCTCCAGTGGTCTTCAGTGCCGTCGGGCATGATGAGCACGCGCTCGGGATTGAGCGCCTCGACCGCGCCGGGGTCGTGCGAGACGAGCACGACGGAGCCCTCGTAGTGCGCGAGCGCGTCGAGGATCTCGGCACGACTCGCGGGGTCGAGGTTGTTGGTCGGCTCGTCGAGCAGCAGCACATTGGCGCCCGACACGACGATCATCGCGAGCGCGAGTCGGGTCTTCTCGCCGCCCGACAGCACGCCCGCGGGCTTGTGCACGTCGTCGCCGGTGAAGAGGAACGAGCCGAGCACCTTGCGCGCCTCGGTCTCGGTCAGGTTCGGTGAGGCGCTCACCATGTTCTGGAGGACGGTGCGCGCGACGTCGAGCGTCTCGTGCTCCTGCGCGTAGTAGCCGACGCGGAGTCCGTGACCGGCTTCGACGATGCCCGTGTCGGGTCGGTCGACACCCGCGAGGATGCGGAGCAGCGTCGTCTTGCCGGCGCCGTTCAGCCCGATGATGACCACCTTCGATCCGCGGTCGATCGCGAGGTCGACCGCGGTGAAGATCTCGAGCGAGCCGTAGCTCTTCGAGAGGTCGTTGGCGGTGAGCGGCGTGCGACCGCAGGGCGCGGGGGTCGGAAACCGCAGCTTCGCCACCCGATCGACGGCACGTACGTCATCGAGCCCGGCCAGCAGCTTCTCGGCGCGGGCGACCATCTGGTGCGCCGCAGCGGCCTTCGACGCCTTCGCGCCGAACTTCGCCGCCTGCAACTGCAGGGCGCCCGCCTTCTTCTCGGCGTTGGCGCGCTCCTTCTTGCGACGCTCCTCGTCGGCGGCGCGCTGGCGCAGGTAGTGCTTCCACCCCATGTTGTAGATGTCGATCATCGAGCGGTTGGCGTCGAGGTAGAAGACGCGGTTCACGACCTCGCCCACGAGCTCGACATCGTGGCTGATCACGATGACGCCGCCCTTGTACGCCTTGAGGAACTCGCGCAGCCACACGACGGAGTCGGCGTCGAGGTGGTTCGTCGGCTCGTCGAGGATCATCGTCTCGGCGTCGGAGAAGAGGATGCGCGCCAGCTCGATGCGGCGCCGCTGTCCGCCCGAGAGCGTCTTCAGCGGCTGGTCGAGGATGCGGTCGGGCAGGTTCAGGTTCGACGCGATCGACGCCGCCTCGGCTTCGGCCGCATAGCCGCCGAGGGCAGTGAATCGGTCGGTGAGGTTGCCGTACTTCTTCATCGCGCGCTCGGCGACCTCGGGGTCGTCGCTCCCCATGGCGATGGATGCCTCGTGCATGCCGAGCACGAGCGAGCCCAGGCCCCGAGCGTCGAGGATGCGCGTGCGCGCGAGCATCTCGGGGTCGCCCGAGCGCGGATCCTGCGGCAGGTAGCCGATCTCGCCGGACCGGTCGATGCGGCCGCCCGTGGGCAGCGTCTCGCCGGCGAGCGTCTTCGTGAGGGTGGTCTTGCCGGCGCCGTTGCGGCCGACCAGGCCCACCTTGTCGCCCGACGAGACGCGGAAGTCCACGTGCTCCATCAGCACGCGTGCGCCGACGCGGATCTCGAGATCATGGACGGCGAGCACGGGGATCCTCCGGCGGGAAGTGGTGGGTTTCGACGTGCCGAGTGGCACAGCCCCCCAGTCTATCGTCGCACGGCGCGACCGCGCCGCCGTCGAGCGGCGTTCCGACCGGTGAGCGGATGTCGCCGGCATCCGCCAGACTCTCAGCATGACGAATGCGTCGACCGACGCCGCGA
Organism: uncultured Actinomycetota bacterium; assembly: GCA_963799015.1. GTDB lineage: Bacteria > Actinomycetota > Actinomycetes > Actinomycetales > Microbacteriaceae > Agromyces. The sequence goes on along the minus strand of CAWCWD010000057.1, from coordinate 25,899 downwards.
CGATCGCCCTGCGTGCGGCGCGGCTGGCTCGCCCATGGGCTCGACGGGGGCTTCGCGTCGCCGGCCGACGCGGTCGATCGGCTCGTGTGCGTCCAGGCGCAAGACCTCGCCGCCGCGAAATGGGTGCTCGGCGCGCGGGTGCCGGGGGCGAGCGAGGCGACGATCGACTCGGCCGTCGACGGGCGGCTCCTGCTCAGGTCGTGGCCCATGCGCGGCACCTTGCACTTCGTCGCCCCGGCGATGCTGCGGCCCATCCTGCGCCTCACCTCCGCGCGTCTGATGCAGCGCGCGGCGAAGACGCACCGCGACGAGGGCATCGATGACGACGTGCACGCGGCGGCGCGCATCGTCGCCATCCGCGAACTCGAGGGCGGTCGCGCGGCGACGCGCGACGAACTGCAGTCGGCCTGGGCGGCGGCGGGCATCCCGACCAACGGCCAGCGCGGGTATCACCTCATCTGGCGGTTCGCGAACGAGGGGCTGCTGTGCGGCGGCCCGATCGAGACGCGCGCGAGACAGCGTTTCGTGCTGCTCGACGAGTGGTCGCCGCGGAGTGCGAGCGAACCCGACAATGACGACGAAACGCTGGCACTGCTGTTCACCGGGTATGCACGCGGCCACGGACCGGTCTCGGTTCGTGACTTCGCGTGGTGGACGGGGCTCACCCTCACGCAGGCGCGCACAGCTCTGGCGGCGGCCGGCGACGCGGTCGCGGCCTACGACGACGACCGCTACGTCGCCGTCGATTCCCCGCCGGCTCCACGTGCGGCGCCGGCCGGCCGCCATGCGCTCGCGCCGTTCGACGAGTACTTCCTCGGCTACGGCGATCGCAGCGCCTTCTGCTCCGCTGACGACGCGGCGCGGGTCGCCCCCGGCAAGAACGGGCTGTTCCTGCCGATCCTCGTCTCAGGCGGCGAGGTTGTCGGCACCTGGCGCCGATCACCCGAACGCCGGGGTGCGACATCGATCGAGGTCAGCCCGTTCCGAGGCGGGCTGCGGGTCGAGGAGTTCCGGCCCGAGCTCGAACGTTGGGCGGCGTTCTGGTCGACGCAGCTCGGCGAGCTGACGCAGCGATCGGCGGCATGACGAAGGGCCGGATGCCCGAGGCATCCGGCCCTACGCGTGCGGTCGCGGTCGACTACTGCGCGAGCGCGGCCTGCAGCTCGAGGGTGATGGTCACCTGGTCGCCGAGCAGCACGCCGCCGGTCTCGAGCGCGGCGTTGTAGCTGAGGCCGAAGTCCTCGCGGTTGATCACGGTCTTCGCCGTCGCGCCGCCCTTGTAGTTGCCGTAGGGGTCGCCGCCGAAGCCGCCGAAGTCGAAGTCGAACGTCACGGGCTTCGTGATGCCGCGGATGGTGAGGTCGCCGTCCACCTTGAAGTCGCCGCCCTCGACGCGCACGCCGGTGGAGACGAAGTCGATCGTCGGGTAGGTCTCGGCCTCGAAGAAGTCGCCGGTGCGCAGGTGCGCGTCGCGGTTCGGCTCGTTCGTGGTGATCGAGGCGACCTCGGCCGACGCCGTCACGCTCGAGTCGAGCGGGTTCTCGGCGGTCACGAAGGTCGCGTCGAAGCGCTCGAACTTGCCCTTCACCTTGCTGATCATGAGGTGGCGGATGCTGAAGCCGACCTCGCTGTGCGCGGTGTCGACCTTCCAGGTGCCAGCGCGGTAGCCGGGGATCTCGGTCGTCGTAGCGGTGTTCGTCATCTTGTGGTTCTCTCCAGGTATCGATGTCGTTGCGGCCATTCGGCCACACACATGCAAACGCATGTAATCGAGATCTATTCCCGGGATCCGAGATCCGGTCCTGCGGCGATCGCGCGGCGCAGCGTGAGCACTCGCTCGACAGCCTCGTCGAGGCGCTGCTCGCCGATGCGGCCGGACTGCACCGCCGCGACGATCGCCGTCACCAGTCCGCCCACCGAGATGCCGAACTCGGACGGATCGGCCGGCAGCACGTAGAGCAGCAGGTCTGAGCCTGCCGCGACCGCCCGGACCGCGTTCTCGCCCGGATCCGCGAACTCGGGCAGCTCGTTGTGCTGCAGCATCAGCATGTCGTCGGTCACGACGACGCCGTCGAATCCGAGCTCCTCGCGCAGGACCCGGTGCCACTCCGGCGAGAGCGACGCCGGGCGGCATCGACGGCGGGGTACGCGAGGTGGCCGGTCATCACGAGCTCGGCGCCGGCATCGATGCCCGCCGCGAACGGGATCGCCGGACCGGCGCGCCACTCGTCGAGCGTGAGCGGCGCGGCGGGCACGCTCGAGTGCGAGTCGCCCGGGCGCCGCGCCGTGGCCCGGGAAGTGCTTCAGCGTGCTCAGCACGGCGCCCCGCTCCCCCGCCACGGCTGCGGCGACACGGTCGGCGGCGGCATGCGGGTCGGCGCCCAGAACTCGGCCCGAGATGAACGATGCGGGGTCGGCCGTGACATCCGCGACGATGCCGAAGTTCACGTCGACGCCCGCGTCGGCCAGCGTCGCGGCACGGGCCGCGAACGCGTCCCGTGGCGGCCGAGGGCGGCGCAGCACGCAGCGCCTCCGCGCTCGCGCGCGCCATCCCACGGCAGGCGTTGCACCTCTCCGCCCTCCTCGTCGATGCCGACGAGCACGGGCAGCCTCGGGATCGGACTGCACGGCGGTGGTGAGCGCAGCCAGCTCGGACGGGGTCGCGGGCACGTTGTCGCCCATGAGGATGAGCCCCGAGACGCCGGCGTCGACGAGTGCGCGAAGCGGGGCCGGGTCGGTGCCCGGCGCGTGGAGCATGAGCAGCGAAGCCGCCTTCTGCTCGATCGTGAGCTCCGACATCCGCTCGTCCACCCACTCGGCGACCGGGTCCGCGCGGGGTCGCCGGCATCGACGAGCGCGGGCAGGCGGCGACGGACGGCTCGGTCGGAGCACACGCGGTGACGCCGACGAGCACCGCCGCCACCAGAAGCGGCAGCGCGGCGGTTCGGGTCACGTGCATCCGGCCGAGTGTACGCTGCGTGTCCGAGCGGCCGCCGAATGCCCTCGTGGGTAGACTCGCGGGGCTCGGAGGGGGTTCTGTGCGCGGCGGATGGAAGGCGATGGCGGGCGCGGTCGTGCTGGTCGCGGCACTCGCGGTGCCCGCCGCACCGGTCTCCGCCGAGGACTATCCGACCTGGGACCAGGTGCAGGCCGCCAAGGCGGACGTCGCCACGCGGGAGGCCGAGGCCACCAGGATCACGGCATTCGTCGACGAGCTCGAGGCCGAGGCCGGCCGGCTGGGAGACGCAGCGGTCGAGGCCGCAGCGGTCTCAGCCGCCGCCGAGGCGGCCCGCTCCGCCGCGGAGGCACGAGCCGGAACGCTCCGCACGCGCCGCCGAGGCTGCGGCCGCAGAGGCCACCGCCTCGGCGGCACGGCTGGGTCGGGTCGGCGCGGTCCTCGCGCGATCCGGTGGCGCCGACGTGACGTTGCGGCTGCTCTTCGGGGCCGACGACGACACGCGAACTGCTCATGGGACTCTCGCGGGCCGCCCAGCTCGCGACCGTCTACGGCGGCGTCGCAGAGCGGGCGAAAGCCACACGCGCCGACGCCGCCGCGCTCAGCGAGCAGGCGGATGTCGCGGAGGCCGAGCGCACGCGCCTCGCGGCGGAGGCGGCCGCCGCCGCCGAGGCCGCGGAACAGGCGCACGAGGCGGCGGCGGCGCAAGGTCGCCGAGCAGGCGGCCGTGCTCGACACCCTCTACGCGCAGCTCGCGAGCCTGCGCGACCGCACCGTGGAGCTCGAACGCCAGTACCGCATCGGCGAGCAGGCCGCGCAGGAGCGTGCCGCACGCGAGGCGGCGGCGGCCGCAGCGGCTGCCGCGGCCGGCGGTGGCGCTCGCAGCACCGACAACAGCGCGCCACCACCCGGCGTCGTCGTCGACCGCGCCGCCGCGAAGGCGTACGCGGCGAGCCGGCTGCCGAGCTACGGCTGGGGCTCCGACCAGTTCCGCTGCCTCGACCTGCTCTGGACCCGGGAATCGGGCTGGCGCGCCGACGCCTACAACGCCTCGAGCGGCGCCTACGGCATCCCGCAGTCGCTGCCGGGCAGCAAGATGGCCAGCGCCGGCGCCGACTGGCGCACGAACCCGGCCACGCAGATCAACTGGGGTCTCGGCTACATCGACGCACGCTACGGCTCACCGTGCGGCGCATGGGCGCACTCGGAGGCGTACAACTGGTACTGATGGACGACCACGACGAACGCGAGGTGTTCCGCCGCCACGGCGCGGAGGGCGTGCTGCTCCTCGGCGGCGGTGCCGCGATCCTCCTCCAGCTCGCCGACCCGCGTGTCGCGCGCGGCGTCGCACAGCACAGCGGATTCCGCGAGCGCCCACTCGATCGCCTGCTCGGCACGCTCGACTACGTCTACGCGGTCGGCTTCGGCGACGACGAGCTCGTCGCGGCCGCGGTGCGCGCCGTCAACGCACGCCACGTGCCGGTGCGCGGCACGCGGACGGCACCGGACGCCCGCGTACAGCGCCTTCGACGCCGATGCCCAGCGCTGGGTCGCCTCCACCCTGCTCGCGCGTCGCGATGACGCTCCACGAGCGGATCTGGGGGCCGCTCGACGAGGCGACCGGCGACGCGATCGTGCGCGGCTACGCGCCAGTGGGCTTCCAGCTCCAGGCGACCCGCGAGGGCTGGCCCGAAACCCGGGCCGAGTTCGATGCGTGGTGGCCGGAGCGGCTCGCGCGCCTCGAGGTCGGCGGCGATGCACGATCGGTGGCGCACTCCCTGCTCTCCGGCGGGTCCGACCTCCCGCCCGGGACCTCCCTGCTCCTGCCGCCGATCCGGCTGTTCACGGCGGCGCTCCTTCCTCCCGACATTCGGGAGGCCTACGGATTCCGGTGGACGCCGCGGGTGGAGCGCGTCGTCGACGGCTGGTTCCTCGGCGTCTCCGCCGTCTGGCCGCTGCTCCCCCGCGCCGTTCGGCATGCACCGATGCGAGCCTCGCTCCGTCGCGCGAGACGCCGCAGCCGCTACGCTGGGCATGAGCTACGAGGACGACGATGACCCAGCAGACACCGCACCGGAACGAGGCGCTCGACAGCATCGATCGACGCATCGTCGCCGAGCTGAGCCGCGACGGCCGGCTGTCGGTGCGTACGCTCGCCGAGCGGGTGCACATCTCGCGCACCGCCGCCCACAATCGCGTGCAGCAGCTGCAGAAGCGCGGCGTGATCACCGGCTTCGGCGCGCAGATCGATCGAAAGGCCATCGGGCTCAACATCTCCGCCCTCGTCGTCGTGCGCATCGGCGAGGTGTCGTGGGAGCAGATCGCGGCGAAGCTCGCCACCCTCCCCTTCGTCGAGAAGGTGCAGGCCGTCTCCGGCGACATCGACATCATGCTCACCGTGAGCGCCCCCGACCACGAGCAGCTGAGCCAGGCGATCCTGCGCGACATCCACGACATGCCGGGCGTCGTGTCGACGAGGTCGCACCTCATCCTCGCTGAGCTGGAGGGGCATCCGCCCGCGCAGACCCTGGACATCTGGCGCGCCTGAGCCCTCCGCAGACGGGACGTTCGGCAACGCTTTCGGGCCTGCCGTGCCGTTCGTTCACGCTTGTCGGAAAGCCCCTGCGACGGCCCGGCAGAGTGGCGCACGATGACAATATGAGCCTCAACGTCGAGCACCGCAGCGTCCGTGTTCTCCCCTCCGAGAAGCCGATCCGGCTCCTCGACAATGCGGGGCACGCCGTGCACGGCGCAGCGACCGGCGGCTTCGACCTGCCCGCCGTCGACACCCTGCTCGAGCTCTACCGGCGCATGGTGGTGGCCCGCCGTTTCGACGTGCAGGTGACGGCCCTCACGAAGCAGGGCCGGCTCGCGACCTACCCCTCCGCCTACGGGCAGGAGGCATGCGAGATCGGTGCCATCTCCGCGATCGAGGCGCGCGACTGGTTCTTCCCGACCTACCGCGACAGCATCGCGCTGCTCACCCGCGGCATCGAGCCGGCCGACATCCTCCAGTCCTTCCGCGGCGACTGGCACAACGGCTACGACCAGCACGCCCACCGCACCGCCTCGCAGGCGACGCCGCTCGCGACGCAGGCGCTGCACGCCGTGGGCCTCGCCCATGCGGCGCGCCTGCGCCAGGACCCGATCGTGACCATGACCTACCTCGGCGACGGCGCCACGAGCGAGGGCGACGCGCACGAGGCCTTCAACTTCGCCGCGGTCTGGCAGACGCCCACCGTCTTCCTCGTGCAGAACAACCAGTTCGCGATCAGCGTGCCGCTCTCGCGGCAGACGCGCGCGGCGACGCTCGCCGACAAGGCGGTCGGCTACGGCATGCCCGGCTTCCACGTCGACGGGAACGACGTCGCCGCGATCTACGCGGTGACGCGAGCCGCGGTCGAGCGCGCCCGGTCGGGCGGCGGCCCGACGCTCATCGAAGGGCTCACCTACCGCATCGAGGCGCACACGAACTCCGACGACCCCACGCGCTACCGCCACGCACGCGACGTCGAGCACTGGAAGCGCCGCGACCCGATCGAGCGCCTCGAGAAGTACCTCGTCTCCGAGGGCGCGCTCTCCGAGGAGGTCCGCACCGAGATCGCGGATGCCGCGGAGGCGGTCGCCGCCCACACCCGCGACGTCATGACGACCGAGGCCGACCTCGACCCGCTCGAGCTCTTCGACCACGTGTACGCACGTCCGCGTGCCGCCCTCCTCGAGCAGCGTGCGCGCCTCGAGGCCGAACTGGCGGATGCCGCGACGCACGCCGCGCACCGCGAACCACGCAGGAGCCGCCCGATGACCGCGACGACGACCCGGAACGACGCGCCTGCGGCATCCGCATCCGACGCAGCTGACCATGGCGGGCGCCCTGAACGCCGCGCTGCGCGACGCGATGGCCGCAGATGACCGCGTCGTCGTCTACGGCGAGGACGTCGGCCCGCTCGGGGGCGTGTTCCGCGTCACCGACGGCCTGCAGGCGGAGTTCGGCGAGGACCGCATCTGGGACTCGCCGCTCGCGGAGTCCGGGATCATCGGCACGGCCATCGGCATGGCGATCTACGGCATGCGACCCGTCGTCGAGATGCAGTTCGATGCGTTCAGCTACCCGGCGTTCGAGCAGATGGTGTCGCACGTCGCCAAGATGCGGAACCGCACGAAGGGTCGGATGACGCTGCCGATGGTCGTCCGCATCCCCTGCGCCGGCGCGATCGGCGGCGTCGAGCACCACTCCGACTCGTCGGAGGCGTACTGGACCGCGACGCCCGGCCTCACGGTCGTGATGCCCTCGAACCCCGCCGACGCGTACTCGATGCTGCGCGAGGCGATCGACAGCGACGACCCGGTCGTCTTCATGGAACCCAAGAGCCGGTACTGGTCGAAGGCCCCGCTCGCGCTGCCGGTCAGCACCGCTCCGATGGACCGCGCCGTCGTCGTGCGCGAGGGCACGGAGGTGACCCTGCTCGCGTACGGGCCGACCGTGCGCACCGCGCTCGAGGCCGCCGACGCCGCGCGAGGCCGAGGGACTCTCGGTGGAGGTCGTCGACCTCCGCAGCCTCTCCCCGTTCGACGACGAGACCGTCGGGGCATCCGTGCGCAAGACCTCGCGCGCCGCCGTGATCCACGAGGCCGCGCAGTTCGGCGGCTACGGCGCCGAGGTCGCCGCCCGCGTCACCGAACGGAACTTCCACCACCTCGCCGCACCCGTGCTGCGCATCACCGGGTTCGACATCCCGTATCCCTCGCCGAAGCTCGAGGAGTACCACCTGCCGACCCCCGACCGCGTGCTCGCCGCGCTCGACACCTGGGAGTGGGACCGCTGATGGGTCGAGACTTCATCCTCCCCGACCTCGGCGAGGGCCTCACCGAGGCGGAGATCGTCGCCTGGCTCGTGCAGCCCGGCGACGAGGTGGCGATCGACCAGCCCGTCGTCGAGCTCGAGTCCGCGAAGTCCGTCGTGCAACTGCCCACCCCGTTCGCGGGCGTCGTCGAGTCGCTCGGCGGCGAGATCGGCCAGGTGCTGCACGCGGGCAGCGTGCTCATGACGCTCGCGCCGGTCGGCGCTGCTGCGACGGATGCCGCGTCGGCCGCGACCTCCGAATCGGACGGCCCGACCAGCTCGGCCGCCCCGGCGCCCGCGCCCGCGCGCCCCGTCGCCGCCGAGCCCGGCGTTGCCGTGCCCACCGCCGCGGCCACCGAGGAGTCGGGCGCGGTCCTGATCGGCTACGGCACCCGGGCCACCACCGCGACGAAGCGCGCCGCGTCGGCTCCCGCCCGATTCGGCCGTCGGCAGCCCGTCGGGCGGCGGCTCCGGCCACGCCACGACCGCCCCGCTCCCGGGCGGCTCGACCCTGCTCGCCGCTCCCCCGTCGTCTCCCCGATCGTGCGCCGCATCGCGCGCGAGCACGGCTTCGACGCGAGCCAGCTCGACGGATCCGGTCCCGACCATCTCGTCATGCGCCGCGACGTCGAGTCGTTCGTGCGAGAGCTCGAGACGGTCGGCGGCGCCCGCATCGTCCCCGAGCACCCGAGACCGTGAGCCCGGACGCCGGCGGCGTGGCATCCGTCGTCGAGCCGACCCCGGCCGGCGCCGACCGCCGCGTGCCGCTCGACCGCATGGGTCGCGCTGCGGCGGCGCACTTCGCCCGCTCGCGCCGCGAGATCCCCGAGGCGACCGTCTGGATGGACGTCGACGCGACGCCGCTCCTCGACGCGCGACGGCAACTGCAGGAGGCCACCGGCGAACGCTTCGGGGTCACCGCGCTCGTCGCCCGATTCGTGGTCGCGGGACTCGCGCGGCATCCGCTGCTGAACTCGAGCTTCGACGCCGAGCGCGACGAGATCGTGGTGCACGGCGCCGTGAACCTCGGCATCGCCGCGCAGACGCCGCGCGGGCTGCTCGTGCCCGTCGTGCACGGCGCGGAGCGGATGAACCTGCGCGGACTCCGCGACGCCATCGCGGCCCGCAGCGACGAGGCCGCCGACGGGCGCGTTCCCGCCTGCGGCACTCACCGGCGGCACGTTCACCCTCAACAACTACGGCACCCTCGGCGTCGACGGTTCCGCCGCGATCATCAACCATCCCGAGGCGGCGATGCTCGGCATCGGACGCCTCGTGGAGCGACCGTGGGTCGTCGACGGGCAGCTCGCGGTGCGCACCGTCACCGAGCTCACGCTCTCGTTCGATCACCGGGTGTGCGACGGCGCGGAGGCGGCGGCGCTCCTCACGTTCGTGGCGCGCTGCATCGAGCGCCCGGTCTCATTGCTCGCAGAACTCTGAGCACGCGCCCGACGAGGTGACCCGGATGCGGCTGTCCCGGCCGCCGATCAGAAGAACTCGTCGGGCGTTCCTGCTGCGCGCTCGACGTCGCGCGTGTTCTCGCCGGCGGCGCGCAGCTTCGCGACCGCGACCCGCAGGCCCGACTCCATCTGCGCCGCCCACGCATCGGACTCGCGTGCGCTCCCCTCGGCTGCACGGGCGCGCGCCTCGGCGGCTTCGGCGGCGTTCCGGGCGTCGTTCACCTGGCGGAGCGCCAGCGAGATGCCGTAGTAGGCCGCGACCATCGTCGCGATCGGGGCTGCGATGACGGCCAGCGCGCTGATCGCCGCGTTCGTGGGGCTGAACGCGATGAGCAGCGCGAACGCCAGGAACAGCACCACGATGGCGGCGAGCACGACGAGCATGAACCGCAGGTCGCGGCTCCAGACGCCGGCGGGCTGACGAGGCGACCTCGTCGACGAACCCGGTTCCTGCTGCCCGGACGGGCCGGACAGCACCACGGTGTCATCCGCCTGCGAGGCCGGAACCGGAGCCGGGATGCCTCCCGGCGCGGTTCCCTGGTCGACGATCGGACGTGCGTACGCGTCGGTCATTGATTCCCCGCTCCCCTTGCATGGATCGACCCCCCAATTGTGGGCCGTGCACCGGGGGGGTCAAGGAAGCGCGCCGCGACGAGCGCGCTCGACCGGGACTCAGGCCGCTGCGGCCTCGGCGAGCCCGCGCTCGATCGCGTCGATGATCGCCGGGTCGTCGGGCTGCGTGGCCGGCCGGAAGCGCACGACCTCGCCGCCCGGCAGCACGAGGAACTTCTCGAAGTTCCACTTGACGCGGCCCGACTTGCCCGCGGCATCCGGCACCTTGGTGAGCTCGACGTAGAGCGGATGCCGGTGACGACCGTTCACCTTCACCTTCTCCATGAGGGGGAAGGTCACGCCGTAGGTCATCGAGCAGAACTCCTTGATGTCCTCGGCATCGCCCGGCTCCTGGCCGGCGAACTGGTTGCACGGGAAGCCGAGGACCGTGAACCCGCGGTCGCCGTACTCGCGCTGCAGCGCCTCGAGCTTCTCGTACTGCGGGGTGAGCCCGCACTTCGAGGCGACGTTCACCACCATGACGACCTGGTCGTCGTACTCGGCGAGGGAGGCGGTGCCGCCGTCGATCGTCGTGAGCGGGATGTCGCGAATGTCCACGCCTCGAGCGTAACGCGGTTCCGGCGGCGCATCGGTCGAGTCGCAGGCGATCCACAGCGCGGCCCGGCGCGAGACCTGGTTCCACGGTCCATTTAGCAGCCGTGGGCACCTTTGATGCCGCAGCCCCTTCGGCGCGACCCCTCCCGGTTCATCCACAAAAGGAGCCAACGAATTCAGGTCAGATATGCCCGATCGAGCACCGAAAGATCGGATGCGCCCAGCAGTTGCATGGCTTCACGCACCTGATAGGTCAGCGCCTCGACAACCTGTCGGACGCCCTCGCTGCCGGCGACCGCGAGTCCGTAGATGTACGGTCGCCCGATCATCACCGCCCGTGCTCCCAGCGCAAGAGCCCGAACAACATCGATCCCCAGCCGCACCCCACCATCGAGCAGTACGTCCACGTGATCGGGTACGGCCGAAACGACAGTGGGTAGAACATCGATCGTCGCGGGCGTGCCGTCCAGCTGACGACCTCCGTGATTGCTGACCACAATCGCATCGGCGCCACAATCGACAGCCCGCCGCGCATCGTCGGCCGTCAGGACGCCCTTGATGATCAGTGGACCGGACCACTGTTCACCCATCCAACGCACGTCCTGCCATGTTACGGGCTCAGCACGCCAGAGCCGGACGGCGCGTTCGAACGACATCGGCTGACCGTTTACCCGCGGGAGAAGCTTCAACACTGGGTGCCCGACCGGGAATCCGGCACGTGCGAAGCGATACAGCCAGCGCGGCCGCATGGCGACGCGTGGCGCGAACTGCGCCACAGTCTTTGGCGTGACTCGGTCGAGCATAAATCCACCGGGACGAACCCCCGTATGCTTCATGTCGCGGTCGCGCCGCGCTCCCACCGGCGTGTCAACCGAGACGACGAGTGCCCCGTAGCCCGCGTCGCGCGCGGTCTGGATCAATGCCTCGGCCCCACCGCGACCACCAAGCTTATAGAGCTGGAACCAGTGGGCTCCGCCGCTGCGGTCTTCGTTGACCCGAGTGACGTCACCGCCGCACATGACGCTCACTGCGGCGACGGTTCCGGTCGCCGCAGCCGCCCGAACCGCGCCCAACTGTCCGTCAGGATGAACAAGTGCGAGCCCCCCGCAAGGGGCGAGGACTATCGGGCAGGACAGTTCGGTTCCCGCAACCGTTGTCCGCATATCAGGGTTGACCGTGCCTGTCGCGACCCGCGGCGCAAAGGTCAGTCGCTGAAAGGCTTCCTCGTTCGCCCGCATCGTGATCTCACGGCCCGCGCCGCCTTCCACAAAATCCCAGAGCACAGGTGGAAGGACACGACGTGCCCGCCGCTGGGCGTCCGCCACGCTGTACAGCTGCTTGGTCATGCTTCTCCTCCTGTGAGTCGATGGGCCATCGCAGCTCAGGCTTGATCTGGGCCAGCAGCGTCGATAAACGAACGGTCGACGATGGAGACAGCTTCGACCGTCAGCTCGGGGTCGTCGAATCTCTTGGCGTCGTCGATAACGGCCTGCAAGGGAGCCGGAGTCGGAACTCCGTTCTTCATTGCCGCACCGAACAGTCTCCACACCGTGTGCAGGACCTCGTCGTCCTCAATGCGCGTGCAGGCTCGAAGATGATCTCTCGACGCGCCGAAATCCTCAGCGAAGAGATTGATGCTAGCGATCTGCGCCCGGATCAGAGCAGTCAGAAGCCCCGGATTCGAATCGGCAAACTGACGTCCTGTCACGAGGGAGCCTGCCTGGTACGGCTCGTGCAGCCGACTGTAATCGTGCAGGATAGGCAGACCGACCGACGCCGCGTTGATCGGTTCGGGCACGGTGGCAGCCATCGCCGCGACCTGGTTGCCGAGAAGCGCCGCCCAGATCGCACCGCGTCCGCCAGAGAATTCCACGATCTCTACCGCGTCCGGACCCTCGCCGATCGGCAGCTCCCACAGATCCAGCGTACGTCTCATGATGAGGCTGTCCTGATCGTTCAGGCTGCTGACACCCACAGTCCTGCCGCGTAGCTGATCTGGGCTCGTCACTCCCGCGGCACCGATGATGGCGAAGATGTTCTCGTTCTCGACGCTCATCACGACGACGGGCTCGAAGCCACGCGCCGCAAGGCGAATGATCGGCAACGCGGATACGACTGCGACGTCGACTTCACCTCCTGCGAGGCCGTCGGCCGCGGAACCTCCGCGAGGATACTCGATCATCTCGATCTCGAGGCTGGCGTCCGAGAACAGTCCGTGGTCTATACCCATCTTCATTGGAGCATTCCCGGCCGCGAAGCTCGTATACCCTACTTTGATCTTGTCCGACATCGCGACCTTTCGTCATATCTGCGCCAGCTCCGCCTCGCGGACATTGCCGCCTGGTGCCGCTGGGTTCTCTGAAAACTGCCAACTTCCGTCTCGCTGAGAAGGACAGTGTCCCGATCACTGTAGCCCGGCTCGTCGGATACGTCAACGCAATCGGGGTCGGCCTTGCGTGCTCGGCCCAAGCGGTTTAGACGAGTACTGAATGACACAGTCCGCCCCCGCACGAATGAGATCCGTCATCTCGGACCAGCCGTCAACGTCCAGGCGGCTCAGCTTCTTGCCGTCTGCCTGAATCTGGTCTCCAGCTTGCGCACACCATGAAGGTGGGCGATAGAGGCGCCTGCGTCGGTTGCCGCCGCTGGTGAGTTTACGGCGCCGCAGCATCGGGAGCAGCTCCGGCGGGACGGTGATGCGCCGCCACCCGGACTCGCTCTTGAGATAGTTCTCCCAGTGCTTCGGCTGCCCCTTCGAGTCGACTACCTTGCCTGCGATCGTGATGGTCGGCTTGGGCGAGTCCATGTCGACGTACTCCCATTTGAGGCCGACGGCTTCGCCGATGCGGGCACCGGTCGCGAGGATGAGGTCGACGACATCGCCGAGAAGGTCCGAGGGCCGCGGGCCCATCCGGTCCGTACGGTTTTGGTAGTCGCGGATGATGCCGCGCAAGTCTTCGAGCTCCATCGGCGCCGGAGCGTAGATGGGTTTGGACTGCTGCCTGACCTGCTTCACCTCGCGGGCTGGGTTGGCGACCATCAGGTCGTTCATCACGGCGTAGGAGCAGATTTGGCTGATGAGAGCCTTGACGTTCCTCGCCGTGCTTGGGGTCTCGTTGTGGATCGCGTTGTACACGCGGAGCACTGTGCTGGCCTTGATCTCGCGGATCGCGAGAGCGCCCATGTGTGGCGCTATCTTCTTCTCGATGAGCCTGCGGTTCTCGTGACGGGTCGTGTCGCGCTGTTCCTGAGTGAACTCGACATGGTCCATGAACTCGCGGGCCAGGGCCAGGAACGAGGAGTCGGGGCTGAGGTCGCCGACTTGACCGAGCGGCGCATACTGTTCCTCGATCGAGGACATGAGCGACCGACGTGCAGCCGCGTTGGAGCTTGCCCGCACGCGGAGCTTGCCATAGACCACGTGGCGGACATCGGGGTTGAGGTCGAATACCCCACCCGCACGCTGCACCTCGAATCTCCGCGCGAATGGCCGGAAGCGCGGGTTCGGGGCAAGACGAGGGCTGTCGCGGTGGAAGTCGTCGCGGACGACTAGACTCCGACCCGTGTCGAACGCACGAGGGCGACGACCGAGTGTTCCGCCTCGCTGGTTCGTCCGCCTTGCCTGGCGCATTCACCGGGGCATGTACCGAATCACCCGTGGACGAGTCGGGTTATGGCGCCCGAAACCCCAAGGTTGGGGCACGCTCCATTTGACGACCATTGGGCGGCGCACCGGGCTTGAGCGAGAGGTGATCCTCGGCTACGTCGAAGACGGACCGAACCTCGTCACAATGGCGATGAACGGTTGGGCAGACCCTGAGCCGGCGTGGTGGCTCAACCTTCAGGCCAAACCTGATGTGGTGGTGGTCGTTCGGGACGGCCCGCGCCTCGTGCACGCTCGCGCCGCGCAGGGCGACGAGCGATCGCGTCTCTGGTCGAAATGGCGCGAGATCGACACGGGGCTGGACAACCTTGCGGCGCTTCGGTCGTCCGAGACCGCGGTCGTGATCCTGGAGCCACGGCCCGCTCCGAAGCGCTTCCCTGATGGTCGCACGAAAACAAGGTAAGCGGGCAACCGTTGAGGACACGCCGTGAGATCCACGCATCGCGGCCCTGCCCCCGTCGATCGACGACGCGGATCGGAATACTCGACTTCACTCGCCCGTCACCGATTTGCACATTCGTTGTCGATGCTATAAGTGTTGACTTATTTAAGTCACCACTGATATAATCCGGCTATGCACGCGTTCGATGTCCTCGGTGACCCCGTCCGGCGGCGAATCCTGGAGCTCATCGTCGAGAATGAGCGGTCGTCGGGTGACCTCGCGCGGGACATCCGCGCGGAATTCGGCATCACCCAACCGGCGGTGTCCCAGCACCTGCGGGTCCTCAGAGAGAACGGGTTCGCGCGGGTGCGTGCGGAGGGCACTCGTCGCCTGTACGCCGTCGACGCCGCTCCCCTCCAGGACGTGGACCGGTGGCTTCAGCCGTTCCGGTACTACTGGACGCAACGGCTCGACGCGCTCGGCACGGAGCTCGCCAGGGGGCGTCGCACACGGCTCGACCAACACGGGACAGAGATCGAGGAGGAATGAGAATGTTCGATCTACAGATGACGCAGTCCACCAGCACTCGAGGCGCTCTGCGCGTGATGCTCGCCGGAGGCGCCCTCGCGGGACCGATCTATGTGGCATCGGTGGCGTCGCAGGCCGTCTTCCGGGAGGGTTTCGATCTCGGCCGCCATCCGGCGAGCGTGCTCAGCAACGGGGAGCACGGCTGGATCCAGGTCGCGACGTTCCTAGTCACCGGCGCACTCTACGTCGCCGGGGCGATCGCACTGCGCCGTGTCCTGGCGCCCGGTGGAGGCCCGGGCGGTGCCTGGGGCCCGCTGCTGATCGGGATCTTCGGTGCGGGGATGATCGCCGCTGCGATCTTCCCGGCGGACCCGGTTGACGGATTCCCTCCGGGGACGCCGGACGGCCCTCCGACGACCATCAGCGCTGCGGGACTCGGGCACTTCGCGGTCAGCTCCCTTGCGTTCGTCGCCCTCATCGCCGCGTGCTTCGTCTTCGCCCGAAGGTTCGCCTCGACCGGGTCTCGCGGCTGGATGCTTTTCAGCATCTTGACCGGCGCGCTCTTCCTCGCGTCCTGGTTGTCGCTGTTCATCTTCGCGGGCGTTCCCGCGGCGAACCTCGCTCTCGCGGTCAGCATCGGTGTCGCACTGGTCTGGACGACGCTGCTCTTCGCACGGCAGCTGCGGGCGCGGTGACAGCCCCGATTCAACTCTCGTCGCTTACCTACAGCTCCTACTGGATCGACCCGGCCCGGCGGGGCAACACCTCGCCGACACCGGTGGTCGCGACACTCAAGCGAGATGAGTACCTGCCGTCCCGCAAAATGTCCGTCGGGTTCGTCCCAGCGCTGCGCCCCGAAGGCGCACCTCGCGGCGTCGCCCGCCCAGGTCCAAGACGATGCGAGGAGGAGGCCCGTCGCCCTGTCCCCGGTGAAGTAGGTTGACGCAATCCTGGGGTGCGCGATGCATTGACGCATAACGACGGTGCCAACTTTCCACCTGGGGTTGGTCAAGCGGAGGTACCGGACTCACGCGACGAGCGTGTCCGAGGCTCGACTGGCCCCAGACAGGAGTCCGCCTACACGACACCCTGTCGCATGGGGTCAATCCCACCCATCTTCAGCACCTGCAGTCAAACGCCACTTCGCCAGCATCAGCCGTCAACGATGGTCGCGTGGCGCAACGGAGTCGCTGAGTGGGGTTGTGAGTACTCCGCGGTAACCGCGGACTCGACCAGCGAGTAGTCGGTGTCGGGGGAAGGTGGAGCGCCGGATAAAGGCGTAATGTCAGCGTCCTGGGCTGCAGCTGCGCGAAGTGCCGCCCCCGCCGTGGACTCGTGACCATCGGGAAGGCGATCCTGCCGATCGCACTGCAAGAGAGATCTGAACAAGGCTGGGACTCACCGCGCCACAGCGGGTCCTCCGGGGGCGTCGTGTGGCCCGACGATGTAGCCGTCCAGGAAGGTGGGCATGTCTAGACCAACGGAGGTCATGGCTCATCCGCCGACCGCACCCGGTAGCGAGTGTGCAGCATTCCGCGGCCGACGAGGGCGCGTACCAGCTCGAGCTCGACGTGCTCGGGAGGCATGTCGTCGAACAGCCGTCGGCCCTGCCCGAGCAGCACGGGGATGACCTGAAGGGCCATCTCGTCGAGCTCGCCGGCCTGCAGGAACGCCCGCGCCGCCTCGGCGCCATGCAGCAGGATGTCCCGGTCGCCGGCGGCCTGCCTGGCCAGCGCCGCGGCCTCGCGGACATCCGTGACGTAGCGGGCGTGCCCAGGCGCGGGCTCGTCGGGTACGGAGCGGGTGAGCACGAAGATCGGGACGCCGTCATGGTGGTCGCCGTTCCATTGGCCGCCGTGGTCGAATGTGCGTCGGCCAGTGAGGACGGCGCCGGTGGCCATCACGTCGGCCATGACAGTGGCGCCGACCTCGTCGTCGGTCCGGATCGAAGAGGGGACTGATCCCCCGTCGTCGAGGAAAAGGGAGTCATGCAGGCGCTCGCCGCCGATCCCGAGTCCCTGATCGGGCCTGTCCTCCGGTCCCGCGATGAACCCGTCGAGGGACATCCACATGTAGAGCACGATCTTGCCCATGATCCAATACCTCCACTACACCGTAGCCAAATGTCCTCGCGCATCTTCAAGGATGTCAAGACAACGGCGTGACCCCGTCACCGCGACCGCATCAGGATCCCCGAGCGCACGTTGGTGCCGGAAACAACCCTCGCTGGCTTCTACGCTGGCGTGCTCGTAGCGGACGGGCTCGCGGTGATCGCGGACGCGGGCGTCGGCGTGCTACTTCTTCGACGCACGAACGACGGCTGCGAGGCCTACCACGCGGGCTGACAACCCAAACGGCACCAGTGCCGGAGGGACGACGCGCGTCGCGACGACGAAGGCGTTGGGGGCCGCCCGCGCGCCGCGACGACGAAGGCGTTGGGGGCCGCCCGCGCGCCGCGGCGCGCTGAACCGCAGGGGGATGCGGCTCGCGCACAGGCTGACGGCGCCTCCTAGCAGCGTCAACAGGCGCCGCGAGTCCTTCGGATGTGTCACCCAGCTCCTGTTTCGGTGCCGCACGCTCAGAGCTGCGCCGGCGCAGGCCGGCTGGGACACGATGGCATTCCGCTATTGACCATCGATGCACTCGAATGCACACTCATCGCATGAACCCGGAAGAAGAGGAGCGCGCGATAGCCCAAGTCGTGCAGCGCCTCAGCGAACGATTCCCCGCAGTACCCGGCGACCACATACGCACCATCGTTACCCCAAGCTGGCACGCGCCTGAGGCTTGCGCTCACGCAAAGCTGACCCTCCCAAGGATGGAAGCCCGCCCATGTGGCGGACCCCGGAAGGGCCAACTCTCTACCGGGGCAGTCGCCACGATACTCGACAGAAACGGTGGACTAACTCGCCAGACCCGCGACGATCGAACACTTGGCTCGGCCGGCAGGCGCTTCCAAGTCTGTTTGATAGCTCCGAGCGGCAGGCGGTTCCTTCACGCGACTCTCAGGCGGACCGAACCCTCCGAACATCTCGCGGGCAACGAGGCAAAGTAGACGCGCACGTCGGCATCGAGAAGTTGTACCGAAGAGCCGCGGATGTGGTCCGACGACGACGAAAGTGGGCGATCCCAGAGCAGGGATGCGACAACGGGCAGTCAGTACCGCGCGGCTGCGGGTGAGCCTCGCGATGCCAAACGGAACTGGATGTCGCTGAGATCGACGGTGAGGGAGAATGGCTGAGCTGCCAGTGTCGCGTGGTGGGGATGAACCGGCGGGTTCCTTCCATCCCAAACTTCGTTCGTGTGCCAACTGGTAACAGCAAGGTCCCACTGGTCCGGGCACCAGCGAGCCGCGAAGGGGCCACGCGTGGACCGCCAGGCACGGGCAGGGGTTGCCAGTGCCTGGCGGTCGTGAACCAGTGGGTCGCTGTTCGGGCCTATCGCTGCAGCCAGAACTCGACGTGGTGCCGGTCCGCGTAGTCCGACGACAGGCGAGGCTGAGGCGCTTCCAGCGACATCACCTGCAGGCCGGTGCCGGCAGTCGGCCAGGGCAGCGCCTTGGTCGACGGGTTGCCCGTTGCCGCGAAGCTGGCCCATGCGGTCGCGCATCGCTGTCCGCGAGCGCCTCCTGCTCGGCGCTCAGCGGGGCCTGGAAGACGGCGTCCGGCAGGTCGAAGACGTAGGTGAGCTCCGACCCGTGGGTGGCGACCGGCGGGTTCAGCGGCGGCGGGTAGCGCAGCGGCGCGGCGTCGTCGTTGAACTCGTAGGTGTACGTCGGCACCCGACCGGCCAGCCAGGTGTTCACCTGGAGCGTTCCGGCGACGAAGCTCGCGTCACCGGCCAGGACGCTCAGCGCCTGGGTCGGCGAGCTGTAGTCCGCCAGCGGGTACTCAGCGGCCACCTCGGCAGCCCGAGCCGTCGAGACGCCCAGAACCGAGGCGATCTTCTCCTGGTAGTTCTCCGCGGTAACGTCTGTCGCCGCCACGAACTGCCGTTGACTGACGGCCAGACCGATCGTGGTGAACGACGGCCTCCTCGTCGTGGTTGGTGCCCTGCAGGACCGGCACTCGGGCGAACCGGCCGCTCGCCAGCGACTCGCCGACCGAGCGCTGAAGCACCTTGCCGTCCACGTATCCCGGGATGGTGGCGATCGGGAAGTTGCTCACCAGCTCCTCCGACCGGGATGCTGCGCAGCTGCTCGGCGGTCTGCTCGGTGATGCCCAGCTGCCCGACGAACTGCTGACCGACCGCCTCGGCGGCCTGGCATGCGACTCCTGCGTCAGCGCGAACGAGCCGCTCTGCAGAATCGCCTTGTGGAACAGCCCGCGCGAGCCAGGCGAGGTCATGTGCACGAGCACCGACAGGCCACCTGAGGACTGGCCGGCGATGGTGACGTTGCGACGGTCACCGCCGAACTTGTCGATGTTCTGCTGCACCCAGCGCAGCGCGGCCTGCTGGTCCATCAGGCCGTAGTTGCCGGAAGGGCCGCCGGGGTTCTCCGCCAGAGCGGGGTGCGCCAGGAAGCCGAGGGCACCGAGGCGGTAGTTGACGGTGACGACCACAGCACCCTTCGCGGCCAGCTTGGCCGGCTCGTAGTCACGTCCAGCGCCGAGGACCCTGGCCTCCGCCATGGAACCAGACGATAACCGGACGGCCCTTGCGCGGAGACGCGCGGAGTCGAGACGTTCAGGTACAGCGAGTCCTCGGACAGGACACCACCGACGTTACTCAGCGGCGTCCGTTGCTGCGGGCTGCTCGGACCGAACTGCGAGCCGTCCCGGACTCCGGTCCACTTGGCCGCCGGCTGCGGAGGCTTCCACCGCAGCTCGCCGACCGGAGGAGCGGCGTAGGGGATGCCACGGTAAGCGACGCTCCCGTTCACGTCGACGCCACTGATGGCGCCGACTCGGTCTTGACGATCGGGGCGCGCGAGGTCGACGAAGTGTCGGCGACGGCGTTCCCTCCCTGGGTTACGGCCAGCCCAGCGAGGGCGACCGTGAGGACAGGCATTATCGCCCGCCAGATTCTTCGTGACTTCATGAGATTCTCCTTTGTCGATGCGCACGCCTCCCGTGGCACGTCGACAACACTGGCCGTGACGCCGGGCCATCACACCAGTGCCGGACCCGGGCGCACCCCCGGGCATCGAGACCCCCGTCGCACTGGGCGGAGCGATGTTCGCAGCGTGCTGGTTGAGCGATCCGGACTCACCCCGGTGGGCGGTCGAACATCTCGCGTGATGGCCAGTCAGTCAGGCCGTCGGGTGCCGGCCAGGCCCGATCCCAGTCCAGGCCCGGTCGGCGCCATTGTGGCCCGCAGCCCCTTGCGCGATCCGACGCCCAGCTTCGTGAACACCTTGCCGAGATGCCACTCGACCGTGCGCGGGCTGATGAAGAGTTGAGCCCCGATCTCGGGGTTGCTCCGGCCTTCTGCGGCGAGGCGTGCGATGAGCGTCTCCTGCGCGGTCAGCTCGTTCGCGGTGTCGACCGAGCGCGCGCGCACGGTTTCGCCGGTCGCCGCCAACTCGCGCCGGGTTCGTTCCGCGAAACCTTCCATGCCAGCGTCGGCGAAGAACTCGAGCGCCGGGCGCAGGTGTTCGCGTGCATCGATGCGCCGCCCGCTTCGGCGCAGCCATTCGCCGTAAAGCAGCTGCGTGCGGGCCAGTGCCATGCGGATGCGTGTGCGACCGAGGCGTTCGATCGACTCCCGGTACCAAGCCTCGGCTTCGTCGTCGCTGCCGAGCAGGGCGCGGCAGCGCGCCAGGACGCCGAGCGACCAGTCAGTGTCGCTGGCACGGGCGATCTCGACGAGGCGGTCGAGCGCGGGAACTGCTCGATCGGCCTCGTCGCTACGAACCGCCGCCTCGATGAGTTCCGGATAGACCCAAGTAGACAGCCCAAGTTCGAACGGATGCTCCGCCGCACGCTCTGCCGCGGCCAGAGCCTCTTCGTAGCGTCCGTAGCTGTTGAGGAAGACGGAGCTGGTCAATTCCGTTCCCATCAGCCAGAGTCCCTCACCGCGTCTAGAGACATCGGTGCGGGCGGCGTCGATGAGCGCGCGAGCTTCGGTCTCGTTCCCTCGCCAGGCGGCGAGCAGGAACGCGATGTGCGGACTCAGTTCGTTGCCCGTGGCCGCGGTCACCGCTTCCGCCTCGGCTGCCAGCGCGAGCGTTGCCGCGAGATCCCCGGTGAAGAGCTCGACGCTGACACGCTCGGTGAGGGCGATGGGCAGCATCGCGAGCGCCCCGCTCCGTCGCGCGAGTCGGACATGCCGATCCGTGAGCTCGAGCCAGCTGACATCATCGCCGACCGCCCGTGCCGCCCGTGAGGCCGGCCAGAGCCACCGCAGGGAGTCATCGTCGTCGAACCGCTCGCTCCTCATCGCGACGAGTGCGCGGCGAATCATCGGGACCCCGACGGCGTAGCCCGTCCCTGACGAGCGTCGCGAGTCCGTCGAGGAGCAATTCGCAGGCAGCCGGGAGCCGTCTCCCCGCGTCGGCCCAGTGCGCGTCGAGGATCGCTCGCGCCACGTCGTCGAGTGCACCACCGCCGTCTGCCAGGCGTCCGGCGAAGAGCGCGGCAGTGAACGCATCGAGATAGGTCTCGCGTGCCAAGGCGGCATCCAGCGGCTCGAACCTCTTCGCCGCAAGAAGCAACAGCGATGGAGCCTCCCGACCTCGCGTCGACGCGAAGGAGATCTGTGCTTCGAGCAGTTGCGCTCGCGCGTCATCCAGGTCGCTGAGCGGTCCGGCTTCGGCGATCGCGAGCATCGCGTGCGCTCCGTCGGTGAATCCCGCCTGGAGTCGCGCATTCGCGGCGGCGAGAGCCCGGCGAGCTCGCTGTCCCGGATCCGGGGTCAGTTCCATCGATCGCGCGAGGAACGCCGCGGCCGCCGTCCAGCCACCGCGCGCCTGCGCGCGGACGGCAGCGAGGTCGAGCTCAGCGGCGACGACTTCATCCAGACCGCTGGCGGCCTCCCCCCGGTGCCATGCAAGGCAATCCGCATTCGTATCGCCGATCATTGCTTCGGCGAGGACCTCGTGCGCCCTCCTCCGATCCTGTTCGGTGGCAGCGCGATAGACCGCCGATCGCATCAGGGGGTGGCGGAATCGAACCTGCCCACCGAGTTCGAGCAGGCCCGCCTCCTGTGCGGGTTCGACGGCATCGACCGGGATGGCCGAGAGCGTGGCAGCTCGCCACAGCAGGGTCACGTCGCCCATCGGTTCCGCCGCCGCGATCAGCATCAACTCGCGCGTGGCTGCAGGAAGCGCGTCGAGGCGGCGGGCGAAACCCGATTCGATCCGACCGGAGAGCGAGCCGTGGTCGACGGGGACGATCCCGAAGGCGAACTCCGGACTATCCAGCTCGCGCGGCAGCTCGATGAGGGCGAGCGGGTTTCCGCGGGCCTCCGCGAGGATGCGGCTGCGCACCCGCTGATCGAACGGCCCTGCCACGACCGAATCGAGCAGGGCTGCGGCATCCACGTCGGCAAGACCGTGGACGGCGAGTGCAGGGAGGGCATCGAACGCATCGCCCTCATCGCCCGCGTCGATCGGATCGCGCACGGCGAAGACGATCGCGATTCTCTCCGCGGCCAGGCGCCGGGCCACGAAGGTCAGCACCTGCGCCGACACGGTATCGATCCACTGCGCATCGTCGAGGACGCAGAGAAGGGGCGACGTCTCAGCCGCCTCCGCGAAGAGTCCCAGCACGGCGAGCCCGACGAGGAATCGATCGGGGGCCTCGCCGCTGCGCGAGCCGAACGCCGTGTCGAGGGCCTGTCGCTGAGGCTCCGGAAGGTGAGCGGTGCCGTCGAGGAACGGCGTGCACAGTTGCTGGAGGATCGCGTAGGAAAGGTCGACCTCGGACTCCACGCCCGTGGCCCGCGTCGATCACGAACGCATCCGCACGCTGCGCCAGGTATTCGAGCAGGGCAGACTTCCCCACGCCCGCCTCGCCGCGGAGCACCAGCACCTCGCTGTGCCCCGAGGCCGCGCTCGCCAGAAGCTGGTCCAGCTCCTCGCACTCGTCGCGCCTGCCTCGCAGTGCGCGGCTCTCCTCATGACTCATGGGCAACCCACCGCCGGTTCCGACAGTAGGGGTCGGCGTCGGCACTGGCAAGAGATCTCGACGTTTCGTACGCCGGGGCGCCGGCCGGGGGTGCAGACCCGGGCAATCTCCCGGGCGCGACGCGAACGCGTGGAGACGAGGCTTGTCCGCATCACAACGAGATCTCTTGGAAGGAGATTGTCATGAACACCACAACCAACACCGTCACCCGCTCGACGATCGACGTGGGCACCGCGCTTCGCGATGGCTACGCCCAGGTCGGCGACGTGAAGCTGCACTACGTCGAGGCCGGCGACGGGCCACTCGTCGCTCCTGCTGCACGGCTTCCCGGAGTTCTGGTACAGCTGGCGACTGCAGATCGCACCGCTCGTGAAGGCGGGCTACCGAGTCGTCGCGCCCGACCTGCGCGGCTACAACCTGTCGTCGAGGCCGGACGACTTCACCGACTACACCGCCGACAAGCTCGCGGCCGACGTCCACGGGCTCATCCGCGAGCTCGGCGCCGCATCAGCGATGGTCGTCGGTCACGACTGGGGCGGATCGGTCGCCTGGTCCCTCGCGATGAACCACCCCGAGGTCGTCGACCGCCTCGTCATCCTGAACGCGGCCCACCCGCGCAAGCTGAACGAAGGGCTCCGCAACCCGCGCCAGCTCTTGAGGATCTGGTACTTCTTCTACTTCCAGTTCCCGGGACTGCCCGAGCGCCGCGCCGCCCGCGACGGGTGGAAGTTCTTCAAGGGCTTCCAGCGCGACGCCCGCCCGCCGTACACGCGGCAGGAGAACGATCGCTACGTCGAGGCGTGGTCCCAGCCCGGGGCAGCGAAGGCGATGATCGACTACTACCGCGCCGCGGTGCGGCTGGGGTCGAAGCAGAAGGTCCTTCCCATCTCGGCGCCGACCCTCGTGATCTGGGGGCAGGGCGACCGCTACCTCGGCCCCGACCTCGCCGAGCCGCACCAGGAGGACGTGCCCAACCTCGACCGTGTCGAGCGCCTGCCGAACGCCTCCCACTGGGTCCACCACGACGAAGCCGAGCGCGTGAACAACCTGCTCATCGACTTCCTCGCCCCGACCCTCGGGAGCCAGAACACCCGATGAACTCGCCGCCCAGCCGGGCGACTTCCGTTCAGGGCAGCACGGCCCCGAACCTCGCGTGGGCCGCCGCCGGCAAACGCCGAGTGGCGGCCACCGGGGGCCTGGCGTGGTGGCCCGCCCAGAAACATTCTCGACAAACGGGGTTGCGGAAGTCCCGCACTCCCTTCGATTCATTAGGAGTACATCATGACTACGACTGAGCCTCGGTCCGAGGCGAACAACCAAGACGACACCATCCGGCCGTTCACGGTCGAGTTCCCGCAGTCGGACCTCGATGACCTGCACCGCCGCGTCCGCGAAACCCGATGGCCCGAGCAGGAGACCGTGGACGACGCCTCGCAGGGCGTGCAGCTCGACGTCGTGAAGGCGCTCGCCGACCGCTGGGTCGACGGGCACGACTGGCGCGCCGTCGAGGCCCGCCTCAACGAGCTTCCGCAGTTCGTCACGGAGATCGACGGGCTCGACATCCACTTCATCCACGTGCGGTCTCCGCACGAGGATGCGCTGCCGATGATCGTCACCCACGGCTGGCCGGGCTCGATCATCGAGCAGCTGAAGATCGTCGACCCGCTCACGAACCCGACCGCGCACGGCGCGAGCGCCGACGACGCGTTCCACCTCGTCATCCCGTCACTGCCGGGCCACGGCTTCTCGGGCAAGCCCGACGCGACCGGCTGGGATCCGATCCGCATCGCCAAGGCGTGGGTCGAGCTCATGCGCCGGCTGGGCTACGACCGCTACGTCGCCCAGGGCGGCGACTGGGGCAACGCCGTGACCGAGCAGATGGCGCTCCTCGAGCCCCGGGTCTGATCGGCATCCACACGAACATGGCCGCGACCGTCCCGGACTCGATCCAGGCGGCGTTGGACAACGGCGACCCGGCGCCCGAGGACCTCTCGCCCGAGGAGCGGGGCGCCTGGGACCAGCTCGCGTTCTTCTACGCGCACGGGCTGGCGTACGCGCAGGAGATGGGCAACCGGCCGCAGACGCTGTACTCGATCGCGGACTCGCCGGTCGGCCTCGCCGCGTGGATGCTCGACCATGACGCCCGCAGCTACGACGCTGATCGCACGCGCCTTCGCCGGGGCATCCGAAGGCCTCACGCCCGACGACGTGCTCGACAACGTGACGCTGTACTGGCTCACGAACACGGCCGTCTCGTCGGCCCGGCTGTACTGGGAGAGCAAGCTCGCCTTCTTCGCCCCGAAGGGCGTGAAGCTCCCGGTCGCGGTCAGCGTCTTCCCCGACGAGATCTACGCGGCGCCGCGCAGTTGGGCGACGCAGGCTTACCCGAACCTGATCCACTTCAACCGGCTCGATCGGGGCGGGCACTTCGCGGCGTGGGAGCAGCCCGAGCTGTTCTCGCAGGAGATGCGCGCCGCCTTCCGGTCGCTGCGGTGAGCCGAGGAGTCCTCAACGATGGACGCCGCCCGCCCGGCCCGGCCACCCCGCCGAGCAGCGGACTGGGTCCGATCGTGCAGGTCGAGGCCGGCGAACTCGATATCGGGCTCGCCGACCTCGGCCCGGCCGACGGGCCCGCGGTCCTGCTCCTGCACGGCTGGCCGTACGACATCAACAGCTACGCCGAGGTCGCACCGATGCTGGCCGAGGCCGGCTTTCGCGTGCTCGTGCCGCATCTGCGCGGATACGGCACGACGAGGTTCCGCTCGGCTGGGAGCCTGCGAAACGGTCAGCAATCCGTGTTCGCGCTGGACGCGATCGCGCTGCTGGACGC
>CAWCWD010000056.1:0-13998 GCA_963799015.1 uncultured Actinomycetota bacterium | reverse complement strand
GCCGGCATCCTCGCGATCGCGCTCATCTGGGAGGTTTACAAGCTGCTCGGCCCGGCCGACGGCGTGGTGATCGGCGGCGCCCGCGTGCTGCCGCGCACCACCGACCTCGCCATGCCGCACGTGTGGGACATGCTCGGACGCCTCGCAGAGCCGGTCACGCGCTCGCCGTCGGCCCAGCCGCTCTGGGCGGTGATCGCGCTCGCCGCGCTCACGACGCTCGGCATCGCGGCCGTCGGCTGGCTCGTCGGCGTGGTCGTGGGCATCGGCCTCGCGCTCGTGATGCAGCGCTGGCGCATCGCCGAGTGGGGCCTGCTGCCCTGGATCGTCATCAGCCAGACCGTGCCGCTCATCGCGTTCGCGCCGGTCGTGAAGAGCTGGGGGTCGCGCGTCGAGATCGGCTCGTTCGAGTGGCAGGACTGGATGTCGGTCGCCCTGATCGCGAGCTACCTCGCGTTCTTCCCCATCGCCATCGGCGCCCTCAAGGGACTGCAGTCACCCGACCGCATCCACGAGGAGCTGATGCAGACGTATGCCGCGGGCTACTGGTCGACGCTCGTGAAGCTGCGCTTCCCGGCATCCGTGCCCTACCTGCTGCCGGCCCTGCGGCTCGGAGCGGCGAACGCCGTGATCGGCGCGGTCGTGGCCGAGGTGTCCACAGGCCTGCAGGGCGGCATCGGCCGCATCCTCATCCAGTTCGCCGGGCAGGCCTCCGGCGACCCCGCGAAGGCATGGGGCCCGATCTTCGGCGCCATCGTGCTCGGCCTCGTGGCCGCCGGCTCGGTCGCGCTGCTCGGCGTGATCCTCGGGAACTACCGACGAACGGAGGAATCCGCATGACCGATGAGTCGGGGTTTCGACAGGCTCAACCCGCAGAGGGGTTTCGACAGGCTCAACCCGCAGAGGGGTTTCGACAGGCTCAACCCGCAGAGGGGTTTCGACAGGCTCAACCCGCAGAGGGAGTTCGACCGACGCAACCCGCAGACAGCGGCAGCGTCAGCCGTCGCCGCGCGCCGTCGAGATCCGCGGCGTCGACAAGGTCTTCGAGACCGGGACCGGCCAGGTGCAGGCGCTCGACGCGATCGACCTCACCGTCGAGGCCGGCGAGTTCGTCTCGCTCATCGGCCCGAGCGGATGCGGCAAGTCCACCCTCATGCGGCTCGTCGCCGACCTCGACGAGCCCACGGGCGGCACCCTCTCGGTGTTCGGCAAGACCGCGAGGAAGGCGCGGCTCGACCAGGAGTACGGCATCGCGTTCCAGTCGGCCGGCCTGCTGCCGTGGCGCACGGTGGCCGCGAACGTGGCGCTGCCGCTCGAGCTGCACGGCGTGGCATCCGCTGCCCGGACCTCGCGCGTGGCGGAGCTGCTCGAGATGGTCGGCCTCTCCGACTTCGCCGCCCGCTACCCCGACCAGCTCTCGGGCGGCATGCAGCAGCGCGTCGCGATCGCCCGGTCGCTCGCCGAGCAACCGCGGCTGCTGCTCATGGACGAGCCCTTCGGCGCGCTCGACGAGATGACGCGCGAGAAGATGCAGACCGAGCTCGTGCGCATCTCCGCCGAGACGGGCGCCGCCGTGGTGTTCGTCACGCACTCGATCCCCGAGGCGGTGTTCCTCTCCGACCGGGTCGTCGTGATGTCGCCCCGGCCGGGCCGGATCCGGAGATCGTGCCCATGCGCCTCGGCGCCGAGGCGGAGCGTGCGGCCCGCACGGAGGAACTCCGCGAGGAGCGCGCCTTCTTCGACATGGTCACCGCGGTGCGCGAGGCGCTGCACGGCGGTTCGCCCGTGGGCACGGGCCCGCGCGGGGTGGAGACGCGCTGATGTCGGCCGCCGCTCCCGCCGCTCCCGCCGCTCCCACCGCAGGGCGGCCGAAGGGCATGAGCCCGCGCACCGAGACGACGCTCCGCATCGTCGCGCCCATCGCCGTCGGAGTCATCGTCCTGGGCATCTGGCAGTTCCTCGTGAGCGTCGTCGGCGTCTCCGACTACCTGCTGCCGAGCCCGGCGTCGATCATCGAGGAGTTCATCGCCTACTGGCCGTCGATCGCCTCGGCGATGCTGGTCACGGGCACGAACGCGCTGATCGGCCTCGTCGTGGGATCGATCCTCGGCATGCTCCTCGCCGCGCTCGCCGCGCGATGGCGGGCCATCGACCAGATGAGCGCCCCGGTCGTCGCGTCGCTCGCGGTGATCCCGATCGTGGCCCTCGCCCCCGTGCTCAACTCGATGTTCGGCGCCGACAGCCAGTTCGGTCGCCAGGCGATCGCCGCGCTCGCGTCGTTCGTGCCCGTCTTCATCAACACCCTCCGCGGCTTCCGCCAGACGGAGCCCGTGCATCGCGACCTCATGAAGGCGTACGCCGCGTCGAGCGGACAGGTGCTGCGGACGCTCACGCTGCCCACGGCGCGCCCGTTCATCCTGACCGGCATCCGCATCGCCTCGTCGCTCGCGGTGATCTCCGCGCTCGTCGCCGAGTACTTCGGCGGCCCGCGTGGCGGCCTCGGCGGACTCATCTCCACGTCGGCCGCCTCGAGCGCCTACGCCCGCGCCTGGGCGTACGTCCTGGCATCCATCGCCCTCGGACTCCTCTTCTACCTCGCCACGCTCGCACTCGAACGACTCCTGCAGCGTCACACCCCGCAGGCGCGACGACGCCCCTGACGACAAGCCACCCGGGCAGACGCCCTGGCGGAACACCGCACCACCGCACGCACCGAGGCAGTACCCAAGAACAGCATCGAAAGGACTGACATGAACCACAGCAGACGTCGCCTCGCGACGATCGGCGGGCTCGCCCTCGCGGCGGCGCTCGCATTCACCGCATGTTCGCCGTCCGGCGGCGGATCCGGGGAGACCGAGGGCGCCGGCGACGGCGAGCTCACGCCGGTGAAGCTCCAGCTCCAGTGGCTCCCCCAGGGCCAGTTCGCCGGCTACTTCGCCGCACAGGAGCTCGGCTACTTCGAGGAGGAGGGCCTGGAGGTCGAGATCATCCCCTCGGGCGGAGACATCGTGCCGCAGGACGCGCTCGCCAACGGCGACGTGGACTACGCCATCGCGTGGGTGCCGAAGGTGCTCGGCTCGATCGAGCAGGGCGCGAACCTCACCGAGATCGCCCAGATCTTCCAGAGGTCGGGAACCCTGCAGGTGTCGTGGGCCGATTCGGGCATCGACTCGGTCGCCGACTTCGAGGGCAAGAAGATCGGCTCGTGGGGCTTCGGCAACGAGTGGGAGATCTTCGCGGCCATGGCCGACGAGGGTCTCGACGCCACCACCGTGCAGATCATCACGCAGGACTTCAACATGAACGCCTTCCTGCAGGGTGACATCGACGCGGCCCAGGCGATGACGTACAACGAGTACGCGCAGCTCCTCGAGACGACGAACCCCGACACGGGCGAGCTCTACCAGCCCGAGGACTTCAACGTCATGAACTACGAGGACACCGAGGGCGCCATGCTCCAGGACGCGATCTGGGCCGACACCGAGCGGCTCGAGAGCGACGAGGAGTACCAGGACACGACGGTCAAGTTCCTGAAGGCCGTCATCAAGGGGTGGATCTACGCCGCCGAGAACCCCGAGGAGGTGTCGGAGATCACGATCGCCGCCGGCTCCGGATGGGGACCCAGCCACGAGCTCTGGATGGTCAACGAGACCAACAAGCTCATCTGGCCGTCGCCTGCCGGCATCGGCGTCATCGACGAGGCCGCATTCGACAAGACCGTCGCGGGCGCGCTCGCCGCGGTGAACGAGTCGGGCGCCCACCTCATCACCGAGGAGCCGCCCGCCACCGCGTGGACGAACGACTGGATCCAGCAGGCGCTCGACGAGCTCGAGGGCGAGGACCTCGACCTCACCGGCGAGGGCTGGGAGCCCATCGACGTCACCCTCGAGGAGGGCGGCAACTGATCATGTCCGCGGGTTGAGGAGCCGCGAAGCGGCGTCTCGAAACCCGGTCGCGTCCGGGTCGGGTTTCGAGACGCGGCCCGAGGGCCGCTCCTCAACCCGCGGACAACACCACCGAACGAAAGGCATCGAAGCCATGACCGAGAACCTCGCCGAGGACCTCGACGAACTCGCCCGCCAGCTCGATCGCGACCATGTGTTCCACTCCTGGTCGGCCCAGTCGCAGCTCTCGTCGCTGGTCGTCGCCAGCGGCCGCGGATGCCGCGTCTGGGACCACGCCGGGCGCGAGTACCTCGACTTCTCGAGCCAGCTCGTGAACGTCAACATCGGCCACCAGCATCCGGCCGTCGTGCAGGCGATCCGCGAGCAGGCCGAGCTGCTCACGACCATCGCGCCGTCGACCGTGAGCCTCGCCCGCGGCGAGGCCGCGAAGCGCATCGTGGGCCATGCGCCGCCCGGCTTCCACAAGGTGTTCTTCACGAACGGCGGCGCCGACGCCAACGAGAACGCGATCCGCATGGCG
Organism: uncultured Actinomycetota bacterium; assembly: GCA_963799015.1. Taxonomy (GTDB): domain Bacteria; phylum Actinomycetota; class Actinomycetes; order Actinomycetales; family Microbacteriaceae; genus Agromyces. Next base: position 9,576 of record CAWCWD010000056.1, on the reverse strand, counting down.
CGCCTGCACACCGGCCGCGACAAGATCCTCTCGACCTACCGCTCGTACCACGGCAACACCGGCGCGGCGGTGGTCGCGACCGGCGACTGGCGGCGCATCCCCAACGAGTTCGCCAGAGGCCACGTGCACTTCTTCGGGCCGTACCTCTACCGCTCGGAGTTCTGGGCGACGACGCCCGAGGAGGAGTCGGAGCGCGCGCTCCACCACCTGCGCCGCGTCATCGAGGCGGAGGGACCGTCGTCGATCGCGGCGATCCTCCTCGAGACCATCCCGGGAACGGCGGGCATCATGCTGCCGCCGCCCGGCTACCTCGCCGGGGTGCGCGAGCTCGCCGACCGGCACGGCATCCTGCTCATCCTCGACGAGGTGATGTGCGGCTTCGGCCGCAGTGGCCGCTGGTTCGCGTTCGACGGCTACGACGTGCGACCCGACCTGATCACCTTCGCGAAGGGCGTGAACTCCGGCTACGTGCCGGCGGGCGGCGTGATCATCTCCGACCCGATCGCGGCGACCTTCGACGACCGGGTGTTCCCGGGCGGGCTCACGTACTCGGGGCATCCGCTCGCGATGGCCTCGATCGTCGCGACGCTCGATGCCATGGCCTCGGAGGGCATCGTCGAGAACGCCCGCGCGATCGGCGAGACCGAGATCGGCCCGGCGCTCGCCGAGCTCGCCGAGCGGCACGCCGTGATCGGCGAGGTGCGCGGCGAGGGCGTGTTCTGGGCCATCGAGCTCGTCGCCGATCCCGACACGCGCGAGCCGCTCCCGGCGGCCGCGATGGGCCGCATCAAGTCCGCGCTCGTCGGGCGCGGGCTCCTGCCGTTCGTGCAGGACAACCGCATCCACGTGGTGCCGCCGTGCGTCGTCACGGTCGAGGACGTCGCCGCAGGCGATGCCGATCTACGATGAAGTACTGAGCACCGCACTCGAAGGAGAGGGCTGACTCATGAGCCAGACAATCCCAGAAGCACCGTCACTGACCGATACCCAGCCGCAGGCCGCCGAGACGGCGACCGTCGAGCACTGGATCGACGGGGCATCCGTCGCCGGATCGTCCGACCGCAGCGGACCCGTCTACAACCCCGCGCTCGGCGTCGAGCAGCGGCGCGTGCGCTTCGCCTCGACGGAGGACGTCGACCTCGCCGTGCAGGCCGCCGCCCGGGCGTTCCCCGCATGGCGCGACACGTCGATCGCGAAACGCCAGCAGGTCATGTTCGCGTTCCGCGAGCTGCTGAACGCACGCACCGGCGAGCTCGCCGCGATCCTCACGAGCGAGCACGGCAAGGTGACCTCGGATGCCGCGGGCGAGATCGCACGCGGACTCGAGGTCGTCGAGCTCGCCTGCGCCATGCCCGGCTACACGAAGGGCGAGTACTCCGAGAACGTCTCGACGGGCATCGACGTCTACACGACGCGCCAGCCCGTGGGCGTGGTCGGCATCATCAGCCCGTTCAACTTCCCGGCGATGGTGCCGCTGTGGTTCTTCCCGCTCGCGATCGCGACCGGCAACACGGTGGTGCTGAAGCCCTCCGAGAAGGACCCGAGCGCCGCCGTGTGGCTCGCGAAGCTCATGCAGGAGGCCGGCCTGCCCGACGGCGTGCTGAACGTCGTGCACGGCGACAAGGTCGCGGTCGACGCGCTGCTGCACCACCCGACCGTGCGCTCGATCTCGTTCGTGGGGTCGACGCCGATCGCGCAGTACATCTACTCGACGGCCACGGCCAACGGCAAGCGCGTGCAGGCGCTCGGCGGCGCGAAGAACCACATGCTCGTGCTGCCCGACGCCGACCTCGACCTCGCCGCCGACGCCGCCGTGAACGCGGGCTTCGGCTCCGCGGGCGAGCGCTGCATGGCGATCTCGGCGGTGCTCGCCGTCGACTCGATCGCAGACGAGTTCGTCGAGAAGGTGGCCGAGCGGATGTCGCGCCTGAAGATCGGCGACGGCACGCGCGGCTGCGACATGGGCCCGCTCATCACGCGCGAGCATCGCGACAAGGTCGCCGGCTACCTCGACGTCGCGGCATCCGACGGGGCCGACGTGGTGGTCGACGGACGCGACCCCGAGGTCGACGGCGAGCCCGAGGGCTTCTGGATGGGCCCGACCCTCGTCGACAAGGTGCCCACGTCGTCGGCCGTGTACCGAGACGAGATCTTCGGTCCGGTGCTCTCGGTCGTGCGGATCGAGGGGTACGAGGACGGCCTCGACCTCATCAACGCGAGCCGCTGGGGCAATGGCACGGCGATCTTCACGAACGACGGCGGCGCCGCCCGGCGCTTCCAGCGGGAGGTCACGGTCGGCATGGTCGGCATCAACGTGCCGATCCCGGTGCCCGTGGCGTACCACTCGTTCGGCGGCTGGAAGGACTCGTTCTTCGGCGATGCGAAGGCGTACGGCCCGCGCGGCTTCGACTTCTTCACCCAGGAGAAGGCGATCACGTCGCGCTGGCTCGACCCGAGCCACGGGGGCCTGAACCTCGGGTTCCCGCAGCACGACTGAGACGAGGCGCGGCCGGCGGGGCGGGCCGGCGCCGGAACGGGGGGCGAGATGGCGGCTACGTATGATCCCGCGTCTCGGGTTCGGCGCGCCGGTCGCCGTCGCGCTGCTGGCGCTCGCGCTGACGGGATGCATGCCCGGCGGGGCCACGCCGGCCCCGTCGGGCCCGCCCACGGCCACCTCGTCGCCCTCCGCACCGGCGGGCGGCGACGAGGCCCGTTTCCTCATCACGTGCTTCTACCCCGACGGCAGCGAGGTGGCGACGTTCACGCGCCTGGAGGAGGCGTGGGCGTCGACGAACTACGTGCGCATCGACCACTGCGAGGCGACGGTCGGGGCACCCGACGGATTCGAGCTCAGCGACGAGGAGGCGGCCGTCGCCGAGGTGGCGGCGGCCGGGCTCCCCGACGACGACTCGACCGAGCTCTACCTGCAGACGCTGGCCGCGTGCGTGCGGATTCCGCCCGACGGCGACCACGGCATGAGCACCTACCCCGACTCGGTCCTCGAGGCCGCCCTCGTGCTGTGCCCCGAGGCGCCGCACGCGGGGCTCATCGAAGAGGAACTGGCGACGGGGAGCAGCGGCTGACGTCTGGGGAGAGGGGCCCGCGTTTCGGGCGCCGACGCCCAGCGCCGCACCCGCCCTCAGGACAGCTGCTCGGTGAGCGCGTCGATCACCGCGGACTCCACGCCGGAGTCGCCCGCAAGGAAGTGCGCGATCTGCGGGTAGATCGTCATGCTGCCTCCCGCGATCCCCGGGGAGTCGGAATCCCATCCACCCTCGTAGCTGCCCCACGAGGGCGCGAGCGGCAGCAGGAAGTTGTTCGCCGGGATGTAGGAGTTCGTCTCGTTCGCGTATCCGCCGATCAGGAGCTCCTCGACTCCGCCGTAGCGGAGTCGGAAGTAGGCACCGTAGCCGCTGACGAGCTCGCCGCCGACGAACGCGAGCTGCAGGCCCGGATTCCCGTCGATCCTCCACACCTGCGACGGATTCTGCACGCTCGTCGCATAGGAGTCGTTGTCGATCCGGTCGATCATCGCCTCGCCGTGCCGCTGGTACCAGGCCGGCAGACCGGCCGGGTTGAGCGTCCGCACCAGGAACGCGGCGCGCACGGCCGCCAGGTTGCCGGGCGTCTCCTCGATGTCGAGCGGCAGGGTCGCCTCGCGGAGGTCAGACGAGATGGGCCCGGTCAGCTCCCGGCCGGGCGACGCCGCGGCGTCCAGCACCGTGTAGCCGATCGTGTTGCCGTGGTCGTCCCGCAGAGCCCAGCTGCGCACGCCCGCCGGGTCCTGGTCGCCGGCGGGTCCGGGGATGAAGAGGGCGAACGCGCCCGACTCGTCCTCCACGACGTCGCACGCCTCGGCGGGCCAGTCGCCGTCCCAGAGCTCCTGCCATCCCGCGCTGACGGGGTGGCAGCCGTAGCTGAAGAGCACGGCGCGAGGGGTGCCGTCGCCGCGGCGTGCGGTGAGCACCGGGATATCGGTCTCCACGGTCGGCAGGCCGACCCGGTTGACGGCGAACCCGGCGGATGCCACGCGGTACTCGAGCGTCACCGGCGTGCGCTCGCCCGACAGCGCGTTCGCGACGACGGCGACGATGCGATCCTGCAGCCATGCCGTGTACGCGTCGACCGACGCGAGCTCGGCCGGACCCATGTTGTACGTGATGAACGGGTCGAGTGTCCGGCCGATGACCGGCCCGTTGTGGGTGTGGCTGGCGAGCAGCACGATGTCCGACGAGACCCAGGCCGCGAGTGGCAGGAGTCTCGCTCGCACCGCGAGGTGCACGGCGCGCGGGATGCCGAGGATGTCGAGCGAGACGAGGCAGAACGGATGTCCGTCGTCCCAGATCACCGCGCAGCGGGCGTAGAGCGGCTGCGAGTACGGGTCGTCGCTCACGGCCTCGCGTGGCCCGCTCTGCGTGCCGTACCCGCCCATGTACGGGTTGACCCCCGGCAATGGCGTGATGTCGACCTTCGCCGTCGAGACCTTGAAACTCATCGGACCCGCCCCCTCCCGCGGAACCCGAGCAGAGCTCAGCGCCGCTCGTCAGGCAGCAACATAGCCCCATTCCGCGGATGCGGCACGCCTCCGTGCGGCGGTTCAGGGCGCAGGCGGGCCGGCCGCGGCACGACCAGCGCTCAGCCGGCCGCCGCCGCTGGGGCACGCGGCGGCCAGGTCGGCGCGCCGAGCTCTCGCGAGACGTTCCGTGCGGCTTCGCGGAGGTCGTTCAGGACCGCCTCGGTCGGAGGCCACGCGCTCGAGGGCATGACCACCGCGATCGCGGCGATCACCTCGCCCTCCTCGGCGCAGATCGGCGCCGCGACCGAGGACTCGCCGATGACCGCCTCCTCGTTCTCGAACCCGAGCGCGTCCCGCCGGACCTGTTCGAACTCCTCCCGCAGCCGATCCGGTTCGGTCGTGGTCTCCGCCGTGAGACTGGGGAGCGGACGCGAGAGGACATCCGCCGCGTGCGCGGCGTCGTAGGCGAGCAGCACCTTGCCCATCGCCGAGACGTGGCTCGGGATCGTCACGCCCGTCTCGGGCATCTGCTCGGTGCCGTCGGGCCGACGGTCGTGGTGGATGACGACCACTTCGCCGAACATCTCCACGCCGAGCCGGGAGGCGAGTCCGGTGCGGCGGGAGAGCTCGTGCATCCAGCGCATCGATCGGGCACGCACGTCGAGCGTGTCGAGGTAGACGCTCGAGAGCTTCAGCAGTGCCGGCCCGAGCACGTACCGGTTGCCGCTGGGCTGCTGGGCGACCAGGCCGTGCGACTGCAGCGACTTCACGATGCCGTGCACGGTCGAGGGCGGCAGGTCGAGCGCCGCCGCCAGTTCGCTGATCCCCATCCGGCGCGAGCCCTGCAGCAGGCCGAGGATCTTCGCCGCGCGATCGATCGACTGGATCACGGCGTTCCCCTTCCCGGCGCGTCGTCGCGTCATGCGCATTCCCATTCTGTCGCGTTCTTGACAGACGGATGACTGGGGTGCATCATTCGGTATTACCGAATCACATTCGACAATATCGAATGTACTCGGTTCCCGAGCCCGACGGGCTCCCCGTTCAAAGGAGAACGCACATCATGGATGACAACAGGACTTGGCAGCGGCTCGCCGCCGAGTTCCTCGGCACCGCCTTCCTCGTATTCGTCGGCGTCGGCTCGGTGCCGGCGTTCGCACTCGTGAGGGGCGACGCCCCCTTCGCGCCCGCCGATCTCGGCTTCATCTCGCTGGCCTTCGGCACCATCGTCGTGGCGACGGTGTACGTGTTCGGGTACATCTCGGGCAACCACATCAACCCCGCGGTCACCCTCGCGCTCGCCGTGACCGGCAAGTTCGCCTGGCGGGAGGTGCCGGGCTACGTACTGGCACAGCTGCTGGGCGCGACCGTCGGGGCGTTCGCCATCGTCGGGGTGCTCGGTTCGGAGGCGAGCAGCCTCGGCCTCGGCGTCGCCTCGTACGGCGACATCCCGATCGCGCAGGCGTTCACGGCGGAGTTCGTCGGGACGTTCCTCCTCGTGTTCACCGTGTTCGGCGTGATCCACCGCAAGGCCGCGCCGGGCTTCGCCGGCCTCGTGATCGGCCTGGTCGTGTTCGCCGCGATCATCCCAGTGGCACCCGCGACGGGCGCCTCCATCAACCCCGCCCGCACGACCGGCCCGATGCTCGTGCAGCAGATCCTCGGCGGCACGGTGCAGTGGGAGCAGTGGCCGGTCTACGTCATCGCCGAGGTGCTCGGCGGTATCGCCGCAGGCCTGCTGTTCGGACTCATCTCACGCACGCGGGCGGATCGCACCACCAGCACCACCACCACCACCACCGAGGCAGTCGCCGAACAGGAGGCCCAGCGATGAAGAAGCTCATCAACTCACCGGCGACGGTGCTGGCCGACGCGCTGAACGGCGTCGCGGCAGCACACCACGAGCTCGCGGTCGACTTCGCCAACCGCGTGGTCTCTCGCGGAGCGGCCGTGAAGCAGGGGAAGGTCGCATTGATCTCCGGCGGCGGGTCGGGGCATGAACCGCTGCACAGCGGCTTCGTCGGCCTCGGGATGCTGGATGCCGCATGTGCGGGCGAGGTCTTCACGTCGCCGACGCCCGACCAGATGCTCGCTGCCACGATGACGGTCAACGCCGGAGCCGGGGTCCTCTACATCGTCAAGAACTACACCGGCGACGTGCTCAACTTCGAGATGGCCGCCGAACTCGCCGAAGCGGACGGAGTTCCGGTGAAGTCCGTGCTCGTGGCGGATGACGTCGCGGTGGAGGACTCCACGTGGACCGCCGGGCGGCGCGGCGTCGGCACGACCGTGCTGGTCGAGAAGATCGCCGGCGCCGCCGCCGAGGAGGGCCGCGATCTCGATGCCGTCCACGAACTCGCTACGCGCGTCTCCCAGAACGGCCGTTCGATGGGCGTCGCGCTCACGAGCGCCACGCTGCCCGCGGTCGGCAAGCCGAGCTTCGACCTGCCCGAGGACGAGATGGAGGTCGGCGTGGGCATCCACGGGGAGCCCGGCCGCAAGCGGGCGCCCCTCCGGCCGGCGTCCGAGATCGCCGAAGAGCTGGTGTCGTCGATCCTGTCGGACCACGACTTCTCCGGAGCACCGGTGATCGCGATGCTGAGCGGACTCGGGGGAACGCCGCTCATCGAGCTCTACGCGATCTACGGCGACGTCGCCGCCCTGCTCGAGCAGCGTGGCATCACGGTGGCCCGCGCTCTCGTGGGCGACTACATCACGAGCCTCGACATGGCCGGGTGCTCGCTCACCCTCCTGCGCGCCGACGAGGAGATGCTGCGCCTCTGGGACGCGCCCGTCAGCACCGCAGCACTCCGCTGGGGGGCCTAGGAGATGCTGACGCTCGAGGACAGCCGGCTCACGGCCGACGACCTGATCGCGTGGCTCGTGCGCTTCGACGAGCAGATCGTCGAGCATGCCGATCGCCTGACCGAGCTCGACTCCGCGATCGGCGACGCCGACCACGGCACGAACATGGCCAGGGGGACCGCCGCCGTGCGGCTGCGGCTCGCGGAAGCACGTCCCGATGACGCCGGCGCCGTGCTGAAGTCCTGCGGTATGACGCTCGTCTCGACGGTCGGCGGCGCGAGCGGATCGCTGTACGGCACGCTGTTCCTCGAGATGGCCAAGCGCGTGGGCGCGGCCTCCGAGCTCGACACCGCGGTCTTCGCCGACGCCTTCCGCGCCGGTGTCGCCGGTGTCGCGGCTCGAGGCCGCGCCGAGCCGGGCGACAAGACCATGATCGACGCGCTCCAGCCGACCGCGGACGCCTTGAGCACCGCAGCAGCCGGTGGTGTCCCCCTCACGGAGTCGCTGCAGGCGGCGGCCGCCGCCGCTGCCGCTGGCCGGGATACGACCATCCCGCTCGTCGCCCGCAAGGGACGGGCGAGTTACCTGGGCGATCGCAGCGCCGACCACCTCGATCCGGGCGCGACCTCGGCTGCGCTCCTCGTGCAGTCGCTCGCGGACTCGCACGCGGAGCGCGTCCGATGATCGGCCTCGTCGTCGTGTCGCACAGTCCGCGGCTCGCCGAGGCGGCGGTGGAGCTCGGGTTGAAGATGGTGCACGGGAGTCCGCCCCCGATCCGCATCGCCGCCGGCGTCGACGGCCGGTTCGGCACCGACGCGGCTGCGGTCGCGGCGGCCATCGACGAGATCGGCGAGGAACCCGGCGTCCTCATCATCACCGATCTCGGCTCGGCCGTGCTGAGCGCGGGACTCGCCCTCGAGCTCCGGGAGTCGAGCACCCAGGTGCTGGTGAGCGCCGGCCCGTTCGTGGAGGGGATCACCGCGGGCGTGGTCCTCGCCGCCACGGGCGCGCCGTTGGAGGAGGTCGCCCGCGAGGTCGCGGGGGCGCTCGACGCGAAACGCGATCAGCTCGAGCCGCTGCCCGACGCTCCGCCGCCGGCCTCCGGGGACCCGCTCTCGGCGGACGAGGTCCTCATCAATCCCGAAGGACTGCACACGCGGCCCGCGGCGATGTGCGTCCAGGCCGTCGGCGGCTACGACGCCCTCGTCGAGGTGACGAACCTGACCACCGGCACGGGCCCCGTCACCGCCAAGAGCATGATCGGCCTGCTTTCGCTCGGCGCCAAGCAGGGTCACCGGATCAAGCTCGACGGCCACGGGCCCGACGCGGCCACCGCGGTCTCCGCGCTTCGGGGACTGCTCGCCGACGGGTTCGGCGAGGCCCCTTCGGGTTCAGCTGCCGCGACCTGAGGTCGGGCTCTCTGGCGGCTCGCTCCCGGCGGTGGGTCTCGTGTCCGGTCAGCGGCTCGAAGCGGATGCCGCGAACGCCGCCACCGCGGCACGCGCGTACGGCGTCTCGAACGCCGCACCGATGGTGCGCGCCTCGTCGTCGAGCGCCTCGGCGAAGCCGCGGGCGAGACCTGAGCGGACGAGCCGCTTGGCCTGCCCGTACGCCGCCGTCGCGCCGGTGAGCCAGGCGGCGGCGATCTCGCGGGCGCGCGCGTCGAGTGCGTCGGGCTCGACGACCTCGGCGACCAGTCCCCAGTCGAGCGCCTCCGCGGCCGACAGCCGGCGTGCGGTGAGGGTGAGCTCGAGCGCGCGCCGGGTGCCGACCGCCTCGGGCAGCAGGGTGCTCACGCCGCAGTCGGGAGTGAGCCCGACATCCGAGTACCGGCTCGCGAACGTCGCCCGGTCGGAGGCGACGACGATATCGGCGACGAGCATGAAGCCCAGGCCGCCCGCCGGCGACGGGACCCTGCACCGCCGCGACCATCGGCTTCGTGCTCTCGCGCAGCGTGCGATGGCCGTCGTGGATGCGGTCGGCGAGCCCATTGATGATCCGGCCCGGCGTCGCCTCCCCCTCGGCGAGCGCCGACATCGCGACGACGTCTCCGCCGGCGCAGAACGCGCGGCCGACGGCGTCGAACAGCACGGCGCCGATATCGTCGCGCTCGGCGATCTCATGGGCGAGCTCCTGCCACCTCGCGATCGCGGCGGGATCCACCGCGTTGAGTCGTGCCGGGCGGTTGAGCGTGAGGTGCGCGAGCCCGTCACGCACCTCGAACAGGATCGGGTCTTCGCGGGCGGCATCGCTCA
>CAWCWD010000055.1:0-215623 GCA_963799015.1 uncultured Actinomycetota bacterium | reverse complement strand
CGGTGATCGCGACGATCGCGATCATCGCCGCCGCGTCGATGGCGGGCCTGCCGCCGCTGCTCGGCTTCGTGGCGAAGGAGGCCGTGTTCACCGCGTTCCTCGAGGCCGCGGCGGCCGGCGAGCCCTCGGCATGGGCGGCGCTGGGCGGCGCATTCCTCGGCTCGGTGCTCACCGTCGCCTACACGGTGCGCTTCGTGTGGGGCGCGTTCTTCACCAGGAGGGCGTCGAGCCCACCCCGCTGCACGCCGGCAGCCGGGCCATCGGCGTCACTCCCGGCATCCTCTCGGCGGCGAGCCTCGTCTTCGCGTTCGCCATCGCGTCCATCGAGCCGCTCCTCGTGGCCTACGCCGACGAGCTGCCCGGCCCCGAGGAGTACCATCTCGCGCTCTGGCACGGGGTCGAGGCGGCGCTGTGGGTCTCGCTCGCGGTCTTCGCCCTCGGCGCGCTGCTCGTGTGGGGCCGCCAGCGGGTCGCCCGCCTGCAGGCGGCGGTCGCGCCGATGGTCGACTCCGCGCGCGGCTACCTCGGCATCGTCTCGGTCGTCGACCGGCTCGCCGCGGCCGTCACGACCGCCATCCAGCACCGCGGGCTGCCGGGTTACGTCGCGATCATCGTGGGGGTGTTCGTCGGCGGCCTCGGCGCGGCATCCGTCATGAACACCACGTGGCCCGACGGCATCCGCCTCTGGGACTACCCGGCGCAGCCGTTCCTCGCGTTCGTCATGGGCGTCGCCGCCGTGGCCGCGGCAACCGTGCGCCAGCGCATGACCGCGGTGCTGCTCGTGAGCGTCACGGGGTACGGGCTCGTGCTGCTGTTCGCCATGTCGGGCGCACCCGACCTCGCCCTTACGCAGGCGCTCGTGGAGACGATCGTGCTCGTCGTGTTCGTGCTGGTGCTGCGGCGGCTGCCGAAGCGGATCGCGCAGCGCAACCCGCCGGTGCACAAGGTGGCGCGCGGGATCATCGGGGCGCTGGCCGGCATCGTGATGGGCGTCATCGGGCTCGTCGCGCTCGGCGCGCGCATCCGGCCGACGATCGCCGACGGGCTCCCCGCGCTCGCCGTCGAGGCGCACGGCGAGAACATCGTCAACGTGATGCTCGTCGACGTCCGCGCGTGGGACACGCTCGGGGAGATCTCGGTGCTCGTGGCCGTGGCCACCGGCGTCGCGAGCCTCATCTTCGTGTCGGGCCGCACGGGCGGCGCCCCCAGGCTCGGCGACCTCGAGGACGACGTCGAGCCGGTGAACCGGCGCGACCGGCTGCAGCCGGTGCCCGAGCACGCGGCGAGCATCCGCGCGCCCCGCACGAGCCTCGCCGACACCGAGGGCGAGTCGGATGCCGCGGCCGAGGCCGCCTCCACCCGGCAGACGTGGCTGCTCGCCGGGCGCACGATCTCGCCGCGCAACCGCTCGATCCTGATCGAGGTGCTGGTGCGACTGCTGTTCCACCCGGCGATCATCGTCTCGGTCTTCCTGCTCTTCGTCGGACACAACGCGCCCGGCGGCGGGTTCGCGGGCGGCCTCCTCGCCGGCCTCGCGCTCGTGGCGCGCTACATCGCCGGCGGCCGGTACGAGCTGGGCGAGGCGGCGCCGGTCGACGCCGGCCGCCTGCTCGGCACCGGCCTGCTCCTCGCGGCGGGCACCGCGACGGCCTCGCTGTTCTTCGGCGGACTCCCCCTCGAGTCGGCGTGGTTCGAGGCCGACGTGCCGCTGCTCGGCACGATCTCGATCGGCACCTCGACGCTCTTCGACCTCGGCGTCTACCTCGTGGTCGTCGGACTCGTGCTCGACATCCTGCGCTCGCTCGGCGGCGAGGTCGACCGCCAGGAGGAGCAGGCGGGCGACGAGGGCGAGGACGGCGGCGATCTCGACGCCGGCGGCGCAGACGCCCTCGAGCAGGGTGAGGGCCCCGAATCGCCGAGCGTCTCGAACACACCGACGCCGAGCTGGAGACCGCCGCCCACTGACTCGCACCTCGATCCGCAGGAGAGGAGGTCCGCGCGTGACCGCCTCGCTGACCCTCGTGGTGCTCATGGCCGTGCTCTTCGGCGCGGGCATCTCGATCATGCTCGAGCGCAGCCTCACGCGCGTGCTCATCGGGTTCCTGCTCGTCGGCAATGCGGTGAACATCCTCATCTACCTCATGAGCGGCACGCCGGGCCTCGCGCCGATCCTGGGCGAGGGCGTCGATCCCGACGAGATCTCCGACCCGCTCCGCAGGTGTTCGTGCTCACGGCGATCGTGATCAACCTCGGCATCACGGCGTTCATGCTCGCGCTCATCTACCGCTCGTGGTGGCTCGCCCAGCTCGGGGCGAAGGGCGACCTCATCGACGACGAGGAGGAGGACGCACAGGACGCCGAGGAGGCCGCCGTCCTCATCCGGAGCTCCGCCGACGACGACCGGGCGATCCAGGAGCTCATCGACGCGAGCGACGAGGAGCCCGACGAGGACCTCGAGTCCGAGGCATCCGCTCGTGACGCCGGCGATCGCGACACGACGAGGAGGTGCGCCGATGACCGCCGCGCTCGTACCCCTGGTCGTGCTGCTGCCGCTGCTCGGCGCGGCCTCCGCGCTCATCCTTGGCCGGCACCGCCGTGCGCAGATGGTCGTGAGCACCACGGTGCTCGCGAGCGTGGCCGTGATCGCCGCGATGCTGCTCGTCGCCGTCGACGCCGGGGAACCGACGGTCGTGTCGGTCGGCGGGTGGGAGGCGCCGTTCGGCATCGTGCTCGTGGTCGACCGGCTGTCGGCGATCATGCTGCTGATCTCGGCGATCGTCCTGCTCGTCGTGCTCGTCTACGCCGTGGGCCAGGGCGTGGCCGACCGCCACCGCGAGACGCCGGTGTCGATCTTCCACCCGAGCTACCTGATCCTGTCGGCGGGCGTCTTCAACGCGTTCATCGCAGGCGACCTGTTCAACCTCTACGTCGGGTTCGAGATCCTGCTGTCGGCGAGCTACGTGCTGCTCACGCTCGGCGGCACCGGCGAGCGCATCCGCGCGGGCGTCACGTACATCATCGTGAGCCTCGTGTCGTCGCTGTTCTTCCTGAGCGCGATCGCGCTCGTCTACGGCGCCACCGGCACCGTGAACCTCGCGCAGCTCTCTGTGCGCATCGCCGAGCTGCCCGAGAGCGTGCAGCTCATCCTGCACCTGCTGCTGCTCATCGCGTTCGGCATCAAGGCGGCGATCTTCCCCCTGTCGTTCTGGCTGCCCGACTCCTATCCGACGGCACCCGCGCCGGTCACCGCGGTCTTCGCCGGCCTGCTCACGAAGGTCGGCGTCTACGCGATCATCCGCACCGAGACGCTGATCTTCGCCGAGAGCGATCTCACCGCGCTGCTCATGGTGGTCGGCGGCCTCACGATGCTCATCGGCATCCTCGGCGCGCTCACGCAGGCGGACATCAAGCGCCTGCTCTCGTTCACGCTCGTGAGCCACATCGGATACATGATCTTCGGCATCGCGGTGGGTTCTCAGCTCGGGTACGCCGCGACCATCTACTACGTGGTGCACCACATCACGGTGCAGACGACGCTGTTCCTGACCACCGGACTCATCGAGCGGTTCGGCGGCGCGACGTCGATCAACCGCCTCGCCGGCCTCCTCAAGGCATCGCCGTTCCTCGGGATCCTCTTCTTCATCCCCGCGCTGAACCTCGGCGGCATCCCGCCGTTCTCCGGCTTCCTCGGCAAGGTCGGGCTCTTCCTGGCCGGCGCCGACGATGCCGGGGCAGCGGATGCCGCGGGCACGGCCTGGCTCATCTGGGCGGTCATCGCGGCGGGCGCGATCACCTCGCTCATCACGCTCTACGCGCTGACGCGCTTCTGGAACATGGCGTTCTGGCGCGGACGCCGCGAGCTGGAGGGCTACGAGTCGGTGCTGCTCGGCTCGGTGCAGGAGGCGCCCGAGGGCGCCACGGTCACCGCGACCCGCACCACGCCGGTGATGATGGTGGCCGCGACCACGGCGCTCGTGATCGTCACCGTGCTGCTCACGGTCTTCGCCGGTCCGCTGTTCGAGCTCTCGGATCGCGCGGCCGCGAACCTGATCGACCCCGACGTGTACGTGTCGCTCGTCTTCCCGGGAGGCATCCGATGACCCGGCCCGAGCTCGAGGTGTCCCGCTGGCGCTCGGTGTGGCGGCAACTGCCGCTGCTCGTGGCACTCGTCGCCCTGTGGCTGTTCCTCTGGGACCACATCGACGCGCTCACGATCGTGACGGGCGTACTGCTCGCGATCGCCGTCACCCGCGTGCTGTACCTTCCGCCCGTGCTGCTCAGCGGGCGGTTCAACCCGTGGCGCGGCCTGCTGCTCGGCCTGCGCATGATGTTCGACGTCGTCGTGGCGTCGGTGCAGGTGGCGTTCCTCGCGATCAACCCGCGCTGGCAGCCGATGAACTCGATCATCGCGGTGCAGCTGCTCACGCGCTCCGACCTCGTCACGACGCTCACCGCCGAGGCGATCACGGTCGTGCCGGGCACGGTCGTCGTCGACATCGACCGGGAACGAGGGCTGCTCTACCTGCACGCGCTCGGCACCCGCACGCCGGCCGACATCGATCGCGTGCGGCGTGACGTGCTCGGCACCGAGGAGCGCATCGTGCTCGCCATCGGCACTGGCGCGCAGGCGGCATCCGTGCGCGAGGCCCGGCGTGCCCGCCGGTCGAAGAGCGGCGAAGGCGCGCATCGGGACCCGACCCCGCCGAAAGGAGACCACCGATGACCTTCCTCGACATCGTGAGCATCATCGCCGGCATCATGTTCGGCATCGGCGCCATCGCCGCCGTCTCCCGCATCATCCGCGGCCCGTCGATCCTCGACCGCGCCCTTGCGACCGACGTGCTGCTCGCCATCGCGATCTGCGCGCTCGGCGCCGAGATGGCGATCAACAGGCACACCGACACCCTCGTCGTGATGCTCGTGCTTGCGATGTTCGCGGTCGTCGGCTCGATCGCCATCGCGCGGTTCATGGCCAAGCAGGATGCCTCATGAGCGCCGCCGAGATCGCCGTCGGGCTGCTGATCCTGGTGAGCGCGTTCCTCTCGATGGCCGCCGGCATCGGCATCGTGCGGTTCCCCGACGTGCTGACCCGGCTGCACGCGGCGACGAAGCCGCAGGTGCTCGGCCTCGCCACGGTGCTCGTCGCGATCGTGCTGCAGGTGCCGACCTGGGGCGTGCTCACGACCGTGGTCCTGGTGATGACGTTCCAGCTGCTCACGCAGCCCATGACCGCCCACATGCTGGGGCGTGCGGCGTACCGCAGCGACCACGTCCGGCGCGACCTGCTCATCGAGGACGACCTCGGCCACGACATCGAGGAGCACGACCAGGAGGAGGGCGTCAGCCGCGGCCGGTGAACTCCGGCTTGCGCTTCTGCTGGAAGGCGGCGAAGCCCTCGCGGTAGTCGGCCGTGTCGCACAGCGCGGCCTGGGCGCGGTTCTCCTGGTCCATCGACTGCCAGAGCCCCAGCCGGTCGTCGCGGAGCGAGGCGACGAGGGCCTTCGACGCGATGAACGCCTGGGTGGCCCCGGATGCCGCGGCGCGGGCCGCCGCGCGGGCGGCATCCGTCACCTCGTCGGCGGGGAACACCTGGGAGAACAGGCCGGCGGCGACGGCCTCGGTGCCCGACATGAGCCGGCCCGTGACGATGAGGTCCATGGTCCGGTGCGCCCCGAGCCGCTCGACGAAGAGGGCGTGCCCGCCCGAGTCGAGGGTCGCGCCGAGGTTCGCGAACGGCGAGCCGATCTTCGCGGTGTCGGCGACGTAGACGATGTCGGTCGCGATGAGCAGCCCGAGGCCGACGCCGAGGCAGGCGCCGTGCGCGACGGCGAACGTCGGCACGGGCAGCGAGGCCATGCGCTCGAGGAGCGGCTGCACGAGCCCGCCCAGGTAGCCGAGCACGTCGTCCTCACGTGGGTCGACGCCCGAGATGTCGCGCCCCGCGCAGAACGCCCGCCCCTCGCCGCGCAGCACCAGGGCACGCACCTCGCCCGCCCCGGCCAGCCGCTCGGCCTCCGCGTAGGCGTCGGACAACTCGGCGACGCCCGCCGGGTCGAGCGCGTTGAGCTTCTCGGGCGCGTCGAGCACGACCTCGGCGACGCCGTCGGCCACGGTGAGTTCGATCATGATGCTCCGTTCGCCGGGTCGCCGTCGACCCGTTCGCAGGGTATCGGCGTCAGACGTCGTAGTCGACGACGACGCGGTCGGACTTGGGGTGCGACTGGCAGGTGAGCACGTAGCCGCGCTCCAGCTCGTCGGGTTCGAGGGCGTAGTTCTCGGTCATCGCGACGCTGCCCTCGAGCAGGCGCGCGCGGCACGTGCCGCACACGCCGCCCGCGCAGGCGAACGGCACGTCGGGGCGCACGCGCAGCGCCGCATTGAGGATCGACTCGTTCGCCGACAGCGGGCTCTCGACCGTCGACGACTGCCCGTCGAGCGTGAACTCGATCGCGACCGTCGGCTCACCCCGCTCGACGACGACGGGGCGCCCGTGCCGCGGCTCCACGCGGTCGGCGTCGGTCGTGAACAGCTCGTAGCGCACGTGCGACGAGTCGACGCCCTTCGACTCGAGGGTGTCACGGGCGAGCTGCACCAGCTCGAACGGGCCGCAGAGGAACCACTCGTCGATGGTCTCGGGACGGATGAGCACGTCGAGCATCTGGTCGAGCTTCGGCGCGTCGATGCGGCCGGAGAGGAGCGGGGCGGTGCGCTGCTCGCGCGAGAGCACGTGATGCAGCGCGAGCCGCGACGGATAGCGGTCCTTCAGCTCGGCGAGCTCCTCGAGGAACATCACGTCGAGCGTCGACCGGTTCGTGTAGACGAGCTCGAACTCCGAGGTCTCGCTGCGGGCGAGCACCGTGTGCGCGAGGGCCATGAGCGGCGTGATGCCCGATCCGGCCGCGATGCCGACGACGTGCTTGCCGTCGAGCGCATCGAGCGTCGAGGTGAACGTGCCCTGCGGGCTCATCACGTCGAGCGCGTCGCCGGGTGCGAGCTCGCTCGTCGCCCACGTCGAGAACCGCCCGCCGAGGTCGCGCTTGATCGCCACCGAGATGCTGCCCCGCACCGGCGGACGGCAGATGGAGTAGCTGCGTCGCAGCTCGTGCCCGTCGAAGTCCTTGCGCAGGGCGACGTACTGGCCGGGCAGGTACGTGTAGTCGTCGGCGAGCGCTTCGGGCACCGCGAAGGTCACCTCGACGGCGTCGGCGGTGAGCGGACGCACCTCGGCGACCTCGAGCGAGTGGAAGCGGGCGCGGTGGCGCTTCGCGGCCACCTTCGTGGACAGGGACTCGCCGCCGACCGTCGACGCGAGGAACGCGGAGGCGACCGCCTCTGCGGGTCGAGGAGGACGCGCAGCGTCCGTCTCGAAGCGCGATGACGGAGGACTCGATACGCGTCGCCGGCGCTCGCGGTCTCGACCGGCAGCTGGCGCGCCTACTCGACCGGCAGAGCCGAGATTCTTCGCCGCCATCAGAGCACCTTGAAGTAGTCGAACGGCTCGAGGCAGTCGCGGCACTCGTAGAGCGCCTTGCACGACGTCGAGCCGAAGCGGGCGAGCTCGCGGGTGTTCAGCGAGTCGCAGCGCGGGCACTTCACGGCGAGCTGGAGCCGCACCGGCCCTGAACCGCGCGCGGCCGCGTGGCCCGTCGGCGCCTGGATGCCGTACCGGCGCAGCTTCCGCTTGCCCTCGTCGCTCATCCAGTCGGTGGTCCACGCCGGGGCGAGCACGAGGTCGACCCGCACGTCGGCGTAGCCGGCATGCGTGAGCGCGAGCAGCACGTCGTCGCGCATCGCCTCGAGCGCGGGGCATCCGCTGTAGGTGGGCGTCAGCCGCACGCGCACGGCGCCGTCGTCGTCGAGCTCCACCGAGCGCAGCACGCCCAGGTCTTCGATCGTGAGCACGGGGATCTCGGGGTCGGTCACGGTCGCGGCGACGTCCCACGCGCGACGGGCCGCGGGATCGGCGGGCACGGGCCGCGCGACGGATGCCTCGCGCACGGCGCCCGACGAGTGAGCAGTGTTTCCCGCCGCAGAACCAGTAGATTTGTCGATTTGTTTACCGATTCTCGGCAGGGAAGTCTCCGACTCGACGGGCAGGATCACCTTCGCGCGGGGGCAGCGGCGGCGCCCTGCGCAGAACCAGTCGATTTGTCGACTTGTTTACCGATTCCCGCGAGGGAAACTCCCGTGGCGACCCGCACGGTCGTCTCCGTGGCCGCGGTCACCATGACGCCCCCGGGTGCGCGCGGGCGAGCACCTGCATCTCGGCGAGGAGCGGTCCGAGGTGCTCGGTGTGGCTGCCCCGCCGACCTCCGCCCGACGCGGTGAACGCCATGCGCCCGGTCGGCAGTTCGAGTCCGGCCTCGGCGAGCACCTCGTCGATCACCGCATCGAAGGCCGGCCGCAGCGTCGACGGCACGACGGCGACTCCCTCGGCGCCGAGCCGCTCGACGAGCTCGTCGTCGACGAACAGCTCATCGGCGTACGGCCACGTGTCGGCGAGCGCGACGATCATGCGACGCCGCGACTCGTCGGTGCCGCCCGCGAGCCGCAGCACCCACTGCATGGCGTGGTCGCGGTGGTAGTCGACCTCCTTCACCGCCTTCGCGGCGATCGCCGCGAGGGTCGGGTCGGTCGACTCGGTCAGGGCCGCGTAGAGCTCGTAGAGGTACACGGATGCCACGAGCTGCCGTGCGATCGTGTGGGCGAAGTCGCCGTTCGGCTGCTCGAAGAGCCAGGCGTTGCGCCACTCGGGCTCGTCGCGCCAGTACGCCAGGTCGTCTTCGCTGCGGCCCGTGGCGGTGCCCGCGTAGTGCAGCAGGGAGCGCGCGTGACCGATCAGGTCGAGGGCGATGTTGCCGAGGGCGACATCCTCCTCGAGCTCGGGGGCGCGGGCGATCCACATGCCGAGCTGCTGGGCGAGCACGAGGGCGTCGTCGCCGAGGCGCAGGGCGTACTCCGCGGCATCCGCCGACGCCACCGCACCGGCCGCACCCGCGGCGACTCCGCGGCGAGGCGAGCTCGCGTCGGCGAGCGGTCGCGCGCGGTCGAGGGCGGCGACGTCGCCGTGCGGGTCGGACCGGTTCGAGACGGCGCGGGGCGCCCCCCTCAACCCGCGGCTCGCTCACAGGTGCTTCACCCCTTCGCTCTTCGTGTAGTAGACCGCGTGGCGGTAGTTCTTGCCGGCGGGGCTCTCGAAGAACGCGCCCTTCGCATCGGGGTCGCTCGTCGTGATCGCGTCGGCGGGCACCACCCAGATCGACATGCCCTCGTTGCGGCGCGTGTACACGTCGCGGGCGTTGCGCACGGCCATCTCGGCGTCGGGCGCGTGCAGCGAGCCGACGTGCACGTGGCTCAGGCCGCGGTTGGCGCGCACGAAGACCTCCCACAGGGGCCAGGACTCGGTTCCGATCTCACCCGGGGTCGACATCAGGCCACCGCCTCCGGATGCCGCGAGTGGCGACGCTCGGCCTGCTTGCGGGCGTACTCGGCGGCGGCCTCGCGCACCCAGGCGCCCTCCTCGTGGGCCTCGCGCCGGCGGCGCAGGCGCTCCGCGTTCGCCGGGCCGCGACCGGCGAGCACCTCGTTGAACTCGGTCCAGTCGATCTCGCTCATGTCGTACTGCCCGGTCTCCTCGTTGAAGCGCAGGTTCTCGTCGGGCAGGGTCACGCCGAGCACCTCGGCCTGCGGCACGAGCATGCCGACGAACCGCTGGCGCAGGTCGTCGTTCGAGAATCGCTTGATGTTCCACGCCATCGACTGCGCCGAGTTGGGCGACTGGTCGTCGGGCGGTCCGAACATCATCAGCGACGGCCAGTACCAGCGGTTCACGGCGTCCTGCGCCATCTCGCGCTGCGCCTCGGTGCCCTGCATGAGCTCGAGCAGGATCTCGAAGCCCTGCCGCTGGTGGAACGACTCCTCCTTGCAGATGCGCACCATCGCCCGGCCGTACGGTCCGTACGACGCCCGGCACAGCGGCACCTGGTTGCAGATCGCGGCGCCGTCGACGAGCCAGCCGATCGCGCCCATGTCGGCCCATGTCGGGGTCGGGTAGTTGAAGATCGACGAGTACCGCGCCCGGCCCGTGATGAGCTGGTCCATCATCTCCTCGCGCGTGATGCCGAGGGTCTGGGCGGCCGAGTAGAGGTAGAGCCCGTGACCGGCCTCGTCCTGCACCTTCGCCATGAGGATCGCCTTGCGCTTCAGGCTCGGCGCACGCGTGATCCAGTTCGACTCGGGCTGCATGCCGATGATCTCGGAGTGCGCGTGCTGCGAGATCTGGCGGATGAGCGTCTTGCGGTACGCCTCGGGCATCCAGTCGCGCGGCTCGATGCGCGAGTCCTTCGCGATGAGGTCGTCGAAGAGTGCCTGGGCGGCCTCGTCGCTGTGCTGGTCACGACTGGCCACGCTGAGGTCAGCGGGAGAGGTCATCGTCGACTCCTGTGTGTTCGCGGCATCCGGTGCGGTGACATCCGGTATTACTAACCGATCGTTCAGTTAGTATATAGTCATCTCGAGCGCCACAGCAACGGCGCGCGAACTCGACGGGGAGCTTCAGATGACGGATGCCACCGAGCAGGCCAATCGCGCCATGATGGACCGCGACCTCGCGTCCGCCGCACTCGGCATGGTCGTGGAGCGCGACGAGCCGGGCATCGCCGTCGTGTCGATGCGCGTGCGCGACGACATGACGAACGGCTTCCACATCACCCACGGCGGCCTCGTCTTCACCCTGGCCGACACGGCCTTCGCCATCGCCTGCAACGAGGACGACAACGTCACCGTCGCCGCGGGCGCCGACATCACGTTCCTGAAGTCCACGGTCGCCGGGCAGACCCTCACGGCGACCGCGGTGCGCCGCACACGAAGCGGACGCACCGGACTCTACGACGTGTCGGTCATCGACGAGCACGGCGACGCGGTCGCCGAGTTCCGCGGCCGATCCATCTCCACCAACCGCAGCATCTGACCCTCCACCACCAGGAGCCTCCCGTGTCGACGACGACCACCTCCCCCAGCATCTCCGGCCTCGCGCCCGTGCCCGCCGCCGACCTCGACCCCGAGGAGCGGATGACGCGCGCCGAGATCGAGGCCCTGCAGCTCGAGCGGCTGCAGCAGACCGTGCGGCACGCCTACGAGCACGTGCCGCTGTACACCGCGCAAGTTCGACGAGGCGGGCGTGCACCCCGACGACATCCGCTCGCTGTCGGATGTCGCGAAGCTGCCGTTCACCACCAAGGCCGACCTGCGCGAGACGTACCCGTTCGGCATGTTCGCCGTGCCGATGGAGCAGGTCGCCCGCATCCACGCGTCGAGCGGCACGACCGGACGCCCGACCGTCGTCGGCTACACGAAGGGCGACCTCGAGCGCTGGGCGTCGCTCGTCGCGCGATCGTTGCGGGCCAGCGGCATCCGCCCCGGCATGAAGGTGCACAACGCCTACGGCTACGGCCTCTTCACGGGCGGGCTCGGCGCGCACGCGGGCATCGAGGCGCTCGGCGCCACGGTCATCCCGATGTCCGGCGGCCAGACCGCGCGACAGGTGCAGCTCATCCGCGACTTCGAGCCCGACGCGATCCTGTGCACGCCGAGCTACCTCCTCACGATCGCCGACGCGATGGTGAAGGAGGGCATCGACCCGCGCTCCACCTGCTCAAGGTCGCCGTGCTCGGCGCCGAGCCGTGGACGAACGAGATGCGGCACGAGCTCGAGCAGCGCCTCGGCCTCGACGCGCTCGACATCTACGGCCTCAGCGAGGTCATGGGCCCCGGCGTCGGCAACGAGTGCCTCGAGACGAAGGACGGCCCGCACATCTGGGAGGACCACTTCCTGCCCGAGATCATCGACGGCGACACCGGCGCCGTGCTCGCCGACGGCGAGATGGGCGAGCTCGTGTTCACCTCGCTCACGAAGGAGGCCTTCCCGGTCATCCGCTACCGCACTCGCGACCTCACCCGCCTGCTGCCCGGCACGGCGCGACCCGGCATGCGTCGCATCGAGAAGATCACCGGCCGCAACGACGACATGATCATCCTGCGCGGCGTGAACCTCTTCCCGACCCAGATCGAGGAGATCGTGCTCGGCATCGAGCAGCTCACGCCGCACTTCATCCTCGAGCTCACGCGCACCGGCACCATGGACGACCTCACCGTGCGCATCGAGCGGCACCCCGACCTCGACGTCGACGTGTGCCAGGCCGCCACCGTCGTGCTCGCGGAGCGCATCAAGGAGCACATCGGGTCGACCGTGACCGTGCGGCTCGAGGAGCCCGGCGCGCTGCCACGCAGCGAGGGCAAGTACCAGCGGGTCTACGACCTGCGCAAGCAGTGAGCGTGCTGCGGGTTGAGGAGGCGCGGAGCGCCGTCTCGAAACGCGCGTCGGCGGTCTCGACAAGCTCAGCCAGCAGAGTTTCGAGCTCGACCCGCTAGCGCGAGGCTCCTCAACCCGCATGGGAGAGGTGGGAGACTGAGGGCGATGTCTGAGAACGGTGCACTTCGGCGGGGACGCCCCGGGTACGACCAGCAGGGGATCCTCGACGTCGCCGTGGCCGCCTTCATCCAGTACGGCTACGACGCGACGTCGATGGGGGTGCTCGCCGACCGCCTCGGCCTCTCGAAGTCGGCGATCTACCACCACTTCGCGTCGAAGGACGAGATCCTCGACCGCGCCCTCGACGCCGCGCTCGGCGCGCTCGAAGGGGTGCTCGAGGAGACGGATGCCGCGGGCGGCCGCGCCGCCGACCGGCTCGACCGCGTGCTGCGCGGGGCGGTGCACGTGCTCGTCGAGAAGCTCCCCTACGTGACCCTGCTGCTGCGCGTGCGCGGCAACACCGACGTCGAGCGGCGAGCGCTCGCCCGCCGGCGTGCGTTCGACAAGCGGGTCACCGCACTCGTCTCCGAGGCCCAGGCCGAGGGCTCGCTGCGCCGCGACATCGACGTGCGCGTCGTGGAGCGGCTGCTGTTCGGCATGATCAACTCGATCGTCGAGTGGTACCGGCCGGGCGGCGCGGAGGACGCCGACTCGCTGGCCGACGACGTCATCGCGATCGCGCTCGACGGGCTGCGCATGCCCACGTCGAACCGCGTGGAGGAACTGCTCGGCTGACGAAGGGGGAACGACATGATCGAGCCGCTCGAGGACCTGCCCGCCGGTGTCATCGGCTTCCGGGCAGTGGGCACCATCGAGGCATCCGATTACCGCGACGTGCTCGATCCGGCCTTCGACGCCGCACTGGCCGATCACGAGACGATCAACTGCGTGATCGTGCTGGGCGACGACTTCGACCACTACTCCCTGGGCGCGGCGCTGGAGGAAGCGAAGTTCATCACCTTCCCCCACGAGGTGTGGGGTCGCGCGGCGTTCGTCACGGACAGCGACGTGCTCGGCGGCATCGCGACGGCGATGGGCGGCCTCGTGCCCGGCGAGTTCCGGGTGTTCCCGCTCGCGAAGCAGCACGAGGCGGTCGCGTGGGTCGCCGAGGCGGTTCCCGCGTCCTGACCCGTCGTCTGGCCGGCCGGCCCGCCCGGGCTCAGCGGTCGAGCTGGAGCCGCGACCACGCGAGGGCGCAGAGCGCCCCGAACACGATCGGGACCGACGGCACGATGAGGAGCGCCGCGGGCGGCACCGAGTCGGGCGCGATCGCCCAGAGGGCCGGCGCGACGATCGGCACCCACGCACCGACATCGGCGATGGCGAGCACCTGCGCGACCACGATGATCCCGATCGTGGTGGCGATGCCGGGGAGGAGGCCCCGCCCGAGCGTCGCCGCCCACGCGGCGGGCACGGCGATCAGCGCCGTGAGCACCACGAGCAGCGGGAGACGCGCGAGTTCGCCGAACCCTGCGGCATCCGTCACCCCGTACCCCATCACGAGCCCGACCCCCGCGACGACGCCGGTGAGCAGCACCGCGACCCCGACCGCCCAGATCGCGTAGACCATGAGCTTGCCGAGCGCGATCGCCGCACGCGGCACGGGCAGCGCGAACAGCGACGACACCGTGCCGTCGGCGAACTCGCGGCCGAACATCCAGCTGAGGGCCACGCCGAACGCCCCGAGCCCACCGGCGGCGGTGATCTGGACCACGATCCCGACGAGGCCGGCCCAGCCGCCCACGCCCGCGAGCGGTCCCAGCTTGGAGATCACCTGCGTCTCACCGGATGCCACGGCGGCGAGTATCCCGAGCGTCAGCGCCCCGACGCCGGCGACGAGCATCACGGTGGTCCACAGCATGACGTGGGACGACCACGCCTTTCGTGCCTCGACGGCGATCGCGACGCGGAGGAGGCCGCGTGGTGCGACGCGGGCGCTCATGCCGCGCTCCGATCGGTGTCATTGCGAGCCGCGACGTCGCGAGCCGCGTCGTCGCTGCAGCACGAGGTCGAAGAACGCGCGTTCGAGGTCGATCCCGTCGGGGTCGAGCGATCCGATCGCGCGGCCGTCGTTGATCACCGTGATCCGGTCGGCCACGCGCGCGACCTCGTCGAGGTGGTGGCTCGACACGAGGATGCCGGCGCCGGCGGCAGCCCGCCGGAGCAGCGATTCGCGCAGCAGGATCACGCCGGCGGGGTCGAGCGCGTTCGTGGGCTCGTCGAGCACGATCACCATCGGCTCGTGCAGCAGGGCCGCCGCGAGTCCGACGCGCTGGCGGTTGCCGAGCGACAGCCGACTCGATCGCACCTGGGCGTAGCGCCCGAGGTCGAACTCCTCGATCGCGTGGTTCACGAGCTCGTCGACACGGCCCCGCCCGACGCCGTGCAGCCGCGCGGCGATCTCGAGGTTGCCGCGGGCGGTGAGCTCACCGTACGCGAGTGGCTGCTCGACGACCTGGCCGACGCGAGCCCACGTCGCGGCATCCGCCGATCGGAGCCCGACGCCGTCGACACGCACCTCGCCGTCATCGGGCCGGAGCATGCCGAGCAGCACGCGCATGAGCGTCGTCTTGCCCGCGCCGTTCAGTCCGACGATCGCGTGGATCTCGCCGCGAGGCGACGCTGAGGTCGATGCCGCGCAGGCCGGCCCCGCCGCGGAACCGGCGCACGAGCCCGCGACCCTCGAGACGCAGCGCCGCGGTCTCGCGCGGCGGTCATGCGCCCACCTCGATCACGTCGAGCGCCTGCTCGATCGCGTCGGCGAGGGTCATGTGCTCGCCGTCGGCCCAGGTGAAGAGGCCGGCCACGAGGGCCGCGAGCACGGATGCCGCCGCCACGCGCGCGACCTCGGGCGTCGCGCCGTCGGCCACGAGCTGCTCGATGATCGCCTGCTCGGTGTTGCCCGTCGAGCGCCACACGGCACCGCGGAGCGCGGGCGTGCGCGCGGCCACGCGCACCCGCCGCCGGATCACGGGCGTCTCGGGCTCCGGCAGGGCCCGCCAGGCCGCGCGGATGCCACGGGCCGCCCGCGTGAACGGCGCGAGCTCGCGCGGCTGCTCGGCGATCGCGGC
The DNA here is from genome assembly GCA_963799015.1 of uncultured Actinomycetota bacterium. Taxonomy (GTDB): domain Bacteria; phylum Actinomycetota; class Actinomycetes; order Actinomycetales; family Microbacteriaceae; genus Agromyces. Next base: position 200,183 of record CAWCWD010000055.1, on the reverse strand, counting down.
GGTCATGACCGGGTCGTACGGGTCGTCGAGGAGGAGGTGCTCCTTGGCGGGGAAGTACCGGAAGAACGTCATCTCGGTGACGCCCGCGGCCCGCGCGATCTCGGCGACGGTGGTCGCCTCGTAGCCCTGCCGCTCGAACAGGTCGAGGCCCGCCTCGACGAGCGCGGCGAGCGTGCGCTCGCGCTTCGACGGGCGAAGGGAGGACGCGTGCGCAGGAGGTGCGCTTCGCTCCGCGTCGGGGGTCGGTCCGGGTGCGTTCGGAATGCTCACGTCACAGAATGTTAGCCACTAACATTCTGTGCCGCAAGTGGTGGTGCTTCCGCGCCGGCGGTGCCGGCATGTCGGCGCCTGGTGAGCGGGCAACGACGTCGGTGCGCCGTGCGCTGGCGCGCTCGGGGTGGCGCCCGTCAAGCGGGGCACGCCTCCGCCGCCCGGGATCCGCCCGCCTCGACGCCGGCCCGCGGCATCCGCTCACCCGACGCCGCATGCGCGGCACGCGCCGCACCACGCCGGGTGCGACGAGCGCCCTGCTCGTCGAGGCGCTCGAGCACGACGCGACGACGCTCGAGCTCCTGCGTGAGCCGTGCGTCGCGTGCCGCCTGCAGGTGGGGGAAGGAGAGTTCCGAGATCAGCATCATTCACTCCGGTTCGTCGTGTACCTCTAAGCTCCTCCCTAAGGCAGCCGCCCGGCATCCGTCAGATGCCGTATTCGCGCGGCTCCGCGAGCAGATGGGAATGAGCGGATGCCGCAGGACGCTGTACCGCGTGTGAAGAAGCGCATCGGGTTCCTCTCGTTCGGCCACTGGCATCCGTCGTCGCAGTCGCGCACGAACACGGGACGCGACGCGCTCGTGCAGTCGATCGAACTCGCCGTCGCGGCCGAGGAACTGGGCATCGACGGCGCGTTCTATCGCGTGCACCACTTCGCACGACAGCTGGCGAGTCCGTTCCCGCTGCTCGCCGCGATCGGCGCGCGCACCACTCGCATCGAGATCGGCACCGGCGTCATCGACATGCGCTACGAGAACCCGCTGTACATGGCCGAGGAGGCCGCGTCGGCCGATCTCATCAGCGCGCACGCCGGCGGCGAGGGACGCCTGCAGCTCGGCGTGAGCCGCGGCTCACCCGAGACCGCGCTGAACGGCGCGCACTCGTTCGGGTTCGTGCCGCCCGAGGGCGAGACCGACGCCGACCTCGCGCGCGCCAAGACCGAGCTGTTCCGCGCGGCCATCTCGGGCGCGGGCGTCGCGCCGGCGAACCCGCAGATGACGGGCACCACCGGCGACCTGCCCATCGAGCCGCAGTCGCCCGGACTCGCCGACCGCATCTGGTGGGGCAGCGGCACCCGCGCGACCGCGCAGTGGACCGCCGAGCAGGGCATGAACCTCATGAGCTCGACCCTGCTCACCGAGGACACCGGCGTGCCGTTCGACGAGCTGCAGGCCGAGCAGATCCAGCTCTACCGCGACGCGTGGGCCGAGGCGGGCTGGGAGCGCACGCCGCGCGTCTCGGTCTCGCGCAGCATCATCCCCCTCGTCACCGACGAGGACCGCGCCTTCTTCGGCGGTCGCATCGGCAGCGACACCCAGGACCAGGTCGGCTTCCTCGATGGCGGCCTGGCCCGCTTCGGCAAGAGCTTCATCGGCGAGCCCGACCGGGTGGCGGAGGACCTCGCGAAGGACGCCGCGGTCGCGGCGGCCGACACCGTGCTCGTCACGGTGCCGAACCAGCTCGGCGTGGAGTACAACACGCGGCTGCTGGCCGCGATCGCCGAGCACGTCGCGCCCGCGATCGGGTGGGAGCCCGCGCGCTCGATCGCCTAGCCGCGCTTCAGGCGTGCGCGCCGTCGTCGACGAGGCCCCGGTCGGATGCCGCAGGCGCAGCGCCGGCGGGCGTGGTCGACTCGGCGCGGACGCCGGCGCGGATGCGGCGCGCGAGTCGGTGCGACGGCCGCTCGACGGCCCACCAGAACGCGACCGCCACCGCGAGCGCGATGGGGATCGCGATGACGACGGCCACCGCCGGCCGGGCGACGAACTGCGATACCGCGATCACGATCGGCTCGTGCACGAGGTAGAGGCTGAACGAGATCAGCCCGAGGAAGGCGAACGGCCGCTCGACAGCGCGGTGGCCAGCAGCGGCACGTTGGCCGCGAGCACGATGGCGAGCATGATGCCGACGAGCACGATCGGGAGTGTCACCCACGTCGCGACTGCGGCGGGCAGCAACGGGCGGACGGTCCAGTAGGAGGTGGCGAGCAGCAACGCCGCCACGGTGGCGAACGCGGAAGCGGGGATCGCGACGCGACGCGGCATCCGGGCGAACCTCGCCGAGATCGGCTCCCACAGCGCTGCCAATGCGACGCCGATACCGAACATCGGCAGGTACATGAGCGTTCCCACGCCCATCGCGGAGCCGAACGTGGCGAGCGCCACGCACACGGCGATCTGCGCGACCGCCGGCATGCGCCGGGCGACGTAGAGGTAGCACGGCAGCAGCAGGGAGAATAGCACTTCCCACTGCAACGACCAGAGCGGGGTGATCGCGTTCGAGACGCCGCCGAGCAGGGTGATGTCCTGCAGCATCCCCGCAAGGCCGTAGTCGGCCGGACGGCTCTGCACCCAGAGGCTGTCGCCGGCGCCTGCGTCGGGCGTGAGAGCGATCACGACTGCGCCGAGCAGCACTGCGCCGATCACCGGCAGGTAGAGGCGCGCAATGCGTGACGGGAAGTACGACGACCAGGCGAACGAGTTCGACTGCGCGGCGAACGCGAGGACCAGTCCAGAGAGGATGAAGAACAGGTAGACGGCCTCGGTGCCGGCCCAGAATGCGTGCAGCGGGGTCGAGACCAGCAGGCCGATCGCGCCGCCGCCGACCTCGTGACCGTAGTACGGCGCGGCGAGGCCCGGCACCAGGAGCAGCGCGTGGTGCAGCAGCACGATGAGAGCTGCGACGCCGCGAAGGCCGTCGAGCGCGGTGAGGCGCGATGCGGTCATATCGGTCCTGGGTCGGAGACGGGTGAACCGAGTCCTCGGACACCGGCCGGGAGAGCGTAGCAGACGGTCGCTGAAGGTCCGGTTGGCTCGACACGGGGGACGCTGCCGGGCCACGGCGACGACGGGTCCGGCGCTGTCGGCGGCGTGCACCAGAGTGGACCCATGACCCCACCGTCGCGCCCGACACTCGGGCCGCAGCGCTCGCCGCGCTCCGCGAACTCGTGGGCCGCCCAGACGCCGAGTTCCACGACGGGCAGTTCGAGGCCATCGAGGCGCTCGTCGACGGCCGCCGCCGCGCGCTCGTCGTGCAGCGCACCGGGTGGGGCAAGTCGGCGGTGTACTTCGTCGCGACGCTGCTGCTCCGCCGCCGAGGCGCCGGCCCGACCGTGCTCGTGTCCCCGCTGCTCGCGCTCATGCGCGACCAGATCGCCGCCGCCGAGCGGGCGGGCGTGCGCGCCGTCGCGATCAACTCGACGAACCCCCACGAGTGGGCCGACGTGCTGCACCGACTCGACCACGACGACGTCGACGTGCTGCTCGTGTCGCCCGAGCGCCTCAACAACCCGTCGTTCCGCGAGCAGCAGCTGCCCTCGCTCGTGCGCCGCATCGGCCTGCTCGTGGTCGACGAGGCGCACTGCATCAGCGACTGGGGCCACGACTTCCGGCCCGACTACCGCAGGCTCCGCGACCTCATCGCGCAGATCCCGGCCGACGTGCCGGTGCTCGCCACCACCGCCACGGCGAACAGCCGCGTGGTGGCGGATGTCGCCGAGCAGCTCGGCGGCACCGAGGTGCTCACGATCCGCGGACCGCTCGCCCGCGCGTCGCTGCGGCTCGGCGTGCTGCGCCTACCCGACTCCACGACCCGTCTCGCGTGGCTGCTCAGCCACCTCGACGACCTGCCGGGGTCGGGCATCATCTACACGCTCACGGTCGCCGCAGCGGTCGACACCGCGCGGCTGCTGCGCGAGCGCGGACACGTCGTGCGCGCCTACACGGGCCAGACCGATCCCGACGAGCGCGAGGAATCCGAGGCGCTGCTGAAGCGCAACGGGGTGAAGGCGCTCATCGCCACGAGCGCGCTCGGCATGGGCTTCGACAAGCCCGACCTCGGATTCGTGGTGCACCTCGGCGCCCCGTCGTCGCCCGTCGCGTACTACCAGCAGGTCGGCCGCGCCGGGCGTGCGAGCGAGAGCGCCGACGTGCTCCTGCTGCCCGGAAGCGAGGACCGGGCGATCTGGCACTACTTCGCGACGGCGTCGATGCCCGACGAGGAACGCGCCCGGCGCGTCATCGCCGAGCTGTCGGATGCCCCCGTCTCGACGCCGGCCCTCGAGGCGCGCGTCGACATCCGCCGCACGCCGCTCGAGCTGCTGCTCAAGGTGCTCGACGTCGACGGCGCCGTGCGCCGCGTGCAGGGCGGCTGGGTCGCGACCGGCGCACCGTGGGAGTACGACGCCGAGCGCTACGAGCGCATCGCCGCCGAGCGCGAGGCCGAGCAGCAGCACATGATCGACTACGAGCAGACCGGCGGATGCCGCATGGAGTTCCTCCAGCGCTCCCTCGACGACGAGTCGGCGACACCGTGCGGCCGCTGCGACAACTGCGCCGGCGCGTGGTACCCGCGCGACCTCGCCGAAGGGGCAGCCGACTCGGCCGCGGGCGCCCTCGACCGCGTGGGCGTGCCGATCGAGCCCCGGCGCGCCTGGCCGACGGGGGCCGATCGCCTCGGCGTTCCCGTGAAGGGTCGCATCGCGCCCGGCGAGCAGGCGGGCGAGGGCCGCGCACTCGCCCGGCTCACCGACCTCGGGTGGGGCGGCACGCTGCGCGAGCTGTTCGCCGCGGGCTCGCCCGACGCGCCCGTGTCGCCGCAGGTGCTCGCGGCGTGCGTGCGGGTGCTCGCCGAGTGGGGGTGGCCAGAGCGGCCGGTCGCGGTCGTGTCGGTGCCGTCGCGGGCGCGACCCGTGCTCGTCGACTCGCTCGCTCGCGGACTCGCCGACGTCGGGCGTCTCCCCTATCTCGGCGCGCTCACCGCGGTGGGCGGGGGTCCCACCGGCCGGCCCGGCGGCAACAGCGCGTTCCGGCTCGCCGGCGTCTGGGAGCGGTTCGCCGCCGACGGGCTCGACGTGCCGCCCGGTGGCGTGCTCCTCGTCGACGACCAGGCCGACAGCCGGTGGACCCTCACGATCGCCGCCCGCGTCCTCCGCGACGCGGGCGCGACCGAGGTGCTCCCGTTCGTGCTCGCGCTCCGCGGCTGAGCACCGAACGTCAGGCCGTCACGGCGACACGGCGTCACATCGTCACGCGGGCTCCGGCGCCAGCTCCTTCGCCACGAGCGTCAGCACGTCGTAGGTCGCCACGAGCTCGTCGTGCTGGTTCTTCAGCACCGCGTCCCAGCGCACCTCGCCGTACTCGTCGGTCTCGCGCGGCGAGATCTGCTTCGCCGTGAGCTCGACGCGGATCGAGTCGCCCGGCGACACGGGCGTGATGAACCGCAGGTTCTCGAGGCCGTAGTTCGCGAGCACCGGTCCCGGTCGCCGCATCCACGAAGAGTCCCGCGGCCCACGAGACGAGCAGGTAGCCGTGCGCGACACGGCCCGGGAAGAACGGGTTCGCGGCGGCGGCCTCCTCGTCCATGTGCGCGTAGAACGTGTCTCCGGTGAACTCGGCGAACGTCTCGATGTCCTCGAGGGTGACCGTGCGCGACGCCGACACGACCTGGTCGCCGAGGCGCAGCTCGGCGAGCGACTTGCGGAACGGGTGCACCCCGCCGGGCTGCGACGCGGCACCGGTGTGCCAGACCCCGGTGAGCGCCGTGAGCATCTCGGGCGAGCCCTGCACCGCGGTGCGCTGCATGTGGTGCAGCACCGCACGGATGCCGCCGAGCTCCTCGCCACCGCCGGCCCGACCCGGCCCGCCGTGCACCAGGTTCGGCAGCGGCGACCCATGGCCGGTCGAGGAGCGAGCGTCGTCGCGGTCGAGGAACAGCACCCGGCCGTTGTACGCCGCGATACCCGACGCCAGCGCCACGGCGACCTCGGGGTCGTGGGTCGCGACGCTCGTGACGAGGGATCCGCCGCCGCGCGCGACGAGCGCGCTCGCCTCGCCGAGCGTGTCGTAGCCCACGATCGACGCGACCGGCCCGAACGCCTCGACCTCGTGCAGCGCGGGGCTCGCGGCATCCGCGAATCGCAGCAGCATGGGGCCGACGAACGCGCCGTCGGAAGACTCGGACGTCACCCCGTCGGCGTGCATGACGCTCGGGGCATGCGTCGATCCGATGACGAGCTCGCCGCCCGCATCCTCGAGACGGCCGACCTGTCGCAGCACCTCGTCGCGCTGCGCGATCGAGGCGAGCGGGCCCATCGTCACGCCCTCCGCCCGCGGGTCGCCCACGACGACGCGCTCGTCGATGCGCGCACGCACCGCGTCGATCACGGCGTCGACGGATGCCGCGGGCACGATCGCCCGGCGGATCGCCGTGCACTTCTGCCCCGCCTTCGTCGTCATCTCGACCACCAGCTGCTTCACGTAGGCATCGAACTCGGGCGTTCCGGCGACCGCGTCCGTGCCGAGGACGCTCGCGTTGATCGAGTCGGTCTCGCTCGTGAACCGCACGCCGCCCGTCTGCACCGAGTCGTGCGAGCGGAGCTTCTCGGCGGTCGACGCCGAGCCGGTGAACCCGACGAGGTCGCCGAGGCGCAGGTGGTCGAAGAGGGTCGGCACGCTGCCCGAGACGAGCTGCAGGGAGCCGTCGGGAAGCAGGCCCGACTCGACGAGGATGCGCACGAACGCCTCGGCGAGGTAGCCCGTCGGGGTGGCGGGCTTCACGACGGTCGGCATGCCCGCGAGGAACGCGGGGGCGAATTTCTCCAGCGAGCCCCACACCGGGAAGTTGAACGCGTTGATCTGCACGGCGACTCCCGGCAGGCGCGTGTAGATATGCCGACCGAGGAATGACCCGTCCTTCGAGAGCGTCTCGACGGCGCCGTCGACGTAGACCTTGGAGTTCGGCATCTCGCGCCGGCCCTTCCCCGAGTAGGTGAAGAGCACGCCGATGCCGCCGTCGATGTCGACCCAGGAGTCCTGCTTCGTCGCGCCGGTGCGGCTCGACAGCTCGTAGAGCTCGGGCTTGCGCTCGGTGAGCGCGATGGCCATCTGCTTGAGGAGCACGGCGCGCTGGTGGAACGTCAGCTCGCCGAGGCTCGCCTGTCCGACCGTGCGCGCGTACTCGAGCGCGGCGCCGAGGTCGAGCCCCTCCGTCGAGACGAGGGTGACGAGCTCGCCGGTCGACGCGTCGCGCACCTCCGTCGCGGACGCCGCGGCGGCGCCGGCTGAAACCGGCACCGTCGGGGTCCACCACGCGCCGTTCACGTAGCTCGGCAGGATCTCGGTCATCGGTGGTTCTCCTTGTCGTCATCTGCGGGTTGAGGAGCGAGCGAAGCGAGCGTCTCGAAACCCGCTTGCCCACAGGTCGGGTTTCGAGACGGCGCTGCGCGCCTCCTCGACCCGCAGTGGTGGCTCACTTGGCGTCCCAGCGGTAGAAGCCCTCGCCGGTCTTGCGGCCGAGCTTGCCCTCCGCCACCATCCGGCGCAGCAGCGCGGGCGGCGCGAACCGCTCGCCGAGCGTGTTCGAGAGGTACTCGGCGATCCCGAGCCGCACGTCGAGCCCGACGATGTCGGTGAGTCGCAGTGGGCCGACCGGATGCCGGTAGCCGAGCGTCATCGCCACGTCGATGTCCTCCGCCGACGCCACCCCGTCCTCGAGCATGCGGATCGCCTCGAGCCCGAGCGCGACGCCGAGGCGCGACGACGCGAAGCCCGGGGCATCCGCGACGACGATCGGGGTCTTGCCGATGGCGTGCACCCACTCGCGGGCCTCGGCCACGAGCGGGCCGGACGTCGCGTCGCCGCGCACGATCTCGACCAGCGTCGAAGCCGGCACCGGGTTGAAGAAGTGCATGCCGAGGAACCGACCGGGTCGCTCGAGCAGGGCGGCGAGCTGGTCGATCGAGATCGACGAGGTGTTCGACGCGAGCGCGGCGCCCGGCGCGAGCACCGCCTCCACGCGGGTGAGCGCGTCGATCTTCAGCTCGAGGTCCTCGGGCACGGCCTCGACCACGAGGTCGCAGCGCGCGAAGTCCGTGACGTCGGTGCTGGTCGCGAAGCGCGCGGCGATGGCGGTCTCGTCGTCGTCGGCGGTGCCGCGGGCCACGGATGCCGCCACGGACTCGAGCACGCGCGCCGACGCCGCCGCGGCGGCATCCGCGTCGCGCTCGACCACCGTGACGCGCGACCCGGCGAGCAGGAACGCGTGCGCGATGCCCGCGCCCATGCGCCCGCCGCCGAGCACGCCCACGTCGGACGGGGCACCGGTCGGGGTCTCGCTCACTTGGGCTTCCTCTCGAGGAACTCGGTCATGCGTCGGACCTTCTCGGGGCTCTCGAACAGCGCCGCCTGCGCCTCGAGGTCGGCCGCCGGATGCTCGGCACGCGGCGCGCGGAACACGCGCTTCGTCGCGATGGTGGCGGCACGGTCGTTGCGGGCGATGCGATCGGCGATCGCGTGGGCCGCGGGCAGCAGTTCGTCGGCGGGGTGGAGTTCGCTCACGAGCCCGATCTCGCGCGCCTCGTCGGCGCCGATCGTGCGGCCCGTGAGCAGCAGCTCGATCGCGCGCGCCTCGCCGACGATCTCCCTGAGCCGCCAGCTCGCGCCGGCGGCGGCGATGATGCCGAGGCCGGTCTCGGGGTTGCCGATGCGCAGCCGCGGCGTCGCGATGCGGATGTCGGCGGCGTACGCGAGCTCCGCCCCGCCGCCGAGCGCGTAGCCGTCGAGCGCGGCGATCACGGGCATCGGCAGGTCGGCCACGCGGATGAACGCGTTCGCGTTGATGCCCCGGCGCGCGTCATCCGCCCGCCGTTCGCGGAGCTCGGCGATGTCGGCGCCCGAGGCGAAGACGCCGCCCGCGCCCGTGAGGATGAGGATGCGCGGGATCGCCTCGAGCTCGGCGCAGAGCACGTGCAGCGCGTCGATCATCGCCTGGTCGATGGCGTTCCTCTTGTCGGGGCGGTTCAGCGTGGCGACGACGCGGTCGTCGAACCGCTCGATGCGCAGCGGGGATGTGCTGGTCGAGGAGTCGCGAGGCGACGTCTCGAGACCACCCGGATCCCGAGACGCGCTTCGCGCTCCTCGATCCTCAGGGGCGGCCATCACACGCGCTCCACGATGAGGGCCGTGCCCTGGCCGACGCCCACGCACATCGTCGCGAGGCCGTACCGCGATCCTTCGCGCTCCATGCGGCCGAGCAGGGTCACCACGAGGCGCGACCCCGACGAGCCGAGCGGATGCCCCAGCGCGATCGCGCCGCCGTCGGCGTTGACGCGGTCGGGGTCGAGCCCGAGGCGGCGGATGCACGCGAGGGACTGCGTCGCGAACGCCTCGTTGAGCTCGACCGAGCCGATCTCGTCGAGGTCGAGGCCGGCGCGCTCGAGCGCCTTCTCGGTGGCGGGCACCGGGCCGAGGCCCATGATCTCGGGGGCGACGCCGGCGCTCGTGCCGACGACGACGCGAGCGCGCGGCGTGAGCCCGAGCCGCTCGACGGCGGCGGCGCTCGCGACGAGGATCGCGGATGCCCCGTCGTTCAGCGCGCTCGAGTTGCCGGCCGTGACGACGGAGCCGCCGGGTACGACCGGCCGCAGGCCGGCCAGCACCTCCATGGTCGTGTCGGGACGCGGCCCCTCGTCGACGCGCACCTCGCCGCGATGCGTCGGCACTCCCACGATCTCGGCCTCGAAGCGGCCCGCGGCGATGGCCGCGGCGGCCCGCTGCTGGCTGCGCACGGCGAAGGCGTCGGCGTCCTCACGGGTGACCCCGTCGACGCGCGCGACCTCCTCGGCCGTCTCGGGCATGGGGTACGTGGCCTTGTCGCGGGCGAGGAGCTCGGGGTTCGGGAACCGCCAGCCGATCGACGTGTCGTGGGCGGCGCCGGGGCGCGCCCACGCCTTCTCGGGCTTCGCCTGCACCCACGGCGCGCGGGTCATCGACTCGACGCCGCCCGCGATGATGAGGTCGGCGTCGCCCGCGCGGATCGCCTGCGCGGCCATCGTGATCGCCGACATGCCCGAGGCGCAGAGCCGGTTCACGGTGATGCCGGGCACCTCGTCGGGGAGGCCCGCGAGCAGCACCGACATCCGTGCGACGTTGCGGTTGTCCTCGCCGGCCTGGTTCGCGGCGCCGAGGATGACCTCGTCGATCGCCCCGAGCTCGCCCGCGGCGTCGAGCCCGATGCGCCGCACGAGTTCGCCGACCACGAGCGCGGCGAGGTCGTCGGGTCGCACGCTCGCGAGGGCGCCGCCGTAGCGGCCGACCGGCGTGCGCACGCCGCCGACGAGGTAGGCCTCAGCCATGGTTCTCTCCTGACCGCACTGTCTCGGATGGAACGCCGTCGCCCCCAGCGTAGACGCGGAGGATGCGGCGCTCCGGTCGGAATTCCCGACCGACCGTTCAGGAAGTAATTATGGCAAACGGATTGCGCGGGCGCCACTCGCTACGCCGCAAGTGACCTCCCCACCTGGCGGTTCCGAGCGCCACCCGGACGTTCCCTACTCCGCGCCCGGCTCGACGAGCGCGTCGTCCGCGTCCTCCGCGTCCTGTACGGCGCCCCCTCGACGCGCCCGATCTATGCGACGAGCGCGTCGGGCAGCGCGAAGCGCGCCTTCCCGCCGAGACGAGGCGTGCGGGCGGGGTCGATATGTGGCGGCGGAGTGAACCACACCTCGTCACGAGTGGCGCGAATGTCCCAGTTCTCGCGATGGATCCGATGGTGGCAGAACGAACAGAGCAGCACCCCGTTCGCGACGTCGGTCGGGCCGGCGTCGCGTTCCCACCAGCGGATATGGTGTGCCTCGACATACGCCACGTTCTGCCCGCACGACGCACACCCTCCATCGCGTTCGCCGAGCGCAAGGCGCTGCGCCTTCGTGAAGAACCGGGCCGCCCGCCCGAGGTCGAGCGGAACGCCCCCGCCGCCGAGCACTGCGGGGATGAGCTCGCCGTCGGCGGCCATCCTCCTCACGGTCGCGGCGGAGACGGGCTGGTCGAGGCCGTCGATGCCCGCGTGTCCGAGCCCATCGACGAGCGTGCCGAGATTCAGCCGGACGATGACGGTGGTCTTCGCCAGCGGGGTCAGGGTCTGCGTGCAGCCGAGGGTGTGGCGCGCGAGGGCTGCGAGCGCGTCGGCCTGGAGTTGGGGGATCGTGCGGTCGTCCTGGATGACGGGCCTGGCGGCGCGATCGCCCCATCGGCAGCATGCCCGTCGGCCGAGTCACCGTCGCGCCGGCGCAGCACGTCGGTCACGAGAGCTTCGATCGCCGCCTTGATCGGCGCGGCCGTCTCGGGGTCGAGGCGGGCGTGAAGGTGGACCATCCCGCCCGACTCTCGCATCGTGAGGGATCGGTCGCGTCGAAGCTGGTCCTCCCGTGGTTCGACGCCGTCTTGGTCGAGTCGTGCTTCCGCCTCCCGCACGCCGCGGATCAGGAGCTCCAGAGGCGCGTCCGCCGCCAGCTCGACGAGCGCCGCCTCGGCGACATCGGCAACCTCGGTCTCAGCGCGGGCACCGACTCGATCGAGCATCGAGGTGATCGCGGATGCGGCCTCGATGCTGATCGCCGCGGTCTCGACCGCCACGGCCACATGCGGATGCGGTGCCGGGAGACGCGCACCCGTGAATGACTGCCGATCGGCGATGGCCGCACCGACGGCGATCAACCGGGATGCCTCACCGCGGGACGCTCCCGTCGACGCGGCGAGAAGCCTCGACGGGTTGTGGAAGCCCTGCTGCTTGGCGAGCCCGGTATCGCCGAACTCGGGGCCCGACCGCCTGGCGACCTCGTTGCCGACCCGTGCCAGCAGTGCGTCCGCATCGCGGCGGACTCGGGCGACCAGGTCTGCGACACGGACGAGCCCGGCATCGTTCATCTGCTCGAGCTCGACCTGTGCACCGCCCGCGAGAGCCCCGAGCGCCGGCATCGCTTCCGACCACGCCGCGCGCAGCGCATCGAGGTCTTGCCCGAGCGGTTGCAGCGGCTGATCCATGTCCTCATTCTCCATGGCACCACCGACATCGGTTCGTGCACGAAAACCCATCGTGACCAGCCGAAAGCCCGTGTGAAGAACCGCCTCGGCGCCGACCTGTGGAGGACGAGTGACATCCGTCGTTCGAATGGCTCGGACGACCGCATCGACGCCGCGAAGACGCTCGACGCCGCAAAGACGCTCGACGCCATGCAGGCAGTCGGCCTCGATCCGCTTGCGCGGGATCGGGCGACTCAGCACTCGGCGGACGCTTCGGCGGTGTCGAGCGGATCAGCCCTCGGCCGGCTCCTCGGTCGGAGCGGGCTCGGTCGGAGCGGGCGCGGGCGGCGCGGCCTCCGTGGGGCCGAAGAGCACCCACTCGCCGGCGGTGCACTCGTAGAACACGACCGTCTCGGTGTCGATGTAGACGTCACCGTCCGCGGTGCAGGTCTCGTTCTCGGGCGCTCCGAGCCCGAGCGTGAGCTGCGTGCCGGGCGCACCCGGGGCGCCGGGCGCACCGGCTTCGCCCGTGGCCCCCGTCTCGCCGGTGGCACCGGTCTCGCCGGCCGGACCGGTCGCGCCGGTCAGGTTCTCGGCTGCGGAGGTGCGGATGTTCCCGACGAGCGTCCAGTCGTCCTGGAACAGGTAGACGTCGGCGTTGGAGATGTCGATGTACACGTCGCCCTCGTATCCCTTGCCCGATTCGGGCACGCCGGTCCCGGCGCGAACCGCGGATCCCGCGGGCAGGATCTCCTCGAGCGCCTCTTCGAAGGCGGCCTCGTCGACCTCGGCGGTCGTCGGCGTCGGCGTCGCGACCGCCTCCTCCGAGTCGGCCGAGCGCGCGAGCCACGAGCCGAGGAACGCCGCGAAGAACGACAGGACGATCACCGCGATGCCCACCCAGATGAGCATCGCCTGGCTCACGTTCGCCGACTTCTTCGTGGGCTCGGTCGCCGTGTCCGTCGTCGTCGCCGTGTCCGGCGTCGTCGCCGTGTCCGGCTCCGCGCCCGTCGAGGTCGGCGCGGCCCCCGCGTCCGGCGGGGTCGGCGACTCGGGGGGCGTGCCCTGCGGATTGCGGTCGTCGCTCATGTCGTGACCCTCCACGTCTCGCGCTCGACCCGGTCCGTGAGCGCACGGAGGGAGAGCGCGTCGCGCTCATGCTACTGGGGCATACCACAGGTCCGACAGGACGCCACACCGGTGCGGCAGGCCGGGATCCACGCCACGACGGCGCACGACGAGTCAGCGAGGAACAGGCCCGCGTCCGACGTGGACGCGGGCCTGTTCGTGCGAGTCGTCCGAATGCCTAGGAGGCGCGCTCCTCGGACTGCTCGACCTCGTCGACCTCGTCGACCACGACGACCTCGTCGACACGACGACCTCGACGACCTCGATCGCCTCGGCCTCTTCGACGATCGCGACGGCCTCGGCGATCACGTCGTCGGCGGGGGCGAGGCCGATCGGGCCCAGGTCGACGAGGAGCTCGTCGCCGAGGCGCACGTCCTCGAAGTCGACGTCGATCTCGGCGCGGCTGAGCAGGTCGGCGGTGCGACGCTGGCGGTTGCGCGGGATGAGCGTGACGACGCGTCCGGCCTTGCCGGCGCGGCCGGTGCGGCCGGCGCGGTGCAGGTACGTCTTGTACTCGTCGGGCGCGTCGGCCTGGATCACGAGGTCGATGTCGTCGACGTGGATGCCGCGTGCCGCGACATCCGTGGCGACGAGCACGTTCACCCGGCCGCTCGTGAGCTGCTGCAGGTTGCGCGTGCGGCGCGACTGGTTGAGGTCGCCGTGCAGCGAGACGGCACGGATGCCGTAGTCCTCGAGGTGCTCGGCGAGGTCCTCGGCGAAGGCGCGCGTGCGGGCGAAGACGAGGGTCTTGCCGTCGCGGTTCGCGAGCTGGGCGACGATGTCGCGCTTCTCGTGGTTGCCGATCACGAACACGCGGTGCTCGATGCTCGAGGACGCCTGGTCCTCGCCGGCGACCTCGTGCACGGCCGGGTCATGGAGGAACTCGTCGACGAGCGTGGCGACGCCCTGATCGAGGGTCGCCGAGAAGAGCAGCCGCTGCCCGCCCTCGGCGGTGTGGCGGATGATGCGCTGGACGGGCTCGAGGAACCCGAGGTCGCACATGTGGTCGGCCTCGTCGATCACCGTGACGACGACCTCCGAGAGGTCGAGGCGGCGCTGTTCGATGAGGTCCTCGATGCGGCCGGGGGTGCCGATCACGATGTCGACGCCGCGCTGGAGCGCGCCGACCTGGCGGTGCTGCGGCACGCCGCCGTAGATCTGCGTGGTGAAGAGGCCGACGCTCTGCGCGATGGGCTGCACGGTGCGGTCGATCTGCAGGGCGAGCTCGCGGGTGGGGGCGAGGATGAGCGCGCGGGGCTTGCGGCCCATCTGGCGCTTGCCGCCCGCCTTGCCCGACTCGGCCCAGAGCGTCATGAGGCGCTCGACGGTGGGGGCGCCGAAGGCGATGGTCTTGCCCGAGCCGGTCTTGCCGCGTCCGAGGACGTCGCGACCCTCGAGCACGACCGGGATCGTCGCTGCCTGGATCGGGAACGGCGACGCGGCGCCGAGGTCCTTCAGCGCACGCACGACGTTGTTGCCGAGCCCGAGGTCGGCGAAGGTCACGCCGTCGACCGCGTCGGCCTGGATGGCCTCGGCCTCGAGACGCTCGAGCACCACGTCGTCGGCCGGCGTGAAGCGCGACCCGCCGTCGTTCGACGGGTAGAAGCTCGACGGGCGACGGCCCGACTCCTGGAAGCCCGGACGGTCGAAGTCCCGGCGCGGGGCGCGCTCGGACGGTCGAACGAGCGCGCCGGGCGGTCCTGCGGTCGAACGAACGCGCGGGGCGGTCCGAACGAGCCGGACGGTCCGAGCGATCGAACGAACGCGCGGGGCGCTCGTCGCGGTCACGGCGCGGCGCACGGTCGTCGCGATCGAACCGGCGCGGGGCACGGTCGTCACGGTCGAACGAACGCGCGGGACGGTCGGAGCGGTCGAACGAGCGCGCGGGGCGCTCGTCGCGGTCACGACGCGGCGCACGGTCGTCGCGGTCGTACGAACGGGCCGGACGGTCCTCGCGGTAGTGCGGGCGCGCCGGACGGTCGTCGCGGTCGCGGCGCGGCGCACGGTCGTCGCGGTCGTAGGAACGAGCGGGACGGTCGTCGCGGTCGCGGCGCGGGGCGCGGTCGTCGCGATCGAACGAGCGGCCGCCACGGTCGCCGCGGTCGAACGAGCGCGGGGCGCGGTCATCGCGCTCGAAGCGGCGGGCGCCTCGCTCGCCGTCGTTGCGCGACTCGCGGGGAGCGCGGTCGTCGCGGCTCTCGCGATCGGCGCGGTGCGGCGAGCGGCCGGATGCGACGCGCTCCTCGCTCGACCAACGGGCCTTGCGCGGGGCATCCGCCTCTTCGGGGCGGTAGCCGCGGTGGCCGGCGCTGCGCGAGCCGGGCTTGGACGAGCCGGCGCGAGCCGGGCCGCCCTTCGAGCCGCCCTTCGCGTACGACGGATCGAAGTTCTTGGCCGGTCGTCCGCCGGCGGGCTTCTTGTTCTTGGGCATGGTGGTGACTTCCTGGGTTGTACTGCAAGTACATGGCAGGCCTGCCGGGCGCACGAAACGCACAGCAGGTCTGAGAACCCGGAACAACGTCGACCGGGGCCGTTCACATACGGTGACTATCCGAGGCCGAACGCCTCGAAACCGGCCCTTTGGACTCACAAACCCATCCGCGCACGGCGCGGTGTCCAGAACCGACTCGGCCACGATACCGGAAATCGGCTGGGAAAGTGCCGCGGAGGCGGGCTTCCGTGCCGGACGGGTCCGGATGAGCGCACCGAGCTCGACGCGGTAACCACGGCGAAACACGGGCGACGTAGGCTCCCGGGGTGAACCATCGGTACGACACCGTCTCCATCGCCGTCGAGCCGCCGCGGCAGCCCGACGTCGAGCGCCTGCTCGACGGCAGCACCGCCTACGCGCAGAGCCTCTACCCGCCCGAGAGCAACTTCCTCCTCGACATCGCGACGCTCGAACGGCCCGAGGTGAGCTTCTACGTGGCGCGCCTCGGCGCCGCCGGCCTCGACGGCCCCGCGGTCGGCATCGCGGCGCTCGTCGTCGACCGGCCCTCCGTGCGGATGCCACGGAGGCCGCGGATGCCGACCCCGCACGCGGCGAGCTCAAGCGCATGTTCGTCGACCCCTCGGCACGTGGCCGGGGCGTGGCCGGGGCGCTGCTCGCGCGCATCGAAGCGGATGCGGCGGCACGCGGCATCCGCGAGGTCGTGCTCGAGACGGGCGACCTGCACCACGCGGCGCAGGCCCTCTACACCCGCCACGGCTACCGCGAGATCCCGCAGTTCGGCCAGTACGTCGGCGAGCCCCACTCGGTGTGCTTCGCCAAGTGGATCACCCAGCTCGAGCCGGCCGCCGGCGACGCGGACTGAGCCCGGCCTCCCGTCGGCTTTGACGCGGCGCTGCCTGGGAGTAGCATCACTCCACCCCTGAACCCGGAGCCCGGTGTGACCTCGACCCGAATCGCAGGCGGCTCCGGCATCCGCGCCAGGCGGATCTCGCTGGCCGCGCTGGCCGCCCTCGCGGCGGTCGTCGGGGTGGGCGCGCTCTCGGGTTTCCACACGCAGCTGCGTGAGATCGACCCCTCGGGTCCGGATGCCGCGAGCGAGGTCGTGAGCACCGCGATCATCGGCATCCGCACCTTCACGCCCCCCGCCGGCCTCGACGTGCAGGCCGACGTCGAGTACGGCACCCGCGAGGACGGCACGCTGCTCACGCTCGATGTCTGCACTCCGGCGCCCGACGCGCTCGTCTCGTCGCGCCCGGCCGTGGTGTCGATCCACGGCGGCAGCTGGGCGCGCGGCGACAAGGCGAACGCGGACTGGCGCAACGTGTGCCTCTGGCTCGCGAGCGAGGGCTTCGTGGCGGCATCCGTGAACTACCGACTCGTGCCCGACGCCCGGTTCCCGGCGGCGATCGACGACGTCGCGCTGGCCGTGGAGTGGCTCCGCGCCCCCGAGCAGGTGGAGCGCTTCGGCATCGATCCCGCACGCATCGGCGCGTTCGGCGGGTCGGCCGGGGGCAACCTCGCCTCCCTCCTCGGCACCTCGGGCGAGGGCCCGCTCGACGAGGGGGTTCGGGTCGCGGCCGTCGCCGAGCTCTCGGCACCCGTCGGGCTGAGCGCCGCCGAGCTGGTGGCCGACGACGCCTCGCCGTGGCTGCGCGGCATCATCGGCGACTACCTCGGGTGCGAGCCCGGCGCCGGCATCGACGCCTGCCCGCAGCAGGCGGATGCCTCGCCCGCCAACCGCGTCGACCCGAGCGACCCGCCGTTCTTCATCGGGCACTCCGAGCAGGAGGTGGTGCCGCTCGGGCAGTCGCAGCGGTTCGCCGCCACCCTCGGCGCGGCCGGCGTGCCCGTGGAGCTCGCGATCGTGCCGGGCACCGAGCACTCCATCGGCATCCTCGACGAGGCGCTCCGCGTGCGCGTCGCCGCGTTCCTGCACGCCTATCTCGGCTGACCGGTCGCGGCAACCCCTGCCGCGGGCGGCATCGCGGCCGTAGGCTCGCCTCACCCATCCGATCCCGGAGGCGCCATGTCCCGCACCGACTCCCCCGCGTCGCGCACGGACCTGTCAGGACCCCGGCCCGACAACCCCGCTCGCATGTCGAGCGACGACTGGCGCGTCATCCTCACGCGCACGGTGCACGAGTACCGCATCAACCAGGTGCAGGACATCGCCGCCGCCCTCACCTACTACGCGGTGCTCGCCACCTTTCCCGCCCTCCTCGCGACGCTCGCGGCGCTCGGCATCTTCGGGAGCGCCGAAGCGGTCACCGAGGACGTGCTCCGCGTGATCGAGGACCTCGGCGGGTCATCCGTCATCGACCCGCTCCGCGAGGCCATCGGCCAGCTGCTCGACGCCTCGCACGCCGGAACGGCGTTCGTCATCGGGCTCGTCGTCGCGTTGTGGGCGACCTCGGGATACGTCGGCGCCTTCGGTCGCGGCATGAACCGCATCTACGAGGTGGAGGAGGGCCGGCCGTTCTGGCGCATGCGGCCCGCGATGCTCGGCGTCTCGGCGGTGCTCCTCGTGCTGGCGACGGTCGCCGCGTTCGCCATCGTCCTCACGGGCCCGATCGCCGAGTCGGCCGCGCGGGTGCTCGGCCTCGACGAGGGCGTCGTGTTCTGGTGGGACCTCGGCAAGCTGCCGCTGCTCGCGGGCATCGCGATCCTCGTGATCGCACTGCTCTACTGGGCGGCGCCCAACGTGAAGCGCCGCAACCTGCGGTGGTTCAGCGTTGGCGCGGTCGCGGCGCTGCTCGCGTGGATGGTCACGACGGCGCTGTTCGGCGGCTACGCACTGGGCTTCGGCAGCTACGAGCGCACCTACGGCGCGCTCGGCGCGGCGGTCGCGTTCCTGCTCTGGATCTGGCTCTCGAACCTGGCGCTGCTGTTCGGCGCGGTGCTCGACACCGAGGTGGAGCGCGCTCGCCAGCTTCGCGCGGGCATCGCGGCCGAGGAACGGGTGCAGCTGCCCCTGCGCGACGACCGGCTCATCGAGAAGAACCGCGAGCAGCGGGCGAACGACATCCGCGCGTCGGCGGCGATGCGTCCGCCGACCGCCGTCGACGGGCTCGCGCCGTCGGCCGACGTGCCTCCGCGCGACGACTGAGCGCCTCCCCCGGGCGACGCGGGCCCGTACCCCGGTACGGCCGACGAATCGCTCCGCGGAGGGATGCAGCCGCGCAGCTCCCGTGTCAGGCTGCAGGCACCATGGACGACACCCAGCACACGACCGAACCCCCGCTCGCGCCCGCGCCGCCGGCTGCCCCCGGCGGGAGGGCGACGCTCGGAGGGGCGCTCGCCGACGACCGGAGCCTTCGCGCCTGGATGTGGGTCGCAACGTCGCTCCTGGCCGTCCTGCTCTTCACCGTCTCGGTGCCGCTCGCCGCGACGCTGTACGGCGTGCACCTGCTCGCCGCGTTCGCCACGAGCCTCGCGCTCGCGGGTGCGCTGCCGCTCGCCGTGCGACTCCCCTGGGTCGCGGCCGGGCTGGCGATCGCGGGCATCCTCGTCTTCGCACTGCTCTCGGCACCGAGCGACGGGCCCCCGTGGCCGTGGCCGGTCACCACGATCATCGGCCAGGGCGCGCTCCTCATCGTGCTCGGGCTGATGCGCGTCGGCTGGGTCGGGATGCTCGTCACGTGGTTCGCCGGCGTCGTCGTCACCATGCCGTTCGCCTTCGTCGACTGGGGCGCCGCCGCGAACGCGATCACGGCGGCCGCGGTCACGGCGCTCGCCCTCGCGATCGGCCTGCTCATCAGCCAGCGCCGCCTCATCGGCGCCGAGCTCTTCCGCGAGCGTGCCGTCTCGGCGTCGGAGCAGCAGCGGCGCGTGCTCGTCGAGGAACGCAATCGCGTCGCCCGCGAGCTGCACGACGTGGTCGCGCACGGCCTGTCGATCATCCACGTGCAGGCGACGAGCGCGCCGTACCGAGTCGACGGGCTGAGTGAGGAGGCGAAGGCGGAGTTCGCCGAGATCGCGGCATCCGCTCGCACGGCCATGACCGAGATGCGTCAGCTCCTCGGCGTGCTCCGCAACGCGGATGCCGCAGCGGAGACCACGCCGCAGCCCGGCCTTCGCGACCTGCCGGTGCTCGTGGCCTCCGTGGAACGCGCTGGGGTGCCGGTGACCCTCGAGCTCGGGGAGCGCCTTCCCGAGACCGGACTCGCAGCCACGTCCGCGTACCGCATCGTGCAGGAGGCGCTCAGCAACGTCGTGCGCCACGCACCCGGCGCCACGACGCACGTCTCGGTCGAGGCGCTCGGCGACGATCTCGTGGTCGCGGTCGAGAACGACCCGACGGCGCATGCACCCGGGCCCGACGCGACGGGCGGCGGCCACGGCCTCGTCGGCATCGGCGAGCGCGCGGCGCTGCTCGGCGGGCGTGCCGAGTACGGCCCGCGCCCGGGCGGCGGCTACCGTGTTCTCGCGACCCTGCCGCTCGGGCCGGACGGAGGAACGGCGTGACGATCTCGGTGCTCGTGGCCGATGACCAGGCGATGGTGCGCGCCGGATTCGCGGCCGTGCTCGCCGCGCAGCCGGGCATCGAGGTGGTCGGGCAGGCCGCCGACGGCGCCGCGGCCGTGTCGCTCGCACGCGAGCTGCGACCCGACGTCGTCGTCATGGACGTGCGGATGCCCGAACTCAACGGCATCGAGGCCACTCGCGCCCTGCAGACGCCGCCGCGGAGCTCCGACTACGTGCCGCGGGTGCTCATGCTCACGACCTTCGACATCGACGAGTACGTGTACGAGGCGCTTCGCGCGGGCGCGAGCGGGTTCTTGCTGAAGGACGCCACACCGGAGGAGCTCGTGGCCGCGGTGCGCATCGTCGCGGGCGGCGATGCGCTGCTCGCGCCGAGCGTGACCCGCCGCCTCATCGAGGACTTCGCTCGCTCTGGCCCGGCGCCTCGGACCGACGGCGCCCGCCTCGCCGAGCTCACCGAGCGCGAGCGGGAGGTGCTGACGCTCGTGGGACGGGGCATGTCGAACTCCGAGATCGCCACAGCCCTCTTCATCGCCGAGCAGACCGTGAAGACGCACGTGAGCAAGATCCTGCAGAAGCTCGGACTCCGCGACCGCGTGCACGCCGTCGTGCTCGCGTACGACACGGGACTCGTGCAGCCCGGCGCATAGCTTGCCTTGCGTCTCGCCCACCCCCTACCCCGGTACGGCCCGGGAACGGCTCCGCCGGGTGATGCCAGGGCCGCAACCGCGTTCCTAGCCTGCCCGGGTGGGCGGATGGGCCGCCCGGATGGGGCAGGGCCATGACCGACACGCTCGCAGGTTCCAGCACGGATGCCGCGGCATCCGCTCGAGGGCGCACGGGAGTCGTGCGCGACCCGAGCGTCGACGCGATCCGCATCGTGCTCCTCGTCGCCGTATTCATGCTGCACGCGATGATGTGCGGGGTGAGCGTGGGCGCCGGCGGTCCGGTGCTCGAGAACGCGCTCGAGAAGCAGGCCTGGTTCGGGCCGGTCAGCTGGGTCGTGCAGATCATGCCGCTGTTCTTCATCGCCGGTGGCTTCTCGAGCTTCCACCACTGGCGATCGATGCGGGCGCGGGGCGCGACCGCCTCCGAGTACGTCCGCGCCCGCCTCGAACGGCTCGTCCGTCCGGCGATCGCGCTCGTGGTGGTCGTCGCCGGTGGACTCGCCGCGCTCGCGCTCGCGGGCCTGCCCGCCGAGCTCGTGGCGACCGCGGGCTTCCGCATCGGCCAGCCGCTCTGGTTCCTCGGCGTGTACGTCGCGATCTCGGCACTCGTTCCGGTCATGCTGCGCGCGCACGAGCGGGCGCGGGTGCTGACGCCCCTCGCCCTGCTCGGAGCGGTCGTCGCCGTGGATGTCAGCCGCCTCGCGACCGGCATCGACGCGATCGGGTTCCTCAACCTTCTGCTCGTGTGGCTGCTCGTGCAGCAGCTGGGCTTCCACCTCGCCGACGGAGCGGTCGACGGGCTCGGGCGCGGCACGCTCGTCGGCATCGCCGGCGGCGCACTCGCGTTGCTGGCGGTGCTGACCGTCGTCGGGCCCTACCCCGTCGACATGCTCGTGAACCTGAACCCGCCGACGGCATGCCTCGTCGTGCTGGGCGTGGCGCAGCTCGCGCTCTTCCAGCTCGCGCGGCCGCGCATCAGGGGGTGGGTCGAGCGAGCGGATGCCACGCGCCTCATCTCCTCCGTCGGCGAGCGCGCGATGACCGTCTACCTCTGGCACATGCCGGTGCTGATCATGCTCGCAGGCCTGAGCCTCGTCGCGAACGCCGTCGTCGGAATGCCGCTGCCCGAGCCGCTGAGCCCCGAGTGGTGGGCGACTCGCCCCCTCTGGCTCGGCATCGCGGCGGCGGTGGTCGTGCCCGTCGCACTCGTCTTCGGACGGTTCGAGCGGTCGCGGTCGCGGCGGACCTCGACCGCGTCGGGGTGGGTGCCCGCGGCCTCCGTCGGCGCGACCGCGATCGACGCGGTGTGCGGCGTCGCCGGCGTCGCGGTGCTGCTCGTCGCCGGCTTCGGCCCGGTTCCGGCCGGCGTCTCGCTCGCGCTGCTGGTCTCCTCGTTCGTGGGGAGCGCTCGGCTCGCCGCGCTCGCACGGCGCGGGGGGACCCGTGTCATCGCCGGCGTGCTGTGGGCCGGCGAGTCGAGCCGCCGCGAGGTGCAGCCGGCGAGCGTCTAGCCACCGTTACCACACCGAAACCGCGATGAGGTGGGATGGGGGCATGGCGACTGATCCGATCACCGTGTCGATCCGGCGCGAGGTCGACCCCGCGCACATCGCGGAGGCGACCGCGTGGGTGCAGACCGGCGTGAACCTGGCGAACAAGTACCCGGGCTTCCTCGGCTCGGGGTGGGTGCGCGCGGGGGAGCGGTCGCAGGTGTGGCACATGCTCTACCGATTCGCGAGCGAGGAGACCCTCGAGGCCTGGGAGCGGTCGCCCGAGCGCAGCTGGTGGCTGTCGACGGGCGAGGGGTTCGTGCGCTCCGAGCGCAGCCGCCGCCGCACCGGTATCGAGGGCTGGTTCGACGAGCCGGCGACCGGGTCGGTGCCGGTAGCGGATGCCGCGGCATCCGATGCGGGCGACGCCGACCTGCCGCCCGCGCCGCCCCGATGGAAGCAGGCCGTGACGATCTGGCTCGGATTCTTCCCGGTCAACCTGCTGTTCGCCTACCTCGTGCTGCCGGTGCCCGGCTGGGCCGACCTGCCGATCTGGCTGCGCGCGCTCGCGACGACGCTCGTGCTCACGCCGATCATGACCTACTGGGTGCTGCCGTTCGTCACCCGGATGCTGCGCCGGTGGCTCGCGCCCACCCCTGCGGGTTGAGGAGCCCGCCGCAGCGGGCGTCTCGAAACCCGGCGCCCGCTCCCGCGGGGGAGCTCTGCGGGTTGAGGAGCCCGCGCAGCGGGCGTCTCGAAACCCGGCGCCCGCACCTCAGCGGATGCCGCGGATGCGCCGCGACAGCGTCGCCGCCGCCTCGCGCACGCCGGCGATCGCCTGCTCGCGCAGCTCGGATGCCGCATCATCGGGAAACGTGACCGCGATCGCCGCCGCCGGCCACCCCAGGTGATCCACCACTGCGGCGCCGGCCGACGCGAGGCCGGTCGTGACCTCGCCGTCCTCGTCGGCCCACCCGCGCGTGCGCACGTCGATGAGCACGCGCTTGAGGCGCCCGTAGGTCCAGTCGGCGTCACCGGCGGCATCCGCGGCATCCGGCTCACCCTGCGGATGCCGCGTCGCGAACGCCGACCGGTCGGGATACAGCGCGCGCAACTGCGCCGCCGGCAGCACGCCGAGCATCGCGCGGCCCGTCGCCGTGAGGTGGGCGGGCAGGCGCACCCCGACGTCGGTCACGAGCGACGGGCGACGCGGCGCGCGCTCCTCGACGAGGTAGAGCACGTCGCGCCCGTGCAGCACCGCGAGGTGGCCCGACTCGCCGAGACGGTCGACGAGCGCCGCGACGAGCGGACGCCCCAGGCGCGCGAGCGGCTGCTGGCGGCTGAATCCGCTGGACAGCTCGAACGCGGCGATGCCGAGGCCGTAGCGCCGTTCCTCCGGCAGGTGCACGACGAACCCGCGCTCCTGCATCACGGCGAGCAGGTGGTACACCGTGGAGCGCGGCAGGCCGAGCGCCTGGGCGATCGTCACCGCCGGCACCGGTCCGCGCTGCGCGGCGAGATGCGCGAGGATCGCGAGGGTCTGGTCGGCCGCGGGCACCTTCGACCCGGCGCCGACTCCCGCATCCCCGGCGCCCGCGCCGCCTTCCGCACTGCCGCGCGGCGACGCACCGGCTCTCCCGACGAGGGGACGCGAATCGTCGCTTCGCGGGCTGGATTCCGACACATCGCGTCCTTTCGATGAGCGGATGCCGCCAGGCGCGCGTCATCGCAGGCCCCAGCCTACGCCGCCAGTCTGGGATCCCGGACGGATGCGGCGACCTCGGCATTCCCGCACGCGCGGGCGCGGTGTGGAATCGGAGGCATGAGCACCATCGCGCCTTCACCCGCCCGCACCGCGGCATCCGTCACCGTCGGCACCGGACCCCTCGGCATCGACGACGTCGTCGCCGTGGCCCGGCACGGGGCATCCGTCGTGCTCGACCCCGCCGCGCTCGAGGGCGTCGCCGCGAGCCGCGCGATCGTCGAGGCGCTCGCCGCCGACCCCGAGCCGCACTACGGCATCTCGACGGGCTTCGGCGCGCTCGCGACCACCTTCATCGCCGAGGACCGTCGCGCCCAGCTGCAGGCGAGCCTCGTGCGCTCGCACGCCGCGGGCTCGGGCACCGAGGTGGAGCGCGAGGTCGTGCGCGCCCTCATGCTGCTGCGCCTGTCGACGCTCATGACCGGTCGCACCGGCGTACGCCGTGAGACCGCGGAGACCTACGCGGCGATCCTGAACGCCGGCATCACCCCGATCGTGCGCGAGTACGGCTCGCTCGGCTGCTCGGGCGACCTCGCCCCGCTCGCCCACTGCGCCCTCACGGCCATGGGCGAGGGAGAGGTTCGGGTTGAGGAGCGGCCGCAGGCCGCGTCTCGAAACGCCGACACCGCGACCGGGCGTCTCGAGACGTCCGCTTCGCGGACTCCTCGACCCGCCTCAGGCCTGATGTCCGCCGCCGACGCCCTCGCCGCCGCCGGCATCACGCCGCTCCGCCTCGGCGAGAAGGAGGGCCTCGCCCTCATCAACGGCACCGACGGGATGCTCGGCATGCTCGCCCTCGCCATCGACGACCTGCGGATGCTGCTCACCACCGCCGACGTCGCCGCGGCGATGAGCGTCGAGGGGCTCATGGGCACCGACGCGGTGTTCGCCGAGGACCTGCACGCCCTGCGCCCGCAGCGCGGGCAGGCGGCATCCGCGTCGAACCTGCGTCGCCTGCTCGCCGACTCGCCCATCGTGGCGAGCCACAAGGGCCCCGAGTGCACCCGCGTGCAGGACGCCTACTCGCTGCGCTGCGCCCCCCAGGTGCACGGCGCCGCCCGCGACACGCTCGCCCACGCGGCATCCGTCGCCGACGCCGAGCTCGCGAGCGCGATCGACAACCCCGTGCTGACCCTCGATGGCCGTGTGGAGTCGAACGGCAACTTCCACGGGGCGCCGGTCGCCTTTGTGCTCGACTTCCTCGCGATCGCGGTGGCGGATGTCGCGTCGATGAGCGAGCGGCGCACCGACCGGTTCCTCGACCGCGCCCGCAACCAGGGGCTGCCGCCGTTCCTCGCGCACGAGGTCGGCGTGGACTCGGGCCTCATGATCGCGCAATACACCGCCGCGGGCATCGTGTCGGAGCTGAAGCGCCTCGCGGTACCGGCATCCGTCGACTCGATCCCGTCATCGGCGATGCAGGAGGACCACGTGTCGATGGGCTGGGCGCGCCGCCCGCAAGCTGCGCCGCGCGATCGACGGGCTCACCCGTGTGCTCGCGATCGAGGTGATGACCGCGGCGCGGGGCCTCGCGCTGCGGGCGCCGCTCGCGCCGGGTGCGGCGACCGGCGCGGTGGTGTCGCTCGTCGCGGGCGTGGGCGCGGTGCCCGGGCCCGACCGGTTCCTCTCGCCCGAGATCGAGGCGATCACGGGGCTCGTCGCGTCTGGTGAGGTCGTCGCGAGCGCCTCGGGGGTGCTGGGCGCGCTCGACTGACGCGGCATCCGGTGATGTCGACGATGTCGGCCATCGGTCGGTCTACCCGAACCGGCCGTTCACGTAGTCGTGCGTGCGCGGGTCGATCGGGTCCGCGAACATCGCCTCGGTGTCGCCGTGCTCGACGATCGCGCCGGGCGTGCCGTGCGAGGCGAGGAAGAACGCGCACTGCTGCGAAACGCGCTGCGCCTGCTGCATGTTGTGGGTGACGATCACGATCGTGACCTCGTGCGCGAGCTCGAGCATCGTCTCCTCGATGACCCGCGTCGAGGTGGGGTCGAGCGCCGAGCACGGCTCGTCCATGAGGAGCACGCGGGGCTTCACCGCGAGCGACCGCGCGATGCAGAGGCGCTGCTGCTGTCCGCCCGAGAGGCCGGCGCCGGGCGCGCGCAGGCGGTCCTTGACCTCCTTCCACAGCCCCGCCTTCGTGAGGCACGACTCGACGAGTTCGTCCTTCTCGTCGCGCGACAGTCGCGTTCCGGTCAGCTTGAGGCCCGCGATGACGTTGTCGTAGATGGACTGCGCCGGGAACGGGTTGGGCTTCTGGAAGACCATGCCGATGTGCTTGCGCGCCTCGACGAGCTTGCGGGACGGGTCGTAGATGTCCTCGCCGTCGAGCATCACCTCGCCGGCGAGCGACGCCGACGGCACGAGCTCGTGCATGCGGTTCAGGATGCGCAGGAACGTCGACTTGCCGCAGCCCGACGGGCCGATCAGCGACGTGATGACGCCCGCCTCCATCGTCAGCGACACCCGGTCGAGCACCTGGTGGTCGCCGAACCAGGCCGAGATGTTGCGGGCGTCGAGCGTCGCGAGGGCCGGCGGCTCGGCGGGGGCGCCGCAGCAGAGGCCTCCGCACCGTGCGGTCGGCGACCGAACGACGGGAGCCGGAATCCGCTCGATCCCGAGCGGCTCGCGGGCATCACCTCGATGACGGTGGTGGCGTCTTCTGGCATCGTTCGCGTCCTTCGTTCTGGGTTCGGGATTCGGAAGCGTGGAACGGGTCAGAGGAGGTTCGGCAGCAGTCGCGTCGACCTGGTCGGCCACGAACAGGCCGCCGAGCAGCAGCACGGGCACGAAGACGATCCACGTCTTCTGGGCGCCGATGCGGCGGAAGGCCCACACGGCGGCGATCTCGACGACGACGAAGAACTGCAGGGCGAAGACCAGCGCCCAGGCCGTCGTCGTATCGGTGCGCGAGCGCCGCGTCGGCTCCGGGGGCAGCGTGACCGGCGTTCGTCTGCCGCGCTCCCGCGGCTGCACGGCGCGACGTCAACCGGGCGTCGACGTAGGCGATCCCACGTCGGGACGTAGGCCGCGCCGCGGGCGGTCTGCAGGATGAGCCGGCTCTCGCCGCGCTTCGGCGCGGGGGCGTGGGGTCGCCGGCGTACCGAAGCCCGATCACCTCGAATTCCTGCAGCCCCTGGCCGGTGCGGACCGTGAACGCGTCGCCCGGTGCGAGTCGTTGGATGCGCGCGAACGGGCCGCCGTACGCCGCATTCCGGCCGATGATCACGCTCACACCGGCCTGCCCGGGCAGGACGGTGTCGCGACGATGGCCGGGACCGGTGCTCAACTCAGCGGAGGAGGTGCCCTCGACGACCAACTCGTGGATGCCCGAGGTCGGCATCTCGAGCAGCGCCACCGGCACCCCGTCGGCGAGCAGCACGTCGTCGAAGTCGCCCTCGCTCACCGGGTGCCGTTCCGGCGTGAGTTCAGCACGGAACGTGTCGCTGAGGCGCTGCTGCGCGACGAAGTGCTGCACGTGACCGACGATCAGGTTCACAACGAACATGAGCAGCAGCGCCGCCAGCACGGCCGCGACGCTCCGGGCGATCGCCTGGTTCTGCGTCAGGGCGCGCATACTCGACGGGCGGCCGCGGCGGCCGCTTGGGTGGCTTCGGCGTCCTCGGCGGCCTGGG
The DNA here is from genome assembly GCA_963799015.1 of uncultured Actinomycetota bacterium. Taxonomy (GTDB): domain Bacteria; phylum Actinomycetota; class Actinomycetes; order Actinomycetales; family Microbacteriaceae; genus Agromyces. The sequence goes on along the minus strand of CAWCWD010000055.1, from coordinate 172,497 downwards.
AGGTTTCGGCGGCCTCGGGGGTCGGAGCGCGCGGGCCGACGGCGTCGCCGAGCGTCGCCGTGCGTGTCTCCGCTTTCGTACCCGTCCCGCAGGTCGGCGAGCGTCACGCGGTCTCCCCCACGACCACCGGCACGTCGACCCGGCGAAGGAAGTGACGCACGGCGGCCACCCCGAGCGCGACGGCGATGCCGACGCCGATCAGCCAGGGCGGCGCGAACACCGTGGCGTCACGGGTCAACGGCGAGAGCTCGGTGCCGTCGACCGTCTTCGGCGGCGTGAGCGTCGCGTGGGCGGTCACGAACGTCCACTGCCCGACGCCCGGCAGCCTCGGCGCTGATCGTGCGCTTCTCGCCGGGCTTGAGGTCGACCGTGCGACGTCGTCGACCTGGCCGATGTCGCTTGCCGAACGGTCCCTCCAGCCAGAAGTCCGCCGTGCGTCGATCGCCGACTTCGAGACGTTGCGAACCGTGAACCAGAGCTGCAGCTCGCCCGCCAACGGGTCGATCGAGGGCGAGTAGCGCGCTGCTCAGGCCGCCGACGAAGAGCACGCCGCCCAGGCTCACCTCGTCGGGCTCGGCGTGGCGGGGCCGCGGGAGCGGGCGCGCGGCCGCCGCCGCGCGGCGTGTCGATGAACGAGCCGGGCGCCTGCTGCTGCTCGTGCCGGGCCGGCCGGGCGGCGTGATGGGCGGGCCCTTCGAGCGGAGCGGTCGGCGGCACGGTCGGCCGCACGGCGTCGGCTCGACGCCGTCGCTCACGTTCACCGTCAGGTTCCCGTCGCACTCGCCGTCTTCGGCCAGTGCCGCCCGATCGGTGGCCACAGTGCTCGTGAGCACGAGCGCGGCCACGACCAGCGCGCCGCCGTAGAGCGCGATCCGTCGGGCGACCATGCGGCGGGCGTCGATCAAGGTTCGCTCCCACCCGGCATCGGCGCCCGCGGTCCCCGCGCTCTTCGTTCCCGCGCTCGTCCTTCTCGCGCTCGGCCTCGAACTTGCGCCGGGCCTCCTGTTCGGTGTGCGCCATCCACGCCGCGGCGCGCTTCGCGTCGGCACGGCGGCGCACACTTGCTGAACAGCGCGTACAGCAGCACGAGCCCGATGACGCACGACGAGCGGCCACGGCGGCGCGATGAGCACGGTGTCGCGCGAGGTCTGCGGAGACCGGCAGCCGCTTGGTCGCGTCGTCGCCCTCGACGAACGGGTTGAGGGTCACCCAGGGGTTGAGGTACCCCCAGCTCGCGACGCCGGGCACCTCGGTCTCGAAGGTGCGGGTGAAGCCCGGGAGCAGCTCGGGAGCCCCGTCGCCCTGCTTGCCCGACGCCGGGGCGCTGAACCAGGTACGCACGCCGAGCGAGACGTTGGAGGCGAGCGCGACGTTGCCGGTGTTCTGGACGGTGTAGAGCACGCGCACGGCGCCGTCGAACGGGTTCCACCAGTCGCCGACGTACTGGCTGTCGACGCTCGCGATCGTGAGCCCGGCCTGGATGTCGCCCGAGACGCGCAGGTAGAGCGCGTGCCGAGGCGGCGGTCGAGGTTGACCTGCTCGCCGGGAGTGAAGACCGAGGCGACGATGCCGCCGGGGTGGTCACCGGGCCCGGCCTGCGCCGGGATGTCGACGGTGAACGGCATGAGGCGCGATTCGCCGGGCGCAGGTCGAACTGCAGGCGGTTGGCGCCGCCCTCGAAGTGCACCCAGCTACCGACATCGACCGGCTCGGCGCCAGTCTCGAGCAGGCCGAAGTCGCCGGCGTCGTCGTTGAAGGCATCGGTCGCGAACACGGTGAACGACTGGGTCACGCGTTCCGGCGTTGCGCACGAGGTAGTGGTCGGCGACCTGCTGGCCGGGGTCGGCGCTGTAGCTGAAGCGCGTGCGGCCGTCGGGGTTGCCGTCGGCGCCCGCGGGCTGCCCCGAGATGCCGATGGTGTCGTCGGCCCGGGCGAATCGAGGGGTCGCCCACGATCGCGGCCACGACGGCGATGCCGCTGAGCAGGGCAACGGCGAAGAGCCCGACGGATGCCGCGGGGGGCACGACGGGGGCGGAGGATGCGGGGAGGATGACTGCAGTCACGGGCTGCTGCATTTCGCTCGGTTCGCCTCGACCGAGGCGGGTGTGATTGGGGTGGACACGGACACGCCGTGTGGGAAAGACGCGGGCTGCGCCTTTCCCACACGGGTATCACGTGCTGACGACCGCTCGAGGACTACTTCGAGACGAGGTCGAGCGTCAGGGTCGAGGTGTGCACGCCCTTGGCCGCGTTGATCGGAGCCTTGAAGGTGAGGTTGGTGTCGAGCACAGCACCCACCTCAGCGGTCGAGGCGCCGGCGGCACCTTCGGCGATCTTGCCGAACGACACCCTCGCCAGCGATCTTGGCCGCACCGAGCGGTCACGCCGTCAGTGAGCGCAACGCCGACCGGCGGAGTAACCGAGCGCGTTCGCGGCGACCGTGGTGGCGCCGGCGCCGGCGAAGTCCGCGGCGGTGACGTTGAGGTTCCAGCCCGAGAGCACGTCGCGGTCGTCGAACACCGTGAACTGGCCGAGCGCCACCGGGGTGGTCGTCTGGTTACGGCGAATGTGCGCCGAGGTCGACGGTCGGGCGGACCGGAGCCACGAGCTCGAAGCGGTTCGAGCTGGTGACCTCGGCGGTCAGGGCGGTGGTGTCGTCGTCGAGACGGCGGCGTCCCGTGAGGGTGAAGCTGCCCCACGCGGCGAGAACCTCGTCGAGCGCCGCTGACTCGTAGAGGAACAGCTTGTTCGCGCTGGTCCACCGCGGACTTGCCGGCAGCGTCGACGCGTGCCACTGACCGTTCGCGTCGAGCACGACCCGCGGTGGGCCGGCCGGGAACGCAGCCACGTTCAGCGTCTTGTTGGCGTTCGCCGCACCCGCGTCGATCGCGACGACAGCTTGCTGTCGACCGTCGTCGCTGAGCGTGGCGGTCTCAGGGGCGACGAGCTCGGCCTCGGCGATCAGGTGCCCGGCCGGGGGCTCTCGACTGACCATCGGGCTGACGGTGTAGTTACCGGTGCCCGCCTGATGGTGATCTCACGGTAGACCGCGCCGACGGTCGTCACACCGTTGTTGGTCGTGTAGGCGACGCCGTACCAGAACGAACCACCGGCAGCGATGTCGTCGGCGATGCCGCCGGGGCCGACGTTGAAGGCGTCCAGGGTGAAGTCCGGCGCCAGGGTTCCGCCGTTCGGGCCGGCGCGCCGATCGACCGCGTACGCGTTCCAGGTGTTGGTACCGCCCATGACGTCGGCGTCGGTCTTCTCCGCGACGAAGCGCCACACACCGGTGAAGGTCGTGGCACCGGTGACCGGCCGCGTCGCGGCCGGGTTGATCTCCGCGAGGACGTCGGTCGAGCTCGCCGACGCGTTGAGCGGCTCGTCCCGCGTGTAGACGCGGGTCGGGTCCCCGTCCGCGTACAGCGCCGGTGTTGGCGTCGTAGAGGAAGAATCCACCCTTCGAGCCCGGCTGAGCCGAGCCCGCGGGCTGCGGGTTGAGGGGGTCGCCGGGGGCGGCGTTCGCCGACGCCGCGCCGCCGCCCACGAGGGCGAGGGTGAGGGCAGCAGCCGCAGCCGCGCCCCACTTCTTGCTGATGTTCATCAGCATTCCTTTTCGTGTGTGTGTTGATCGGTGTTTGCTGCGGTGATCAGGTGCTCGAAGCCGCGCGGCGCTACGCAGCGCAGCGCGGCAGCGGATGGGCGTCGTGGTCGACGGGGCGAGGAAGCCGAACTTCTTCTTCACCGAACCGGCCTGGGCCGGCGTCACGCTCTGCGTGTTGCCGAGCTTGGTCTGCAGCGTTGCTCACGACGTTCGCGAGCTTGGCGTCGTACTTCGGGTCGCCGACCGTGACGCGGGCGTTCTCGACGACGATGTAGGTGTCGCGGCCCCAGGTGGTGTTGGCGTAGAACGCGGCGTTGGGAACCATCGCGGTGCCCGTCCCGGTGACGGCGGGCGTGCCGGCGATCGGCGAGCCGATCTTGACGCCGGCGCCGCGGCGGTCGATACCCGCACCGGTGTTCTGCGCCACCCACTGGGCGGCCGACATCGCGGTCACGGCGTTGGCCGGGAAGGCCGAGCCGTCGGCGAGGGACGACGTGTCGTGCTCCTGGCCGACCTTGACACAGGCGCCGAGCGTGGCGTCGGTCACGCCGATCTTCGCCATGAAGTCGGTGCGCGTGCCCGAGCCCGCTCTGCGGGATCACGGGGGTGGCCGTGACGCCGCCGATCGTGGTGGCGGTGCACTCGAAGAGCGCCTTCAGCGCCGCCTGGTCGATGTTGTCGAACGCCGCATTGGCGCCGCCCGAGTGTGCGTACGAGAGGGCGTCGCGACCGAACGGGATGTAGATCAGCGGGCCGGTGGGGTTGGCGAACGAGCCCGGACCCGACGAAGAGCGCGCGATGTCGACCTGGCCCGTGATGACCACGTCGCGGGCTCCCGGGGTGCCGCGTGTAGGCGCGCGCCGTCGATCGAGCGGCTGAGCGCCTTGACACCGTCGCCGGAGCCGTTGGGGCGACCGAAGCGGGGGCCGTTCGGCTTGGTCTGGATCAACGCCGAACCGGTGGCGTCGAACGACCCGATGTCAGGTCACCGGCGAGCGAGCGCACGTCGCTGCCCGAGATGTTGGTGCCGTTGGACAGGGCGTTGAGCACGTCCTGCAGGGTGTCGGAGCCGACGACCGCGTAGCTGGACGACACCGGCTCGGCGTTCGCCGGGGAGGCGACCGCGAAGAGCGACGCAGCCACGCCGAAGGCGGCGGCCGCTGCTATAACCTTCTTCTTGTTCACAACTTTCCTTTTCTCTAGGGACTCTGGTGTGACAAACGCGCGCTCTGATAAGCGGGCGTCTTGGCGGCTCCCCGGTGGGGGGCCGCCAAGTCTGTGGGGCGTCCTCGCCCCGCATCTGAGGCTGGCCGTGCTGTGTGAACGGACGGCGCTGTTCTCTGCGAAGGAACGCTGTACGGGTGCTGTGCACGGACCCTTCACGCTCGCCTCCTGATGCGCGTCATCACCGGCACCGCCACCGCGGCCCCGAGCCCCGCGGCGAGTCCCGCGGGAACTGCCGCAGCCGTGACGCTCAGCTCGGGGTCGTCGGGCGTCGCGGCGCCCGCAAGCTCCCCTGCGGCATCGCCGGTCGCGGCCGGATCGGTGGTCGGCGCGCAGCGCGGCGCCGGTGTGCCTGCTGCTGCGTCGAGCGCGGTCGGCGTGACGCGTTCGGTCGCCGCCACCTGACGCGGTGCTTCCGCCGCCCGGCGGCGGCGCTTGGGAGCGCACCGGTCTCGATGGCGTCGGCGGCGGCGAGCGCTTGGTCGACCCACGACTGCGGCAGTGGCGCGTAACCGGGGGGAAGCTCGCCGAGGTCGGTGCCGGGCGTCTGCCCGTCGCGGGCCGCGTAGCGGATCAGGTTCGCATACACGGCACGCAGGTCGGCATCGGTCTGCTTCGGATTCAGCGCGGCATATACCGGCATCGCGAGCGGGTACGCCGTCGGCGCTGCCTTCGCCTGGTCGCCGCCAGGTCGTATGCCACGACGTTCGGCTGCGCGGCGGTCGGGGTCATCGCGGCCGCGGCCGCCGACAGGCTGTCCTGTGTCGGGGCGACGAACTGTCCTGCGGGGTTTCGCAGCGAGGCGGTCACCGTCTGGTAGAGCTCGGCGGCGGGCGTCGAGGTGAGCCCGATCACCTTCTGGCCGCCGAACAGCTCGCGCACCGTCTTGCCGAACTTCGGCGGTGTCGAATTGTCCCATCCGCCGAGCATCATGCCGTCGCCGCGCAGCACGTGGTAGGCGCCGTCAGCGAAGCTGTTGGTGTACGGGCCGCCACGTGACGAGGTTGATCGGCCCGGTGCCGTTGCCGGTCGCTTCGGTGGTGTCGGGCTTCTCGACCGGATCGGCCTTGGGGAAGCTCTCGGCCGGCAACGCCAGGCCGCTGCCCGTGGGGTTCACCTCGGGGTTGGTCGAGTACCACGGGTTCACGTTCATGCCCCAGTCGTCGGCCTCGCCGTCGAGCCATGCCTTCGCCTCGGGGTCGGAGAGCACGTACTCCCACAGGCGCACGGCGAGGTCGGAGCGACCCGACGGCATGAGCATGTCGGCCACCGACGCAGCCGACGACGACCTGCGACGCCCACTCATCGTCGTTCTCCGCGGAACTCGGGATCCTGCACGATCGTGCGCGCGTTCGTGCCCGGCTCCTCGAAGCTCTTGTAGCCGATGTGGGACTTGTCGGCGCCCGTCGGCAGCGCGTCCGTGTACGACGCGGTCAGCAGCTTCGCCACGAGCCGCGGAGTGAGCTTCAGGTCGGTCATCGGGAGCCCCGCGCGCGCCTTGTACTCCTCTGGCGCGTCGGTCGGATGCGGCTGTCGGTCGATCGAGAACGAGATCGCGATGCCCGACAGCGCGACGGGAGCATAGGCGAGCGGGTCGGTCGTGTCGCTCACCCGGCTCGGTCGAGCGGGCGCGACGTGAACGCCAGCGGACTCGGCTCGGTGCCCGCCGCCCGAACCACCGCGTCGGCCTCGTTGCCCTGGCTGAGCACGAACGGTGATCCGTTCTCGCCCAGGCAGAGCTGCGGCTGCCACGACGCGATCGCCCCGGCGACAAGCTCGCTGCCCGCCAACTGCCGCTCCGCGGCGCCGATCTCGCAGCGCACGCCGAGCGGCTTGAACTCGAGCTTGACGGCGAGGTGGTGCTCCCACGCATCCCACCACACGCCCGACCGGTTGATGCACGACCTCGCCCGAGTCGCCCGTGCCGCGCGGGATGACCACGAGCCAGCACGACTGGCCGACGACGGTGTCGTCGGGCTGCACGATCGGCGACCCGCAGCCGAGGGCCGTGGACTGCATGGCCGTCTGCACCTCGAAAGGCACCGATCCCGATCCGTCGGCCCCAGCCCCCGCCCACTTGACCTCGTTCGTCGTGAAGCGCGTGAAGAACTGATTGGTGCTGAGGTCGGCGATCTCGGCGTCCGGCTTCCGCACGACGTGCCCGTCGGAGGTCGTCGTGAAGTTGTCAGCACACGGTCAGTCGGGCGCGAGCTTCTCGTCGACGATGCCGTCGGGGTTCGTCGCGACGAACGGGATGCCGGTGTACGCGTAGTCTCCGAGGTCGCCGGTGTACTTCGCGTCCTCCGGCGGCGACCGATGTCCAGCCCGTGAAGCCGTCGCGGCGCTGCCCGGCCGCGCGACGCCGCCGTACTGGCACGTGCGCCGGTCGGGGTGCCCGGGGTCGGCGGGTCCTCGCCCCAGCACTGGGCGATCTGCAGGAAGTTCGAGCCGCCGAGCTCTGGCCGGGCGATGCGGACTTCTTGCCGCCCGTCCAGCTCACCGGATGCCCTGCGACACCAGGTCCGGGTCTGCGAGACCGTCACCTCGAGGTCGGGGAACGGCGCGCCCTCGGCGACGAGGCGTCCTCGGCGTTCGTCAGCGTGACTGCGCTCGAGTGGTGGTCTCGTCGGCGGCGGCCGCGGGGTCGGCCGGCACCACGGCCCCGCCGAACCCGACGGCGCCGCGACCAGGAGGCCGACGACGAGGCCCGAGATGCCGGCCGTGGCCCAGACCGAGCGCGCGCGCGGCGCCGCGACGTGCCCGCTCATCGCGGCGCTCCGGCGCCGTCGACGCCTCACGCGACCCGTCGGCCCGCCGCAGCCGTGGCGAGAGGAACGGCGGCAGCACGACCGCCCCGAGCAGCAGCACGACGGCGCCGAGCATCACCGACTCCTCCCAGCCCCAGCCGTCGTCGCCGACCGTGAAGGGCGACGACATCGCGGCGCCGGCCACGGCCGCGTCGCCCGAGATCAGGTTGCCGAACTCGTCGTACACGGCGGCCCCTGCGCCGCCTGTCCCAGCCGCTGCGGCTGCGGCGGCAGCCGCGGTCTCCGGTGGCAGCGGCCGTCACCGTCGCCGAGCCGCCGGCGCCCGACCCCGACACCGGGGTGTCCTGCTTCGCGCCGCCGTTCCCGTCGTGCACTGGTTCGGGCCGCGCTTGTCGCAGTCGGCGGGCTGCGGCGCGGTCTGCGCGAGCAGGTTGTTGCTCGGGGAGTCGCCGGGCTTGAACGTCGGGTTGTTGCACTTGTTGATGTCGATGCTCGCCGACCCGACGCCGGGGATCCGCTTGATCTGCTCGAAGCCGGCCTGCACGAGGTTGATCGGCAGCGGCGAGTAGCCGAGGTCCGTCGGCCTGCTGCTGGCCCTCGCACAGCAAGTAGTTGCGAAGGCGCCGAGCGTCGTTGCCCTTCGCCTCGGTGAACGCGCCGCCGACCTCGGTCGGCACGATCATGTACGAGTAGGACGACAGCGGGTAGGTGCGCGGGTCGGTGTTGGTGTAGACGCCGTCGAGGATCTGGGTGAGGTAGTCGGCTGAGGCCGGGTCGTTGTTGATCCGCGCCTGGAGCAGCGCCACGGCGACGTGTCGGCGGTCGGCTCGATGTAGTAGCCGGCCGCGTTGAGCACCTTCGCGACCGGGAAGCCCGACTCCAGGGCGTAGGAGTACTCGACGTAGGTGATGGCGCCCTCGCCGTAGCCCTGGCTGACGTAGCCGGCGACGCCGAGCGAGCCGGTCTGGCGCCTTGTCCGTTCGGCGGGCGCCGCGGGAACTGCCGACCTGCATGCAGTGCGCGTCCACAGGTCGCCGTGCTGCTTCGACATCCACAGCGTGAACTGCGCCGTCGAGCCCGAGCCGTCGGAGCGCACCACCGGCACGATCCCCTGCGGGCAGCGCCAGCCCCGGGTTGTCGGCCTGGATCGCCGGGTCGTTCCACTTCGTGATCGCGCCGGTGAAGATCTTGGCGACGTTCTCGCCCGACAGCCGCAGGTTGGTGACCCGCTTGCCGCCGATCTTCAGGTTGTACATGAACGCCGTGCCGCCGGCGACGATCGGCATGTAGGCGTAGCCGCGCGGGGGGCATCTCGGGCGCCGACCGTCTTCGGGGCTCGACTGGAACGGGATCTCGGAGACGGCGAAGTCGACGGTGCCCGTTGAGGAATTGTTGCGGCCGGCGGACGAGCCCGCCCGGGTAGTTCGACCGTCATGCCGAAGTTGCCGCACGTTCGGCGCCACTGGTCGAGCGCGTTCTGCGCCCAGGTCGAGCCGGCGCCGGTGATGCACTGTAGCGTCGCGGCGCTCGGCGGCTGAGCGACGCCCACGGCGAGCAGCAGGACGCCGAACGCGGCGACCAGGCGCGACCGGCGACGCTTCATCTGGCTCATTGCGGTTCCTCCAACGGTTGAGCGGATGCCGTCGCGGCGAGCGGATGCCGGCGATCGCATGCGTTCGACGTCGCCGTCGCGATGCGCCTCGCGCGGCGCGCTGCTGGCGCGGGCGACGTGGTCGCCCGGGCCACGGCCGCCGAGGACGCGGGCGAGCGCGAAGAGCACGAGCACGAGCAGCATCAGCACCGCGGCGGTGGCGAAGCCGCGGGCGATCGAGTTCGGCTCGGGCGACCGCACGAAGTCGAACGCCTGCAGCGGCAGCGACACCATCGGGCCCTCGAACGGGTTGGTGTTCAGCACGTTCGGTGAAGCCCGCGGTGAGCAGCACCGGCGAGGTCTCGCCGATGCCGCGGGCGGTGCCGAGGATCACGGCGGTGGCGAGGCCCGACCGGGCGGTCGGCAGCACGACGTGCCAGACCGTGCGCCACCGCGGCGCGCCGAGCGCGTACGACGCCTCGCGCAGGTTGCCGGGGACCAGCCGCAGCACGACGTCGGCCGCCCGGATGATGATCGGCAGCATCATCACGCTGATCGCGAGCGACGCGGCGAAGCCCGAGCGCTGGTGCGGAAGGCCAGGATGAACGTCGCGTAGATGAACAGGCCGGCGACGATCGACGGCAGCGCCGTCATCGCCTCGACGATCGTGCGCACGAACCGGGCGAAGCGGCCGCCGACCTCGTTCAGGAACACCGCGCGTGACGAGCCCGAGCGGCACCGTGATCGCCAGCGCGATGCCGATCTGGATCAGCGTGCCGACGATCGCGTGCGCGATGCCGCCGACGTCGAGCGGGTCGAGCGGCCCGGCGGCTCATGTCCTGGGTGAAGAAGTTCAGGTGTGACCAGGGCCGCGCGACCCGCGGAACAGCGTGAAGACGACGACGAACGACAGGGCGCCGAGCAGCGATGACGCCGGCGCTCGCGAGCACGACCGTCATGACCCGGTCGCGACCACGGCGCGCCCGTCGGAGGTCGTGCACCAGCAGGGCGTAGATCGCGAGGAAGACGAGGTAGGCGACGACGACGAAGCCGACGACGCCGCTGAGCGGCGCGAGCCATCCGAACAGCAGGGCCGCGATGGCGCAGCGCACGCCGCGGCCGCGCCGAGCAGGGCGTAGCGGTCGTCGAGGCGCGCCGAGCGGATGCGGCGGCGCGGGCCGATCTCGATGCCGTCGCGCACGGGGAGGCTGGTGCGGACTTCGGTCTCGGTCGCCGGTCCTCGGCGATGGAGGGTTCGACGGTCGGTGAGCGTCATCACGCCTCGCTCTCCGCGCCGGAGCGGGAGCGGGCCACGATCGACGACGCGGCGAAGTTGACGACGAGGGTCATCAGGAACAGCGCGAGCCCGGCGGCCATCAGGGCCGACAGGCCGAACCCGGTCGCCTCGCCGTAGCGCAGGGCGATCAGGCCGAGACCGAGTTGCCGCCGGTCTTCAGGACGTGCAAGTTGATGTCGAAGAGCGGCGAGATGATCATGTAGACGGCGATCGTCTCGCCGAGCGCCCGGCCGAGGCCGAGCATCGTGCCGCCGATGATGCCGCCCCGGCCGAACGGCAGCACGACCGCGCGGATCATGCCCCAGCGCGTCGCGCCGAGCGCGTAGGCGCCCTCGCGCTCGCCCGCGGGCGCCTGCGAGAACACCTCGCGCATGATCGAGGTCTGCGTCGGCATGACCATCAGCGCCGACGACGATGCCGGCGATGAAGGTCGACGAGGTGAACGCACTCGCGTCGGTCGAGCGGGTCGCCGTCCTGCGCCGGTCACCGCGAAGAACGGGATCCAGCCGAACTACGTCGAGATCCAGCGCGAGACCGGGATGACGCTCTCCTGCAGGAAGAACACGCCCCACAGCCCGTAGACGACGCTCGGCACCGCGGCCATCAGGTCGACCAGCGCTGATCGACCACTGCTTGAGGCGGCCGCGGCAGCGACCTCGGAGATGAAGCAGCGCGGTGCCGAGCGCCAGGGGCAGCGCGACGCAGATCGCGACCACGGCGATCATGACCGTGCCGAACAGCACGGCGGCGATGCCGAACTCCCCGGTCTCGGGCGACCACTGCTGCTCGTGAGGAAGCCGAAGCCCGCGACCTGCAGCGCGGAGCCCGCGCGCAGCGAGAGGAACAGGCCGACCGCCAGCATGATGGCCACGGTCATGCCGCCGGCCGAGAAGCTCACGGCGCGGAAGATCACGTCGGACCGCGACGAGCGCGGCATGAGCGCCCGCGGCTCCTGCGGCGGATGCGACTGCGGAGCCTCTTCGGTGAGGATCACCGTCGTCGTGGTCTCGCTCGTCCCGGGACCGTCGTTCACGATCCTGCCGATCGGCATGGCGGGATGGACATCTGAGACCTCGGGTTCGGACCACTGGAGCGGGGGTGGCGCAGGAGCGCCGAGTCGCGGCTTCACGCTGGCCGCGGAAGGTGAATGCTCGATGTCTCCGCGCGAAGCACGGTTGGACTGGGTGTGGCGACCCGGGTCGTCAGCCATCACCTGGCCCCCGGTTCGGGGGTGGGCGTCGGCGTGGCCGTCTGCGGCGGCTCGGTGGGGCGGGGCGAGACCTCCGCTTCGAGCAGCGTGACGGTCGTCGCCAACGTCAGCGCTGCACCCTCCCCCGGGTCGGTTCCCACGATCGTGCCCGGTGCGACGCCCGCCGTTCTGCGGGTGCCGATCGCGACCGTGAACCCGGCGCGCTGCAGCGCCACGAGCGCCTCCTCACGCGAGAGCCCGACGACGTGGGGTACTCGATTGAAGCCCGATGCGACCGTGAGCGACACCGTGGCGCCCTCGTCGAGACGCGCGCCCGAATCGGGAGAAGACCCGAGCACGGTGTCGCCCGCTCGCCCCGAGTCGACGGCCGTGACGTCGCCGACTGCGAGACCCGCATCGGCGAGCGCGCGCATCGCGTCCGCGAGTGTCGAGAATGCCAGGTCCGGCACCTCGACCTGGACGACCGCGGGCGGGCTCCAGGCAGGCTGACTCGATGGTGTCGGCGGGTCGGCCTGCGTCGGCGCCGTCGATGGCGGCGCGGCCTCCTGGAGAGGACGGCGGGCCGGGAACCGGCACGGCCGGCGAACTCGCCGCCACGGAGGCGATGATCGCCGAGACGATGAGGACGAGTCCGCCACCCGAGAGCCAGGCGCCGAGCCTGCTGCGCCCGCGCCGAGCGGGCATCCGCGGCGTCGCTCCTCCCTGCTGGACCGTGGCTCGCGCTGCACCGTGGCCCCCGCTGCGTCGTGGCTCGCCGGTGCACTGTTGTGTGCTCGCCGGCGGCTGCCGCGCTCGGAACCCTCGTACTGCCCAGCACACGCGTCACGCTCTCGTCACTCGGCCGGTGCGCCCGTACGCGGGGCGGGGGCGGAGATGCCGAGACCCGAGTCGCGAGGGTCTGCCCTCGACGATGGGCGCCGCACAGGACGATGCGATTGACGCCTGGACCGATACCCGCATCTCGGCGGCGGTCGCGAACCGGTCGCCGGGGTCCTTGAGGAGCGTTCGCACCACGATCCGATCGACCTGGCGCGGGATGCGCGAGTCCATCACCGACGGCACTGGCGGCGGGGTCTCGAGGTGCGCTCGCATCGTCTCGGCGGGCGTCGACCGGAGCGAACGGCGCGCGCCCGGTGAGGGCGAAGTAGAGCACGGCCCCGGCCTGGTAGACGTCACCGCGCTCGTCGACCGCCGCGCCCCGCACCTGCTCGGGCGACATGTAGTTGACGTTGCCGATCACGCCGGCGCGGCCCGTGCCCTCGTTGACCGCCTCGCTGCGGAGGACATCGGTGCCGAGCGCGGCCCGGCCTGCGGCATCCGCCAGGCCGAAGTCGAGCAGGCGCACGCCGCCGACGTCGAGCCTGCCGTCTCCGTCGATCGCGATCATGACGTTGGCCGGCGAGACGTCACGGTGGACGAGCCCCACGGCGTGCGCCGCCTCGAGCGCTCGCAGCACGCCGTCGGCCGCCGTGAGCGCGTCGGCGACCCCGAGCGGTCCGTGCCGATCGACGTGCTCGGCGAGGCTCAGGCCCGCGGCGCGTTCGAGCGCGATCCACGCGACGGGCTCGTCGGATGCCTCGTCCACGCCGACCTCGAGCACCCCGACGACGTTCGGATGCCGCAGCCCCTGCACCCGGCGAGCCTCGGCGAGGAACGCGTCGCGCGCGCTCGGCCGCTGCGACAGGTGCGGGTGGAGGAGCTTGAGCGCGACGTGCTCGCCGCTCGCCTCGTCCACCGCCGCGAAGACCGACGCCGAGCCGCCCGTGCCGAGGAGCTCGCCGAGACGGTAGCGCCCCGACACGAGTCCGGAGGCGTCGATCATCCGCGGGCACGCTCCGCATAGTCGTGCGCGGCGTCCGCGACGGCGTCCACGTACGACTCGACGTGGTTGTAGGCGAAGATCGCGCGGCGCCAGGTCGCTTCATCCGAGAGGTCGCCGTAGTGGCAGAGGTAGCGCGCAGCCGCGAGCGCGGCGTCGTCGATCTGCTGCGGATCGGCGCGAGCCGTCGCCATCGCCGTCGGCGCCCCACGCCTGCCAGGTGGACGGGATGAACTGCAGCGGACCGGCGGCGCGGTCGGTCGCTGCCGAGCCGTCGACGGCGCCCGCGTCGGTGTCGTCGATCCGGTCGTAGGCGGTGCCGTCGAGATCCGGACCGTAGATCGACGGACGGGCGAACCCGTCGTCGTCCACGCGGGAGCCGTCGTGGGTGCCGTGACCCGATTCGAGGTGGCCGAGGGCTGCGAGGGTGTTCCACCCGAGGCGGCACGTCGGCGCCTCGGCGCGCAACGCGAGTTCCGCCCCCGCATAGCCGACGAGCGCCCGCGACGGGATGCCGGTGCGGGAGGCCGTGTCGGCCGCCCACGTCGCGTCGACCAGGACGGCGTTGCCGGATGCCCGCGGCACACCGGCAGACCGCCGCCGCGGCCGCGGCCGACGGCGTCTCCAACGTCTCGTCGGCACCGGGAGGCGGGACGGTCACGTCCGGCACGACCCGGTCGTCGCGCGGTCGCAGCCGCAGGACTCCGCGTCGGCTCCGAATAGGCGAGCCATCCGCCGACCAGCCACGCGGCGAGTCCGACGAACACGCCGATCGCCGCACCCGTGAGCCATCCGCCGGCACCCGAGCGCCCGGCGGCACCGTCACCACGCGTCGGCATGTTCCCGCATGACCACGCGCCTGCTGTAACGTCCCGACGGGCGCGCTCCGATCGGCGTCATCCGACAGCACGGCCTGCGGGAGCGCCGCGAGGGTGCCGACGGCGGACGCGACGCTGGTCGAGGTGGAGGCAGTACCAGCGGCTGCACGTCATCACCGCGGAACCGTCGTGCGAGATGATCCAGCCGTGCGAGGCATTGAACGGTCCGGCGACGAGCGTGACCTCGAGTTCCGCGTCGCCGGCTTGCAGCCGTTGCACGTGGCGCCGAGCGGCCTCGAAGCTGCCGTACAGGAGGAAGCTCCGACCGAGCTCGCGATTGTTGGTGGCGAGCAGGCGCCAGAGTCCGGATGCGCGCGCGGGCTCAGGCGGGTGAACCGAGCGCACGGATGCGGCGTCCCGGTCGGACTCGATCGAGGCGCCACTCGGATGAGCGGTCGTGGCGAGCTGCGCGCGGAAGCGCGCCCAGGCCATCAGCATCGGGTCGTCGACCGAACGGAACGCGGTGAACGTCACCCGGGCGCGCGTGCCTGCTGGTTCGCCGAGCGCGACTTGGTTACCGGTCACGATGCCCTCTACTCTGACGCCGGCACCCTGCTCTGCCGCTCGGAGAGCAGGATCGGGGCTGCGAGTTACGCCGATACCGCCGGAACACCACGGAGACATGTCCGGAAGGTGATCAACGGGTGTCGATGCGCGCATGCACGCAGCGCTCCGCGACAGACGGGCGCTCGCGTACCCCCGAAGCGGGGTGATCTCTCAGCTTCGGGGGTGTTGTCTCCCTCCTGCGACGGTGACAGACTGGACGGGATCGGCTCGCGAGCCGGTACCCGAACGGAACCAAATGACGCCGAGCTGCAACGACTACGTCCCAGAACGCCCGTGGTACGCGCGGGGCGCTCGGCGTGGAGGCGTTGCGCTCGTCACCGTCACGGCGGCGGTCGTCTTCAGCATCGCCGGCGTGACCCCGGCGTATGCCGAGGAGGCCGCCCCGGTCGAGTCGACCGACACCACGGCGCCCACGGAACAGCCGGCGACCGAACCCGCGCCGAGCGAGGAGCCTGCGCCGACGGAGCCCGCTCCGACCGAACCCGCGCCGACCGAGCCCGCGCCAACGGAGCCCGCGCCGACCGAACCCGCGCCGACCGAGCCGCCGCCGACCGACCCGCCACCGACCGACCCGCCGCCGACGACCGAGCCGCCCACCGATCCGACGGACCCGCCGCCGACGACCGAGCCGCCCACGGATCCGACCGACCCGCCGCCGACGACCGAGCCGCCCACGGACCCGACCGACCCGCCACCGACGACCGAGCCGCCGACCGATCCGACCGCACCGACGACCGCCGTCCCCGGATCGCCGGCACCGACATCCCCGGTGATCTCGACGGGCATCAGGACGCTGCGCTCGTCCGCGGCGTCCGCCTCGACCGGCACCTCGGTGCAGAGCGCGGCCGTCGCCGCCGCCCGGCTGAAGGTCGAGCGCGCGACCGACGCGCTGCGCGAGGCCGAGGCCGCGCTGGCCGACGCCCGCTCGACGCGCGAGGTCGCCGAGGCCGTGGCCGAGCGCATGCAGGGCCTCGCCGACGAGGCGCAGGACGATGCCGACGCCGCCGGACGCGTCTACCTCGCCGCGGCGCACGGCGACGGTACGACCATCTCGTCGATGCCCGCCGTGTTCGGCGCCGGCAACGACCTGCTCGCCGGCCTCGGCGGCGTGGCCCGCGTCGCCCAGATCGCCGGAGACGCCGACGAACTCCTCGCCATCGCCGAGCTGCGCACCGAGGAGGCGCGAGCGGCGCAGGAGCGGGCGGATGCCGCATGGGCAGCGGTCGACGAGGTTCCCGTCGAGGCGCTCGAAGCCGAGGTCGCCGACGCCGAGCGCGCGCTCGAGGACGCCAGGCAGGAACTGCAGGACGCCCAGACCCAGTCGGCCACCCAGAGCCGGCTCGCGTCGAGCAGCGTCCTGCTCCTCGCCAACCTGCCGACCGACGCGGGCCAGCTGAGCGACCAGGGGTGGGCGCTTCCCGTCTCGGGTCGCATCACCAGCCCCTTCGGGCCGCGGCCCGTCAAGCCGCTCCCCGGCGTGAACGACTTCCACCGCGGCACCGACCTCGCAGCGACCTGCGGCACCCCGGTGTTCGCCGCGACGAACGGCACCGTGGCCGTGTCCGGGCCGAACGGGAGCCTCGGCAACTGGATCCTGATCGATCACGGCTCCGGCGTGACCACCGGGTACGGGCACCTCACCAGCGGTGGCGTCTTCGTCTCGCCGGGCGAGGCGGTCACGGCCGGCCAGCTCATCGGCGCGGTCGGCAGCACGGGTGCGTCGACCGGATGCCATCTGCACTTCGAGGTGCACCTCGACGGCGTCGCGGTCGACTCGGTGCCGTTCATGGCCGCGCGCGGCATCCCGCTCGGCTGAGCCGGGTTTCGAGACGCCCCCTGCGCGGGCTCCTCAACCCGCAGGGCAGCTCGTCTGGGATCCCGGACGCGAGCGCCCCGGCATCCGTTGTCGACGGATGCCGCGTGCGGTGTGATCGAGGCATGACCGACGCACCCATCGCACCCGCGCGCATCGTCCGCGCCGCGCGCGGCACCGAGCTCACCGCGAAGAGCTGGCAGACCGAGGCGCCGCTGCGCATGCTCATGAACAACCTCGACCCCGAGGTCGCCGAGCGCCCCGAGGACCTGATCGTCTACGGCGGCACGGGCAAGGCCGCCCGCAACTGGGAGGCGTTCGACGCGATCGTGCGCACGCTCGAGGACCTCGAGGCCGACGAGACCCTGCTCGTGCAGTCGGGCAAGCCCGTCGGCGTGTTCCGCACGCACGAATGGGCGCCGCGCGTGCTCATCGCCAACTCGAACCTCGTGGGCGACTGGGCGACGTGGCCCGAGTTCCGCCGGCTCGAGCAGCTCGGCCTCACGATGTACGGCCAGATGACCGCGGGATCGTGGATCTACATCGGCACCCAGGGCATCCTGCAGGGCACGTACGAGACCTTCGGGGCGATCGCCCGTGCGCGCGGTTCGGTGGAAGCCTCGCCG
Organism: uncultured Actinomycetota bacterium; assembly: GCA_963799015.1. GTDB lineage: Bacteria > Actinomycetota > Actinomycetes > Actinomycetales > Microbacteriaceae > Agromyces. Next base: position 155,102 of record CAWCWD010000055.1, on the reverse strand, counting down.
GCACCCTGACCCTCACCGGCGGCTGCGGCGGCATGGGCGGCGCACAGCCGCTCGCGGTCACCATGAACGAGGGCGTGGTGCTCATCGTCGACGTCGACGCCACCCGCCTGCAGCGTCGCGTCGAGCACGGCTACCTCGACGAGATGACCCACGACCTCGACGACGCCGTCGAGCGCGTGCTCGCCGCGAAGGCGTCCCGCACGCCGCTCAGCGTCGGCGTGGTCGGCAACGCGGCGACCGTGTTCCCCGAGCTGCTCGCCCGCGGGGTGGCGATCGACATCGTCACCGACCAGACGAGCGCGCACGACCCCCTGAGCTACCTGCCCGAGGGAGTGTCCGTCGAGGAGTGGCACGAGCTCGCGGCATCCGACCCCGATGGCTTCACCACCCGTGCCCGCGCATCGATGGCGAAGCACGTCGAGGCGATGGTCGGCTTCCAGGATGCGGGGGCCGAGGTGTTCGACTACGGCAACTCCATCCGCCGCGAGGCGGAGCTCGGCGGTTACGACCGCGCGTTCGCGTTCCCCGGCTTCGTGCCCGCGTACATCCGGCCGCTCTTCGCCGAGGGCAAGGGCCCGTTCCGGTGGGTGGCGCTCTCGGGCGACCCCGCCGACATCGCCGCGACCGACCGCGCCATCCTCGAGCTGTTCCCCGAGGACGAGCACCTGCGCCGCTGGATCACCCAGGCCGGCGAGAAGGTGCACTTCGAGGGCCTGCCCGCGCGCATCTGCTGGCTCGGCTACAAGGAGCGCCACCTCGCCGGGCTGAAGTTCAACGAGATGGTCGCGTCGGGCGAGCTCAGCGCGCCCGTCGTCATCGGCCGCGACCACCTCGACTCGGGCTCCGTCGCGAGCCCCTACCGCGAGACCGAGGCGATGGCCGACGGCTCCGACGCGATCGCCGACTGGCCGCTGCTCAACGCCCTGCTCAACACGGCGTCCGGCGCGACCTGGGTGTCGATCCACCACGGCGGCGGCGTCGGCATCGGCCGCTCGATCCACGCCGGCCAGGTGATCGTCGCCGACGGCACCGACCTCGCCGCCGAGAAGATCGCGCGCGTGCTCGTGAACGACCCGGGCACCGGCGTCATGCGCCACGTCGACGCGGGCTACGAGCGCGCCATCGAGGTCGCGCGCGAGCGGGGCCTCCGCGTGCCGATGCTCGACGCATGAGCGACGGCGCGGCCGCGGAACGCGATGCTGCTCACCGACATCGGCGAGCTCGTGACGAACGACCCGGCGCCCGACCGCGAGGGCGGACCGCTCGGCATCGTGCGCGACGCCGCCGTGCTCATCGAGCGGCGAGCCGTCGATCGCCTGGGTCGGCACCGGCCCGACGGATCCGCGGCGCGCACGACCCGCGCCATCGCACGAGGCGCGAGGTCGTCGACGCCGGCGGCCGCGCGGTGATCCCCGGGTTCGTCGACAGCCACACGCACCTCGTGTTCGGCGGCGATCGCGCCGAGGAGTTCGCCGCGCGCATGGCCGGCCGGCGCTACGAGGCCGGCGGCATCCGCTCGACCGTCGCGGCCACTCGTGCCGCGACCGACGACGAGCTGCGCGCGCGGCTCGCCCGGTTCGTGGCCGAGCTGCACGCCCAGGGCACCACGACGTTCGAGGTCAAGTCGGGCTACGGCCTCTCCGTCGCCGATGAGGAGCGACTCGTCCGCCTCGCCCGCGAGGTCACCGACGAGGTCACGTTCCTCGGCGCGCACGTGGTGCCGGTCGAGTACGCCGAGGACCCCGACGAGTACGTCGACCTCGTCGTCGGCGAGATGCTCGACGCGTGCGCGCCGCACTCGCGCTGGGTCGACGCGTTCTGCGAGCGGGGCGCGTTCACGCCCGAGCAGTCCCGCCGCGTGCTCGAGGCGGGCGCGGCCGCGGGCCTCGGGGTGCGGGTGCACGGCAACCAGCTCGGCGAGGGCGGCGGCGTGCGCCTCGCGGTCGAGCTCGACGCGGCATCCGTCGACCACTGCACGTACCTCAGCGATACGGATGTCGCGGCGCTCGCGGCATCCGACACCGTCGCGACCCTGCTGCCGGGCGTCGAGTTCTCGACCCGTCAGCCCTACCCCGACGCTCGGCGCCTCATCGACGCGGGCGTGACCGTGGCGCTCGCGAGCGACTGCAACCCGGGGTCGAGCTTCACGAGCTCGATGCCGTTCTGCATCGCCGTCGCCGTGCGCGACATGGGCATGACGCCCGCCGAGGCCGTCTGGGCGTCCACCGCGGGCGGGGCGCAGGCCCTGCGGCGCACGGACGTCGGAGCGGTCCGCCCCGGCGCGCGCGCCGACCTCGTGCTGCTCGATGCGCCGAGCCACGTGCACCTCGCGTACCGTCCGGGGGTGCCGCTCGTGGCGCAGGTGTGGGCGAGCGGCGCGGCCATCGCCTGACGCGTCGGCTCACGACGAGACGGCCCGGGCGAGGCGCCTCGCCCGGGCCGATCGCAACGCCGCACTACATCATCGACTGCAACAGCTGCTGGGCCCGCGTGTTGTCGCTCGTCGCGAGCACGACGCGGTTCCTGCTGGCCAGGTAGCCGAGCGTGACGTTGACCCCGGCGTCGGCGAGCGCGCGCGCCATCGCGCCGAACAGACCCGGCTTGTCGACGTCGGTGTCGGCGATCGGCGGGCCGACGATCACGTCGGTCTCGGCTTCGACCGTGATACCGGCGCCGTCGAGTGCGGCCCGGGCGCCTGCGACATCCTCCACGAGCACGTGGACGATGCCCTTCCCCGCCTGGACCACCGCGCAGAGCCCCTCGATGTTGACGCCGGCGTTGCCGAGCGCCTCGCCGAACCGCGCCCCTTCGCCGGGCCTGTCCTCGAGGGTGACCAAGAGATCCTTCGCCATGAGGTACTCCCTTCCTCGATCTCTGGTCTACGCCGGCGGTCGAGGCGCGTCAAACCCCCCGTTGCCGACCCGATCCATGGCTGGAGATCATCGGCGGATGCTGTCGAGATCGAGCGATCTGCTTCGACCCACCTGTGAGGAGTGCCGCACGGAGTGCACCACTTCGTGGAAGGAGTCGACCATGTCGCTCTCGGAGTTCCCCGTTCTGGCGGGGTCGATCTCGACCGTCATCTTCGTGGCGAGTTACCTGCCGATGCTGGTGAAGGCGTTGCACACGAAGGACCTGAGTTCGTACAGCATGAGCAATCTCCTGCTCGTCAATGTGGGAAACGCGGTGCATTCCGTGTACGTGTTCAGCCTCCCGGTCGGTCCGATCTGGGCGCTTCACTCCGTGTACCTGGCGGCGGGCGCCCTGATGATCACCTGGTACCTGAGGTTCACCCGTACGCCTTCACGGAAGGAGGGATCATGGACGTCAACCTCTGGGCGGTGGCCGCTGCCACGGTCGCGGCCTTCGTCATCAGCTCGCTCTGGTATCTCGCATTCGGAACGCGGCTCGCCGCTCTCAGTGACGCCTACGCCGGCTCCGAACGCACGCCGGTCTGGGTCATCCTCGTCGAACTTCTTCGGAGCCTGATCGTGGCCGGTACCGTCGCCGGCCTCTCGTCGCTGATCCACATCGATGACCTGGCCGGGGCGCTTGCGCTCGGCGCCGTCCTCTGGGCGGCTTTCCCGTTGCCGATCCTCGCCGGATCAGTCGTGCACGAGGCGACGGACTGGCGCCTTGCAGCGATCCACGCGGGTGACTGGCTCATCAAGCTGCTCGTGATCGCCGTCATCGTCTCCGTCTGGAGCTGAACCGGGGTCGGACGGCGCCGCACCGTCAGTCGTCGTCGCTGCGCCGCATCCGTCGACGTGCCGAGAGGAGCGTGACGTCGGGCCGCGACGCCACGAGCCGCTCGGCCCGGTCGAGCGTGTCGGTCACCCGCTCGGCCCCCGACGCCACCACGCCGACGCCGAGCACGGCGCGGCGGTGCAGGTCCTGCTCGGCCACCTCGGCGACGCTCGCCTCGGTGGCTCGCCGCAGGTCGGCGAGGATCGGACGGATGACGGCGCGCTTGTCCTTCAGCGAGTGCACGTCGCCGAGCAGCAGGTCGAACTCGATCCAGCCGATCCACATGGGCGCACCTCGCTCGGTTCTGGTTCAGGCGCGCCGAACCTCCATCGCGCTCACGCCGCTGAAGCTGATCCACGCACGATCACCCGACTCGACGAGCGTGGCGAGCACCTGGCCGCAGGCGGCGCACCGCACCACGGTGCCGGCTCCGCTCATGTAGACCATGGCCCGCGCGAGCTCGGCCACGTCGCCGCATCCGTTGCAGCGCGCGGTGGCGGTCGTCGCGTCGAAGGAGAAGAACTCCGCGAGCGGGCCGGCCATGGCATTGCCGTCGACGTGCTGCATCACGTGCCTCCGTATCGCTCGGTGCGGATCGATCGCGGGTCGTGCCCGAGGTCGACGAGCCAGTCGGCCACGAGCTCGACGAACCCGGTGGAGCCGCACACGTAGACCCGCGGGCGCTCCGCCGCCGGCACCACGGACGCCTCGAGGGCCTCGCGGGTGACGCGCCCGACCGGCGACGGCCAGCCGTCGGGAGCCCGGCGGGTGTAGAGGAGGTCGAGGCGGAACGGGGCCGACGCGTCGGCGAGCCGGTGCAGCTCCTCGGAGAAGTAGACGTCGTCGGGCGTGCGCACCGAGTAGAGCAGCCGGAACGGCGTGGGGTCGTCGGCGCCGGCGTGGGCCGTGGCGATGGCGAAGAGCGGCACGACGCCCGATCCTCCGGCGATGAGCTGCACGGGGCGGGTGTCGCCGGTCTCGGCGGCGGGGGCCCACACGAAGAACGCCCCGAGCGGCCCGTGCAGCTCGAGCATGTCTCCCGCGCGCACCTCGTCGACGAGGTACGGCGATACCTCGCCGTCGGGCAGCTTGTCGACGGCGAGCACCACGCGGTTGGAGGAACCCGATGAGGCGATCGAGTACGAGCGGGTGGCCGAGTAGCCGTCGGGAGCGGTGAGCCGCACGTCGACGTGCTGTCCCGGGGCGTTGCCGGGCCAGCCGGGCACGTCGAGCTCGAGCCGCGAGGCGTTGGGCGTCTCGCGGTGCGTGGCCGCGACCGTGGCGACGTGCCATCCCGATCGCGGAACCGCCTGGAGCGCGGCGCCGAGCGCGGTCACCTGCGACGTCGTCGCATCGCTCACCAGTAGCGCTCTTCCTTCCACGGATCGCCGTGGATGTGGTAGCCGTTCTGCTCCCAGAAGCCGGGCTCGTCCTGGTCCATCATCACGAGGCCGCGCACCCACTTCGCGCTCTTCCAGAAGTAGAGGTGCGGCACGAGCAGCCGCGCGGGGCCGCCGTGCTCGGGGTCGAGCGGCTCGCCGTCGAACTCGAACGCCACCCACGACTTGCCGTCGAGCAGCTCGTCGAGCGGCACGTTGGTGGTGTACCCGCCGTAGCTGTGCGCCATGACGTAGTCCTGCTCGGTCTCGACGTTCTCGAACAGGGTGTCGAGCGAGACGCCGCGCCATTGGGTGCCGAGCTTCGACCAGTGCGTGACGCAGTGGATGTCGGTGTCGACCTCGTCGATCTTGAGCGCCATGAACTCGTCCCAGTTCCAGCGATGCACGCCGGACTCGGTGCGGATCGTGAACTCCCAGTCCGCCGTGTCGACCTCGGGCGTCGGCCCCGCCGACAGCACCGGGAAGTCGCTGACGAGCGTCTGGCCCGGTGGAAGCCGATCGTCGCGCTCTCGACTGCGACCACTGAACCCCCGCGTGATGAACGACATCGCGTCTCCTCCCGACCCGTCTCACGATAGTGACGGCGGCATTCGCTGTCACCGGGTGTCATCCATTCGTTCCGACCTCGGCGCGGGATGCGTGAGCGCTTAGGCTGGGTGCATGGCGGCCCTCTCGCTCGGCATGCCGGCGATTCGCCGGTCGCCGTCGGCTGCGCCGTCGACCGAGGGCCGGCCGGATGTCGCGGGCCTCGTCGACCGGTTCGGCCGGGTCGCCCGCGACCTGCGCGTGTCGATCACCTCCGCCTGCTCGCTGCGCTGCACGTACTGCATGCCCGCCGAGGGCCTGCCCGTGATCCCGCGCGACGAGCTGCTGTCGGCGACCGAGATCGCCCGGCTCGTCGGGATCGCGGTGCACGACCTCGGCGTGCACGAGGTGCGCTTCACGGGCGGCGAGCCGCTCACCCGACGCCGACCTCGTCGAGATCATCGCCCTGAGCGCGGACGCCGCGCCGGGCACGCCGCTCGCGCTCACGACGAACGGCATCGGACTCGACCGCAAGGCACAGGCCCTCGCCGACGCCGGCCTCTCGCGGGTCAACGTGTCGCTCGACACGCTCGACCGCGAGCACTTCACCCGCCTCACCCGCCGCGACCGGCTGCCGAGGGTGCTCGACGGCATCGCCGCGGCACATCGCGCCGGCCTCGGCCCGCTCAAGGTCAACGCCGTCGCCATGCGCGAGACCCTGCACGACGCGCCCGCGCTGCTCGCCTGGGCCATCGACCACGGATGCCGCCTGCGCTTCATCGAGCAGATGCCGCTCGATGCCGACGAGACCTGGAAGCGCGACAACATGGTCGACGCCGCCGAACTCCTCGAGGTGCTCGGCGAGCGATTCGTGCTCGAGCCCGTGGGACGCGACGACCCCTCGGCGCCCGCCGAGGAGTGGCTCGTCGACGGCGGCCCCGCGACGGTCGGCATCATCGCCTCGGTGACCCGGTCGTTCTGCGCCGCGTGCGACCGCACCCGCCTCACCGCCGAGGGCTCGGTGCGTTCGTGCCTGTTCGGCGACGACGAGACCGACCTGCGCGGGTTGCTCCGGGGCGGGGCGGATGACGCGACCATCGCCGACCGCTGGCGCGCCGCGATGTGGGGCAAGCAGGCCGGTCACGGCATCGACGCCGCCGACTTCGTGCGCCCGGTGCGCTCCATGGGCGGGATCGGCGGCTGACGTGGCATCCGTGACCGTGCGCTACTTCGCTGCGGCCGCCGAGGCGGCCGGGGTCGAGGAGGAGACGCTCCCCGATGTCGGGCGCGACCGTCGGCCAGCTGCGCGACCTGCTCGTCGGCCGCTACGGCGCCGCGATGGCCCGGGTCGTCGCCAACGGCTCGTTCCTCGTCGACGGCGTCGTGCAGCGCGACGGCGCGGCGCCCCTCGGCGCGAGCGTCGACGTGCTGCCGCCGTTCTCCGGCGGCTGAGCCTCGCGCAACCCCCTCGCGGCGCTGCGTGCGAGCGCGCGTACCGTGCGGCCATGGGCAAGGTGATCGCAAACGCATCCATGTCCCTCGACGGGTTCATCGCGTTCGACGACAACGACATCGGCGACCTCTTCGAGTGGTACGACAACGGCGACGTGGAGATCGAGAACGAGGGCGAGCTGCCGCCGTTCCACGTGACCCAGGCGAGCGCCGACTACTGGAGCTCCTGGGTCGGGTCCCTCGGCGTGCTCGTGGTCGGTCGGGAGTTGTTCGACGTCACGGACGGGTGGCACGGGCGGCATCCGATCGGCGTGCCGGTGGTGGTGCTCACGCACGAGCCGCCCCGCGACTGGTCGTACCCGGGGTCCGAGGACTTCCACTTCGTGACCGAGGGCATCGAGCGCCGCGATCGAGCGGCGCGGGAGATCGCCGGTGACCGCGACGTCGGGGTCACCGCCGGCACGATCGCCGGGCAGGCGCTCGACGCCGGGCTGCTCGACGAGGTGGCCATCGACCTCGTGCCGGTCGTGATGGGCTCGGGCAAGCGCTACTTCGGCGATGCGACTCCGGCACGGCTCGGCGATCCGACGGTCGTCGTGCAGGGTCGGCGCGTCCTGCACCTGCGGTACCCGGTCGAGCGCGGCTGAGCCGGCGGGATCAGAGGTTGACCCACTCCGTCGCGCCGCCCTCGAGGTGCTGGCGCTTCCAGATCGGCGTGCGCTCCTTGATGCGGTCGACGAGCAGCGCGCACGCCGCGAACGCCTCCGCGCGGTGCGGGGCGGCGACGGATGCCACGAGCGCGACGTCGCCGATGGTCAGCGTGCCGACCCGGTGCGCCGCCGCCACGCGCAGGCCGGTCTCGCGGGCGACCTCGGTGCACGTCTCGCGCAGGAACCGCTCGGCCTCGGGGTGCGCCTCGTAGTCGAGCGCGGTGACGGATGCCCCGTGGTCGTGGTCGCGGATGACGCCCTCGAACGTGACGAGCGCCCCGTCCTGCGGCGTCTGCACGAACGCCTCGATGGCGGCGCGGTCGAGCGGCTCGGTCGTGACGAGCGCCAGCACCTCGGACTCAGCCATCCGAGCCCCCGCGCACGTGGTCGCCGCCGGCGACCTGGTCGAGCAGGTGGGGCAGCAGCTCGTCGAGCACCCGGAGCCCGTCGGCGACGCCGCCCCGGGAACCCGGGAGGTTCACGACGACGGTGCGGCCGGCGACGCCCGCGAGCGCGCGACTGAGCGCGGCGGTCGGGGTGGCGGCGCGTCCGGCCGAGCGGATCGCCTCGGCGACGCCGGGGAGCTCCTGGTCGAGCACGGCGAGCGTGGCCTCGGGTGTGCGATCGCCCGGGTTCACGCCGGTGCCGCCGGTGGTGATGAGCACCGACGGCGATCCGGCGACGGCGCCCCGGACGGCGTCGCCCACGTCGGCGTCCGCGACCACGACCGGCTCGTCGACGTCGAAGCCGCGCTCGCGGAGCCAGTCCACGATGACCGGTCCGGTCGTGTCCTCTGCGGTGCCCGCGGCGGCGCGCGTCGAGACGACGAGCACGGTGGCGGCGCCCGGGTGATGGGCAGGGTCGGCCGGGTCGGCCGAGGCATCCGCCCGCCAGATGCCGCGCTTGCCGCCGCGCTTCTCGATCAGCCGGATGCCGCCCAGCTCGGCCGCCGGGTCGACGGCCTTCACCATGTCGTGCAGCGTGAGCCCGGCGATGGCGACGGCGGTGAGCGCCTCCATCTCGATGCCCGTGCGCGCCGTCGTCGACACGGTCGCGCGGATCGTCACGGCCTGCTCCTCGAACCCGAAGTCGATCGACACCGCATCGAGCGGCACGATGTGCGCGAGCGGGATGAGCTCGCTCGTGCGCTTCGCCCCCGAGATGCCCGCGATGCGCGCGGTGGGCAGCACGTCGGCCTTCTTGAGCCCGTCGCTGCGCACGAGCGCGACGACCTCGGCGGTCGTGTCGAGGCGGCCCTCGGCGATCGCGACGCGTCGCGTGACGGGCTTCGCGCCGACATCGACCATGCGTGCGCGGCCGTCGTCGTCGAGGTGGGTGAGCGAGGTCATAGGAACACGGTATCGACCAGGGCGCCGGCGTCGAGCGACGTGACGTCCTCGGGCACGACGATGAGCAGGTCGGATGCCGCGAGCGTCGCCACGAGGTGCGAGCCCGGACCGCCCACGACCTCGACGCGGCCGTCGTCGGTGCGACGCCCGCGCAGGAACTGGCGCTTGCCGGGCACGGAGGTCAACGCCTCGGCGAGGGCGAGCCGCTCGCGCCTCGCCTGGCGGGAGGCCGGCGATGGCGCGCAGCGTCGGGGCGACGAACAGCTCGAACGAGAGCTGCGCGCTCACGGGATTGCCGGGGAAGCCGATCACGGGCATGCCGCGGTAGGCGCCGGTCGCCTGCGGCCCGCCCGGCTGCATCGCCACGCTGCCGACCCATCCGCCGAGCGGTTCGAGCGTCTCGCGCACCACCTCGTACGCACCCATGGAGACGCCGCCGCTCGTCACCACGAGCTCGGCGTCGGCGGCGTGCGCGGCGTCGAGCTCCTCGCGCAGGCGGCCGACCTCGTCGCGCACCCGCGCCTCGTGCACCACGACGGCGCCCGCGGCCCGAACGGCTGCGGCGAGCGCGACCCCGTTCGCGTCGGGGATCTCGCCGGGTCCGAGCTCGCTGCCGGGCGGCACGAGCTCGCTGCCGGTGCTCACGACCGCCACGCGCACCCGCTCGCGCACGAGCAGTCCGGTGAGTCCGGATGCCGCGGCGGCCGCGAGGTGACGCGAGGCGAGCCGCAACCCCGGCGGCAGCACGTCGGCGCCGGCCGGGAGGTCCGAGCCGGCCTCGCGCACGTACTCCCCCGCCGCCCGCGGCCTGAGGATTCGGACGCCGCCGGCCGCGCCGTCGGGCTCGGTGTCCTCGACGGGCACGATCGCGTCGGCGCCCTCGGGCACCTGCGCGCCGGTCATGATCCGCACCGCGGTGCCCGGCTCGAGTGGTGCCGGCACGCCCGCAGTGGCGGCGACCTCGCCCGCGATCGGCAGCGAGACCGGGGCATCCGCCACGTCGGCGGCACGCACGGCGAATCCGTCCATCTGCGAGTTGCGGAATGGCGGGAGCGCGATCGGCGACTCCACCGGCGACGCCGTGATGCGCCCGAGTGCGTCGGCGAGCGCGACCCGCTCGGTCGGTCGAGCGCCGAGGCCGGCGAGGAGGGAGCGCACGAACGCCGCGTGCTCGTCGACCGGGATGCGGCCGGCCATCAGTACCGCACCACCGTCGCGTCGACCGTGCGCGACCACGCGTCGATGCCGCCGACGAGGTTGCGCACGCGCGCGAAGCCGGCGCCGGCGAGCTGCCGGGCCGCGTACTCCGAGCGCACGCCGAGATGGCAGTACACGACGACGGATGCCGCGGGGTCGAGCTCGCCGACGCGGTCGCCGAGCTCGCCGAGCGGGATGAGGGTGGAGCCGGTGATGGCGGCGATGGCGGCCTCCCAGGGTTCGCGGACGTCGAGGAGCAGAGGCGGCGCTGCTCGGCGTCGAGCTCGGCGGCGAGCGCGGCGGCGTCGATCTCGCCAGGCGCCCCTGCCGGTCGAGGAGCCCGCGCAGCCGCGGCCCCTGCCGGTCGAGGAGCCCGCGCCGCCGCGGCATCTGCCGGGTCGAGGAGCCCGCGCCGTCGCGGCCCCTGCTGGTCGAGGAGCCCGCGCTGCCGCGGCCCCTGCTGGTCGAGGAGCCCGCGCAGCGGGCGTCTCGAGACCCCCCCTTGCGGCATCCGGGTTTCGAGACGCGCCCTGCGGGCGCTCCTCAACCCGCAGATCTGCCCGTCGGTAGGCGATCTCTCGGCTGCGGCCCGACAGCGCGTCGTAGACCACGACCCGACCGAGCAGCGGCTCCCCCACGCCGGTGAGCAGCTTCAGCGCCTCGCCCGCCATCATGCCGCCGGTGACGGTGCACACGGTCGGGCAGGATGCCGTCGATCTCGCAGCTGAGGCCCGCGTCGGCGGGCGGCTCGGGAAAGAGGTCGCGGTACGAGACGCCGCGCGCCTCCCATGAGACGCCCACCTGGCCCGAGAACTTCGCGGCAGAACCCCACACGAGCGGGATGCCGGCGCGGGCGGCCGCGTCGTCGGCGACGTATCGCGTGAGGATGTCGTCGGTGCCGTCGATCACGAGGTCGGCCTCGGCGAGCAGCTCGTCGGCGTTGCCGGCATCGAAGCGGGCGGTCACGGGCACGAACGTCGTCTCGGGGGAGAGCGCTGCGGCGGCATCCGCTGCGGACTCGACCTTGGGGCGGCCGACGTCGACGGGCGCGTGCAGGGTCTGGCGATGCAGGTTCGTGACCTCGACGCGGTCATCGTCGACGACCGTGACGCGCCCCACGCCCGCGGCGACGAGTGCCGGCACGACCGCGCTGCCGAGCCCGCCGGCGCCGAGCACGACGACGTGCGCGTCGGCGAGGCGGCGCTGCGCATCGGCGCCCCACCCGGGCAGCACGCGCTGGCGGGCGTAGCGGGGCGAGTCGGGGTCGATCGCGGCCATCCTCCGATTCTCGCAGGATCGGCTACGAGCCGGGGCGCCCCCAAGCGACGAAGAGGGCCAGGGCGAGGAGGATGACCGGTGGGATGCCCTGCACGAGTTGGCGCCGTGACACGTGTGCGGCCCGACGTCAGAACGAGACGACGAGGCCGAGCGAGACCGATCCGGTCGGGTCGAGTTGCGCCGCGGCGAGCCCATACCCCTCCGCGCCGTACAGGATGCTCAGGCCGTCGGCGGGGAGGCGCCCGTCGACGGTGCACTCGCTGCGTGGCGGGCGGTCGGGCATCAGGAGCACGAGGCACACGTTCTCGTCGTCGGCCGTGCGCGCCAGATAGGCCGCCGGTCCGTCCACCCGGGTCGCGAGCAGCCGAACCGATGCGGGATCGATCACGTCGTCGACGGCCGCGACGCGCGTCGACTCGTCGGCCAGCGGCAGCCGATCGAACAGTTGGAGCAGGGCGGTGTCTTCGAGGGGGGTTCCGGGGTCCGCCGACTCGGATGCTGCCGAGGGGAAGGCGGGGTCTGCCGGAGTGCGCTGTCCCGCGCCCCAGCCGAGGATGGCGCCGAGCAGGAGACCGACGCCGCCCGCGGAGATCGTCCAGCGCAGGAGCCTTCCGCGACCGGACGTGTTCGGCGCCTCGCGTCCGGGAACCGGGTCGGGGCCCTCGCTCTCGAGCATCATCGCGGCCGGCGTCGGGCACCGCGAACTCAGCGAGCTCGGCAACGGCCCGCGCGCGTTCGGCCTCGGTCGCGTCGGCGCCGTACGCGGTGCGCTGGAGCCTGAGGATGCGGTCTTCGTCAGCGTCCATCCCGGTCCCCTTCGCGGCCAGCATGCAACACCGCTCGTTCGGTCGCAAGCGGCGCCAACTGCGAACGACGCGTCCAGCAGCCCTGCGGCCCTCGCGTCGATCCGCATCCGCGGATAGACATCAGGAGATGCATACGCATCTGCGGAGAAGTCCGTGAACGAGTTCCGCGTCAGCGAAGCCGCCGCCCTCCTCGGCGTGAGTGACGACACCGTGCGCCGTTGGGGGGAGCACGGGCGCCTCACGCTGCGGAAGGGAGCGAACGGCATGCAGGTCGTCGATGGCACCGACCTGCTGCCGTTGATGGAGGAGGTCGCGTCGGGCGGAGCGCTCGCCGAGGCGTTCCCGCTCGCACGCGCCTCGGCGCGCAACCGCTTCGTGGGACTCGTGACGCGGGTGCAGCGCGACGGCGTCATGGCGCAGGTCGACCTGCAGGCCGGCCCGTTCCGCATCGTGTCGCTCATGAGCCGCGAGGCCGCCGACGAGCTCGGCCTCGAGCCGGGCATGCTCGCAGCGGCGAGCGCGAAGGCTACGAACGTGACGATCGAACTGCCGCCGGGAACGGACGCATGAGCCGGATGCCGCGGACCGCCGCCACCGCTCGAACCCGCCGTGCCGCCGCCGTCGCCGTCGCCGTCGCTCGGCGCGCTCGCCGTCGCGGCGGCGCTCACGGGGTGCAGCTCGGGAGGAGGGGCCGGGTCCTCCGCATCGCCGACGCCCGAAGCGGATGCCACGCCGACGACGGTCACCGTCTTCGCCGCCGCCTCCCTCACCGAGGCGTTCGACACCCTCGCCGAGCAGTTCGAGGCGGAGCATCCGAACGTCGGGGTCGTGCTGAGCTACGGCGGCAGCGCGGCGCTCGCGCAGCAGATCGTCGAGGGCGCCCCCGTCGACGTGTTCGCCTCGGCTGCCGAGCCGCCGATGCAGACGGTCGCCGACGCCGGCCTCGCCGACGACCCGGTCGTGTTCGCCACGAACACGCTCGAGCTCGTGGTGCCGGCCGGCAATCCGGCGGACGTCACGGGCCTCGAGGACCTCGCCGACCCCGACCTGCGCATCGCGCTGTGCGACGCGACGGTGCCCTGCGGCGCGGCATCCGAGAAGCTGCTCGCACAGGAGGGCGTCACGGCCGTGCCCGACACGCTCGAGTCCGACGTGAAGGCCGTGCTCACGAAGGTGTCGCTGGGCGAGGTCGACGCCGCGCTCGTGTACCGCACCGACGTGCAGGCCGGGGGCGACGAGGTGGAGGGCATCGAGGTGCCCGGCGCGGCATCCGTCGTGAACCGGTACCCGATCGCCGCGCTGACCGAGGCGGTCGACGCCGACGCGGCCGCCGAGTTCGTGGCGTTCGTCACCGGCGACGTCGGGCGAGACGTGCTCGCCGAGGCGGGATTCGGGGCGCCCTGACGTGACCGAGCCGACGACGCGGGCGCCGGCGACGAGGGCGCCGACGACGGCCAGGAGCGCGACCCCGGGTCGGCTGGCCTGGCCCGTCGCGGTGGTGGCCGGCATCGCGCTCACGGTGCTCGTGCTGCCGCTCGCCGCGCTCGTCGTGCGCGCGCCGTGGGCCGACCTGCCCGAGCTGCTGGCCCGCGAGTCGGTGCTGCAGGCCCTCGTGCTCTCGTTCGGCACGGCGACCTTCGCCACGGCGCTCTGCCTCGTGCTCGGCGTGCCGCTCGCCGCGCTGCTCGCCCGCGCGGCGAACTGGCCGACGCTGCCCCGCCGGGTGCTGCGGGCGGCCGTCACCGTGCCGCTCGTGCTCCCGCCGGTGGTCGGCGGCATCGCCCTGCTCCTGCTGCTCGGCCGGCGCGGCCCGATCGGCGGCGTGCTCGAGGAGTGGTTCGGCGTCACCGTGCCGTTCACGACGGGCGCGGTGGTGCTCGCCCAGGTGTTCGTCGCGATGCCGTTCCTCGTCTTCGCCGTCGAGGGGGCGTTGCGCTCGGCCGATCGGCGCACCGAGCTCGCGGCGGCGACGCTCGGCGCCTCGCGATGGCAGGTGTTCCGGTTCGTGACCCTGCCGCTCGTGGCGCCGGGGGTCGCGGCCGGGGCCGTGCTCTGCTTCACCCGCGCCCTCGGCGAGTTCGGCGCGACGATCACGTTCGCGGGGTCGCTGCCGGGCGTCACCCGCACGCTGCCGATCGCGAGCTACCTCGCCATGCAGTCCGACCCCGACGAGGCGATCGCGCTCGCGCTGCTGCTGCTCGCGGTGTCGGTGATCGTGCTGCTCCTCCTCCGCGACCGCTGGCTTCCCGGGGTGCGCGCATGACGGGGCCTGCGCCCGCCGAGGCGCCGATCGCGGGGCGGCCCGCGCTGCACGCCGACGTCGTCGTCGCCCGTGGGGACACGACGATCGCTGCTGCGTTCGACGTGGCGCCGGGGCATCCGCTCGCCGTCATCGGGCCGAACGGCGCGGGCAAGTCGAGCGTGCTCTCGGCGATCGCGGGGCTCGTGCCGCTCGAGGCCGGCCGCGTGCGGATCGGCCCGCGAACGGTCGACGGGCTGCCGCCGGAGCGCCGGCGTATCGGCGTGGTCTTCCAGGACTACGTGCTCTTCCCGCACCTCACCGTGCGCGACAACGTGGCGTTCGCGGCCCGGATGCGGCGCGGTCGGATGCCCGCCAGGGCCGCGGCCGACCCCTGGCTCGAGCGCTACGGGCTCACGTCGCTCGCGGACCGCTACCCCGCCGAACTCTCGGGCGGGCAGGCCCAGCGCGTCGCGCTCGCGCGGGCGCTGGCGGCCGACCCCGAAGTCCTGCTGCTCGACGAGCCGATGTCCGCCCTCGACGTGGAGGTGCGGGCCGAGATGCGCACCGAGCTCGCGACGCACGTGCGCGAGTTCGGCGGCGCGACCGTGCTGGTCACGCACAGCCCTGCGGATGCCGCGGCGCTCGCCGACTCCGTGCTCGTGCTCGAGGCCGGCGAGGTGACGCAGCGCGGCACGCTCGACGAGCTGCGGGCGGCCCCGGCGACGCCCTACGTGGAGCGGATGCTCGCGGCATCCGCCGAGTGACACTCCGAGCCCGCCGACCATCCCGGCCCGCCGACCATCCCGGCCCGCCGACCATCCCGGACCGGCCGATCACGCGGCCCGTCGTGATCCGGCGCCGGGCATTTCGCGGCCCATGGCGGATCGGGGCGCCGGGATCCGAAGCGCGGCGTGCCATCGACGACACCAGGCGGCGACCGAAACGGATGGGCTGGCGTGGAGCGGTACTCGCGACCGGCCGGTGAGGCCCAGCGGATGTCGCCGTCTGGCATGCTGCGACATCCGCCACCCGGTCTTGTGTTTCAGGCGGTGATGCTTGCGGCAGAGCATGGGCGAGATTGTCGTGGTCGCGTGGCGCCGCCCGCGGCCCAATCGGTGGTGTGGTCGATATCGGAGCGCGCGGCGCGGCGGGAGCACCCGGGGAACCGGCAACCGCCATCTCGGATGCGGAGGTAGCCCGCGAGGTCGGCCGGCGCCCGGTACGTCTTGCGGCCGTACGAGAGGTAGGCACCGGTCTCGGGATGAGTGAGGATGCGCCGGAACGACGGGGCGTGCGCCGCGAGCCGGCGAGCGGTGTCGGCATCGATCGGGCCGTAGCCGTCGAGTTCGGCAGGCTGCTCGGAATGGCCGAGCAGTGTCAGCACCGGCACCGTGACGTAGACCTTCGGGACTGACGACGCCGAGCGGCGACGCGCCCGACGCTCGCGAGCGGCCGAGAACTCCGGGCGCATCGCCGAGGAGGAGGTCGGCCGCGACGTCGAGGGTGAGCTGAGTGCGCGTGCGGGAATCGGGCGCCGCGTCGATCGGGCGGCCGGCCACTGCGACGTGCCGCGCGTCGGCGAGCGCCTCGAGCCGCGCCATGATCGCCGACACCCCGCTCGGCCTCGAGGTGAAGGCTGAGCCACGCCATGCCGTCTTCGGCCGGCTCGAAGCACACCCGGCGCTCTTCGGCCGCGCGGCGACGGCGCTCGGCAAGCGGCTCGGGATGCATCCGCTCGCGAAGGCGCCGGATGCGACGCCGGAAGGCCGACGGTGTCTCGCGGTGTGCCCGCTCGAGCGCTGCGACCTCGAAGCGGGTCAGCGACTCAGCGGGCAGCGTGTCCGCCACCTCGAGCAGCGAGCGTGCTCGGCCGACGCAGATGGAGCCCGCCGAGAGCGCGTCGAGCGTCGCCGTGAACGAACCGGTGAGGCGGGAGGCATCCGCGACCAGTCGACCCGCGGTCGCCTCATGGATCACGAGGGCGGTCGCGAGCTCGGCGACGAATGCCCGCGTCGCGAACTCGCGATCGGCCGGCGACGAGTGCATCCGTCACCCCTTCGACCTCGGCCGCGAGCGAGCGCGCCGTCTCGATGCGGCGGAACTGCTCCGCCTGTGCCGCCCTGATCACGCGATCGAGTTCGGTGATCTGCTCCAACTCGGCATCGAGCGCCGCTCGCGGTGCGGACGCCGGCTGGGTGGTCATGGCTCAATCCAAGCACCACCCACTGACATCGGTTCCGACGGAAATAGCTGGTCAGGGCCGAAAACCCCGTGGACAAGTCAGGACCGATGGCGTCTGGGGAGGACAAGTGGATGGAGGAGACGGGAGATCGAGGGACGCGAGATCGAGGGACGCGAGATCGAGGGACGGGAGATCGAGGGTCGGGAGATCGAGGGTCGGGAGATCGAGGTTGCGGACCCCGCGGGGGTCGCGAGCGCAACGGAGGTCGGAGTACCGAACGCCGGCCCTACGACCGCGGTGTGTCCACCCGCACGCCCACAGGTGCCGCATCCTCCAGCTCGTACCACGCGTCGACGTCGAACGTGAACTCCGCGACGGCGCAGGTCGGCATCTCGTGGATCTCGTCCGAGAACCGGTGGGCGAGCGCCGCGGTCTCGGGGTTGTGCCCGACGACCATCGCAGAGGAGAGGTCGCCGTCGAGCTCACCGATGACCCGGAGGACCTCGTCGGCGGATGCGGCGTAGAGCCGCTCGTCGGTGATGATGCGATCGGCGCCGAATCCGAGCGCGTCCGCCATGAGCTCGGCCGTCGTACGGGCCCGCACGGCGGTGCTCGAGAGGATCACGTCAGGTGCGACGCCGCGCTTGGCGAGCCGGCGCCCCATCGCGGGTGCATCGCGCAGGCCGCGGGCGGCGAGCGGACGCTCGTGGTCGTCGAGTCCCGGTTCGTCCCAGGCGGACTTCCCGTGTCGCACGAGCAGGAGGGTCTTCATGCGCCGAGTCTGCCACCGCGCGGTACGCGCCGCGCCGCGAGGCCGATCCTGCCGGTCCCCGCGGCCGCCTACCGCGCGGCGAGACCGGCCGCGAACTCGAGCACGCACAGCGCGGCCAGGCGCACGGTGCGCCCGTCGGCGGCATCCGTCGTCGCATCGATCTCGACGAGGTCGGCCGAGCGCACGCGCGCGTCGGCGCCGGCCGCCCGCACGAGCGCGCGCAGCTCCCACGCGGCGAGCCCCCCGGGCACCGAGGCCGGGCAGGCCGGCGCGACCGAGCGGTCGCACGCGTCGACGTCGACATCGAGGTGCACCGGCCCGCCGCCGGCGCCCGCGATCTCGAGCGCCTCGGCCATCACCTCGGCCGGGCGGCGCCCGTGGAGCTCATCGCGGTGGATCACCGTGATGCCGAGCTCCGCCGCGCGCCGCGCGTAGGCGACCGAGTTCGCGAAGTCGGCGATGCCGATCTGCACGATGCGCCGCGGATCGAGGCCGGCCTCGACGAGGCGGCGCACCGGTGAGCCGTTCGAGACACCGTCGCGCAGGTCGTAGTGGGCGTCGATGGTCACGAGTCCCGCGCCCGTCGGGTCGCCGCCCCAGGCGCCGAGCGCGGTGGCGACGGTCACCGAGTTGTCGCCGCCCAGCGCCATGAGGGCGGTCGCCGATTCGAGCGCGGCCGCGGTCGCCGCGATGGTGCGCGCCTCGCCCTCGGGGCCGTCGGGCTCGTGGATGTCGCCGGCGTCGGCGAATCCGAGCGCGCCGAGGTCGCGCGGGGCCCGGCTGCCGGCGGCGTCGCTCGCGCGGTCGGGCATCAACGCCGGGCTGTACCGCCGCAGCGCCTCGCGGATCGCGGCGGGCGTCGCGTGCGCGTTCGTGGGCGACAGCGACGTGCGCCACGCCGGCACGCCGAGCAGCGCGAGGTCGACGGATGCGCCGGGCTCGAGGTCGGCGAGCGCGGGCCAGCCGCCCGCCCGTGGCCAGAGGGGATCGTGCGAGAGCGTCGCCATGCCACGACCGTAGCAACGACGGATGCCGCGAGCCGAGGCATCCGTCGACCGCCGTGTCTGCGATCCCGGACGGATCGTCAGTCGCGCAGCGCCGCCAGCAGCTCGCGCTCCTTCTCGGGCGAGAGCCCGGCGCCCCGCTCGCGGTCGAGGCCCTGCCGCGCTCCCACTCCAGGGTCTCGGCGAGCAGCCGGTCGAGCGGCCGCAGGTGCAGTCCGGCGGCCTTCGCGGCCGCGTTCGAGCGGTCCAGGAACGCGTTCCACTCGGGGTCGATGATCCAGAGCGGGAGCGAGTCGGGGCCCGACCACTCGGCGACGCCGTGCTCGGCGAGCCACTCGGGCGACACGGCCACGACCTCGCCGCGATGGTCGGCGACGGCTCGCGACGCCTCGAGCCAGTCCCCGAAGCTCACGCGGTCGCCCACCGCGTTGTAGACGCCGGTGCGACGCTGCTCGATCGCGTCGAGGATGAACCCGACGAGGTCGT
The DNA here is from genome assembly GCA_963799015.1 of uncultured Actinomycetota bacterium. Taxonomy (GTDB): domain Bacteria; phylum Actinomycetota; class Actinomycetes; order Actinomycetales; family Microbacteriaceae; genus Agromyces. The sequence continues at coordinate 135,952 of CAWCWD010000055.1, read as the reverse complement.
CGACGTGGATCGCCTGCACGGCCGCGTCGAGGATGTCGGGCACGAGCATGGGGCCGCCGTTGCGGGCGGCGCGGGCGGCCCAGTAGCCGCTGCGTCCCGAGCCATCGCCCGGCCCGGCGATGAGTCCGGGGCGCACGATGAGCAGCCGATCGCCGAGCGCCTCGCGGTAGGCGAGCTCGATCGCCGACTTCGCCTCGCCGTACGTGTCTGGCGTCGACTCGTCGGCCTCGAGCGGCGGCATCAGCGCAGCGGATTCGTCGGCGCCCGGCTCGTTCTGCGCGGCGTACACGTTGCCCGACGAGATGAACGTCCAGTGCCCGGCCCGCGAGGCGAGGTCGGCGGCGGCGGCGCGGGCGAAGCCGGGCTGGCGGGTGACGTCGATCACCGCGTCCCACTCGCGCGCGGCCACCTCGGCGTACGCTCCGGGCTGCGCGCGGTCGGCGCGCACGAGCTCGGCGCCGTCGGGTACCGCGCCGGCCTCGCCACGGGCGAGGCAGGTCACCCGATGACCGCGCGCCAGCGCCTCCGTCGCCAGGGTGCGTCCGAGCCATTGCGTGCCGCCGAGGATGAGCAGGTCCATGTGGTCATCACAGCACGGCACCGCTGCCGTCGCGAAACGTGTTCTCGGAGCGCGAACCCACGGGAACGGCACGTCAGCGGCGCGGGAACAGAATCGACCGGTCGTGAGTTGTAGCGGATGATACCCCTAGGGGGTATGCTGCGATCCGAACGGCGATGGAGGAAGATCGATGAACATGATGCGCGACGACACGCACGGGCATGACGAGCACGAGGGCCACCGCGCGACGACCGAGGCCGATCACTCGGGCCACCAGCACGCCGGGCACGACCTGCACGCCGGGCAGCCGGGCACGACATGCACGCCGGCCACGACATGCACGCCGGGCACGACCCGACGCCGCACGCCGGCCACGACACGCACGCCGGCCACGGAGGCCACGCGGGCCACGGAGGCCACGGCGACCACGTCGGCCAGTTCCGGCGCCTGTTCTGGATCATGCTCGTCATCGCGATCCCGACGATCGCGTTCAGCCCGATGTTCGCGTCGATCATCGGCTACACGCTGCCCGACAACGCCCTGATCCCGTGGATCTCCCCCGTGCTCGGCACGGTCATGTACTTCTGGGGCGGCCGCCCGTTCCTCACCGGCGCCTGGTCGGAGCTGAAGGCCCGCACGCCCGGCATGATGCTGCTCATCGGGCTCGCGATCACCGTCGCCTACTTCGCGTCGCTCGGCGCGAGCCTCGGCCTGCTCGACCACGAGCTCGACTTCTGGTGGGAGCTCGCGCTGCTGATCGTGATCATGCTGCTCGGCCACTGGATCGAGATGCGCTCGATCGCGGCCACGTCGTCGGCGCTCGACGCGCTGGCCGCGCTGCTGCCCGACGAGGCCGAGCGGGTGGTTTCGACGGGCTCGACCGGCGCCGCCGCCACCGAGACCGTCGCCCCGGCCGACCTCGCGCGTCGGCGACGTGGTCATCGTGCGCCCGGGCGGACGCGTCCCGGCCGACGGCGACGTGATCGACGGCACCGCCGCGATGGACGAGTCGATGATCACCGGCGAGTCCACCACCGTGAGCCGCGGGCCCGGCGCCCACGTGGTCGCGGGCACCGTCGCGACCGACACCGCGATCCGCGTGCGCGTCTCCGCGGTCGGCGACGACACCGCCCTCGCGGGCATCCAGCGCCTCGTCGCCCAGGCGCAGGCGTCGAGCTCCCGGGCACAGCGCCTCGCGGACCGCGCGGCCGGCTGGCTGTTCTGGTTCGCGCTCGGCGCCGCGCGTCATCACCGCGATCGTCTGGACCCTGCTCGGCAACCCCGACGACGCCGTGGTGCGCACGATCACCGTGCTCGTGATCGCCTGCCCCCACGCCCTCGGCCTCGCGATCCCCCTCGTGGTCTCGATCGCGACCGAGCGCGCGGCCCGCGGCGGCGTGCTCGTGACCGACCGCCTGGCCCTCGAGACGATGCGCACGGTCGGCGCCGTGCTGTTCGACAAGACCGGCACCCTCACGAAGGGCGAGCCCGCGGTGACGGATGCCGCGGCGGCATCCGGATTCGACCCCGACCGCGTCATGGCGCTCGCCGCCGCCGCCGAAGCCGACTCCGAGCACCCGCTCGCGAAGGCGATCGTCGCGGATGCCGCGCGCCGCGGCCTCACCGTCTCCTCGGCGTCGGACTTCACCGCGTCGGCCGCGATCGGCGTGCACGCCACGGTCGACGGCCGTTCCGTGCAGGTCGGCGGCCCCGGGCTGCTCGTGCGTGAGGGCCTGCAGCCGCTCGCGGCATCCGCCGGCTGGACCGACCGCGGACAGACCGTGCTGCACGTGCTCGTCGACGGCGAGGTGGCCGGCGCCATCGCGCTGGCCGACGAGGTGCGGCCCGAGTCGAAGGAGGCGGTCGACGCGTTGCACGCGCTCGGCGTGCAGGTCGTGATGATCACGGGCGACGCCGAGCCGGTCGCCCGCACCGTCGCCGCACGGCTCGGCATCGACCGCGTCTACGCGGGCGTGCGCCCCGAGGACAAGGCGGCGAAGGTGCAGGAGCTGCAGGGAGAGGGCCTCAGCGTCGCGATGGTCGGCGACGGGGTGAACGACGCCCCGGCGCTCGCGCAGGCCGACGTCGGCATCGCCATCGGCGCGGGCACGGATGTCGCGATCGCCTCGGCCGGCGTCATCCTCGCGTCATCCGACCCCCGTTCGGTGATCTCGGTCATCGAGCTGTCGCGCGCGAGCTACCGCAAGATGCAGCAGAACCTGTGGTGGGCCGCCGGGTACAACCTCGATCTCGGTGCCGCTCGCGGCGGGCGTGCTGGCTCCGATCGGGTTCGTGCTGCCGATGTCGGTCGGTGCGATCCTCATGTCGCTGTCGACGGTGATCGTGGCCGCGAACGCGCAACTGCTGCGCCGGCTCGACCTGCGGCCCGAGGCCTCGACCCGCGCGGTGCTGGGGCGAGCGGGTGCTGCGGAACGCGTCGAAGCGGCTGCGCCGGATCGGCGGGTGAACGCCTGATCGCCCGACGCCAGGTCAGGTCGGCCACGGCAGCCTGAGCGCCGCGACGGATGCGCCGGGCTCGATGCCCTCCTCGGGCACGACGAGCACCGCATCCGCCGCGGCGAGGCCGCGCAGCATGGCGGAGCCGGCGTGCGCGGTCGGCGTCGCGACCCCGTCGCGCACCGCGACCGGCACGAGGCGAGTGGTTCGCATGACGACCGTCGAGTCCCGCGTCGACCACGACGGTCAGGGGCGGGGTCGTACGACCGGTCCACGCTTCGAGCAGCGGACCGCCGACGGCGAGCAGGCCGAGCACCGCGGCCAGCGGGTTGCCCGGCAGGCCGAGGATGAGCCGGTCCGGCGTGCGCGCGAGGAACGTCGGGCCGCCGGGCCGCATCGCGACCGACGGCACGAGGAACTCCGCACCGAGGTCGCGCGAGGCGGCCCTGACGCGATCAACGTCCGAATGTCCGGTGCCGCCCGTCGTCACGACGAGATCGACCGGATCCGAGCCGATCGCGGCGCGGGTCGTTTCGGTGTCGTCGCCCACCCGGTGGATCGCGGCGACCTCGGCCCCCAGCTCGTCGAGGATCGCCGGCAGCGCGACCCGGAAGCTGTCGCGCACCCGGCCCGGCGCCGGGATGCCGGCCTCGACGACTTCGTCGCCCGTGAGCACGAGGGCGACGCGGGGACGACGCCGGACCGGGAGCCAGTCGGCGCCCGTCGCCGCCGCGAGGGCCACGCGAGGCGGGGTCAGCAGCACGCCGGCGTCGAGCACGGTCTCGCCGGCGGATGCCTCGGTGCCGGCCGGTTCGGATATGGCGATGGTCGGCGACATCCCGCCGACCCGTCTCGCCGACGGGCTCGAGCCGGTCCCCGACGACCCGGCCCGCCTCCGCACGGAGGACGGCGTCGGCAGACGACGGCACGAGCGCCCCGGTGACGATGACGACCGCCTCGCCCGGTGCGAGTTCCGAGCCGGTCGACGAGGCGCCACGGCGGCTCACCGCGCACCGCCCAGCCGTCCATCGCCGACGACGCGTAGTGCGGCAGCGCGATCGGCGTGCGCACGTCGTCGGCCAGCACGCGGCCGACTGCCAAGTCGAGCGGCACGAGCTCGATCGCCGGGTCCGGCGCCGCTGCCGCGGCGCGGGCCCGAGCCTCGTGCCAGTCGAGTCCGCGGCTCATGGGGCGGCGAGGCGCCGGACGCGGTCGAGCACGTCGCGGGCGGCGGCCTCGGCATCCGCGCCCCCCGCGGCCGCGAGCCCGGCGGCATAGCCGGCCAGGTAGGTCGTGATCGGCGCCGCGGGTCGCATCACCGCGTGCGCGGCGACGCCGGCGACCCCGAGCACCTGCTCGATGTCGAGCGGTGCATCGGCGATATCGAGTTCCGAACGCACTCGGTCGGCCCAGTCCGCCAGCAGGCGGTCGAACTCCTCGTCGGAGACGCTCATCGTCTCTCTCCTCCCGTCGCACCGACCGCGTTCGCGTCGGCCCAGGTGTCCACATCCATCGTGGCCCGCTGCGGCACCGGCACGTCGACCATCCGCAGCGGCTCGAGCAGCCGGCGCATCGAGACGCCGTCGAGCGGCCCGGCCGCGGCGATGGCGGCGATCGCCGCCTCCAGCGCGGGTCGGCGGACGACGCACGTGAGGTGCTGCGCGCGACCGTCGGCATCCACCGCCCGAGCACCGTCCCCTTCCTCGGGGATGGCGGCCAGCAGCAGCGGGATCGCCGCCGCCACGAACGGCTGGTCGCCCGCGAGGATCAGCACCGCGTCACCGTCCTCCGCGAGTGCTCGGACGCCGGCGGCGACGGCCGCGACCGGTCCGCCGAACGGCGGCTCCTCGCGCACGACCCGGACCTCGGGCGGCAGCACGGACTCCCCCGCCTCGCCGACGACGACGCGATCGCGGGCCACGTCGGCGGCGGCCACGACCCGCTCGAGCAGCGTGCGGCCCTCGACCCTCAGGTCGCCCTTCGCGACGCCGCCGAGACGCGTGGCGCGACCGCCCATCAGGATCACCGCATCGACTACGAGCACGGCTTCACTGTAGATCGCATCCGCAGATGCGCGAGGCCGCAGTCGTCGAAACCCCGCTCGCAGCTACCGCGGGCTCGCCATGATAGGCAGGAGGCATGGGCAGGATCACGGCGAGGGCGCGGGTGACACGGATCACCGTCGGCGGTTCGACGTCCCGTCGCGAGGACCTGCTCGCGGTCGAGGAGCCGCTCGAGATCCGCGTCGGCGGCACGCCGCTCGCCGTGACGATGCGCACGCCCGGCCACGACGTCGACCTCGCCGTCGGCTTCCTCGTCTCCGAGGGCGCGATCACGCGCGGCGACCAGGTCGCAGCCGCCATCCACTGCGCCGGGCCCGACGGCGAGAACACCTACAACGTGCTCGACCTCACCCTCGCACCCGGCGTTCCGGCCCCGGATGCCTCGATCCAGCGCAACTTCTACACGACGAGCTCCTGCGGCGTGTGCGGCAAGGCGAGCATCGACGCCGTCCGCACCCGGTCCGCGTACCCGATCGAGGACGACCTGCGCGTCGACCCGGCGCGGCTCATCACGTTCCCCGACCGCCTGCGTGCCGGACAGGCCGTCTTCGAGAAGACCGGCGGGCTGCACGCCGCCGCGCTCTTCGACGGCCGCACCGGTGAGCTGCTCGTGCTCCGGGAGGATGTCGGCCGGCACAACGCGGTCGACAAGGTCGTCGGCTGGGCGGCTCGCGAGGGGCTCCTTCCCCTGCGCGGGACGGTGCTGCAGGTGTCGGGCCGCGCGAGCTTCGAGCTGACCCAGAAGGCGTCGATGGCGGGCATCCCGATGCTCGCCGCGGTCTCGGCCCCGTCGTCGCTCGCGGTCGAGCACGCGAAGGACGCCGGCCTGACGCTCGTCGGCTTCCTCCGTGGCGAATCGATGGTGATCTACGCCGGCGCTGAGCGCATCGCGGAGACCGTGGAGGCGAGCTGACGTGAGCGAACCGACGACCGACCCGTACCCCGACCTCGCGGTCGGCCCCGGCAAGCAATGGGCCGTCGGCGTGCCCGCGATCCTGCACTCGATGGAGTCGGCGCTCGCCAGGATGGGCCCGGCGCGCACGGCGCGCCTCGCGCTCGCCATCAACCAGAAGGACGGCTTCGACTGCATGAGCTGCGCCTGGCCGGATCCCGGTCACCGCAACGTGCTCGAGTTCTGCGAGAACGGGATGAAGGCGACGACCTGGGAGGCCACGCCGATCACCGTTCCCCGGTCGTTCTGGGCGGAGCACTCGCTCAGCTCGCTGCACGACAAGGGCGAGTACTGGCTCGGCCAGCAGGGCCGGCTCACGGAGCCGGTGCACAAGCCCGCCGGATCCGATCACTACGAGCCGATCTCGTGGGATGACGCGTTCCGGCTCATCGCCGAGCGTCTCAACGCGCTCGATTCGCCCGACCGCGCCGCGTTCTACACGAGCGGCCGCGCCTCGAACGAGGCGGCCTTCCTGTACCAGCTGTTCGTGCGCGCGTTCGGCACGAACAACCTGCCCGACTGCTCGAACATGTGCCACGAGTCGACCGGCTCCGCACTCACGGCGACGATCGGGATCGGCAAGTCGACGGTGGCCTACGACGACTTCGCGAAGGCCGACCTCGTCATCGTGATGGGCCAGAACCCCGGCACGAACCACCCCCGCATGCTGACCGCCCTCGAGGAGACGAAGCGCAACGGCGGCCGGGTCGTCTCGGTGAACGTGCTGCCCGAGGCGGGGCTCATCCGCTACAAGAACCCGCAGAAGGTGCGGGGCATCATCGGCAAGGGCACGGCGATCGCCGACCGGTTCCTGCAGATCCGCGCCGGCGGCGACATGGCCCTGCTCCAGGCGGTGTCGAGGCGCGTCCTCGACGCCGAGGATGCCGCGCCGGGCACCGTGCTCGACCACGACATTCCTCGCCGAGCACGCCGTCGGCCTCGACGCCTTCCGCGCGCACCTCGCCGAACTCGACGAGGCGGCGGTGCTCGCCGCCACCGGTCTCGCCTCGCACGAGATCGACGACCTCGCCGCCGAGTACCTCGCCGCCGACCGGGTGATCATCACCTGGGCGATGGGCCTGACCCAGCAGAAGAAGGCCGTCGCGACCATCAAGGAGATCGTCAACCTGCTGCTGCTCCGCGGCAACATCGGGAAGCCGGGTGCGGGTGCGTCGCCCATCCGCGGGCACAGCAACGTGCAGGGCGATCGCACGATGGGCATCTGGGAGCGGATGCCCGAGCGCTTCCTCGCCGCGCTCGAGGCCGAGTTCGGCTTCCCGGTGCCGCGCGAGCACGGCGCCGACGCCCTGCAGACGGTGCAGGGCCTCCGAGACGGCGAGATCGACGTGTTCTTCGCGCTGGGCGGCAACTTCGTGGGCGCGATCTCGGACACGGCGGTCGCCGAGGCGGCGATGCGCGGGGCGAAGCTCACGGTGCAGGTCTCCACGAAGCTCAACCGCTCACACGTCGTCACCGGGGAGGAGGCGCTCATCCTCCCGACGCTCGGCCGCACCGGAGATCGACCTGCAGCAGGGGCATCCGCAGTTCGTGTCGGTCGAGGACAGCGTGTGCGCGGTGCACGCCAGCCATGGCGCCCTCCCGCCGGTCGCTCCCGACCTGCTGTCCGAGGTCGCGATCGTCTGCCGGCTCGCGACGGCCACGCTCGGCGGCCGCCACGAGATCCCGTGGCAGGCGTTCGAGGGCGACTACGACCTCATCCGCGACCGCATCTCGCGCGTCGTGCCCGGGTTCGAGTCGTTCAACGCGGACATCCGGAGGAAGGACGGCTTCGTGCTGCCGAACGGACCGCGCGACGAGCGCCGGTTCGACACCCCGTCGGGCAGGGCGATCATCACCGTCAACGAGCTCGAGCACCTGGAACGGCCGCCGGGTCGGCTCATCCTGCAGACCCTGCGCTCGCACGACCAGTTCAATACGACGATCTACAGCCTCAACGATCGGTACCGTGGCATCAAGAAGGGCCGGGACGTCGTCTTCGTGAATCCCGACGACCTGGCCGAGCTCGGGCTCGACGACGGACAGCGGGTCGACGTGTTCAGCGAGTGGCCAGGGCAACCCGACCGCGTGCTCCCCAACCAGCGGGTCGTCGCGTACCCGACCGCGCGGGGGTGCGCGGCCGCGTACTTCCCCGAGGCGAACGTGCTCGTGCCGCTCGAGAGCGCCGCCGAGGAGAGCAACACGCCGGTCTCGAAGGCGGTCATCGTGCGCCTCGAGCCGCGCTCGTAGAGCCTCGTGCCCTATTAGAAGATGTGGAGCTTCTCCAGCATCGCGAGCGGGTCGTCGAGTGTCTCGAAGAGGTCCTTGTTGTGCTTGATCATCTTGCTGCGCATGTAGACGCGGAGCCACTGCTTGTACATGTACAGCTCGTACCGATCGAGCATCTCGTGGAGCGGAAGGTCGGGCTCGGTGAGGAGCTCGGCCAGCTTCGTCGCGCACTCGAACCCGAGCGAGATCGACTGGAAGTACGGCGAGCCGATGGCGGAGTCGCCGGCGAGGAACACCGGAGAGTCGGCGAACGGGTGGTCGCTCCGGCCCGACCTCAGCCACAGTCGGTTCGTCGCATTCCGGGCACGGTACAGGTCGAGGGGGATCCGGACGATCTCGAGGTCGCCGATCACCTCGCCGTGCGTCTCCTGCCGGACCTTGTCGATGAAGCGGTCCATCGACTCGGCGACGCCGGGGAAGTTGTCGCGCAGCCACGCGCCGTCGAAGCGGGACGGCATCGCGTGGAACTCGTCGGCGGTGATGCTCACGATGCCCGTCACGTGGCTGACGCTGCCGTCGTAGTGGGTGCGGTGGACCATCGGGATGAACTTGTAGTGCGCGTTCTCGATGTTCTTGTAGTACTTGCAGTACTCGTTGCAGTCGTACGGCTGGCCGTAGAGGAACGTGATCACGAGTGCGTACTCGAGCCGGACCTTGAGGGTGTTCGCGTGGCTCTCGACGTCGTCGGCGCCCGTGGTCAGGTGGTCCCGGAGCACCGAGTTGCTGCCCGTGCAGTCGATCAGGATGCTTCCCGGCTCGAGCATCGCGATCGCGTCCTCCGCCGTGACCACGGCCGAGCTGCGCTGCACCGGGTTCGACACCCGTTCGTCGATCAGGTCGCTGACGGACCGCTCGATCTCGTTGAGCGCGCAGAACCCCAGCGACCATTCGCGAAGCAGGCCCGTCAGGTCCGACGGGAGCGACTGCCGGAACGTGATGCCCTCCGCGAGCTCCTCTGGATCGAAGAGCGCTCCGATGCTGTCCCCGTCGATCGCGTCCGTCTCGTAGGTCTCGACCGAGTCCGCCGTGAGGTACGGAGCGAGCTGGACCATCCTGGTGCGCGTGTACTCCCTGCGCTTCTCGTACAGGTGCACCGACACGCCCTCGATCGGCTGGAGCAGCGCCGTCAGCATGAGGCCGACGGGCCCGGCGCCGATCACGTGCACCTGGCCGTTGAAGGTCCGGGACTCGAGGACCGGGGAATCGGACGACGGGGACATGCATCCTCCTTGCGCGCACCGGAGCGCCGGGCCGCCACGAGCAATCGTTTCTCGAGGGCTCCCCGGCGAGCGCGACCGGTCACCAGCGTACTCCTCGGCCTCGGGTGGACGACCCGGGCAGGGCGGCGGCCGACGCCGAGGTGCCGCGTGCGGAGGTCCGTCAGCGGGTGTCGGGCACGAGCTCGCGGGCGCGGCGGAGCATCGCGCGGAACGCGTGCTCGTCGAGGTCGGCGAGCGAGCCGAAGGTCACGGCGGCGGACCCGACCTTCACCTTCCCGAGGTCTGCTGCACGGCGCTTCACGAGGTACTCGCCGTCCTCGGCGGCGTTCACGTAGACGCTGAGGTGCCGCTGCTGCTCGGCGAGGCCCACGAGGAACCATTCGACGGATGCCCCGCGCGGCCGCGGCTGGGTGATCGCGCCGTACCCGACGATGCGCTGGTCGGTGCCGCCCCACATCACGCCCTCCCAGAGGACGCGCTCGAGGCCCGCGAGCTCCTCGGAGATGATCCGGTCGAGCGCCCGAAGGTCGTCGCCGCGCGCGCCCTCGACGCCCGCCAGGAAGGCGTCGACGTCGGTGTCCGTGCGTTCCATGGCTGCCTCCTCGCGCGTGCCGTCGCCGCGACCGTACCACTCGCGTCCGACGGCGGGTCGGGTCCGACCGCCGCCCGGCGACTCGCCCCGTCGAGTTCTCAGGATGAGCGGCGCGATGGGTCGGAATACGGGCCCGAGTCGGCGCTCATCCTGCGTTCGCGGAAGATCCGTCGCTCAGCCGGCGAGATGCTCCCGCATCCGCTCGATCTCGGCCGCCTGCGTCTCGATGATCGACGCCGACAGGTCGAGCGCGCCCTCGTGCTCGCCCACGCCTGGTGGTCCTCGGCCATCTCGATCGCGCCCTGCCCGACGGCGACGGCGACGGCGCCGACCGCGCCGACGGGTCGCGTGCGCCACGCGATCATGACGACACCACCTCGTAGCCCGCGTCGGCGACGGCCTCCGCGATGTGCCGAGGGTCGATCGGTTCGGCGCTGACCACCGAGACGGCCGAGACGCCGCCCGCGACGAGCGCGACGTGCACCGCCTCCACGCCGGCGACGGCGCCGACGTCCTGGGTGACGTGCCGGACGCAGTTCGCGCACGTGAGCCCGGCGACGCCGTAGACCGCGGTGACCGGGGCAGGCGCGGCATCCGCTCGCTCGGCCGGCACCTGCGTGGCCGGCGTCGCGTCGACCGCACAACAGGCGCAGCCGCCACCGGAGAGGGCGAGCTCGGTTCGTCCTTCGGCGTTCAGGGTCATGTTCAAGGTCCTTTCTGTCATTCGCGTTGCCACTATACCCCCCTAGGGTATACGTCGCGACCCGCGACCCGACGTGAAAACATTGCGGGGGAATGTTCGCGCCGATGTCGATCCGGCACCGCTGCCGTTCGACGCCAGAGTGAGGCGGGCACTTCGACCCGCGAGACGAAGGAGCAATCACGATGAAGTACATGCTGATCATGCGGTCGACGGCCGAGGCCCAGGAGGCCTTCAAGGACGTCGACTTCAACGAGGTCATCGCGCAGATGGGGGCCTACAACGAGTCGCTGATCAAGGCGGGCGTGCTGCTCGCCGGCGAGGGGCTCGCGGACGCCGAGGAGGGCTTCGTGGTCGACTTCGACGCGACGCCCCCGGTCGTGACCGACGGCCCGTACGCCGAGGCGAAGGAGCTCTTCAACGGCTTCTGGATCCTCGAGGTGTCGAGCAAGGAGGAGGCCGCGGAGTGGGCGAAGCGCTGCCCGCTCGGTCCGGGGTCGAAGCTCGAGGTGCGCCGGATCAACGAGCTCGAGGACTTCCCGCAGGACAACGAGTGGATCCAGAAGGAAGCCCAGTGGCGCGAGGAGCTCCAGGGCAAGGCCGCGGGCACGGCGAGCTGAATGCCCCAGACGGATGCCTCGGGCGCGGTCGCGCCGGCGGATGACGCCGACGCCGACCGCGCCCGGCGCGCCCTCGCGGCCGTCTGGCGCATCGAGTCCGCCCGGATCGTCGCCACCCTGACCCGCTTCGTGGGCGACGTCGGCCAGGCCGAGGACCTCGCCCAGGAGGCGATGGTGGAGGCGCTCCGGCAGTGGCCGGAGGAGGGCGTCCCGCGCAACGCGGGCGCCTGGCTCACGGCCGTCGCCAAGCGCCGGGCGATCGACGGATGGCGCCGCCGCGAGCGCCTCGACGAGCGGTACGCCGCGATGGCCCGCGACCTCGAGCAGCAGGGCGACGCGGCATCCGACCAGTTCTGGGACCCCGACACCATCGACGACGACGTGCTGCGACTCGTGTTCGTGGCCTGCCACCCGGTGCTCTCGCGCGAGGCGCAGATCGCGCTCACGCTCCGCATCGTCGGCGGCCTCAGTTCCGAGGAGATCGCCCGCGCGTTCCTCGTGCCCGTCGCCACGATCCAGCAGCGCATCGTGCGGGCGAAGAAGACCCTCACCGCGGCGAACGTGCCGTTCGAGGTGCCCGAACCCCAGGACTACGCCGAGCGCCTCGGCTCGGTGCTGAGCGTGCTCTACCTGATCTTCAACGAGGGGTACCTGCCCGCCGCCGGCGAGCAGTGGGTGCGGCCGGATGTCTCGGCCGAGGCCCTGCGGCTCGCCCGCATGGTCGCGGAGCTGATGCCGCGCGAGCCCGAAGCGCTCTCGCTCGTGGCGCTCATGGAGTTCCACGCGTCGCGGTTCGGCACGCGCGTCGCCCGCGACGGCACGCCGATCCCGCTCGACCAGCAGGACCGCGCGCGCTGGGACCGCGCGCAGATCGAGCGCGGCCGGGCCGCGCTCGCGAGGGCCGACCGGATCGGGCGTGGACGCGCCTCGTACGGACTGCAGGCGGCGATCGCCGAGTGCCACGCGGTCGCGCCGTCGGCCGAGGACACCGACTGGGCCCGCATCGTCTTGCTCTACGAGGCGCTCGGCCGCATCGCGCCGTCGCCCGTGGTCGAGCTGAACCGTGCGGTGGCCGTCGCGATGGCGACGGGCCCGGCGAGCGCGCTGCGCCTCGTCGACGCGCTCGAACGGTCGGGCCGGCTCGCCGGGTACGCCGGGCTGCCGGCGGTGCGCGGCGAGCTGCTCGCCCGGCTCGGTCGCACGCAGGAGGCCCGCGGTGAGCTCGAGACCGCCGCGCGCCTCACGGGCAACGAGCGCGAACGCGCGGCGCTGCTCGCGAAGGCGGCGGCGCTCCCCCGCTGAGCCGCCTGCGGGTTGAGGAGCCCGCGCAGCGGGCGTCTCGAAACCCCTGCGGGTTGAGGAGCCCGCGCAGCGGGCGTCTCGAAACCCTGGCGACGGGTTTCGAGACGCGCCTCCGGCGCTCCTCAACCCGCAGACTTCGAGACGCGCCTCCGGCGCTCCTCAACCCGCAGACTTCGAGACGCGCCTCCGGCGCTCCTCAACCCGCAGACCTCGAGACGCGCCTCCGGCGCTCCTCAACCCGCAGACCTCGAGACGCGCCTCCGGCGCTCCTCGACCCGCAGACCCCCGCTCAGATGTTCTCGGCGACGGGCTCGGGCTCGGGGGCGCCGGTCTTCGCGGCCCGCTTCGCCCGTCGGCGCTCGCGGGCGCCCTCGACGACGTTGTAGAGCACCGGGAGCACGATGAGCGTGAGCGCCGTCGACGACACGAGGCCGCCGATCACCACGAGCGCGAGCGGCTGCGAGATGAAGCCGCTGTGACCGGTGAGTCCGATCGCCATCGGGAGCAGCGCGAAGATCGTGGCGAGCGCCGTCATGAGGATCGGCCGCAGACGTCGTGACGAGCCGTGCAGCAGCGCGTCGCGCACGTTCATGCCGCGGTCGCGGTACTGGTTCACGAGGTCGACGAGCACGATCGCGTTCGTCACCACGATGCCGACGAGCATGAGCACGCCGACGAGCGAGGCGACGCCGAGCGGGATGCCCGTGATGACCTGCAGGGCGATCGCGCCGGTCGCGGCGAACGGCACCGAGACGAGCAGCAGCAGCGGCTGCAGCAGCGACCGGAAGGTGGCCACCATCACGATGTAGACGATCAGGATCGCCGCGAGCAGCGCGAGCCCGAGCTGCGAGAACGACTCGGCCTGGTCGGCTGAGACCCCGCCGATCGCGGCGGTCGCGCCGGCGGGAAGGTCGACCGCGGCGACGGCGCTCGACACCTCGGCGCTCGCGGTGCCGAGGTCGTCGTCGTTCGGCGTCGCCGAGACGGTGGCGCTGCGCAGGCCCTGCACGGTCGTCACGGACGACGGGCCGTCGACCTCCTCGACGGTGGCGAGGGTGTCGAGCGCCACGATCCCGGTGGGAGTCGGCACCTCGAGCGCCGAGAGCTCCGCCGACCGTGGCGGGCGGGTCCTCGCTCGCGAGGTAGATCGTGAGCGTCTTCTCGTCGATCACGACCGAACCCGCCGACTGCGGCTGCATGGCCGCCGAGACGAAGCCGCCGAGGGCGACCTCCGAGTAGCCGGCCGCCGCGGCATCCGTGCGGTCCACCTCGACCGCGATGTACCGGCGCGACTCCGACAGGTTCGACGCGGTCTGCGCGAGCGAGTCGAGGCCGTCGAGCTCGTCCTGCACGGCGTCGGTGGCCGCCTGCAGGTCCTCGGCGTTCGAGGCGGTCACGTCGACCTCGATGTCGTTCGAGGCGCCGAAGCCGCTCGACGCGGCGAGCGTGATCTCGCCGACGTCGTCGAGGTCGTCGAGGTCGTTGCGCACCTCGGCCTGCAGCGCCTCCTGGTCGGCGTCCTCATCGGTCGTGACCGAGTACGTGACCGTCGAGCCCCCGCCCCCGCCGAGCGCCGCGGCCAGGCCGCGCCCGCCCGAGCCGATCGACGTCTGCACCGTCTCGACGCCCTCGGTCTCGCGGATCACCTGCTCCACCGGCTCCGCCGCCTCGGCGAGTGCGTCGAGGCTCGTGCCGACCGGCAGCTCCTGCGACACCTGGAACGTGTTCTGGCCCGAGGAGCCGAGGAAGTTCGTCTTCATGAACGGCGTCAGCGCCAGGGTGCCGACGAGGATCAGCCCGGCGATCACGAGGGTCACCACGCCGTGCCTCAGCGTCCACTCGATGATGGGCAGGTAGCCGCGCTGCAGGCGCGACGGGTGCTCGAGCTCGTCGACGGCCTGGGCGGGGCTCTCCTCATCGACGAAGGTCGCCGCCGCGATCTCCCCCTCGTCCTCGTGCTTGTGCAGCTTCGCGGGCTTCAGGAACCAGTACGCGAGCACCGGCACGATCGTCAGCGCGACGAGCAGCGACGCGGCGAGCGCGATCGTGACCGTGAGGGCGAACGGACGGAACAGCTCGCCGGTGACGCCCTCGACGAGGGCGAGCGGCAGGAACACGGCGACCGTCGTGATCGTCGACGCCGTGATCGCTCCGGCGACCTCGCGCACGGCGTGCACGATCGTCGACGCCTTGTCGACGCCGGCGACGAGGTGCCGCTTGATGTTCTCGATCACGACGATCGAGTCGTCGACCACGCGGCCGATCGCGATGGTGAGCGCGCCGAGCGTCAGGATGTTGAGGGTGTAGTCGGCGGCCTGCAGGCCGATGAACGTGATGAGCACCGAGGTCGGGATCGAGATCGCGGTGACGAGCGTCGCGCGCACCGACAGCAGGAAGACGAGGATCACGAGCACCGCGAACAGCAGGCCGAGCAGGCCCTCGGTGGCGAGCGACTCGATCGACTGCTGGATGTAGGGCGCCTGGTCGAACACGACCGTGAACGTCGCCCCGGGGTTCGTGGTGTCGAGCGAGGACTCCAGGTCGGGCAGGATCGCCCGTACCGCGTTCGAGACCTCCACGGTGTTGGCCGCGGGGAGCTTCGTGACCGTGATGGTGAGCGCGGGATCGCCGTTCACGCGCGAGATGCTCGCGACGGGGTTGTCGGTGAGCTCCACGGATGCCACGTCGGCGATCGTCGTGGCCACGGGCACGCTGCTGGTCGAGCCCGTCGAAACCAGCCCCGATGCAGCTGCCCTGGGCCTGACCGCGACTCGCTTCGACCGGCTCAACCATGCAGACGTCTGCTCGGTCGCCCCGAGCACGGGGAGCGCGGCGATGTCGTCGACGCTGCCGAGCACCACGCCGGTCTGCACCGCGAACGTCGAGTCGCCCTCGGTGATCGTGCCGGCGGGCACGAGCAGGCCGTTCTGCTGCAGGGCGTCGCGGATCGCCTGCTGGGTGATGCCGCGAGCCGCGAGCTCGGTGGGGTTCGGCGTGATGGTGACGCGCTGGCCGACGTCGCCGATGAGCGTCGCGTCGCGCACGCCGTCGAGGTCGTTGATCTCGCTGAGCGTGGTGCGAGTGATCTCGTCGGACAGCGCGCTGACGTCGTCGGCGCCGGTGACGGCGACGGCGATGACGGGGAAGTCGTCGAGGCTGAGCGCGAGCACCTGCGGATCGACGTCCTCGGGCAGCTGGTCGGAGATGCGGTTGACCGCCGAGAGCAGCTTCTGCTCGGCGAAGGCGAGATCGGTGCCGTACGTGAAGCTCGCCGTCACCCGCGAGAGCCCGGTGGAGCTCGTCGTCGACGTGGACTCGAGGCCGGTGATGCCCTGGATGGCCGTCTCGATCGGCGTGGAGACGTCCGTGTTCACGACGTCGGGCGACGCGCCGGGGTAGGCGGTCACGATCGAGAGCTGCGGGAACTCGATCGACGGTGCGAGCTCCTGCTTGAGGTTCGACAGCGCGATGCCGCCGAAGATCGCGACGACGACGGTCACGAGGGCGATGAGCGCTCGGTTCTTCATGCTGAGCGCGGCAAGCAGGTGCATCTCCCGATTCTCGCAGGGGCATGCGGCCGCGAATGTCACGGGATGCTGGGAAAGCCGCGGCGGGTGATGCTGGACCGGCTCGCCCGATCCGCGGTACGTTCGCAGTGACACGGGGGGTGGGCGATGACGACAGCGGATGCCGCGCGGCGAGTGCCGTGGGTCCGCTACGCACTGCTCGGTGTCCTCCTCGCGGTGATCTGGCTCGCGATCAGCCTCTTCGCGAGCGCCGTCGGCGCCTCCGCCGACGAGAAGGAGCCGAAGGGCCTCCTCGGCGTCGTCGGCGGCACGGTCGGCGCCGCCTCCGAGACGACCGCGGCTCTCGGCGAGGGCCTCGGCGAGGTCGTCGAGCCCGTCGTCGAACCGGTGGACACCGTGGTCGAGCCCGTCGTCGAGGTCGTTCCCGAGCCGGTTGCGCCGTCGTGGAGCCCGTCGTCGAGGGCGTTCCCGTGGTGGCCGACACGGCCACCGGCGCCGCGAACGGGCCGTCGCGGGTGCGAACCGCACCGTCGGGGGCGTCGGCAACGAGGTCGCGGCGCCGCGACGGCGGCCGCCGGCAGCAAGCCCGTCGGGAAGGTCGTGAAGCCGCTCGGCGAGCTCGTCGACGACACCGCCGATGCCGTTCCGGTGGTCGGCAAGGCGGTCCCGAACGGGCTCGTCGGCAAGACCGTCGGCCCGCTTGCGGATGCGGTCGACGAGACGGCGAGCCACGTCGTCGGGTCGATCGGCGGGCTTCCCACCGACGGTTCGGGCGTGCTGCCGCAGGTGCCGTCCATCCCCCTGCCTCCCGCCGGTCCCGACGGGCCCGGCGCAAGCGGGTCCGCCGTGAGCGGACCACCGAGCGACCCGCTCACGTCGCGGCCGACGACTGGTCGACCGGCCCCGACGGCTCCAGCGCGGCCGCTGACGTGCCCGGCTCGATCGCGCCGTCCGACGGCTCGCCGTCCGGCGGAACGACTCCCGGATCGCCCGCACCCGGCGGCGGCTCGGGCTCCGGTGGAGCCGGTGCCGGCGGTGCCGGCGGGGCATCCGGAACCTCCGACGCGGCGTTCGCCGCGCTCGGCCTCGGCGCGCTCGCGTCGATGGTGCTGCGCTCGGTCGACGACGAACTCCCGTCGTCGCCGGTGTACGACACCGACACCACCCCTGACTGATCGGGGTCCGCTCCGCCTGCCCGCAGGCGGAAACGGTCATCGCTCCCTGCTGTGGGAGCGAACACCCCATTACCAGTCAGGAGGACTGAATCATGAAACGAATGGCCTTGAGGGCGCTGTACGCGACCCTCTTCGCCGGGGGGCTCACGCTCCTCGGAGCCGGGGTCGCCCACGCGTCTGAGACGAGCGGCGACGACGGCATCCTCTCGGGTTCCCAGGTCGGGATCTCGATCGACCTCCCGGTCACGGTGAGCGGCAACGCGATCTCCGTCATCGGGGACTCGCAGTCATCGGATGCCACGACCGAGGTCTCCTCGGGCGGCGGCGCCGACCCGGTCGCCGTCACCTCCGGTGACGACGGCATCGGGTCCGGCACGCAGGCGCTGGTCGACGTGTCGGCACCGGTGACGGTCGGCGGCAACGCGATCTCCGTCATCGGCGACAGCTCCTCGAGCGATGCCGAGACGGTGGTGGCCCCGGCCGAGCCGGCCGCGGCATCCGATGCCGGCATCCGCGGTGACGAGCGGCGCAGGACTCGATCCCTCGGGCGGCACCGCCGCCACGGCGGCGACGCTGGCGTCGACGTTGGCGGCACCGGCTGGATCACCGTCGGCGGCAACGCGATCTCGGGCATCGGCGACAGCACGTCGACGGATGCCACGACGGTCGTCGCGCCCGGAACCGGGGGCGGTTCCGCCACGACGGATGGATCCGATGGGCTGCTCGGGGGAACACAGCTCATTCCGGACCTGTCCCTGCCCATCACGATCGGCGGCAACGCGATCTCCGTGATCGGTGACAGCGAGACGGACGGCTCGACGACCATCGTCGTCCCGACCGACCCGCTCGTCCCGGTCGATCCCGTGGATCCGACCGACCCCGTCGACCCGACCGATCCGGTCGACCCGACCGATCCGACCGACCCGACGAACCCGACGAACCCGACGAACCCGTCGGTTCCGGGTGACGCGGGCGCGTTCGACGGTCGCGTCGTCGGGCGGCACGTGGTCGCTGCCGGCCCCGCGAAGCTCGCTTCGACGGGAGCCGACATGGCGGACCTCGCCATCGCCCTGCTCGCCATCCTCGGCGGGTTCGCGCTCGTGGGCGTCAGGAGGTTCGCGATGCGTCGTTGACCGGGTGGGGTCCGGCGCCGCGCCCGCGGCGTCGGGCCCCATCCCCCACGGCCGTGCTGCCCGACGCCCGGCACGCCGCGCCGGCGACGCGCGTGGTGACGCCGGGCTACGCTCGTGCCGACGATCCGCGAGCCGGACTCCGGCCGCCGGGAGGAGCACTCCGTCGATGAGCGAGACCAGATACTCGGCATCGACGGGCTGCTTCTGGACGAGCACCCGGAACGCCGCCATCGCGGGCGCCAGGACCGCGAGGGTCTCGACATCGCAGTCGGGCGAGATCTCGCCCCGCTCGATCGCCCGCCGGAGGAAGAGGCGGTTCACGGCCGCCCGCGGCTCGATGATCGCCGCGTGGACGGCGTCGGCGAGCTCGGGTGAGCTCGCGATCATGCCGAAGAGGCCGCCCATGATCCGCAGCTTGCGCTCGCCCTCCTCGATCGAGCGCGGCCGGATCATCGCGACCAGGTCGCCGCGCAGCGTGCCCGTGTCGGGCAGGTGATCCTGGTCGAGCTCACCCGCCTTCATGCAGGCGACCGCGTCGAGCACGAGCTCGGCCTTCGACGGCCAGCGGCGGTAGATCGTCGCCTTGCCGGCCTTCGCGCGCGCGGCGACCATGTCGATGGTCATGCCGTCGAAGCCGGTCTCGGCGAGCACGTCGATCGCCGCCTCGAGGATCTCGGGGTCGCGGGTGTGGTCGCGCTTGCGCCCGAGCCGGTCGACGGACCGCGATCGGCCGTGCAGAGCGGTCAGTGGACGGACTCGAGCTGCGTCATCGCGGTCATCTCCGTTCCTCGCGCGGCACGTCATGTTGCATGCCATGTTACTTCAGGAACTGTTCATATCCGAAACTGACCAGTCTCGTATAGAGTGGCGCTCATGACCTCCGCTCCCGACCGAACCGACCACGCCCGTCGCGGCGCCCTCCCGCCGGTGGTGGACCCTCGCCACCGTCGCCCTCGCCCAGCTCATGGTGGTGCTCGACGCCACCGTCGTGAACATCGCGCTCCCCTCCGCCCAGGCCGACCTCGGCTTCACCGACGGCGACCGCCAGTGGGTCATCACCGCCTACTCGCTCGCCTTCGGCAGCCTGCTGCTGCTCGGCGGCCGCCTCTCCGACCTGTGGGGCCGCAAGCGCACCTTCATCATCGGCCTCATCGGCTTCGCCGCCGCCTCCGCGCTCGGCGGGGCGGCGCCGACGCTTCGGCGTGCTCGTCGGCGCCCGCGCGCTGCAGGGCGCGTTCGGCGCGCTGCTCGCCCCGACGGCGCTCGCCGTGCTGACCACCACGTTCACCATCCCCAAGGAGCGCGCCCGCGCGTTCGGCGTCTTCGGCGCCATCGCCGGCGCCGGCGGCGCCATCGGCCTGCTGCTCGGCGGCTTCCTCACCGAGAACTTCGACTGGCGCTGGAACCTCTACATCAACGTGGTCATCGCGCGTCGTCGCCGTCGTCGGCGCCGTCGTCTTCGTGCGCCAGTCCGCAGCGCACCGGCCCGCGCCCGAAGCTCGACATCCCCGGCACCGTCCTCGTCTCGGGCGGGCTGTTCCTGCTCGTCTTCGGCTTCTCGAACGCCGAGACCGAGGGCTGGGACTCGCCGCTGACGTGGGGGATGCTCGCGGCATCCGCGCGTGCTGCTCGTCGCGCTTCGTGCTGTGGCAGCGGCGCGCCGCGCACCCGCTGCTGCCGCTCGCGATCGTGCTCGACCGCAACCGCGGCGCCGCCTACCCGTCGGTGCTCATCGCCGGGGCCGGCATGTTCGGCATCTTCCTGTTCGTCACCTACTACCTGCAGACCTCGCTCGGGTACTCGCCGATCCAGACCGGCCTGTCGTTCCTGCCGATGATCGGCATGCTGGTGCTCGCCGCGCAGCTCGTCGACGAACCTCCTCGTGCCGCGGTTCGGGCCGAAGGTGATGGTGCCGTTCGGCATGGCGCTCGGCGTCGACCGGCATGGTCGTCCTCACGCACCTCGACGCGTC
Organism: uncultured Actinomycetota bacterium; assembly: GCA_963799015.1. Lineage (GTDB taxonomy): Bacteria > Actinomycetota > Actinomycetes > Actinomycetales > Microbacteriaceae > Agromyces. Next base: position 115,394 of record CAWCWD010000055.1, on the reverse strand, counting down.
GACAGCACCTACGCCGCCGACATCCTGCCGCCGCTCATGATCATCGGGTTCGCGCATGGGCTCGATCATGCCCGCGTCGATGCAGACGGCCACGCTCGGCGTCGACCGGCAGTTCGCCGGCGTCGCGTCCGCGATGGTCAACACGAGCCAGCAGGTCGGTGGCTCGATCGGCACGGCCCTGCTCAACACGCTCGCCGCGACCGCCGCCGCCGACTACCTCGCGGCGCACACTCCGCCGACCGAGGCGGTGCTGGCGGAGGCCGCCATCCACAGCTACGCCGTCGCGTACTGGTGGGGCGCCGGCGTTCTTCGCGTTCGGCGCGGTGCTCGCGGCGCTGCTGTTCCGTCGCCGCGGCGACGGCCTGTCGCTCGCGACCCCGCGCGGCCGCCGAGCCGGAGGACGGCCCGCGCCGACGGAGGAGACGGCCGCGGCCGCCAGTCTGACCGGGGCCGCGCCGCGTTCCGCCGCCGTCCCGGCGCTGCTCGCCGCCGGCTCAGACCACGGACGCGAGGAGCTCGGGTTCGGGCTCGGCGACGGGGGCCTGGGCGAGCGAGCGCCAGGCGCGCGCGAGCGCCCGCACCGCGGCATCCGTCGTCTCGGGGGAGTAGCAGATCGGCAGGCGCAGGAATCGCTCGAAGGCACCGTCGACGCCGAATCGCGGGCCGGCCGCGACGATGAGTCCCTCCCGCCGCGCGGTGAGCGCGAGCTGCGAGCTGACGGGGGCGCCGAGCCCCACCCAGGTGACGATGCCGCCGTCGACGTGCGGCACGTCCCACTCGGGGATCGCCCGTGCGAGGAGCTCCTCGAGACGGTCGCGACCGGCGCGGAGCTGCTCGCGACGGAGTTCGAGGATCTCGTCCATGCGGCCGAGGAGGCGCGTCACGAGCAGCTGCTCGATGATCGGCGTGCCGAGGTCGCCCGGCGAGCGCACCGCGAGCAGGCGGCGGATGAGGGGACGCTCGGCGCGGATCCACCCGACGCGCACGCCGCCCCACACGGTCTTGCCGACCGAGCCGATGAGCACGGCCTGGCCGTCGGCCGCCATGGGCGGGAAGTCGCCGCGGCGATCGATGGAGAGCTCGGCGGTCGTCTCGTCGGCGATCACGACGGTGCCCTGCCGGGCGGCGGCGTCGAGCACGCGAGCGCGGGCGGAGCGACTCATGGTGCGGCCGGTCGGGTTGTGGAAGTCGGGGATGAGGTAGGCCGCGACGGGGTTCGAGTGGCGGATGGCCTGCACGAGGCTCGCGGTCTCCTCGCGCTCGTCGCCGATGCCGTGCGGCGTGACGGGCACGGGCACGAGCCGTGCGCCGGCCGCGCGCAGCGCCTCGTAGGCGTGCGGGTAGATGGGCACCTCGGTGACGGCACGGTCGCCGCGCCCGACGAGCGCCCGCGACAGCAGGGCGATGGCGTGCTGCGCGCCGATCGTCACCATGATCTGCTCGGGCGTCGTCGGGAGACCGCGGGCGGTGTAGCGGTCGGCGATGGCCGCGCGCAGGGCGGGCGTGCCGATGGGGTCGAAGCCCGCGTCGCCGAGGTGGGCGGGGAGGTCGTCGACCGCCTGACGGGCGACCTCGGGCAGCCACGGAAGCGCGGGGGGCGCCGCCTTGGAGAAGTCGATGTACTCGCTCTCGAGCGGCGCGGGGAGCATCGCGGGCGCACCCGGCAGCCGAGCCACGCTCCCGGAGCCGCGCACGCTGTGCAGCATGCCCTGCTCGCGCAGGTGGCGGTAGGAGGCGGTCACCGTCGTGCGGCTGAGGTCGAGCCGTTCGGCGAGGTCGCGCTCGGCCGGCAGGCGGGTGTCGACCGCGATCCGCCCGTCGACGATGAGCAGGCGGATGCGCTCCGCCAGGGCCTCGTACGCACTGCCCGGTCCGCGCCAGTCGCCGAGCAGCAGTTCGAGGGAGCGCGCCGTCACTGCAAGGTCAGCCATAAGGCCACTTTAGGCGAATTGGCTCTATGCGGGAAGGCCAATCATGGAATTGGATTGCATCATGCTTCGCCGACCGACCGATCCCGCACCCGTGCTCGTCCGCCGATTCGTGCAGCTCTTCATCGGGCTGCTCCTCTACGGCATGGGCATCGCCCTCATCGTGCGCGGCGAGCTCGGCGTCGCCCCCTGGGACGTGCTCACCCAGGGCATCGCGAAGCAGACCGGGCTCAACTTCGGACTGATCACGGTGATCACGAGCGGCATCGTGCTGCTGCTCTGGATCCCCATCCGGCAGAAGCCGGGCTTCGGCACGGTCATGAACGCCCTGCTCGTCGGCCCCGCCGCCGACCTCGGCCTCTGGCTCATCCCGCCGGGCCTCGACCTGTGGGTGCGCATCCTGCTGCTGCCGGCCGGCATCGTGGTGCTCGCCATCGCGACCGGCCTCTACATCGGCGCGCACTTCGGCCCAGGGCCGCGCGACGGCCTGATGACGGGCCTGCACCGGACCACCGGGTGGCGCATCTGGATCGTGCGCACCGGCATCGAGCTCGTCGTGCTCGCGATCGGCTGGCTGCTCGGCGGCAATGTCGGCATCGGCACCGTCGCGTTCGCCCTGCTCATCGGGCCGCTCTGCGGCTACACGATCCCCCTCTTCGCGATCCGCCGTTCCGGCCGGATGCCCGCCGACCGCGTCGGCGCCCGCGCGAAGCCGACCGTGCGCACCGGCGCGGTCGAGGCGGTCGGTCCCGTGCCGTCACCGGCGCCGGGCCGGTCGCCCGCCTGAACCGAACGCCCTGCCGTTCCGACTCGAACCCGCAACGAGGCCCCACCCGGGTGATCCGGGCGGGGCCTCTGCGACGTGCACGCCGGCTACAGGTTGCGCTCGGCGTACACGGTCATCGCGTCGCGCACGAACTCCGCGCCGGCCCGGCCGCCGTAGTTGGCGCCGAAGCGATCGTCGGCCACGTACATCTCGGCGAGACCGACGAAGTACTCCTTCGAGGGGCCCTCGCCACCGCCGCCGGGCGTGCCGGGGATGCCGCGGAGCCAGTCGAATTGCCGCTGCGCGAGTGCCTGGGCCTCGTCGCCGGCGGGGTCGATGCCCCGCTCGCGGGCCGCGATCCAGTCGCTGCCCAGCTTCGCCGCGCGCTGCTGCCACGCGGCCTTCTCCTCGGCGCTCATCGAGCGCCACCACGCGTCGCTCTTCGCGTAGGCCTCCTTGCCCCAACGCTCCTCGACCTCCTCCTTGTACTGGGTGTGGTCGAAGCCGTCGAACATCTGCTCTGCCATGAGTCGTTCACCTCCTTCCAATGCTCCGATGGTGCGTTCGACCGACGCGATCTGCCGCGCCAGCCGGTCCTGCTCCCGGTGCAGCCACTCGAGATGGCTGCGCAGGGCGTGCTCCGCGCTCGACTCCCGGTCGAGCACCTCGGCGATCACGGGGAGCCCGAGCCCGAGGTCGCGCAGCAGCATGATGCGCTGCAGGCGCACGAGCGCGTCGTCGTCGTAGTACCGGTACCCGTTGCCGCCGATGCGACTCGGCGGCAGCAGGCCGAGGTCGTCGTAGTGGCGCAGCGTGCGGCTCGTGGTGCCCGCGAGCTTCGCGATCTCCTGGATCGACCAGTCCACGTGCTCCTCCTCTCGTCGTCTCGTCGTCGGGGTCCGTTCGCCCCGTTGCATGCCACGGTAGAGGTTGACGCTGCGTCAATGTCAAGCCGCGGCATCCGCTGACACTTGCAATCCTCGGAAACGCGATATATCGTGTTGGTACGCAAGACGCGATATATCGCGAAATTCGCAGCGACCGACGGATGCCACGCACGGCGCCCGCGAGAAGGAGAACCACCATGGCCATCGAGAAGTGGGTCATCACCCCCGGCGAGTCCCGGGTCATCGACCTCGAGCTCGTGCGCAAGCTGAAGGTCAGCCTGATCGGCGGCAAGGTCGACGTGATCGCACACGACGAGCCGGGCGCGCGCATCGAGATCTCCGGCGTCACCGGCAAGGACCTCCTGGTGACGATCGACGGCGACATCCTCGAGATCGACCACCCGCAGCTGCGATGGGACAACTTCATCGACGCCTTCAAGGGCTTCGTCGGCAGCGCCAAGGCCGAGGTGTCGATCCTCGCGCCGCGGCACGTCGCGATCAAGCTCGGCGTCGTCTCGGGCGACGCGCTGGTGTCGGGCTTCACGACCGACGCGAAGTTCAGCACCGTCTCGGGCGACGTCGTGATCGACAACCACGAGGGCGACATCGAGCTCTCGAGCGTCTCGGGCGAGATCTCCGCGGGCAACCACACCGGGCGCATCACGGCGCACTCGGTGGCGGGCGATGTCGTGGCGACCGGCGACATCGTGTCGTTCAACGCCGACACGGTGTCGGGCAACATGATCGTCGACGCCTACGGCACCCCCCACCGCGTCGACACCAACACGGTCTCGGGCGACCTCACGGTGCGCTTCGAGCCGGGCTCCGGCGCCCGCTACCGCATCAACACGGTCGGCGGCACGGTGCTGCTCGACGACATGACCATCAAGGGCATGCTCGGCAAGGGCTTCGAGCGGGTCGTCGGCGAGCTCGCCGGCCGATGGCTCGAGCTCGGCGCCAACAGCGTGTCCGGCAGCATCTCGATCATGCGTCGCGAGGCGCCGGCGAACGCAGGCACGGCGGATGCCGCGGCCGGCACGGGCGCGGGCGACGGCGAGGCATCGGCATGACCCCGCCGGTCTTCGCCCACGGCAACCTGCGCCTCTACCTGCTCGCGCTGCTCGAGGAGCGGCCCCGCCACGGCTACGAGCTCATCCAGGCGCTCTCCGACCGGTTCGGCGGCACCTACAGCCCGAGCGCGGGCACGATCTACCCGCGACTGTCCAAGCTCGAGGAGGAGGGGCTCGTCACCAAGTCCACCGACGGCCGCAAGACCGTCTACGAGATCACGGATGCCGGCAGCGCCGAGCTCGACGTGCGCCGTCATGAGCTCGACGCCATCGAGGACGACCTCACCGATTCCGTGCGCCGTCTCGCCGACGGGGTGCGAGCCGAGGTGAACGACGCGATGCGCTCGCTCCGGGCCGAGCTCGCAAGCGCCGCCCGCGAGGCCAAGCGAGCCGCGACCAGCACCGCGGCGAGCGGCGCGGGCAGCACGGGCACGGACGGCACGAGCGGCCTGCAGTTCGAGTCCAACCGCGCGGTGCACGAGGCGGACATCGTGCTCAACGAGTTCCGGCAGCAGCTGCGCACCGACCTGCGCACGCAGGCCCACAGCGGCCGGGTGAGCGCCGAATCGGTGATGCTGCTGAAGGCGCGGCTCGCCCAGGTGCGCGCCGACGTGCTGGCATCCCTCACGAAGCCTGCGGGTTGAGGAGCTCGCGAAGCGAGCGTCTCGAAACCCGCTGTCTCCGCAGGCGGGTTGCGAGACGCGCCTCCGGCGCTCCTCCACCCGCAGGGCGCGCGTCGGTGGCCTGTGCTTCGATGAGCCCATGACCGACGTGGAGCTGCGGCCATGGGCGGCCGACGACCTCGACCTGCTGCGGCGCGCGAACACGCACGAGTTGATGGACCAACTGGGCGGCCCCGAGAGCGACGAGCAGGTGATCGCCCGGCACGAGCGCTACCTCCGCATGCAGCGCGAGGGCACCGCGCACCAGTTCCGCATCGTGATCCCGGGGCACCCCGAGGGCGTCGGCATCGTCGGGTACTGGCAGCGCGAGCACGACGGCGAGCCGGCGCTCGAGGCGGGCTGGTCGGTCGAGGAGGCGTACCGCGGCCGCGGCATCGCGCCCGCGGCCGTGATCGCCATGCTCGAGCGGGCGCGGGCGGCGGGCGAGACGCTGCCCGTGCACGCGTACCCGAGGGTCGACAACCCCGCCTCGAACGCCGTCTGCCGCAAGGCGGGCTTCACGCTCCTCGGCGAGGAGGACTTCGAGATCACGCCCGGCAACGTGCTGCACACGAATGACTGGGTCGTCGAGCTGTCACCCGCCTCGGCGTAGCCTCGAGGGGTGCTCGCCTACCTCGCCGTCGCGTTCGGCGGCCTCGTCGGCACCGGCCTGCGGCTCGCCTGCGACCTCGCATTCCCCCACGCCGACGGCGAGCTCCCCGTCGAGACGCTCATCGTCAATCTGGTGGGCGCGTTCGCCCTCGGCTGGCTCGTCGGCGGTCTCTGGACCCGTCCGACCACGCCGAGGTGGCTGAAGGCGGGGCTCGGCTCGGGCGTGCTCGGGTCATTCACGACGTTGTCCGCGGTGATGGCCGCCCTGCTCGTGCTGACCCGTGAGGGCGAGGCCTGGGTGGCCGCCGGGTACCTGCTCGCCTCCGTCGTGGGCGGGCTCGGTCTCGCCGCGGCGGGCCTGCGCATCGGGTCGCTCCTGGCCCACCGCCCCATGCCGACCGAGATCACGGATGCCGGGGAGACGCTGTGACCGGCGCCCTGACTCCCTTCGTCGTGGTCGCCGTGCTCGTGGCCGGCGCGGTTGGCGCGTTGCTCCGCTACGCGCTGTCGCGGGCGCTGCCGGTGCGACCAGGACGCCTGCCGGGCGGCATCCTCCTCGTGAACGTGGTGGGGTCGGGCGTCGCCGGCGCGCTCATCGGGCTGGCCGAGCGAGCCGCCATCGACGGCGACCTGCGCCTCGTGCTCGTCACGGGTTTCTGCGGTGGTCTCACGACGTTCAGCACGTGGAGTGTCGAGACGATCGAGCTCGTCGACGGCGGGCGGTGGCGTGCGGCGATCCTCAATGTCGTCGTGACGCTCGCGCTCGGCCTCGCGGCCGCGGCGGGCGCGTACCTGCTCGCGCGCTGACGCCGCCTCCGGCATCCGCTCGCCGATCTTCCGGCCAAGGCTCGACAGGTAACCATCGGGTTGCGTATCATGGACGGCGTGGACGCGGTGTTCAAGGCCATCTCCGACCCGACGAGGCGGATCCTCGTCGAGGAGCTGGCCGATCGCGACGGGCAGACGCTGTTCGAGCTCTGCGTGCGGCTCGTCTCGCGGCACGGCCTCGACGTCTCCCGCCAGGCGGTCGCGAAGCACCTCGACGTGCTCGAACGCGCCGGGCTCGTCGAGGTGCGACGTGAGGGGCGCTACCGCCTCCACACCCTCGACCGCGCGCCGCTTCGAGCGGCGTGGGACGGGTGGTTCCGCCCGCTCGTGCAACCCGACGATCCATCCAAGGAGTGATCATGCGCATCAATCTCGCCAGCGTCCTCGTCGACGACCAGACGAAGGCCCTCGCGTTCTACACCGACGTGCTCGGCTTCGAGAAGAAGACCGACGTGCCCACCGGAGACGCCCGCTGGCTCACGGTCGTCTCCCCCGAGGATCCCGACGGAGTCGAGCTCCTGCTCGAGCCCGACGGCCACCCTGCCGCAGGCCCGTTCAAGCGCGCGCTCGTCGACGACGGGATCCCCTTCACCTCGTTCGCGGTCGACGACGTCGTCGACGGAGCACGCGCGCCTCACCGCCGCGGGCGTCGAGTTCACCCAGCCGCCGACCGAGATGGGACCGGTGACCACTGCGGTCTTCGACGACACCTGTGGAAACCTCATCCAGATCGCGAGCATGGCCTCCGCCTGACTTGACTTGCGGCGCGGCGGGTGTAGTGTCGATCCGCCGTGACGAATGAGGCCGACGCGCCGCCGGCAGAACTGAAATCGCCGAAGCACTGGATCATCGGCGACCCGCTCCCGACCGAGCATCTCGAGGGCCAACTGCTCCCCGAAGCGCTTCGCGCTCCCGATCTTCGCGAGCGACCCGCTGTCCTCCGTGGCCTACGCGCCGCAGGAGCTCGTGATGATCCTCCTGGTCGGCGGGCTCGCCTTCCTGAGCTTCGCGCCGTGGGTCGCACTCGCGGTCATTGTGCTGCTCGTGACGGTCGTCGCGTCGTACCGCCAGCTCATCCGCGCCTACCCGTCGGGCGGCGGCGACTACGAGGTGGCGCACCGCAACCTCGGCGAGAAGGCGGGCCTCGTCGTGGCGTCCGCCCTCCTCGTCGACTACGTGATGACCGTGGTCGTCTCGGTCGCGTCGGGCGTCGACAACATCATCTCGGCGATCCCCGAGCTGAACCCGTTCCGCGTCCAGATCGCCATCGCGTTCGTCATCATCCTCGCCGCCGTCAATCTCCGCGGGGTCAGCGAGTCGAGCAAGGCCTTCGCCATTCCGACCTACCTCTTCATCGGCAGCGTCTTCGTCATGATCGTCGTCGGCCTGACCCGCACGTTCCTCGGCGATCCGCCCGTCGCCGAGTCGGCCGGTTTCGCCGTGCAGGGCGAATCGTTGACGCAGGCGGGCATCATCCTGCTGCTGCTGCGCTCCTTCGCGAGCGGATGCTCCGCCCTCACCGGCGTCGAGGCGATCTCGAACGGCGTGCCGGCGTTCCGACTGCCGAAGATCCGCAACGCCCAGCTGACGCTCACGTACATGGGCGGCATCGCGATCATCCTCTTCGCGGGACTCACCGCCGTGGCGCTCATCTCGCAGGTGCACTACGCCGAGGACCCGTGTCACCTGATCGGCTGGACCGAGTGCGCCACCGAGCCGCAGCCCAGCCTCATGGCCCAGGTCGCGGCGGCGACGTTCGGCGACAACACGTTCCTCTTCTACGTCATCCAGGCGGCGACGGCACTCGTGCTGCTCCTCGCGGCGAACACCGCCTTCAACGGCTTCCCGCTGCTCGGCTCGGTGCTCGCCCGCGACGGCTACGCCCCGAAGTCGCTGTCCACGCGCGGCGACCGCCTGATCTATTCGAACGGCGTCGTGATCCTGGCGCTCGCCGCCTGCGTCATCCTGCTCGTCTTCCAGGCGAACCTCACCGTGCTGATCCAGCTCTACATCATCGGCGTGTTCGTGTCGTTCACCCTGGGGCAGACCGGCATGGTGCGGCACTGGCTCCGTGAGCTGCGCTCGCCACGGCGCCCGAAGGCGAAGGCCGGGCGATCGGATGCCACGGGCGACCGACCGCTCACGCGCAGCGCGATGTGGCGCGGCCTCGTCATCAACGCGATCGGCGCGGCGATGACGGCCGTCGTGCTCATCGTCGTCACGGTCACGAAGTTCACGCACGGCGCGTGGATCGTGTTCGTGATGATGCCGGTGCTCTTCTTCCTCATGATGGGCGTGAACCGGTACTACCGCGACGTCGAGAAGGAGATCGAGGTCGACCCGACGACGACGTTCGGCGCCACCGGCGACCACGCGATCGTGCTGGTCGGCCGCATGCAGAAGCCCACGCTGAAGGCGCTGGACTACGCGATCGCCGCCCGCCACGACTCGCTCGAAGCGGTGCACGTCTCCATCGACGACGAGGGGACCAAGCGCCTCAAGAAGGACTGGGTCAAGCAGAACATCCACGTCAAGCTGCGCATCCTGTCGTCGCCGTACCGCGACCTCAGCCACCCGCTGATCCAGTACATCAAGGCGCGGCGCGAGGAGCACGGCTCCGAGGTCGTGACGGTCTACATGCCGCAGTACATCGTGGGCCACTGGTGGGAGGGCCTCCTGCACAACCACAAGGCCCGGCGCATCCGCCAGAAGCTGCTGCTCGTGCACGGCGTCACCGTGGCCCTCGTGCCGTGGCTGCTCGACTCGTCCGACCTCATCTACGGCCGTCGCTCGCGCCCGTTGCCCGGTCAGGACCGCCGCGGCGAGCCGGTGCGGCCCGTGCCACGCCGGCCCTTGGCGGAGAGCCAGTGCCGCCGGCGGCCAGAAGCGCGGCCGCTAGACTGCCGCCCGCGAGGGCCGCGGTCCGCGGGTTGAGGAGGCCCGCCAGGGCCGGAGTCTGCGGGTTGAGGAGGCCCGCCAGGGCCGTCTCGAAACCCCGAACCCTGCGGCATCCGCTCGCTAGAGCATCGCCATGATCTGGCGGGCGATCATGCGGCCCGCGCGGTTCGCACCGATCGTCGAGGCCTGCGGCCCGTAGCCCGCGAGGAACACCCGCGGATCACTCCACGCCGCCCCCTGGCCCACGGTGATGCCGCCGGCCCGCTCGCGCAGCCTCAGCGGCGAGAGGTGGCGCAGCTCGGGGCGGAACCCGGTCGCCCAGATGATCGCGTCGGCTCGGGCCATGCCGCCCTCGTCGCCGTCCCACAGCACGCGGTCGGCCTCGATCCGGTCGAACATGGGACGCGCCACGAGCAGCCCGCGCTCGATCCCGGCCGCGATGCGACGGCTCCTGGGCACGCCGGTGCCGCTCACGATCGACGGCAGCGCCCGCCCCGACCTGGCCGCCTCGTCCTGCAGGGCGACCGCGGCTGAGGCGCCTTCGAGGTCGAGCTCCTGACGGTCGAGCCAGTCGATCGGACGACGAGAGACCCAGGTGAGCCCCGCCGCGACCGCCTCGAGCTCGAGCATGAAGCCGATCGCCGACGTGCCGCCGCCGACCACCACGACGTGCTTGTCGCTGGAAGTCCTGGGCGTCGGCGTAGTCGGAGGTATGCACGTGGCGGCCCGCGAAGTCGGTCATTCCCGGGTAGTACGGCACGAACGGCGAACCCCAGGTGCCGGTCGCGTTCACGAGGAACTGCGTCACGATCTCGTGGCGCGGCGCGGTCGGCTCCTCGAACGTCTTGCGCCGCCGCCCGAAGAACCCCTTCCCCCGCTCCTCCTCCACCGGCTGCGGCGACAGGTCCTCGGAGTTCACGAGCAGGTCGACGCCCTCGTTCACGACGGAGCGCACGTTCATCGGACGGCGCACCCGCAGGTCGAAGTGCTCCTCGAAGCGGCCGTAGTAGTCGGCGACGACCTCCTTGGCGGGCAGGGCGCGGTCGGCGGTGTCGAAACTGAGGCCGAGCTCGCCCATGCCGGGCAGGTCGTTCACCCGGTGCGCGGTGCCGAGCCGCAGCGACGACCACCGGTGCTGCCAGGCGCCACCCGGGCCCGGAGCACGGTCGAGCATGACGAAGTCCTCGTCGGCGACGAGCTCGAAGCGTCGCAGGTAGAAGGCGACGGAGAGCCCGGCCTGCCCGGCTCCGATCACCACGACCTTCACGCGTTCAGGCCTCGTCATCACCCGTCAATCTCAGCACGTTCTTGCTGTATGCGTGCACCACGGGATCGTGCCGACCTCGGGGGTCGTGCAGGACGTTGTGGATGGCTCCATTCCGTCCGATTCCCGGTGCTAAACTGGCAGTCGGACGAATTTCTTTTATCAGATGAGCGCCGGGTGAAGGCCATCCCACCCGGCCAGATGCCGTAAGGGGGTCACGCATGGGGCGCGGCCGTCAGAAAGCCAAGCACACCAAGGTCGCTCGGGAGCTGAAGTACTTCAGCCCGAACACCGACTACACGGCGCTTGAGCGCGAGCTCACCGGCTCGCAGCATGACGAGTACAACGAGGAGGCGTCGAAGTGGTCGGAGTACGCCGACGACGACGACACCTACGTCACCGGCGACGAGCAGCGCGCGTAGACGCGCGCACGTCACCCTGAATCACCTCGGACTCCGGCCGACGTCGCTCTGATCCCCACTCGACGCTCCGCGTCCGTCCGGGCGGTTCGGCACGCGGGTCGTGGGTCGCATCGTGGCCGTCCGGCCTAGGCTGAGCGGATGACGGAGTCTCCTCACGCCATCACCTCGCGCACCGCCTACGAGAACGACTGGATGCGCGTGCGTGAGGACCTCGTGCGATGGCCCGGTGGACACGAGGCGATCTACGGCGTCGTCGAGAAGCCCGACTTCGCGGTGGTGCTGCCGCGCGACGGCGACGGCTGGTGGATGATCGAGCAGTATCGCTACACGATCGGGCGCCGGGTCTGGGAGTTCCCGCAGGGCTCGTGGCCGGCGGGGCACGAGGGCGACACGCTCGCGCTCGCGGCGGCCGAGCTGCGCGAGGAGACCGGGTTCGTCGCCGCCTCCCTCGAGCACATCGGCCGGATGCAGGAGGCCTACGGGTTCGCGAGCCAGGCGTGCGACCTCTTCCTCGCCACCGACCTCACTCCCGGCGAACCCGACCGGGAGCCGACCGAGCACGGCATGGTGCACCGCCGGGTCTCCGATGACGAACTCGAGCGGATGATCCGCGCCGGCGACGTGGTCGACTCCGTGACCATCGCCGCGCTCACGTTCGCGCGGCTGCACCGCAGCTAGCCGACTCGCGGCATTCCTCCGGGTCGCCCGGCGTCGATGCGAGCGAAGACCGTCACGACGGTCCGTTGCTCAGGTCTCCGCGTCGGCCGCGCCGGGCCGGAGCCCGCGCCACGCGAGCAGCAGCAGCACGACCCTGGCGACACCGAACGCCCACGGCACTGGCAGGGCGAAGCCGACCCAGAACACGATCTCGACGGGCAGGAGCGCCAGGCTCAGGATCGCGCCGATTCGAGACCCGCGCCACACGAGCCATGCCGCGAATGACGAGACCAGCAGCACCAGAAGGAACGCGATGAGCAGCGCCGCGAACACGCCGGCGTTGTACCGGTCGGACCACGGACCCCCGTACATGTCGAACAGGTCGAGGAACCGCGGGAGCAGGCCTCCTGTGCTGACGTGGTAGACCGCGATCGGGATCGCGGGGAGCCCGAACGCGGCCGCGTACACCCAGGTCAGCACGGCGTCGATGCGCGCGAACCTCATCTGTCGACCTCGATCCGACGATGCGACCGGGAAAGACCCTGAACGGTGCTCGGATTCTACGCCGCGGAGGAACGCCAGCGAGCGGTCTCCTCGACGAACCGCTCGAGCTCGGCGAGGGAGTTCGTGGGCGTGATCGCGCGCAGCACGACCTCGTCGACGACGTCGAACGCGGCGAGGCCCGCGGCATCCGTCACCGTCGCGTCGATCGCGCGGATACCCAGCCGCTGGAAGTTGGCGGCGTACGACGGCACCGTCTCGTATCGGGCGACCTCGCGCTCCAGCACCGGTCGCGCGTCGGGCGCGGCGATCGTGCGCACGTAGAGCACGCTCCGCAGCGCCGGAGCGACGGCCGCGGACGCCGCACTGCGCAACTCCGCGTCCGCATCGGCCGCGGCCTGCGGCGTGAGCCAGTTGAGCAGCACGCCGTCGGCACGCTCGGCCGCGAGCCGTCGCATCTTCGGCCCGAGGGCGCCGACGACGATCGCGGCATCCGTCGCGGCACGCAACGTCGCGATGCCGTCGCGCACGAGGGCGAGCGGGTGCGTCGGCGGCGCCCGAGCCGATGCCGAGAGTCATGCGGTCGGTCGGCAGCCCGTGCAGGTCGAGCGTGTCGGCGGGCCGGCGGTCGAGCGGGATCACCCCGGTCGCGAGCTCGAGTTCCTCGGAGGCGGCGGCCGCGACGCGGAGGCCGTGGAGGGAGTCGCCACCCGGCACGTCGTTGATCCAGAGCGTCGAGAAGCCGAGACGCTCGATGCGCGGCGCGAGCGCACGGATCACGTCGGCGCCCGTGGTGCCGGTGAGTCCGATCGAGACGGCGGCGTGCACGGTCAGCCCGCGTATGCTCCGACGAGGCGCACGGCGCCGCCGTCGACGCCCTTCGCGCCCTGCTCGAACCCGTCGAGCTCGCGGGAGCCGATCGTGACCGTGCCCGCCTGCCAGGCGGGCAGCCCGAGGGCGCCGAGCTCGGCCACGACGTCGGACGCGGCATCCGCTGCGACGACGGCGAAGAAGCCGATGCCGAGGTTCCACGTGCCCTCGGTCGACTCGAGCGTGGTGCCGGCGAGGTCGTTCAGCACGCGGAACACGGGGGCCGGCGACCACGTCGACCGATCGAGCTCGACCCACGAGCCGCGGGGCAGCACGCGGGCGAGATTGGCCGCGATGCCGCCGCCGGTGACGTGCGAGAGCGAGTGCACGGATGCCGCGAGCCGCTCGTGCTCGAGGAGGCGCACGAGCGGCCCGGTGTAGAGCCGGGTCGGCTCGAGGAGTGCCTCGCCCCACGTGGTGCCGAGGTCATCGAGCCGATCGGCGTAGCCGATGCCGGCGCCCGACAGGATGTGCCGAACGAGCGAGAACCCGTTGGAGTGCAGGCCGCTCGACGCGATCGCGAGGACCGCGTCGCCGTCGCGCACGCGCTCGGCCCCGAGCAGCCGGTCGGCCTCGACCACGCCGACCGCGGCGCCCGCCACGTCGTAGTCGTCGGCGCCCATGAGGCCGGGGTGCTCCGCCGTCTCGCCGCCGACGAGCGCGGTGCCGGTGTCGGCGCAGGCGCGCGCGATGCCCGTGACGATGGTCGCGATGCGCTCGGGCACCACCTTGCCGCAGGCGATGTAGTCGGTCATGAACAGCGGCTTCGCGCCGACGACGACGATGTCGTCGACGACCATGCCCACGAGGTCCTGCCCGATGGTGTCGTGCTTGTCGAGGGCCTGGGCGATCGCGATCTTGGTGCCCACGCCATCGGTCGAGGTGGCGAGGAGCGGGCGCGCGTAGTCCTTCACGAACGACAGGTCGAAGAGGCCGGCGAATCCGCCGACGCCGCCGAGCACGTTCGGCCCGTGGGTCGCGGCGACCGCCTCCTTCATGAGTTCGACGGCGAGGTCGCCGGCCCGGGTGTCGACTCCGGCAGCGGCGTAGGACGAGTTCGCGTCGGTCACCCGTCAAGCGTACCCGCGGCCCGCGCGGCGAACCGTGCCGCGTCGCTCCCCGCGGACTAAAATGGGCGCATGCAGGCGGGTGGAACACCGTCGTGGGTGATTCGCGAGAACGCGAGTCGCTCGGTCCTGCTCGCCCTGTACCTGCGCGAGGTGCTCGCGATCGCGTCGCCGGTCGAGTTGCCGCGACTTCGTGATGTCGGCGCGGTCGGCCAACGACTCGAGATCGACCAGCACGACCTGCTCGAGCGCCAGTGGCGTGCGTGGTGGGCGATGACCGTCGAGCCGGAGGCGCATCCGTCGCTCGTGCCGCTCGAGCTCGTCGACGCCTACGACACCGACGTCGCCCTGCCCGTGTCGGGGGCGGAGGTGCTCGCGGCCGCGATCGTGCCGCACGCCGAAGCCGCCCGCGCGTGGGCCGAGTGGGCGCACCAGGGCTACCGCACGGCATCCGCGTCACGTCGTGGCGACTCCTACCGCGCGTACGCCGGCACCATCGCCGAGCACGAGCGCGAGGTCGGCCGGCGGGCGCACTCGTTCGAGCTCAACGTCGAGGTCGTGCCGTTCTCCGCCCCGGGCGTCTGGTGGATCGGCGCGATGACGGTGGCGGTCACCGACTCGCTGCGATCGGATGCCTCCGCGTTCGACGACGCGATCCACCCGATCATCGCCGAGCTCGCCTAGTCGAGGCGCCGGGCTGCTCCGACCGGCGCGCCCGATCGAGGATCACGGATGCCGCGAGCAGCGCCGTGCCGCCGACCGCGAGCTGCAGGTCGAGGAACCACTGCATGACCGCGAACGGCGGGACGAATGCGAGCACCGCGGCGGCCACGATCGCCCCCGCCGACGGGCGACGGAATCCGTCGGGGACGGCGGTGGCGATCGTCTCGAAGCGCGCCAGCGGCAGCGAGACCGCCCACACCAGCGCGAGCACGACCAGGAGGGTGACCGGGCGACTGATCCACCATGCCGGGCTCGCGGGCTCCGGGGCTGCGCCGGGGACGAGCAGCGAGAGTCCGGCGACGACGACGATCACCGGCAGGTGCCACAGGTAGACCGTCATCGCGCGACTCCCGACGACGAAGACGACCGCCTGGGCGGCGCGGGTCGACATGAGGCTCGAGAGCGGCGCGCGCAGCACGCTGAGCAGGCTGAGCTGCGCGACGCCGAGCAGCATGAGCGGCACGGTCGGCGGATTGAGGTTCGTGAGCATGTCCGGCGAGTACCAGCCGGCCTCGACGCCCGGCCAGATGAGCAGGTACGCGGCGGCCGCGAGCCCGACGAGCTGTGGCGGGGTACGCCGACGGAACCAGCCGTCGGCGTACCAGAGGCCCAGCTGTTGCGTGAACCCCCAGACGAACACGAGGTTGAGGAGGCCGACCTCGTCGACGCCGGTGGCGACGCGGGCCGCGTCCACGAGGAGCGCCGCGGCGGCCAGGGTGGCGAGGGTCAGGCGCGGCGCCCGATCGTGCAGGCCGGTGAAGACGGGGACGAGGCACTGCGCCAGGAGGAACGCGGCGAGGAACCACAGCGGCGTCCCGACGCCCGCGGCGACCGTCTCCAGCAGCGCCGGGTCGACGCCGGCGACGGTGGCGGCGCCGAGCACGATCGCGAAGAACGCGAACAGCGGCAGCGCGGGAGTCGCGAGTCGCATGGTGCGGGCGCGGATGAAGTCCACGGCGGTGCCGCCGCGCGCCGCGAGGCTCCGCCAGCTCGTCACGGCGGTGAAGCCGCCGAGCGCGAAGAACAGCGGCATGATCTGGCCCACCCAGGTGGCGGCGTCGAACCACGGCTGCGCCTCGAGCGGGCGGGAGACCACGATCGCGCCCGAGCCGTCGAGGCCGACGCCGATCATGAGCAGGTGGATCACGACGACGAGGACCACGCACGCCACGCGTGCGAGATCGACCACGAGGTCACGGCGGGCGAGCAGGGCGGCGCGGGCGTGGTCGTCGGCTCTGACGGCGCCGGTGGGTTCGGGCATGGATACATCATGGAGGGTCGGGCACTCGTGGCCGTGCAAGACTCGACCGCATGAGCATCTGGTTCGGCGAGCCCTCCCTCGAGTGGGCGAACTCCCGCGGCGATGGCACCCTCCTCCGCACGCTCGGCATCGAGATGACCGAGCTCACCGAGGACTCGTTGAAGGGCCGCATGCCGGTGGACGAGCGCACGCGACAGCCCGGCGGCGTGCTGCACGGCGGGGCATCCGTCGCCCTTGCCGAGACGCTCGCGAGCTGGGGCTCCTCGTTCACCGTCGACCCCGCCGCGAACTACTGCGTGGGCATGGAGATCAATGCGAATCACACCCGGCCCGTCGCCGAGGGGTGGGTCTACGGCGAGGCGCGACCCATCACCCGCGGCCGCACGACGCAGGTGTGGGACATCCGCATCACCGACGAACAGGGCAGGCTCGTGTGCATCTCGCGCTGCACGATGGCCGTGCTGGCGAAGCCGTCGGAGTACTGAGCCGGCGGGTCAACCGGCGTCACTCGCGTATCGTGGGGCCGTGAAGCCGTTCGTCCTCCTCGCCACGCGCGCCGAGGACCTGCCCGCGGACGAGGAATACGCCCTCTTCCTCCGCCGCACCGGACTCGACGAGCGCGACCTCGTCCGGGTGCGGCTCGAGGCCGAGCCCATGCCGGAGCTGGACCTCGACGAGCTGTCGGGCATCTTCGTCGGCGGGGGCCCGTTCAACGCCTCGGACCCGCCGGGGCGGAAGTCGCCGGTGCAACACCGGGTCGAGGCCGAGTTCGCGACGCTCCTCGACGAGGTCGTGGCCCGGGACTTCCCGTTCCTCGGCGCCTGCTACGGAGTCGGCACCCTCGGCGCGCACCAGGGCGCGACGATCGACCGCGCCTACGCCGAGCCGATCAGCGTCGTGCCGGTAACCCTGACCGACGCCGGGGCGTCCGACCCGCTGCTTTCCGGGATGCCGCGGACATTCAACGCGTTCGTCGGGCACAAGGAGGCCATCAGGGCGCTGCCGGCCTCGGCGACCCTGCTCGGATCGTCGCCGACCTGCCCAGTGCAGCTGTTCCGGGTGCGGTCGAACGTGTACGCGACGCAGTTCCACCCCGAGCTCGACGTCGACGGCATCGTCCTGCGCATCCACGCCTACGCCGACCACGGATACTTCGCCGCCGACGAGCTCGAGCTCACGCTCGCCGCGGTGCGGCGTGCCGAGGTGTCGCACCCGAGCCGCATGCTGCGGACGTTCGTCGAGCGGTACGCCCGGTAGCCGCGGACCGGGCTCGTCGACGCGGGCCCGTGCGGGAGTTCACGACCGGCCCGGGAACACGTCGCGCAGCCGCGGCCATGCCGCCGCCCGCACGAAGACCGGCACTTGATCGAGCGGCACGGCCATCCGCACGAGTTCGCCACCGACGTGCGGCTCGCCCGTCCACGCGTCGACCCACGCGCCCGGCGGCAGCGCCGTCTCGTGCTCCTGCTCGCCCTCGGTGACGACCGGCGACACGAACAGGTCGCTGCCGAGCATCCATTGCAGCGGGTGCGACCACGCGGTCGCGAGCGTCGGGTGGTCGAAGTAGACCGGCCGCATGAGGGGTGCCGACGTGCGGATCGACTCCCGCGCCTCCGCGGCGAGGTACGGCACGAGCCGCTCGCGCAGCTTCGCGAAGCGCGCGGAACACCGGGAGCACCCGGTCGTCGCCGGACTGCTCGGCGATGTTCCACGGCGTGCGGTCGCGCGACGGCGTGCGGTGGTGGTTGAACTCCGAGTGGTACTGCATGATCGGCACGAACGTCGAGGCGGCCGTCGGCGCGCAGGTACAGCTCGGCGCTCGGCAGCGGCCCGGAGAAGCCGGCGAGGTCCCAGCCCCAGTAGAGGATGCCGCTGGCCGCCGCCGAGAGGCCCGCGAGCATCGACCAGCGGAACGCCTCCCACGTGGAGTTCTCGTCGCCCGCCCAGAACGCGCCGTGCGCCTGCGAGCCGGTGAAGCCCGCCCTGCTGAACGTGACGGGCGCCTTGCCCGCTGAGCGCAGCAGGTCGCCGTAGGCGCGCGCGTACGCGACGGGGAAGCGGTTGTTGCCCTCGTCGCCACGGCTGCCGTCGAGGTACACGAGCTCGCTGCCCCCACGCGTGCTCGCCGCCGTCGGTCTTGAACCCGTCGATGCCGACCTCCTCGACGAGGTAGCGGCGCTTCTCGGTCCACCAGCGCGGCCGCGCGCTCGTCGGTGAGGTCGGGCATGAGCGACAGCGGGAACCACCAGCCGCGGTTGCGGTACGGACGCAGTCCGCCGCGCCCGTCGGGCTCGCGGATGAGCACGCCCTCGCGGACCGCCGCGTCGGCGTCGGCCGCTGGCCTGACCCTGCGGGTGCGGGACGCAGCTTCATCAGCGGGATCTGCCAGAGGTGCACCCGGATGTCGCGGGCGTGCAGCTCGTCGACCATCGCCCTTGGGATCGGGCCACGCGCCGTCGGCCGGGAACTCGAAGTCCGCGAGGCGGTGCGGGCGCGCCGTCGTCGGCGACGGCGTACCGCGCGTCGCGGAAGCTCGTGAAGGTCGACTCGTCGCTCCAGGCCTCGATGACGACCGACCCGACCGGGATGTCGTGCTCGCGGTGCAGGTCCATCTGCGCGCATGACCTCGGCCTGCGTGTTCCACTCGTTGCCGCTCGCCCACAGCCGGAACACCCAGTCCGGCAGCTCCTCGGCGCGTCCGACCTCGTCGAGGAACGCATCGAGCACCTGGGTCGGCGTTCCCTCGTACGACGCCAGCTCGACGGCGGGCTCGCCCGCCGCGGCATCCGCCTGCGACCTCGACGACGATGCGGTCGGCCCGGGTCGCACCGACGTCGAACCACACGCGCCGCGAGGTGCGGACGTGGAAGCCCCAGCCGTCGCCGCCGACGACGTGCGCGAACGGCATCGGCAGGTAGGTCTTGCGCTCCGCGCCCTGGCTCTTGTACTGCTCGAACACCACCGAGTCGAGCGACGCGCCGCGGTGGTCGAGCGCGTCGAACCGCTCGCCGAAGCCCGTGACGTGCTCGCCCGGCGCGAGCGGCAGGGCGAAGCGCACGCGGGACACCCGGTCGCCGTCGGTGAGCACCTCGACGCTGCCCGGCAGGATGCGATCGCGGCCGACGCCGGCGACGGCGTCATCGGGCGCCGGACGCCATTCGGCGACGTCGGTCTCGAACCAGCGGGTGGCGCTGGCTGCGTCCGTCCGGCCGACCGCCCGACGAGGCGATAGCGGATGCCGCTGCCGGCGTCGGCGCGCCGGGAACGTCGACCGCCCAGCCGCCGGCCGCGCGAGCGAGCCGCGCCTGGGCGGAGGCGAGGTGGCCGCCGTCGATCGTCTGGCCGCGGGAGGTGCGGGCGGAGCGGGCGAGCGGAAGCCGCTGCTCCGCGACGCTCCCGTGGGCCCGGTGATGCCGATCTCGGCTTCGACCTCCACGACGTCGGCACTCGTGCGTGCGCCGAGCGTGCAGCGGCTCGCCGGCGACGGGCAGCACCGGCCAGCGCTGCTCGGTGTCGACGGAGTACGGATGCCCCGACCCGAGCGGACGATGGCGGATCATGCGCGGCCTCCGAGCCTGCGGCGACCTCGCCGAGCTCGGCCGCGAGGCGGATGAGCATGGCGTGGCTCCACAGCAGCGGCTGCGCGACCGGCCCCCACCGGTCGATCCATTCGTCGCTGCCGCTCGGGTGCGAGCAGGTGGTCGTCGACCTGCTCGGGCATCGAGCCGTCGGGCGTCGGCCGTCGCGGCCGCCCAGTCGAGGAGCTCGCGCGCGCGGTCGACGTCGCCGGCTCGGCAGGTGCGCGAGCCCGAGCATGCAGGACAGCAGCGGCCACTGGCCACCGCCGTAGAAGGTGTCGTCGAGGTAGCGGTGCACGCCGCCGTCGACCGTGAGGTCGCGCTCGAGCGCGGCGATCGTGCGCGCGGCCGAGCCGGAGTCCGCGGCGACGACGTCGAGGACGGCCGACGACGGCGGCGAGGCTGCGCGTCGACCGCAGTCGAGCCGAGCCACTTGGCGAGGTGGCCGTCGGCGACTGCCGTCGACGGCGATGCGCTCCCGCGGACCGCCGCCTCGACCGCGCGGCGCCGTCGCCTGCGCGGTCGCGTCGAGCACGCCGAGCGCCGCCGCCTCGCGGAGGCCCGCCGCGATGCAGCCGAGGGTGGAGACGTGCCCGTGCATCGCGTGCTCCTCCCACCAGTCGTAGCACGGCCGGTCCCACGACGCGCAGAGGTAGTCGACGCTGAGCTCGACGGCCGCGGCGCCACCGCGCCGGCGTCGCGCGCCATGGCGCGCGCACGTGCTCGCCGACCGCCCACAGCCAGGTGCCGTAGCCGTCGAGCTGGAAGTCCCACCACTCGTCGTCGCCCTCGCGGCCGTCGAACGTGAAGCGCGTCGGCGAGCATGGCCGCGATCGGGCACCGGCCGTCCCGGCTGCCGCCGCCGCGACGATCGCCTCGACCTGCGCGCGCGCGCGCCTCGAGCACGCCGGCGCACCAGTCGAAGAAGCGCTCGGCCGACTCGGCGCACCGCCGCAGCTCGACATCCCGTCGGCGATGAAGGCGCCGTCGCGGAACCAGCTGTAGCCGCGGTACGCGGAGAAGGTGGGGCTCGCCGGGTAGGCGCCGCTCGGCGTCCTGCAGCGAGGCGATGAGCGTCGGCGCTCTCGGCGCGCGAGCTCGGCGGATCGACCGCTGGCGGTCGGTCGTGCGGCAGGGTCATCCGTGTGCTGCTTTCGTCAGCGTGCGCGTGGTGGCGAAGCGAGGGTGCGGGGCCGCCGGGCGGCCGACCCGCCACCGGAGCTGATCAGCCGCCGATGGCGGCGTTGATGCGCTCCTCGGCCGAGGCGAGCGCGTCGTCGACCGTCTTGCGGCCGGCCTGCGCCTCGACGAGCTCCTCGGTCATGATGTCCTGCATCTCCTGCTGGCCCTCGGCGACCACCGGGGGCAGCGCGACGTTCTCGAGCGAGTCGAAGACCGCCTGGCGGTTGTCGGGGTCGCCGAGCTCGAGGTAGGTCGCGAGCGCGGCCTCGTCGGACGACGGCGGGCAGCTCCCAGCCGGCGTCGAGGCGCGTCTGCACCATCACGTCGCTGGACGTCAGGAACTCCGCGAACTTCGCCGCGGCCTCGACGTGCTCCGAGCCGGCCGACGACGCCGACCGCGTTCGAGAACAGCGCGCTGGCCTGCTGCGTGTTGCCGGGCTCGACCGCGATGTCCCAGTCGAACGGCAGCGTCGGCGAACGGCGCCGAACATCCAGATGCCGGTGTGCAGCATCGCGAGCTTGCCGTCCGTGAACAGCTTGCGTGTCGAAGTCGGGCGTGCCCTGGCCCTGCTCGATCGTCGGCATGACCGTGCCGCTCTTGCCGACGAGCCATTCGGCGGCCTCGATGCCCTCGGGCGTGTTGAAGGCGACCTTCGTGCCGGAGTCGTCGAGGAACTCGCCGCCGTTCTGCGCGAGCACCTTGTAGAACTCGTAGAAGCTGCACGGGCTGGTGGTCGCCCCAGACGCCTGCGGCCTTGTCGGTGAGCTGCTCGGCGGCGGCCTGCTCGTCCGCCCAGGTCCAGTCGGCGGTGGGGTACTCGAGGCCGGCGGCGTCGAAGAGGTCCGGTTGTAGAACAGCACGACCGTCGAGAACGAGCTCGGCAGCGCGTACTGCGTGCCGTCGGTCTGGTACGCCTCGAGCACGCTCTGGCGGTAGGCGCTCGGGTCGTCGACACCGGCAGCTCGGCGAGCACGCCGTTCGCCTGGTACTGGCGCGTAGTTCGCGTACTCGATGTCGAACACGTCGGAGACGGTGCCGGCGGCGAGGTCGGTCTGCAGCGCGGTGCAGTAGTCGGCGTACGGCAGCGTCGTCGACCTCGACGGTGATGTCGGGGTTCTCCTCCTCGAACGCGTCGACGATCGTCTGGAGGTTCTCCTCGTTGCCGCCGTTCGAGATGAAGTTCGTGTAGCGTGATCGTGACCTGTCGCCGGAGTCCGCCGGCTGTCGCGCGGCGCAGCCGCTCAGGGCGAGCGCCGCGACGGCGGCGATGCCGACGGTGGCGAGTGCTGTGGTCCTCATGGTGGGTATCTCCTTCGATAGGGGTGAGGCGTGATGGTGCGTGATCGGGTGGTGTGGTGGTGCGGCCGGGCTACTTGAGGCCGGTGTTGGCGACGCCCTGGATGACGTACTTCTGGGCGAACGAGGTAGATCGCGAGCATCGGCAGGATGCTGACGACGGAGCCGGCCATGACGATGTCCCACTGCGTCGTGAACTGGCCCTGCAGCCCGGCGAGCGCCGACGGGCAGGGTCTGCAGCTCGGGCGAGCGCAGCACGACGAGCGGCCACAGGAAGCTGTTCCAGCTGCCCATGAAGGCGAAGACCGCGAGCGTCGCGAGGGCCGGGCGGATGTTCGGCAGCATGACCGTCCAGAAGATCCGGAAGTGCCCCGCGCCGTCGAGGGTGGCCGCCTCGTCGAGCTCGACGGGCACCTGGTTCATCGCCTGCCGCAGCAGGAAGATGCCGAACGCCGCGGCGAACGTCGGGCAGGAGCGCGCCGAGGTAGGTGTCGACGAGTCCGAACGCGCTTGAGCTCGGCGAACAGCGGGCACGACGAGCACCTGCAGCGGGATCATCATCGTCGCGAGGTAGACGCCGAAGACGACCGTGCGACCGCGGAACGGCAGGCGGCTGAACGCGTAGGCCGCGGTCGCGCTCGTGAACAGCTGCACGCACCGTCGTGATCACGGCGAGCAGCAGGCTGTTGCCGACGACCCGCGCGAACGGCAGCTCGGCGAAGAGCTGCGCGTACGGCGTCGAGGCTCGGGTCGCCCGGGCACGAGCTGACGGCGTCGAGCTGAGGCCCGCTGCCCGGGCGTCATGCGACGTGACGAGGGTCCAGTAGAACGGGAAGAACATCGCGAGCGCACCGAGCACGATGACGACGTGCAGCAGCACGCTGCGCCGAGGGCGACGCGAGCCGCCGGCGATCCGCACGGTGCCGCGACGTCTGCACCGGCGTCGACTCGGTCGAGCACGTCAGCCATAGTTCACCCACCTCCGCTGTCCGCGGATCTGCACGACGGTGACCGCGAGGATCACGATGAAGAGCAGCCAGGAGAGCGCGGATGCCTCGCCGGCCTTGCCGTATCGGAAGGTGAGGTCGTAGATCTGCTGCACGACGACCTGGGTCGCGCCGCCCGGGCCCGCCGCCGGTCATCGCGTACACCTGGTCGAAGACCTGGAAGCCGTTGATGAGCGAGATGACGACGACGAAGAACGTCGCGGGCGAGAGCAGCGGCAGCGTGACGGAGAACAGCCGCCGCCACCAGCCCGCGCCGTCGACGCGTGCCGCGTCGAGCAGTTCGGGGTCGATCGCCTGCAGCCCGGCGAGCAGGATGACCATGACGAAGCCGAGGTCCTTCCACGCCGAGGCGAGGATGATCGACGGCATCGCCCACGCCGGGTCGGTCCACCATCCCGGGCCGTCGATGCCGAAGAAGCCCGAGCACGGTGTTGACGACGCCGTTGCTCGGGATTGAGCAGCCACCGCCAGACGAGCGCGACGACGATCCAGCTCGTGATGACCGGGAGGAAGTAGACGCCGCGCAGGAAGCGTGCGGCCGCTGCAGCGCGGTGTTCAGCGCGAGGGCGATCGCGAGCCCGCCGACGTAGACGAGCGGCAGGTAGCCGACGATGTAGTAGACGGTGTGCAGGAAGACCGTCGCCCGTCTCGGGGTCGGTGAGCAGCGTCGCGTAGTTGTCGAGGCCGACCCACTTCGCCGGGGCGAGCAGGTTCCACTCGGTGAGGCTGATCCACGCCGCGGCGACCATCGGGCCGAGCACGAAGAGCACCAGCGGGATGGCGCTCGGCAGGAGGAACGCGAGCACCGTGAGCGCGTATCGGCGCTCGTACGGCGACCGCGGCGGCGCCGCGGCGGCGGGGGCGGTGCGGCCGCGCGCGTCTCGTGCGAGGCGCCGACGACCTCGGCGACGGCCTCGCCGGCGAAGCGCGCTCATGATCGGCCGGCCTGCTCGACGAGCCGGGCGCGGATGAGCCGGCCCTGGTCGCCCGCTGCGCCGGCCGCGTCGAACGGCGTGGCGAGCACGAGCGCCGCGGCGCCCTGCGCCCAGCTCTCGTCCTGCCACGTCTCGACCTCGACCGGGATGCTGCGACGGTGGCGGCAGCAGGTGCGAGCGGAACGCGGGCTCGAACCCGTACGACCAGTGCCGCCACGCCGCGGTGCCCTCACCGAGGACGACGACGAATGCCGGGTCGATGGTGTGCACGACGCCGGCGAGCGTGCGCCCGAGCAGCGCGCCCGGCCTCGCTGAAGATGCGCGCGGCGCCGCTCGTCGCCCGCCTCGGCGGCCGCGCGAAGCGACTGCGACGCCGGCGGCCGCCGACATCGACGCCCGTCGGCCGCGGGCTCGGGCGACGAGGGCGGCCTCGCCGATGTAGGCCTCGAGGCATCCGTCGTTGCCGCAGCTGCACCGCGGACCGTCGTCGGTGATGGGGATGTGGCCGATCTCGCCGGCGCCGCCGGACGCGGCGCGCAGCACGCTGCCGTCGACGACGATGCCGGCGCCGACGCCGGTGCCGATCGTCACGACGAGGAAGTTGTCGTGGGACGCGGCCGAGGCCGAAGAGCCGCTCTGCCACGGCGAGGGCGTTGACGTTGTTCTCGACGATGACGGGCAGGTCGAGCGCGCGGCGCAGGGCGTCGCCGAGCTCGACCTCGCTCCAGCCGAGCTGCGGCGCATCGACGACGCCGCTGCCCGGGCTGGTCGACGCTGCCGGGGACGCCGACGCCGACGCCGAGGAGGGTGGCGCCCGTGCCGCCCGCGATGAAGTGGCGGATCCGGTCGACGAGCTCGGTGAGGTACGTGCTCGACGAGCGCGTCGAACGGCTCGCTCGCCGAACGCAGCACGCGCCCGTCGATGCCGACCTCGACGAAGGCGACGTGGTCCGCGACGACCTTGACGCCGATGGCGCGGCCGGCGGATGCCGCGAGCCCGAGCATCCGCGCCGGCCGGCCGCCGTTCGACGGCGCCTGCTCGAGCTCGACGATGAGGCCGTCGGCGAGCAGGTCCTTGATGAGCTGCGTCATGAGCGCGGGCGACACGGTCGAGCGCTCGGGCGAGCTCGGCACGGGATGCCGGGCCGTTCGCACCGAGGTGGGCGAGGATCGCCGAGCGGTTCACGTCGGTGCGGGGTGGTGGGGCGGTTCGCCATTGAAACCTCGGGTCGGTCGGTGCGGGTTCTGGAGTTAGTTTAGGACTAAATAAAGCTCAGAAGCAAGTCACGACGATCCGACGGCCGCGATCGCGTCCGCCGCGGCGCACCGGGGGGTCGAGCACGCAGCTGAGCGCGACCGTCGCTCAGGCGGCTCACACGCGCACGTGTGGGAGGATGGAACGTCCAGCTCGGACGCTCCATCCCCACCCCCGAGGAGCCATCGCTCGCATGTGCGGCATCGTCGGCATCGTCTCCACCGAGCCCGTCAACCAGCAGATCTACGACAGCCTCCTCCTGTTGCAGCACCGCGGCCAGGACTCCACCGGCATCGCGACGGCCGACGGCCCCGTCTTCCACATGGCGAAGGCGCGCGGGCAGGTGCGCGAGGCGTTCCGCACGCGCGACATGCGCTCGCTGCTCGGCAACATCGGCCTCGGCCACGTGCGCTACACCACGAAGGGCGCCGCCGAGCGCGAGGAGGAGGCCCAGCCGTTCTACGTGAACGCGCCGTACGGCATCATCCTCGTGCACAACGGCAACCTCACGAACACGCGCGAGCTGTCAGGCGACCTGTTCTCGATCGACCGGCGCCACGTGAACTCCACGAGCGACACCGAGATGCTGCTCAACGTGCTGGCCACCGAGCTGCAGGGCCAGATCACCGGCCTCGAGCTCGACCCCGACCAGGTGTTCCGCGCCGTCGAGCTCGTGCACGAGCGCGTCGAGGGCTCCTACGCCGTCATCGCGCTCATCGCGGGCTACGGCCTGCTCGCGTTCCGCGACCCGTTCGGCATCCGGCCGCTCATCCTCGGCAAGCGGGTGACGGATGCCGGCAAGACCGAGTGGATCGTGGCATCCGAGTCGCTCGTGCTCGAGAACGGCGACTACGAGGTCGTGCGCGACGTCGAGCCCGGCGAGGCGATCTTCATCACGCTCGACGGCGAGATGATCTCGCGCCAGTGCGCGCCGAACCCGCGACTCGTGCCGTGCTCGTTCGAGTACGTCTACCTCGCCCGCCCCGACTCCGTGATGAACGGCATCTCGGTGTACGAGGCGCGCCTGCGCATGGGCAACCGCCTCGCGACGACGATCGAGACGCACATGGACAAGGGCGACATCGACGTCGTCATGCCGATCCCCGACTCGTCGCGGCCGGCGGCCATGCAGGTCGCGCAGAAGCTCGGCATCGAGTACCGCGAGGGCTTCTACAAGAACCGCTACGTGGGCCGCACCTTCATCATGCCGGGGCAGGCGCAGCGCCGTCGCTCGGTGCGCCAGAAGCTCAACGCCATGGGCACGGAGTTCAAGGGCAAGAACGTCCTCATCGTCGACGACTCGATCGTGCGCGGCACCACGTCGAAGGAGATCGTGGAGATGGCGCGCGTCGCCGGCGCCAACGAGGTCACCTTCACGTCGGCGGCTCCCCCGGTGCGCTACCCGCACGTGTACGGCATCAACATGCCGAGCCGGCAGGAGCTCATCGCGCACGGCCGCAAGATCCCCGAGATCGCCCGCGAGCTCGGCGCCGACCACATGATCTTCCAGGAGGTCGCCGACCTGCAGGCGGCGATCACCCAGGGCACCTCGATCGAGCAGCTCGACATGTCCTGCTTCACGGGCGACTACGTCACCGGCACCGTCACCGAGGAGTACCTCGAGTGGGTGGAGAAGACCCAGCTCAGCTGAACGCGGCCGCAGCGTCGGCGGCCTGCGCCAGACTGGCGCCATGGGGTTCACTCGACGCGGCAGCGTCCGCACGTCCGTGCTCGAGATCGCGTACGAAGAGGCGGGGCCGCGCCGACGGCCCGGTCGCGGTGCTCTCGCACGGGTTCCCGTATGACGTGCGGGCCTACGACGACGTGGCCGGGCTGCTCGCGGCATCCGGCGTGCGGGTGATCGCGCCCTACCTGCGCGGCTACGGCCCGACGCGGTTCACGGATGCCGCCACGCTCCGTTCGGGCGAGCAGGCGGCGCTCGGGCAGGACCTCGTCGACCTCCTCGACGCGCTCGGCATCGACCGCGCCGTCGTGGGCGGCTACGACTGGGGCGGACGCGCGTCGTGCATCGTCGCCGCGCTGCATCCGTCGCGCGTGAGCGGGCTCGTCACGGTCGGCGGGTACAACATCTTCGACCCCGCGTTCGCGCAGGAGCCGACGCGTCCCGAGTGGGAGCGCACGTACTGGTACAAGTACTACTTCCACTCCGAGGCCGGCCGGCGCGGGCTCGAGCGCTACCGTCACGAGCTGTGCGAGCTGCTGTGGACCACCTGGTCGCCCGAGTGGGCGGATGCCGCCGCGGCCTACCCGGCGAGCGCCCCGAGCCTCGACAACCCCGACTTCGTCGACGTGGTGATCCACTCCTACCGGCACCGGTCGGCGCTCGTCGCGGGCGATCCGCGCTACGCCGCGGTCGAGGAAGCCCTCGCCGCCCAACCGCCGATCGGCGTGCCCACCGTCGTGCTCGAGAGCGGCGCCGACGGGCTCGGCGGTCCGAGCGGAGCGGAGGATCGCGACCGGTTCACCGGCCCGTATGCGTTCCGCGAGCTCGCCGGCATCGGCCACAACCTGCCGCAGGAGGCGCCACGCGAGTTCGCCGAAGCCGTGCTCAGCCTGCTCTGAGCCTCCGCCGTCGTCGCCCTACTCGTCGACGCGGTGGGTCGACTCGTGCACGACGAGCACCGACTTCGCGCGGTTCGCCGAGACCCGGTCGATCACGAGCGCGACGACCGCTCCGAGCGCGGCGCCGATCGTGGCGCACAGCAGGAGCAGGAAGCCGAAGACCTGGCCCTTGTCGAAGCCGAGCGCGAGCGCGGGATCAGCGGGCTGGCCCGAGAACGCGAACGTGAGGATGAGGGCGACGACGGCGCCCACGAGCGCGCCGAGCGTGATGAAGCGCCCGTAGCGCGGCGCCCGGCGCACCGTCACCAGGTCGTCGCTGACATCGGTCGCGACCGGCTCGTCGATCACCATGCGTTCGACGCGCGGCGCGGACCCGTCGCCCTCGATGTTCTCCACGGGGTCGACGCGCTCGATGTTCTCCACGGGGTCGACGCGCTCGACTTCATCGCCCACCACCGCCGAGGGCTCGGGATCGGACGGCTGGGGGAGGTTCTGCGGGTCGCTCACCCCTCCATTGTCGCGCACCCGCGCGGGGGATGGCCCGTCAGGGGACGCGCAGCACGGGCAGGTGCTCCCGCAGGTCGGCGCGCTGGCCCGAGGCGTGCACTCGGCCCGCGGCCCGGGCGTCGTCCCACGCGAGCCCGCCCGTTGCCAGGGCGAGCCAGGTCGCGGCATCCGTCTCGATCACGTTGGGCGGGGTGCCGCGCGTGTGCTTCGGCCCCTCGACGCACTGCACCGCGGCGTACGGCGGCACCCGCACCTCGACGGTGCCGCCGGGCGCCTGCTCGGCGAGCAGCTGCAGCGTGTAGCGCACGGCGAGCGCGAGGGTGGTGCGATCGACGGATGCCGCGAGCGTGCGCCCGTCGGCTGCGCCGTCGAGGCCCGCCGCGATGGCCTGCACGGTGGCGACCGCCGCCCGCCCGATGTCGTCGCCGATCCGTCCCCGTGCCATGGCTCCATCCTCGCGCAGTGCGGGAAGGACCGCCCGGCGCCCGGCCACGTGACACCGGATGGCGCCCGTCAGGCGCGCGGCGCCTTCCGCCCGAGCGACCGGATCGCGAGCAGCCCCGCGATCGAGACCGGCACGAGCGCGGTGTGGCACAGCGCCAGCGCGACCTTGCTCGCCGTATCGAGATCGGTCGGCAGGATCATCGGGATGATCGACCCCAGTTCGAGCACGGGTGCGACGATCAGGGCGGCCGGGATGACCCACCGCCACCACAGCGACAGCGTCGCCGCGATCGACATCCCCACGGCAAGCGGCAATGCGGTGAACCCGATGAGGGTGATCGCGTCGACTTCCGCAGGCTGCCCCGCGGCGGTGAACGTGTACGTGGCGCCTGCGGCACGGCCGAGCGTGTGGATGAGCAGGTTGACCAGCACGGCAGCCACGACCGTAGCGGCGACGATCCCCGGGCGACCAAGTCTCCGTGCGAGCGACCTGGGGTGCGCTTCGGCGACGGATGACCGGGCGACGCGGTCGAGAGCGGTGTCCTTGTTCATGGCAATCCCTCCGAGATCTCGTCAATGAACCATTTGGTTCAGTATCCCATACTGAACCAAAGAGTTCAATGATCCCGCCGAGATCGGAGACGCTTGGGAGCCGACGTTCTCAGCGACCCGCGCCCGGGGCTGCGCGGCGCCCATCCGGTAGCCTGAACCGGTGAGAATCCTCGTCCTCGGCTCGGGCGCGCGCGAGCACGCCATCATCCTCGCGCTCCTCGACGAGGAGGCCCGGCACGAGATCATCGCGGCTCCCGGCAACGCCGGCATCGCGGCATCCGCGACCTCATCGGCCCGCGGCAGCGTGACCACCATCGCGCTCGACCCGACCGACCCGGTGATCGTCGCCGACTATGCGATCGACAACGACATCGAGCTCGTGGTGATCGGCCCCGAGGCGCCGCTCGTCGCGGGCGTCGCCGACGCCCTGCGCACGCGCGGCATCGCGACGTTCGGCCCGGGCAAGGCGGCCGCCGCGCTCGAGGGCTCCAAGACCTTCGCGAAGCGCGTCATGGAGACAGCGGGCGTGCCCACCGGCCGCGCCACGCTCGCCCAGACGCTCGCCGAGGTCGAGGCCACGCTCGACGAGTTCGGCTCGCCCCACGTCGTGAAGGCCGACGGCCTCGCGGCGGGCAAGGGCGTGCTCGTCACCGACGACCGCGACGCGGCACTCGCGCACGCCACGCACTACCTGCAGCAGGGCCCGGTGCTCGTCGAGGAGTTCCTCGACGGCCAGGAGGTCTCGCTGTTCCTGCTCTCCGACGGCACGAACGTGCTGCCGCTCTCGCCCGCGCAGGACTACAAGCGCCTGCGCGACGGCGACCAGGGCCCGAACACGGGCGGCATGGGCGCCTACTCTCCGCTGCCGTGGCTCGACGGCGACTTCGGCAGCGAGCAGGCCTTCGTCGACGAGGTCATCGAGACGATCGCGCTGCCCACCGTGCGGCAGCTGGCGGCCGAGCAGACCCCGTTCATCGGGCTGCTCTACGCGGGCCTGATCCTCACGCCCCGCGGCATCCGGGTCATCGAGTTCAACGCGCGGTTCGGCGACCCCGAGACGCAGGCGGTGCTGCCGCGACTCGTCACGCCGCTGTCGGGCCTGCTGTTCGCGGCCGCCACCGGCGGGCTCGGTTCGCTGCCGCGCCCCGAGTTCCGAGCGGATGCCGCGGTCACCGTCGTGCTCGCGAGCGAGGGCTATCCCGAGGCCCCCGAGACCGGCCGCCCGATCGTGGGGCTCGACGCCGCCGCATCCGTGCCCGGCGTCCACATCGCGCACGCCGCCACCGCCATCGGGGCGACCGACGACACCGGCTCGGCCCCGCTCGTGGCCACCGGCGGACGCGTGCTCAACGTCGTCGCGATCGGATCCGACTTCGCCGAGGCGCGCCGCCGCGCGTACGAGGCGCTCGGGCACCTGCGCCTCGAGGGCGGGCAGTACCGCACCGACATCGCCGCGCGCGTCGCGGAGTGAGGAGGAGGCCACGATGAAGGACGCAGCGGAGCTGCCGGGCTGGACCCATGTCTACTCGGGCAAGGTGCGCGACCTCTACGTGCCGACGTCGGCACTCGACGACGACGACTCCTGGACGGGCGACCCCCTGCATCTCTCGCGTGTGGTGCTCGTGGTCGCGAGCGACCGCGTGAGCGCCTACGACGTGGTGCTCGAGCCCGCCATCCCCGGCAAGGGCGCGATGCTCACCGCGCTCACGCGCTGGTGGTTCGACCAGCTGCCCGAGGTGCCCAACCACCTGGCCTACGCCGAGGACGACCGCCTCGACGTCCCCGCGATCCCCGACGCGGTCGCCGACCGGGCCACGCTCTGCCGCACCCTCGACATGTTCCCGATCGAGTGCGTCGTGCGCGGGTTCATCACGGGCGGCGGCTGGAACGAGTACCAGGCCACCGGTGCGATCGGCGGCGTCCCGCTGCCCGAGGGCCTGCAGAACGGCGACCGCCTCCCCGAGCCGATCTACACGCCCGCGTGGAAGGCGCCGATGGGCGAGCACGACGAGAACATCTCGTACGAGCGCACCGTCGAACTCGTGGGCGAGACCGAGGCCGAGCAGCTGCGCGCCCTCTCGCTCGAGATCTTCGCGCTCGCCTCCACCATCGCCGAGGAGCGCGGCCTCATCCTCGCCGACACCAAGTTCGAGTTCGGCGCCGACCGCGACATCGGGCATCGTGACCCTCGCCGACGAGGTGCTCACGAGCGACTCGAGCCGCTACTGGGATGCCGAGGCCTACCTCACGGGCGCGACGCCCGAGCTGCGCATGGCGAGCTTCGACAAGCAGATCGTGCGCGACTGGCTCGCCGCGAACTGGGACCAGGCCGTGTTCGAGGCGCCGCCGACGCTCCCCCACGAGATCGTCGAGCGCACCGCCGAGCGTTACCGCGCGCTGCTCGATCGGCTGACCGGCGGCGCCTGACGTTCCGCGCCGCCGGCGTGTCGATCCCGGCGGCATCCGTTCGTCGTCCCTGTGACGGCGCCACCCCGGCGCCCGAGGAGGACGGATGTCGGAATACCTGCAGCTCGCAGACCCCGTGGTCGATTCCGCCGAGGTCGCCTGGCTCGTGAGCAAGCGGGCGGCGGCGATCCGCTCGCGCGACGCGGAGTACCTCGCGTCGCGGTACTCGGCGGGCGTCGTGACCTTCGGCGTGGCGCCGCCGCTCAGCCCGCATGCCGGGGAGGCGCAGACCGTCGGATGGCTCCGCGACTGGTTCGGCCGGTTCGCCGGGCGCATCGACCACCGCGTGCGCGACCTCACCGTGAGCGTCTGCGGCGATCTCGCGTTCTGCCACAGCCAGCGACGTGCTCAGCGCGCGGCCGGTGCGCGGCCGGCGTCACGGAGGTGCGGTTCGAGACGACGCTCGGACTGCGGCGGGTGGGCGGAGTGTGGCTCATCGAGTCGGAGCGCCTGCGCCTCGCGGAATAGGAGCAGCGCGGCATCCGTTATCATTAGTTGTGACTACAACCAACGAGCTCCCGACGGGCGGCCTGCTCGCCGCCGACACCGGCATGGGCGCCGTGACCCTTCGCGTCGGCGACCTCGACGGCATGATCCGCTACTACCGCGACGGCGTGACCCTCGAGCTGCTGCGCCACGACGGCCCGGTCGCCGTGCTCGGACGCGGCACCACGCCCATCGTGATCCTCGAGTACGCGCCCGAGCTCAAGCACGCCGCGCCCCGCAGCGCAGGGCTCTTCCACACCGCGATCCTCTTCGACTCGCGCGAGGCGCTCGCCACGGCGATCTACTCGGTCGCCGCCAAGTACCCGGGCACCTTCACCGGCAGCGCCGACCACCTCGTGAGCGAGGCCTTCTACTTCACCGACCCCGAGGGCAACGGCGTCGAGCTCTACTTCGACCGCGACCGCTCCACCTGGAGCTGGACGCACGGGCAGATCGAGATGGCCACCGTCTTCCTCGACCCCAACGGGTACCTGCGCGACCACCTCACCGAGAGCGCAGCGGATGCCGCGGCATCCGGCCTGGGACTCGGCGACGCCGTGGTCGGCCACGTGCACCTCTCGGTCGGCGACATCGCGAGCGCGCGCGAGTTCTACGTCGATCGGCTCGGCTTCGAGACGACGGCGAGCCTCGGCGGCTCCGCCCTCTTCGTGTCGGCGGGCGGCTACCACCACCACATGGCGATGAACACGTGGAACAGCGCCGGCGCCGGCAGGCGCCGTCTCGCACTCGGCCTCGGCAAGGTCGAGATCCTCGTGCCGGGCGCCGACGACCTCGGCGAGCTCGGCGAGCGGATGTCGCACCACGGCGTCGCGACCCGCGACGACGGTCGCACGCTCGCGTTCGACGACCCGTGGGCGAATGTCGTCGAGGTGCGCGCGGCGGGCTGAACGCGTCGCGACCCGGACGCTCAGTCGCGAGCCGGCCGCGCCGGTACCCGTGCACCGAATGGCGGATATACGATCGGCCAGGCCGCCGTTCGGTGCGAGCGATCGGGGTGTCGGATCGTATATCCGCAGTTCGGGACAGGAGAGCGTCGGTCGCGGGCGGGACAGGCGAGCGGTCAGTCGCCGGCCGACCGAGGCCCCTTCGCGTGCGACATGTCGTGGAACTCGTCGAATGCCTGGCCGTCGCCGGGCAGCGGCGTGAGGTCGGGACGCGCACGCAGCCCGTCGAGCACGATCGTGAGCTGCCGCCGCCAGTAGGGCAGGTAGGCGCCGCCGTACTGGCCGACCGACCCGAGCATGTCGACGAGCACGCTGAGGTCGACGCCGGTGACGTCGGCGCCGCAGCGCGCCCTCGGCCTGGCGCGCGCGACCAGCCCGTCGATCGCGTCTGCGAACTCCGCGCCCGGCCTGTACGTCGGGGTCGAGTTCCGCGACGCGGCGCATGACGGCGGGCAGGTACGGCGACTCGGCGACCCAGGCCGCGAGTCGCTCGAGGTAGAGCTCGACCGAGCGCCAGCCCGTCTCGGCGCCGAGGATCTCGGGCGCGAAGTCGTGCAGGTCGCCGACCGCGGTGTCGTAGAGCTCCCGGATGAGCGCGTCGCGGGTGGGGAAGTGGCGGTAGACCGTGCCGGCGCCGACGCCGGCGCGCACCGCGAGTTCGTCGAGCGGCGCCTCGATGCCGCGCTCGGCGAACAGGGCCCTCGCCTCGACGAGGAGCCGCTCATGATTGCGCCGCGCATCGCGACGCGGCGATGCGTTCGGGTTCACGTTTTCACTGTACGCCTCGACTCGGGTATGATTCGGAGAGTCGACTCCGTTTCACCCGAACCGGAGGCGAACGGCCCTCTTGGGGGAGAGGGATGCGGCGCGGCGGGCTACACGCCGGTCTGACCGGGTAGGGGGCGCCCGCCGCGCCCGATCCGTCCGCGCGTCCCGCGCGCCGGCCCCGTCGACGCCCGCGTGTCCCTCGGGCCCGATGCCGGCGCGAGCGCGCGGCTAGGCTGGCACCGTGGCCGAACCCGCCGAACCCGAGCAGCCCGTCGCGGAGAACACCCGCACCATCGAGGCATCCGTCGTCACCGACTTCAGCGATCGCATGAGCTACGGCGGCTATCTCGACCTGCCCACGCTGCTCGCGGCGCAACGGCCGATCTCGCGGCCCGAGCACCACGACGAGCTGCTGTTCATCATCCAGCACCAGACCACCGAGCTGTGGCTGAAGCTCGTGCTGCACGAGCTCGAGACCGCGCGCGACCTGCTGCGCGCCGACGAGCTCGCCCCCGCACTCAAGTGCATCGCGCGGGTGAAGCACATCCAGCGGACCCTCACCGAGCAGTGGTCGGTGCTCGCCACGCTCACGCCCACCGAGTACGCCCAGTTCCGCGGCGTGCTCGGCAACGCGAGCGGGTTCCAGTCCTACCAGTACCGCGCCGTCGAGTTCGTGCTCGGCAACAAGAACGCGAAGATGATGCAGGTCTTCGAGTCGGATGCCGCGGCCACCGCGATCCTGCGCCACGCGCTCGAGTCGCCGAGCCTCTACGACGAGTTCCTGCGGCTGCTCGCACGCACCGGCTACCCCATCCCCGAGTCGCGTGCTCGAACGCGACGTGACCCACGCGTGGACGTTCCAGCCCGAGCTCGTGCCGGTCTTCGCCTCGATCTACGCGAACCCCGAGGAGCACTGGGCGGCCTACGAGACGTGCGAGGAGCTCGTCGACCTCGAGGACAACTTCCAGCTCTGGCGCTTCCGCCACCTGAAGACCGTCGAGCGGATCATCGGGTCGAAGCCGGGCACCGGCGGGTCGAGCGGTGCGCCGTTCCTGCGCCGCGCGCTCGAGCTCACCTTCTTCCCCGAGCTCTACGCCGTGCGCACCGAGATCCCGGGGTGACGGATGTCGCACGCCGCCGAACCCACGACCCCCGAGACGCCCGCCGACCCCTGGGCCGACCCGAGCGCCGCGGACGCCGGCCGGCCGCTCGACCTCGGCCCGCTGGCCGTCGCCGTGCGTCGCTCCCTGAACGGCGACGACCACGCCGGCGAGGTCGGCACGATGCTGCCGCCGCTCGTCGACCACCACGTGCACCTCATGATCGTCGGCGCCGACGCGCTCGCCGACAGCGCGCTCGCGGGCGTGGTCGACCTCGGCGCTCCGCTCGACCTCGTCGCCGCTCGGCGGCACCGCGACGGGCTGCCGCGGGCCGACTTCGCCGGCACCTTCCTCACTGCTCGCGGCGGCTACCCGGTGGGCCGGCCGTGGGCGCCTGCGGAGTGCGCGCGCGAGCTCGACGCCGACTACGGCGATCATCGGTCGGCACTGCCGAGCGCCGCCGAGACGGCGGTGAGCGAGCAGCAGGCGTTCGGGGCATCCGTCGTCAAGGTCGCGCTGAACGCCGACGTCGGACCCGTGTTCGACCGCGGCACGCTCGACGCCATCGTCGCGGCAGCGCACGACCGCGGCCTTGCCGGTGGTCGCCCACGTCGAGGGCGACGGGATGACGCGCCTGGCGGTCGAGGCGGGCGTCGACGCGCTCGCGCACACGCCGTTCACCGAGCCGGTCGACGACGTCCTCATGAAGCAGGCCGTGACGATCGGGCAGCGCTGGATCTCCACCCTCTTCGTGACCGGCTACGGCACCCCCACCCCCGACTCCGAGCGCGCACTCGACAACCTCCGCCGCTTCCGCGACGCCGGCGGATCGGTGCTCTACGGCACCGACCTCGGGAACGGCGACCAGCCGCTCGGCGTGAACCCGGCCGAGCTCGCCCTGCTCGCCGGGGCGGGCCTCGATGCCCCCGAGCTCCTCGCCGCGATCACCGACCCGTGGCCGCGCCGCGCCCGCGCCGAGGGCATCGCGACCTTCGTGCCCGGGCCGCCGCCCGCCACCCTCGACGACCTGCCCGAGTGGCTCGCGACCGCGTGCGTCGTGCCCACGGAAGACCTGGAGGCCCTGTGACCCTCGACCCGCACCTCGCCTACGCCCGCCGGATGGACCGCGCCGACGGCCTGGCCCACTACCGCAAGCGATTCGCCGGCGCCGGCACCGACCTCGTCTACTTCGACGGCAACTCGCTCGGGCGCCCGCCGATGTCGGCGATCGAGCGGGTCGAGCGGTTCCTGCGGGAGGACTGGGGCGGCCGCCTCATCCGCGGATGGGACGAGTCGTGGATGCAGCTGCCGTTCGAGATCGGCGATCGCATCGGCCGGGCCGCGATCGAGGCGAAGCCCGGGCAGACCGTGATCGGCGACTCGACCACCGTGCTGCTCTACAAGCTCGCCCGCGCCGCGGTCGACGCGCAGCTCGCGCGCGATCCCGCACGCCGGGAGATCGTCGTCGACAGCGACAACTTCCCGACCGACCGCTACGTGCTCGAGGGCATCGCCCGGGAGCGCGGCGTGCGGCTGCGGTGGATCGAGGTCGACACCTCCTCTGGCGTGACGCCCGAGCACCTCGCCAAGGCCGTCGGCCCCGAGACCGCCCTCGTCGTCGTGAGCCACGTCGCCTATCGCTCGGCGTACCTCGCCGACGCCCCGGAGCTCACCCGCATCGCGCACGATGCCGGCGCGCTGATCCTGTGGGACCTCTGCCACTCCGCGGGCTCCGTTCGCGTGGAGGCCGACCTCTGGGGCTTCGACCTCGCCGTCGGCTGCACGTACAAGTACCTCAACGGCGGACCCGGCTCACCCGCGTTCGCGTACGTGCGCGATGACCTGCAGGGCGTGCTCAGCCAACCCATCCAGGGCTGGATGGGCACGGCGGACGTGTTCGCGATGGGTCCCGAGTACGCGCCCGCCAGCGGCATCCGTCGTTTCCTCAGCGGCACGCCCGCCATCGTCGGCATGATCGCGATGGAGGACACCCTCGCGATGATCGAGGAGGCGGGCATCTCGGCGATCCGCGCGAAGTCGGTGGCGCTCACGTCGTACGCCATCACCGTCGCCGACGAGTGGCTCGGCCCGCTCGGCGTCACGCTCGCCTCACCGATCGATCCCCGGGAGCGCGGCGGCCACGTCACGCTCCAGCACCCCGCCATGCGCGAGGTCACGGCGCGGCTCTGGCAGCAGGACGTGATCCCCGACTACCGCGACCCCGGCGGCCTGCGACTCGGCCTGTCGCCGCTCTCGACCAGCTTCGAGGAGGTGCACCGCGGGCTCGAGGCCACTCGGGACACGCTGAAGACGGTGCTCACGGAGCGGGCGGGACTGGCGTAGCAGCCGCGTCGCGGCGTGGCAACCCCGAGCATCCGTTCAGCGGCATCCGAGGCGCCGAGCGTACGATGACCGCATCGCACGACGGAAGGTGGAACCATGACCGACACTGACCGCAACATCGACGAGGCGACGAAGGCGGCGCGCGACGCCGCGGACCGCGCGGCCGGCGCGGCGGCGGATGCCGCGGAGGAGATCTCCGACGTCGTCTCGGGCACCGCCGGCGACGCGGCCGACACCCTCGCCGACAGCGCATCGGACGCGAAGGAGCACGTGGCCGACGTCGTCGGCAACGTGATCGACGACGTGAGCGCGGCGGCATCCGATGCCGCGGAGTCGATCTCCGCGCAGGCGAAGGACGCCTTGGCGAACGCGAAGAGCGCCGCCGATGAGGGCGTCACCTACGTGCAGGCGCGTTACCGCGAGAATCCGGGGCTCGTCATCGCCGTGGGCATCGCCGCACTCGTCGGCGTCGTCGTGATCGTGAGGGCGATCTTCCGCCGCTGAGCTGATGCAGCGGTGTCACGGCCCGCCGGGAGGCATCGGCTGGGCCGCGTGAGTCGTGCTCACGACCTCGTCGACACGCGCCCGAACTTGCGGATCGAGAGCGGCACGAAGACGAGCAGCATGAGCGCGATCCCGATGAGCGTCGCGGCGATCGGGTACTGCTGCGGCCACACCTCGGGTTCGGGCATGCCGGGAGGCACATTGCCGAAGAGTTCGCGCGCCGACTGCACGAGTGCCGACACCGGGTTGTACTCGGCGAACGTCTGCAGCGGCTCGGGCAGCGTATCGGCGGGCACGAACGCGTTCGAGAGGAAGGTCAACGGGAAGAGGATGATGAACGCCGCGTTGTTGATGACCTCGGGGCTCCGCACGCTCATGCCGAGGAACGCCATGACCCACGAGAACGCGTAACCGAAGAGCAGCAGCAACGCGACGCCCGCGAGCCCCTCCCAGATGCTCGTCGTGATGCGCCAGCCGACGATCAGGCCCGTGACGATCATGACCACCATCGACAGTGAGTTGATCACGAGGTCGCCGTTGGTCCGGCCGATGAGCACCGCCGAGTGACTCAAGGGCAGCGTGCGGAAGCGGTCGATGATGCCGTTCTTCAGATCCTGCGCCATCGCCGAGCCCGACCACGTCGAACCGAAGACGATGGTCTGCGCGAAGATGCCGGCCATGATGAACTCGGTGTAGCTGATGCCCGGAATGTTGATCACGCCCTCGTACACGTAGGTGAACAGCAGCACGAACATGATCGGCTGCAGGGTCGTGAACACGAGCACGTCGGGCACGCGCTTGATCTTGATGAGGTTGCGCTTCGTCGTCGCCCATCCGTCGGTGTACCAGGTGCTGAGCCCGCTGGGGCGTCGGAGAGCGGATGCCGCCGGCCGCGCGATCGTCGTCATGAGCCCGCCCGCCCGCTCGTGCGCCGGCTCGTCGGCTGCGGCATCCGTCTCGGCCATGTGGCCGGTGAGCTTCAGGAACACGTCGTCGAGCGTGGGCCGCCGCATGCCCGCGTCATGCATGCGCACCCCCGCCGCGTTGAGTTCGGCGAGTGTGGACTCGAGCGCGCGCGGGCCCTCGGTGACGCCGACGGTGAACGTACGCCCATCCTCGGAGGTGCGAGGTTTGGATGCTCCGTGCCGCGCGAGCACCTCGAGCACGAGCTCGGCGTCGCCCGGGTCGACGACGGTGAGCTCGATCTGCTGCCCGCCGACCTGCGCCTTCAGCTCGTCGGCCGTGCCCTCGGCGATGACGCGCCCGCCGTCGATCACCGAGATCGCGTCGGCGAGCCGGTCGGCCTCCTCGAGGTACTGGGTCGTGAGGAACACCGTCGTGCCCTCGCTGACGAGGCCCTGGATGATCTCCCACATCCCGATGCGGCTGCGCGGATCGAGACCCGTGGTCGGCTCGTCGAGGAACAGCACCTCGGGCTTGGAGAAGATCGCACCCGCGAGGTCGATGCGGCGCCGCATGCCGCCCGAGAAGCCCTTCACCGGCCGGTTCTGCGCCTCGCTGAGCTCGAACGCGTCGATGAGCTCGTGCGCCCGGCGACGGGATTCACGGGCCGGGAAGTGGTAGAGGCGGCCCACCATGTCGAGGTTCTCCAATCCGGTGAGGTCCTCGTCGACGGCGGCGTACTGGCCCGAGACCCCGATGATGGGACGCACCTCGTCGCCACGGCGCACCACGTCGATGCCGCCGATCGTTGCGGTGCCCTCGTCGGGCACGAGCAGGGTCGTGAAGACCTTGACGGCGGTGGTCTTACCCGCGCCGTTCGGGCCGAGGAGAGCGCGCACGGTGCCCTGCTCGACCGACAGATCGACGCCGGCGAGCGCTTCGACCGGTGGCGCCTTGCGCACGAAGTATCGCTTGACGAGCCCCCGGGCCTCGATGAAGGCCATGTCCTCGACCGTAATCCGACCGTCCGACATCGACAAGGCCGTCGGCGACGGCCGCCCAGCCGCACATGACGCTGAGCCCCGACCGCCCCCGATAGAATCGAGGCATCCACACTCTCGACACCGGACGGAGGACCGCGGTGCCCACCATCGTCGTCGACGTGATGCCCAAGGCCGAACTGCTCGACCCCCAGGGGAAGGCCGTCGCCGGCGCCCTCGCCCGCACCGGCCACACCGGATTCACCGGCGTGCGCATCGGCAAGCGCTTCGAGCTCACCGTCGACGGTCCCGTCGATGACGCGCTGAAAGCGAGCGTGCAGCAGATCGCCGAGGAGATCCTCTCGAACTCGGTGATCGAGGACGTCGTGGGCATCCACTACGAGCAGTCCAACGTCGAGCTCGCCGAGGAGGCCTCGCACGTGGCAGCCGAGCACGGCGAAGAGGGCTACGTGGCCCCCGCCGGCGAGACGCACTGAGGCGGGCTGACATGCGCATCGGCGTCATCACCTTCCCCGGCTCGCTCGACGACCGCGACGCGCAGCGCGCGGTGCGGCTCGCGGGCGCCGAGCCCGTGGCGCTCTGGCACGGCTCGCACGACCTCGAGGGCGTCGACGCGCTGATCCTCCCCGGCGGCTTCAGCTACGGCGACTACCTGCGCTGCGGCGCGATCGCCTCGCTCAGCCCGATCATGACCGAGGTCGTGGATGCCGCGAACGCGGGCATGCCGGTGCTCGGCATCTGCAACGGCTTCCAGATGCTCACCGAGGCGCACCTGCTCGAGGGCGGCCTGATCCGCAACGACCACGGCTCGTTCATCTGCCGCGACCAGGTGCTGCGCGTCGAGAACACGTCGACCGACTGGACGAGCGGATTCGACGCCGGCCAGGAGATCACCATCCCGCTGAAG
This sequence comes from uncultured Actinomycetota bacterium, assembly GCA_963799015.1. GTDB lineage: Bacteria > Actinomycetota > Actinomycetes > Actinomycetales > Microbacteriaceae > Agromyces. Next base: position 74,195 of record CAWCWD010000055.1, on the reverse strand, counting down.
AACGGCGAGGGCGGCTTCATCGCCGACGACGACACGCTCGACCGACTCGAGGGCGAGGGCCGCGTGGTCTTCCGCTACGTCGACGTGAACCCCAACGGCTCGCTCCGCGACATCGCGGGCATCTCGAACGCACGCGGCAACGTGGTGGGCCTCATGCCGCACCCCGAGCACGCGGTCGAGCCCGGCTTCGGCCCCGACACCGCCGCCGCCATGCGATCGGGCGTCGACGGCCTCGGGTTCTTCACGACCGTCGTGCAGCGCGCCCTCGTCGAGGCGTAGCAACGACTTCACCCGCCGGGGGTCTCGACCGGGTGCACCCGGCTGTGCCATGCTCGCCGAATGTACCGGACCTACTGCAGGGTCGCCGCGGTCGTCTTCGCCGTGTTCACTGCCTACCCGGTGGTCACCAAGGCGCTCGACCATCGGCTGGCCCACGACTGGGCGCACAGCGCGCTGCACCTCGTCTCGGCGCTCGTCGCCGCGTACGCCGGGTGGTTCGGCCCGCCGGTCGTGGCACGTCTCTTCGTCACCGCGATCGCGATCGGATACACGGCCCTCGGCGTCTTCGGATGGTTCACCGACGGTCTCCTCCTCGGTACCGCCGTTCGCGATCCCGCTCGGCCCGGTCGACAACGTCTTCCACCTGGCGCTCGGCCTCCCGGCGTTCGCGATCCTGATCCTCGCCGGTGCGCGGTCGCGCCGCGAGCCCGACGCCGTGCCGACCGAGAGCGAGCACTGACGGCACCCGGCGGGTTCAGCGGAGCATCCGGATTCCGAGCGGATTCATGGGCTGTTGAGGGTGCCCGCATAGCGGCGGGCCGGATGCTGCGATCAGGCGCGGGGAACCGCCCCGCATCGTCCGGAGGATCCAGCATGAGCGCCACCGCTCCCACGCACCCCATTCCGCCCCAGCCGTTCCAGCCGGCGAGCTCGGCCGCCGACGCGGCCGCGCCGAGCGCCCAACCTGCCGACCGACGTGCCCTGGTACCGCCGCGTCTGGGTGCTCGTCGTCGGCGCCGTGCTCATCGCCGTGCTGTCGTTCGGCATCGGGTTCATCGCCGGCAACGCGGCGTCGCTGTTCGGCGGCCTGTTCGGCGGGCCGACCCGGGCTTGATCGACGGCGGGCCGGGCTTCCGCGACGGCGTGCCCCCGGGCGACGGCGAATTCCCGCAGATGCCCGGCGACACCACGTCGCAGAGCGGGTGACGAGGGGAGCGCCCGGGTCGCGCCGATCGCGCGACCCGGGCACCCTTCCCGCAGGGAGTCCGCGCCTCGACCTACGCGGCGTCGTCTTCCTCGGCCGCCTCGGGCTGCCCCGGCACGTCGGCGTCCACGCCGGCCGCATATGCCTCGCGGAGCGCCGCGCCGAGCCCGGCGTCGACGTTCGTCCAGTACTGGAAGAAGCGCTCGCGGATGTCGTCGATCGTGATCGCGTTCGCCTGGCCCGAGAGGGTCTCGAGGAAGCGCGTCTTCGCCTCGGCGCGAGAACACGTCGCGGTAGAGCGTGCCGGCCTGCCCGAAGTCGGAGTCGTCGGCGCGGAGGGTGGAGGCGCTGCGCACGAGCTCGCCGTCGGCTTCCCAACCGCCTTCAGCGGCGAGCGTCGGGTCTGCGACCGGGCCGCCGAACGAGTTCGGCGCGTACACCGGGGCAGTCGCGGCGTTGAAGTGGTGTCGGGCGGCGCCGTCCTGCGAGTAGTTGTGCACGGATGCCGCGTGCGGCGCGTTCACCGGGAGCTGGTTGTAGTTCGTGCCGACCCGGTAGCGCTGCGCGTCGGGGTAGCTGAACACGCGGGCCATGAGCATCTTGTCGGGGCTGATCGCGATCCCGGGCACGGTGTTCGCCGGGGAGAACGCGGCCTGCTCGATCTCGGCGAAGAAGTTCTGCGGGTTGCGGTCGAGCGTGAGCGTGCCGACCGGGATCAGCGGGTAGTCCGCGTGCGGCCACACCTTCGTGAGGTCGAACGGGTTGAAGCGGTAGGTCTTCGCGTCCTCGTAGGGCATGACCTGCACGAACAGGTCCCACTTCGGGAACTCACCGCGCTCGATCGCCTCGTGGAGGTCGCGGCGGTAGAAGTCGGCGTCGGCGCCGGCGATGGCCTCTGCGGTCGCGGCATCGAGGTGCAGGTCGCCCTGCTGCGACCGGAAGTGGTACTTGACCCAGAACTTCTCGCCGGCGGCGTTGATCCACTGGTAGGTGTGCGAGCCGTAGCCCTGCATCTCGCGCCACGACTTCGGCAGGCCGCGATCGCCCATGAGGTAGGTCACCTGGTGGGCCGACTCGGGCGAGAGGGTCCAGAAGTCCCACTGCATATCGGCGTCACGGAGGCCCGATCCGGGCAGGCGCTTCTGCGAGTGGATGAAGTCGGGGAACTTGATGGCGTCGCGGATGAAGAACACCGGGGTGTTGTTGCCGACGATGTCGTAGTTGCCGTCGGTCGTGTAGAACTTCAGCGAGAAGCCGCGCACGTCGCGCCACGTGTCGGGCGATCCCTGCTCGCCCGCGACCGACGAGAAACGCAGCAGCGTCTCGGACTCCGTGCCGGGCTGGAACACCGCCGCGCGGGTGTAGGCCGAGACGTCGTGGGTCGCCTCGAAGCGACCGAACGCGCCGCCGCCCTTGGCGTGGACGATGCGCTCGGGGATGCGCTCGCGGTTGAACTGGGCGAGCTTCTCGACGAGGTACCGGTCGTGCAGCACCGTCGCGCCGTCGGCGCCGACCGTGAGCGAGTGCGCATCGCTCGCGACTGGCGTACCGGTCTGGGTGGTGGTGGCGGGCGGGGTCGTAGGGTTCGACATGTCGTCCTTCTCTTCTTCGGTGGATGGATGCCGCGACCGGCGGGCGCACGCCGTGCGGGCACGACGAACACCGCCCCGGTCGGGCGGTCGGCGCGTGGGGCGCCTGGCGAGCGGATGCCGCCGGCCTAGCCGGAGACCTCCCGCTGGCAGTCGGCGCAGAGGCCCCAGAAGGTGACCTCCGCGGTGTGGATGGCGAAGCCGCCGGTGTCGGATGGAACGAGGCACGGCGGCTCGCCGACGACGCAGTCGACGTCGGCGACGGCATGGCAGCGCGTGCAGACGACGTGGTGGTGGTTGTCGCCGATGCGCCGCTCGTAGAGGCCCGCGGATCCGGCGGGCTCGATGCGTCGCAGCAGGCCGGCGTCGCTGAGGGCACCGAGCACGTTGTAGACGGACTGGAGCGACGTGCCGGGCAACTCGCTCACGACCCGAGCGTGCACCGCGTCGGCGTCGAGGTGACCGGCGCCCGTGACGGCGTCGAGCACGGCGAGTCGTTGCGCCGTCACCTTGAGGCCCGCGGCGCGCAGGTGCGCCTCGGCCTCGTCGTGGTGCGTCGCAGTACCCATACGGCGACCCTAGCAGTTGTTTTGAATGACTCAAAACAACTCGGGGCTCAGTCGAGGAACTCGACGTCGAGTGCCGCCAGCGCCTCGGGGTCGCCGAGGATCGTGATCGCCGAGACCGTGCCGCCCGCCACCGTGAATCGGAACGCCACCCGCGGTGTGCCGCCGGGCGCCCACACGGCACCGGGCTCGCCGTCGATGAGCGCCGGGCGTGCCGCCTTCGCGCGTCCCGAGAAGGTCGCGGCCACTTCATCGGCCCCGAGCCGCAGCGACGGCGAACCGGATGCCGCGGCCGCGGCATCCGAGGTCAGCACCACATCGGGATCCAGCAGCGTGAGGAGCGCGGCCAGGTCGCCGCCCCGCGACGCCTCGAGGAACGCCTCCACGACCGCACGCGGCGCCGCGCCGTCGCGAGGTCCGCCGAACGTCGCGCCCGAGGCATCCGTCGGCGTGCCCGAGCCATCTGTGCCGTCGGCGGCGCCCGTGCCGGCGGTGCCGACCCGCGGCGCCCCGCCACGCACACGGCGGCGAGCGCGGCTCGCGAGCTGGCGCGCGGCGCGGCGTTGCGGCCGACCGCCTCGCCGACCTCGTCGAACGGCACGCCGAAGAGGTCGTGCAGCACGAATGCCACCCGCTCGGCGGGCGTGAGCTGCTCGAGCACCACGAGCAGGGCGACGCCGATCGAGTCGGCGAGCTCCGCCTCGTGCTCGGGATCGCCCTCGCGGCCGGGCTCGGCCGCGACCTCGGCCCACTCGGTCTCGAACGCATCCTCGCGCCGGGACGAGCGCGAGCGCAGCAGGTCGAGGCAGACGCGGCTCACGACCGTGGTGAGCCACGCGGCGAGGTTCTCGATGGCGTCGCGATCGGCGGGGTCGAGCCGCGCGAGCCGCAGCCAGGTCTCCTGCACCGCGTCATCCGCGTCGCTCTCGGAGCCGAGCATGCGCGTCGCGATCGCGCGCAGTCGCACGCGGTGCTCCTCGAAGCGGGTGGCGAGGTCGGTGTCGTCCATCACGGCCATTCTCCTGTCGGTCTCACTCGATCGACGGATGCCGCACCCCGAACGTGACCGACCGCGACCGATCCGGCCCGCGTTCTCAGGATGAGGGCGACGTCACCGCCCTGAGCGAGGGCAACGCGCAGCTGGTCCTGAGAACGTACCGCTCGACGGCCACCCAGTGGCCGAAGGGTGCGCAGCAGCCCTGAAGCCGAACACACCCCGAGCGGATGCCGCGGGAGCGGAAACGCTGAGCGGATGCCGCGGGAGCGACCACGGCGAGCGGATGCCACGGCAGGATGGAACGATGACCGACGCGCCTGCACCCGAACCCCTCACGCCCGAGCTCGAGGCCACGATCGCCGACATCTTCGGACGACGCGACCGTGAGCACATGCAGCCGACGATCGACGCGTTCCTCGCGCTGCTCGCCGAGCACCCCGGCCAGCCGGAGGTGCTGTACGAGGTCGGAGGCTCCTACGACACGGCCGGCGACGAGCAGACGGCGCTCGGCTACTACGAGGCCGCGCTCGCCGCGGGGCTGTCCGGTGACACGCTGCGCAAGTGCCTGCTGCAGTACGGCAGCACGCTGCGGCTGCTGGGCCGGCGCGAGGACTCCGTGGCCGCGCTCGACCGGGCGCTCGCCGGTTGGCCCGAATCGCCGTCGGTGCGCGCGTTCCACGCGCTCGCATTGCACGCCGCGGGCCGCAGCGACGGCGCCGTCGGCGAACTGCTCGCGCTCGTCGCCGACGCCGTGCGCACCCCCGACGTGCTCCGCTACGAGGCGGCGCTGCACGGGAATGCCGGGTACCTCATCGGGCTCGACGCGGCACGCGACGGCACGGCGGCCGCCGACTGACGAGCCCGCGGCATCCGCTGCACCGGGCCGCAGCGCGCGCCTCGGGCCTGGCTCAGCTCCCGCCGTCGCGGCGCGCGACCCACTGGCGGATGAGCGCCTGCAGCGCGTCGCGCTTCGAGGCCAGGTCGTCGGCGTCGAGGAACTTCGCGACCCGCGAGACGTCGCCCTCGCCCTCGAGGAGGCCGTCGGGGTCGTCGAGGTCCGCGCCCCGATGGAACATCAGGCTCGCGTGGGTCCTGGTCTTCGGGTAGAACGACGCGATGTTGCCCTTGTACATGAACGTCGGCGCCTGCCACTTGATCGTCTCGCTGACCCGCTCGTCGGCGCCGAGCACCACGTCGCGCACCGCCTGCACGAGGTCGTGCTGCGGGTTCTCGTAGGTGGCGAACCATGCGTCCACCTCTGGATTGCGCTCGCCCATGCGTCGAGTATCCCAGCAGGGTCCGAGCGCTGCCATGCCCGGAAGCCGTCAGCGCGCCGCCGCGGCATCAGGTCAATCGTTCGTTCGATGCGACGCCCAGGCGGCGCCTGAAAGCATGGAAGCATCCCGACCCTTGGAGCTCCCCCGTGTCACCGAAACGTCTCTTCCGCACGCTCGCCGTCGCCGAGGCCGTCACCTGGACGATCCTCATCGTCGCCATGATCCTGAAGTACGCCGCCGGAGTGGATGCCGCGGTGCTCGTCGGCGGCTCCATCCACGGGTTCGTGTTCCTCGCGTACGCGTTCCAGGCCGTGCTCGTGGGCGTGAACCAGCGCTGGAGCATCGGGCTCATCGCCGTCGCCGTGCTCACCGCGATCGTGCCCTACGCCACCATCCCGTTCGAGGTGTGGCTCGTCCGCCGCGGCCGGCTCGACGGCGACTGGCGCCGCGAGGCGAGCGATCACCCCGGTGATGCCGGGCCGGTCGACCGGATGCTGCGCTGGTTCCTCGCGCGTCCGGTACTGCTCGCCGCGCTCGCCGTCGTCGGCGTGGCCGCCGTGTTCGCCGCGCTGCTCGTGATCGGCCCGCCGGGGGGCCGGGAGGCCTGATCCGTGCCGCGCGCCGGTCGATGAGGTCGCCCAGCGACCGTTTGGAGCCCGCTTCGCTGGGGCAGGATGGACGCATGCCCATCCTCAACAAGGACATGTCGGTCTGCATCTCGCTCGCCGGCCGTCCGTCGAATCTCGGCACGCGCTTCCACAACTTCCTCTACGACGAGCTGGGCCTGAACTTCATCTACAAGGCCTTCACGACCGACGACATCGAGGGCGCCGTGCGCGGCATCCGGGCGCTCGGCATCCGCGGATGCTCGGTGTCGATGCCGTTCAAGGAGGCGGTGATCCCCCTCGTCGACGTCGTGGAGACCTCGGCGGCCGCGATCGAATCGGTGAACACGATCGTGAACGACGACGGGGTGCTCACCGCGTCGAACACCGACTACGAGGCCATCGCGATGCTCATCGACGAGCACGCCCTCGACCCGTCGCAGCGCGTGCTCGTGCGCGGGTCGGGCGGCATGGCCAAGGCGGTCGTGGCGGCGTTCCGCGGTGCGGGCTTCGACGACGTCACCGTCGTGGCGCGCAACGCCGACGCGGGCGGGGCCCTGGCTGAGAAGTACCGGTACCACTGGATCGCCGACGACCCCGAACCCGACTTCGACCTCATCGTGAACGTGACCCCGCTCGGCATGCACGGGGCGGATGCCGCGACGCTCGCCTTCGAGCCCGAGTTCATCGAGCGGGCGAGCACCGTCTTCGACGTGGTGGCCTTCCCGGCCGAGACACCCCTCATCGTGGCGGCCCGCGCGGCCGGCACAGCGCGTGATCTCGGGCGCCGAGGTGATCGCGCTGCAGGCCGCGCGACAGTTCGAGCGCTACACCGGCGTGCTGCTCACGCGCGAGCAGATCGAGCGGGCGTCGGCGTTCTCCCGGGCGGAGTAGCGGCGGCGCCACTGTTCGCGCAAGCGGCGCGCGCCGCACGTCAGTGGATGAGCGCGCCCAGCCAGATCACGATCGCCCCGAGCGTCGCAGTCACGATCGCGCTCACGAGGCGCCAGTACCAGGGGCTTCCGCGCCGAGCGGACGCGAACCAGCCGAGCACGGCGAGCACGGCGACGCCGACCCAGAGCGCCAGGTAGTAGGCGACGTACTCGTCGAGCACGCCGACGACCCCGAGCAGCAGGGCGACCGTCGGCAGCACCATCGCGGCGAGCATGCCCGCGGTGTGCCGCGCCGATGCCAACGCGGCGACCATGATGGCGCGGAGCCGTGGCCCCTCCGTCTCTTCGCGGGCGAGGGTGCCCGAGTAGACGTGCGCGAGCCAGAACACGCCGACCGATCCGAGCGTGAAGAGCAGCACGTCGAGGTCGGTCTCGTCCTCCGAGCCGACGGCGATGACCGCGCTCACGAGCACCACCCCGTAGATCGCGTACTCGGTCCGGTACGCCGCGAGCACCTTCCCCGCGTGTCTCGACACGTCCATACGGCTCCCCCGGTCGGCGTGGTTACTGGGTGAGGGGACTCTACCGGGGCGGGTACGAGTTGTCAGGCGCCGGACGCCGGTCGGCCGGCACGATGGTCGCCCGGGAGGTCGAAACGGCGCAGGCGTTCGTGCACGTGGGCCGCCGGTAGACTTGCGGGGTCCGGCATCCGCCCCGCGGCATCCGCTCGCCGCTGTTCTCTGGAGCTCGCCACTCGTGACCACTGAAGCACCCGCCACGACCGCTGCGCCGAACGCGACGACGCCCTCGACTCCGGTGCTCGACACCGTCGACGTCGCCGCCGCCACGCCCGAGAAGGAGCAGCCGTACGCCGCGCTCGGCCTGAAGCCCGACGAGTACGAGCGCATCCGCAACATCCTCGGTCGCCGGCCCACGAGCGCCGAGCTCGCGATGTACTCGGTCATGTGGAGCGAGCACTGCTCCTACAAGTCGTCGAAGATCTACCTGCGCCAGTTCGGCAAGAAGGTCACGCCCGCGATGAAGCAGCACCTGATGGTGGGCATGGGCGAGAACGCCGGCGTGCTCGACATCGGCGAGGGCTGGGCGGTCACGTTCAAGATCGAGTCGCACAACCACCCGAGCTACATCGAGCCGTTCCAGGGCGCCGCGACCGGTGTCGGCGGCATCGTGCGCGACATCATCTCGATGGGCGCGCGCCCGGTCGCGGTCATGGACGCGCTGCGCTTCGGCGCGATCGACCATCCCGACACCGCGCGCGTCGTGCACGGCGTCGTGTCGGGCATCAGCTTCTACGGCAACTGCCTCGGCCTGCCGAACATCGGCGGCGAGACCTGGTTCGACCCGACCTACCAGGCGAACCCGCTCGTGAACGCCCTCGCGGTGGGCGTGCTCCGCCACGAAGACCTGCACCTCGCCAACGCGAAGGGCGCGGGCAACAAGGTCGTGCTCTTCGGCGCCCGCACCGGCGGCGACGGCATCGGCGGCGCCTCGATCCTCGCGTCCGACACGTTCGCCGAGGGCGGCCCCACCAAGCGCCCCGCGGTGCAGGTCGGCGACCCGTTCGCCGAGAAGGTGCTCATCGAGTGCTGCCTCGAGCTGTTCGCGGGCGACCTCGTCGAGGGCATCCAGGACCTCGGCGCGGCCGGCATCTCCTGTGCGACGTCGGAGCTGGCCTCGAACGGCGACGGCGGCATGTCGATCGTCCTCGACGACGTGCTGCTGCGCGACCCCACGCTCACTCCTGAGGAGATCCTCATGAGCGAGAGCCAGGAGCGCATGATGGCGATCGTGCGCCCTGAGAAGCTCGACGGCTTCCTCGAGGTCGTGAAGAAGTGGGACGTCGAGACGAGCGTGCTCGGCGAGGTCACCGAGACCGGTCGCCTCTCCATCACGTGGCGCGGCGAGGAGATCGTGAACGTCGACCCGCGCACCGTCGCGATCGACGGCCCCGTGTACGAGCGCCCGGTCGCCTACCCGTCGTACCTCGACGCGCTGCAGGCCGACGGGGCATCCGGCCTCGCACGCCCTTCGACCCCCGATGCGCTGCGCGAGCAGTTCCTGCAGCTGGTCGGCTCGGCGAACCAGGCGGATGCCGCGTGGGTCACGAACCAGTACGACAAGTACGTGCTCGGCAACACGGCGCTCAGCTACCCCGACGACGCCGGCATGGTGCGCGTCGACGAGGAATCGGGCCTCGGCGTCTCGGTCGCGACCGACGCCAACGGCCGCTACTCGCAGCTCGACCCGCGCCAGGGCGCGAAGCTCGCGCTCGCCGAGGCGTACCGCAACGTCGCCGTCAGCGGCGCCAGGCCCATGGGCGTCTCCGACTGCCTCAACTTCGGCTCCCCCGAGAACCCCGAGGTCATGTGGCAGTTCTCCGAGACCGTCGAGGGCCTCAGCGACGGATGCCTCGAGCTCGGCATCCCCGTCACGGGCGGCAACGTGTCGTTCTACAACCAGACCGGCGACGTGCCGATCCACCCGACGCCCGTGATCGCCGTGCTCGGCGTGATCGACGACGTCGCCCGCCGCATCCCGTCGGGCTGGCAGGACGACGGCCACAACATCTACCTCCTCGGCGACACCGCAGCTGAGCTCGACGGCTCCGCCTGGGCGGGCGTCGTGCACGACCACCTCGGCGGTCGCCCGCCGGCCGTCGACCTCCCGGCCGAGCAGCGCCTCGCCGAGCTGCTCAGCGCGGCCGCGATCGAGGGCCTCGTCGACTCGGCACACGACCTCAGCGACGGCGGCCTCGCGATCGCCCTCGCCGAGGCGGTCGGCCGCTTCGGCATCGGCGCGCGCGTCGTGCTCGACGAGGTCGTGCAGGACGCCGGCATCGACGCCGCCACGGCGCTGTTCTCCGAGTCGACCGGGCGCGTGATCGTGTCGGTGCCCCGCGAGGACGACGTGAAGTTCCGCGGCCTCTGCGAGGGCCGGGGCTACCCGGTGCGTCGCATCGGCGTGACGGATGCCGCATCCGGATCGCTCGAGGTGCAGGGCCTGTTCACCGTGCCGGTCGAGGAGCTCCGCACGGTCAACCGTGCACCGCTCGCCGACGCGTTCGGCCCGATCGTCGGGTACTGAGCTGCTCGGCGGTGATGACTCGTGAGCGACGGCGACCGCGGACACGACACGGGCGAGCCCTACCCGGCCGACTACGCCGCCGCGCATGGCTCGTTCAGCCTGATCCCCGCCGCGTACGTGTTCCTGTTCGACGGCGATCGCGTGCTGCTGCAGCTGCGGTCGAACACGGGCTACTACGACGGCTGGTGGGCCGCCTCGGCCGCCGGCCACGTCGACCCGGGCGAGCCCGTGTTCACGGCGGCCGTGCGCGAGGCATCCGAGGAGCTCGGCATCGTGATCGACCCCGACGACCTCGCCCCGCTCACGACCATGCACCGGACGGCGCCCACCGGGCTCGCCGTCGACCAGCGCGTGGACTTCTTCTTCGCCTGCCGCACCTGGAACGGCACGCCCGCAGCGGTCGAGGACAAGGCCGCGGAGCTGCGCTGGTTCGACCTCGCCGCGCTGCCCGACAACGTCGTGCACCACGAGCGCCAGGTGCTCGACGGATGCCGCGCCGGCAACCTCCACGCGATCACGGCGTTCGGGTTCTGACCATGGAACTCGCGCTGCCGATCCTCATCGGGCTCTTCGCCGCGGCGCTCGTCGTGGGCATGACCGTCCGCGCCGTCCGGGCGCCCCGCGGCCAGCGGATGCGCGCCGCGTTCGGCCCGATCATGGGGGCCGGCGAGACCTACCAGGAGCTGCACACGGGCCAGAAGGGCCTGCAGGACTCGGTCATCGAGTCGATCCAGGAGTCCGAGGTGCGCCCGTCGCGCACCGACGGCGACGACCGGCGTTGAGCGGGTGCCTCCCGACCACCGGGCGAGCGGGGTCGGCTAGGCTCGCGAGAACCGCGGTCGAGCGGCCGTGCGAGTGAGGAGCAGACGATGCGAGGCAAGGTTCTCCTGTGGGTCGGCGTCGGGCTGACGGCCCTGTGGCTGGTGTTCGAACTGCTGAACGCCCTCGGACCGATGATCTACAACGCCGGTCGCCCGAACCTCAGCTACGTCGTCGCGAACGGCCTCGGAGTGCTGCAGCAGCTCGCGCTCGCGTTCGGCGCCGTGTTCGTCGGTGCGGGCATCGTCGTCGACCAGCTCGAGCGGCAGCGGCGCGCCGACGCGGCATCCGTCGATCGCCCTGAATCGGCCAGGATGTGACGTCCCGGCCCGCATCGCGGCCTGATTCACGGCGCCGGGTTCACCAATGCCGGTACTCCGTGCAGCGATACGGATCCTCGGGCGCCGGTCGGCAGGCGCCCGGTTCCTCGGGCGACCACACGGGACGCGGCCCATCCTGCACGCCGAGGTGCGCGAGCGCCGCGCCGCCGAACAGGACGCCGATTGCGACGAGGAACGCGAGCGGCGGAATCCACCACGCCGGGCGCCGTACGGCGAGGCGGACGACCGAGACGATCAGCGCAGCGAGCCCGACGAGAAGGGGTCCCACCATCGCGATGACGACACCCGCCGCGATGACGCCGTCGTCGCAGACGTAGACGCCGCCGTCGCACCGCCCGGTCACGGCGCCCACCCAGAGGCCCATCCAGGACAACCACCCCACGGCAACCGCGAGGATGATGAGGCCGACGATCGTGCCGGCGAGATCCACGCGGTCCACCGAGCGCACGCTGGCTTCCGACTCCGCACGAGTGACCGGATGCGGGCCGCCTCCTGACTCCATCCGCTCAGTATCGTGCCGCCGCCGGTCGGCAGGCAATCGCTCCGTGCTCGGGCTAGGTCCCCTGCGGCGGATGCACCAGCAGGTCGACCCGGTCGGCGAGGTAGCGGTCGAGCGGCGTCAGCGCGTCGGGTTGCGCGTGGCTCCAGCGCACGCGAACCTCGCCGTCGAGGAGCACGAGCGGGCCGGATGCCCCGCGCCGACCGAGCTGGTCGAGGTCGATCGGCGTCGCGTCGAAGTCCACGGTCTCGCCCTCGGCGATGCCGCCCTTCACCGCGGCCGCCCGGAGGGCCCGCTGCTCGGCCACCGCCTCGGCCGTGATGCTCTTGCGCGCCGTGCGCTCCGCGCGCACCACGCGTCCCGAATCCCACACGCCGCCGGCCTCGTCGAGCAGCAGCACCCCGAGCCGCCACACCCGCCCGACCGGTGTCATGCGCGCGGCACGCGGGATCCCGAGCACACGACGCTCGGGCAGAGCTCCGCGAGCGTCTCCTGCGCGGGCTTCGCCTCGCGCAGCGCGGCGACGGCGTCGGCCACGAGCGCCTTCGCGTGTGCGACCGCGAGCGAAGCGGCATCCGGCTCGGGAGCGCCCGACCCAGCGGCATCCGTCATCGCGACCTGCCCACGAGCTCGAGCAGCGCCAGGCCGTAGGCCTCGGCGACGTCGGGATGCTCGAACCGCACCCGCTCGCCGCCGAGCTCGATCTCGACCTCGAAGGCGTCCTGGAGCCGCGTGAGCGACCGGAACGTCGCCCGCAGCAGCTCGCGCAGCTGGTCCTCGCGCGGCAGCCACACCGCGTCGGCGAACGCCACGGAGTCGAGCGCCCACTCGGTCGTGCCGTTGAACGCGAGAATCGTGCCCGTCGGATACCGACGCGCCTCGATCGTCATCTCGCTCACGGTGAAGACGTCGGCCTCCGCCTCGGCCTCGACGCTGTCGGGGAGGTCGAGCTGGAACCGGTCGCCCGACTCCGGATGCCACACGAGGCCGGCGTCCCGGAGTGCGAGCGAGAGCTCCCTGCTGATCATCCACCAATGCTCCCCCGAACCGGGCGCCACGTCACGCCCCCACGTGGCGCGGCGCCCGGCGTCTCACACGGGCCGGCGTCCCGGCGCGACCCCCACCCGCACATACTTGCCCGTCGCGGCCTCGGCGAGCGCGTCGTCGAGCTCGGCGAGCGAATGCGTCGCCCCGACGAGTTCGTCGAACGGCACACGTCGCCATGACCGCTCGAGGAACTCGACCGCGCGTCGAAGCTGTTCGCCGGTGTAGTCGTGCACCGCCGCGATGGTCACGAGCCGGCGCACGAGCGATTCGGGGTCGAGGCACACCTCGGATCCGGGCGCCACGCTGCCGACGAGCACCCCGACGCCGCCCACGCCGAGCGAGGCGATCGCCGTGCTCACCGCCGACTGGGCACCCGACGCCTCGACGGCCACGAGCACCTCCGACAGTCCGCGCCGCTCGAATGCGGCCAGTGTCATGTCGAGCCGCTCGGGCGACGTCGACCGCGCCGCCGGGTCCACCGCCACGGCACCGAGCCCTCGGGCGAACGCGCGCCGCGAGGCATCCGGATCGGACACGATCACCTCGGCCCCGGCGTCGACGGCCATCGCCGCCACGGTGAGGCCGATGAGGCCGGCGCCGGTGACGAGCACGAGCGCGCCGTCGAGGTCCACCCGGGCGGATGCCGCGTCGAGCGCCGCGACCGCGGTCGCCGTGGCACACGATGCGGGCGCGAGCACCCGGCTCGGCACCTCCTCGCTGACGCGCACGACGTCGGTGCCGACACGCAGCTGCACGTGGGTGGCGAACCCGCCCGACAGCTCCCAGCCGCGGTGCACGCGCTCGTGCCCGTACTTCGCGAGCGACCGGCACTGCTGCGGAATCCCGCGCGCGCAGCGGTCGCACTCGCCGCAGCTGACGGTGACCGACCACACGACCCGGTCGCCGAGTTGCAGCGGCACGCCGTCGACGCGACGAGCGCCATCGCCCACCGCGACGACCCGGCCCACCTGCTCGTGGCCGAGCACGAGCGGCGTGTGCGCGGGACGCTCGCCGCGCACCGTGCGCACGTCGGAGGGGCAGATGGTGGCGAGCTCGACCTCGACGAGGGCCTCGCCGGGCGACAGGCGGACCCCGGGCGCGGCGAGCGCATCGTGTGGCCGGCCGGGCTCGTTCCACACCATGGCGACGGGCGAGGGCTTCACGATGACGTCGAGGTCACCGACCCGCTGGACGGTGTGCACGGGCGCCGCGCCTACCGTCGACGACGGCGCCGGTCGGCGGTGGCGCCGCCGGCCAGACCGAGCAGGTCCACGAGCAGGTCGATGTCGAGTTCGTCCACGTCGTCGAACCCCTCGAGCAGGTCGACCATGACGGCATCCGTCGTCGTGCTGTGTCTGGACATGGCTGGGCCCTCCTACCGACGACCCCCGGTGGGCCGCTCCGCCACGCGGTGCGAGCGCCGCGATTACCTTGCGTCGACGCTATGCACCGGCCGCCAACGACACCCGACGCGCGGGTTGCGCGCAGGTGAACCACGCGCGACGCATGGGCTGCGGTGGTCGCGCTGGGTCAGCCGCGGTGCCGGGCCGGGCCGAGCGCGGCGCCGAGGCCGATGATGATGATGGCGGCGAACAGGAACCCCCACCGCGCGGTGACGAGGGCGACCAGGGCGAGCACGATTCCCACGACCACGATGATGCGGGCGAGCACGAGACGCACCCGCGGCGAGAGCCGGCCGCCCGAGCGGCCCGGCTCGGTCATCCGCCCACCCGGAACGGACGACCGGTCGCCTGCTCGGCGAACGCCCAGACCATGGACCCGATCACCGGGTCGCTCGATACCCGCGTCGGCGTCTGCAGCGTCGGCTCGCCGCTCGTGAGGTACTTCGGGCCCCAGAACTGCCCGCCCTCCACTCCCGGGGCGGTCAGCGCATGCAGTGGGATCTCCGCACCGCGGTGCTTGCCCTGCGCCCACGCGGCCTGCAGCGCGTCGGCGAAGCGCCCGCCGCGGCTCGGCTCGTTGACGCCCGGCACGGTGGGCGTGCGGCCGCTGATCGAGTAGCCGGGGTGCGCGACGACGCTCGACACCGGTAGCCCGGCGACCCGCAGCCGCCGGTCGAGCTCGAACGCCACCGACTGCGACGCGATCTTCGACTGGGCGTAGGCGCGCCAGGGGTCGTAGCCGCGTTCGAGCTGCGGGTCGTCGACACGGAACGTCGAGAGCCGCGTCGACAGCGATCCGAGTGACACGATGCGGGCGCCGTCGGCGAGGTGCGGCAGCATCCGCTCGAACAGGGCGAAGTGCCCGAGCAGGTTCGTGGCGATCACGAGTTCGTTGCCGTCGATCGACTCGAGGCGGGTCATCGGCGTGTGCACCATGCCGGCGTTGGCGATGATGCCGTCGAGCGGCGCATCGGCGAGCAGGCGCTCGGCACCCGCTTCGACCGCGTCGAGTGACGACTGGTCCATCACGAGCGTCTCGACGGATGCCGCCGGGCGCACGCCGCGGATCGCCGCCACCGCGGCATCCAACCGCTCGGAGCTCCGGCCGCTCATCACGACGTGCGCACCCGCGCCGGCGAGCCTCGCCGCGGCGAAGAACCCGAGCCCCGCGTTGGCGCCCGTCACGAGGTAGCGCCGACCCGCCTGCGGCGGGAGGGGGAGCGGATACCAGCTCACAGGCCGTCGCCGGAGCCGCCGTTGCCGGCCAGCTCCTCGTGGTGCTGGATCACCTCGGCGACGACGAAGTTGAACCACTTCTCGGCGAACGCCGGATCGAGGTGGGCGTCGACGGCGAGCGCGCGGAGCCGGGCGAGCTGCCGCTTCTCACGGTCGGGGTCGCTCGGCGGCAGCCCGTGCGCCGCCTTCAGGCGCCCCACCTGCTGCGTGAACTTGAAGCGCTCGGCGAGCAGGTGGATGAGGGCCGCGTCGATGTTGTCGATGCTCGAGCGGATGCCGAGGAGCTCGCTCATCGCGGCATCCCGTTCGTCGATGGGCCCGTCAGTCATGCTTCGAGGGTACTTCCCATCGGCGGCGCATGGCTGCGGGTTGCGGAGGCGCGCAGCTGCGGGTTGAGGAGGCGCGCAGCTGCGGGTCGCGGAACCCGCGCCCACGCGGCGGGTTTCGAGACGCTCGCTGCGCGAGCTCCTCAACCCGCAGAGTCGACGCTCGCTGCGCGAGCTCCTCAACCCGCAGAGCTCTCAACCCGCAACCGTCGCCCGTTCCAGCACCGGTCGGGTCGCCAGGAGTCCGAGCCACACGATGCCGATGCCGGCGGCCAGCAGGCCCGCGATGACCAGGAGCGAGGCGGGGGCGACGATCAGCGTGAGTCCGGTGAGCGGCAGCATCACGACCGCGGCGGTCACCGCGGAGCCGATCGCGGTGATGCGAAGGGGCGACATCACCGCGCGGCGGCGCGCGGCATCCATGGTGCCCACCGGCATGCCGAGCATGTCGAGGCTGCGGTAGAGCTCGCCGCGGTCGAGGATGCCCGCCGCCTGGTTCACGCCGACCGAGCACGCGACCATGAGGAACGAGCCGACCACGGTGATGAGGATGCCGGTGCGGATGTCGGCCACGAGCAGCTGCGACTCCGCGTCGCCCTCCGCGCCCGAACGCACCGAGCACGGCCACCCCTGCGCCCGCGAACACGGCCATGAAGCTCGTCATCGCCACGCCGCCGACCTGGCGCCACGCGCCCTTCGGCGACTCGAGCACCGTGCGCGCCGCGAGCAGCCGTGCGGGCGTCTTGGCTCGCCTGGCCTGGCCCTTCGCGACAGCCGGATCACCCAGGGCCCGATGAGGTTGAGCACCGCGACGGTGCCCCCGAACGCGAGCGCGAGCATGCCGAGGATCACCATCGTGGTCGGCGCGACCCGCAGCACCGCCATCAGTCCGAACGCGAGCGCCACGACGGCGACGCCGACCACGACGCGCACCCAGTGCAGTCGCGGCGCCTCCTGGCGCGTGCGCACCCCGAGCGGCGAGATCACGACCTGCCGCAGGCCGAGCACCGCGCTCAGTGCGGCGAGCGCGGCGATCCCGAACGGCACGACGACGAGCACCGGCCACGGCAGCAGCACCCCGGATGCCCCGAGCGCCTCGCCGCGGAACTCGATGAGCCCGAGCAGCGGCACGATCGCAAGGTACACGATCACGCCGGCGACCGCGCCGACGGCGGCGAGCACGGCCGACTCGATCACGGCGAGCGCCGAGACTGCAGCGGGCGTGGCACCGAGCAGTCGCAGGGTGGCGAGCCGGTCGTCGCGTCGCCGCGCCGAGAGCCGCGCCGCCGCTCCCCCGAGCGACACGAGCGGCACCACGAGCAGTACGAGCGCGATCACGGCGAGCGCCTGGTAGAGCACTCCCGCGTCGTCGGTCCAGGTCCAGAACGTCTGCGCACCGCCGAGCACGGTGAGCAGCAGCGCCGTCACGATGCCGAATGCGGTGATGGGCAGCACGGATGCCGCGACGCCGGCCGATCCCGGCCGGGCGAGCAGCCACGCGACGCGCGCGATCATGCGGGCACCCGCTCCCCGACGATGCGGCCGTCGCGCATGTCGACGATGCGGGAGCAGCGCGCGGCCACCTCTGCGTCGTGCGTGACGAGGATGAGCGTGCGGCCCTGGCCCGTGGTCGAGTCGAGCAGCGCCTGCATCACGTCGGCCGACGTCGCGGAGTCGAGCGCGCCCGTGGGCTCGTCGGCGAAGACCACGGATGCCCCGGTCACCTGCGCCCGGGCGATGGCCACGCGCTGCGCCTGGCCGCCCGAGAGCTGGCCGATGCGGCGGTCCTCCATGCCCGCGAGGCCGAGGGCTGCGAGCCAGCCGCGGCCGTACTCCTCGGCGCGGGCGCGCGGCATCCCGTTGAGCATGAGTGCGAGCGCGACGTTCTCGACCGCGGTGAGCTCCGGGATGAGGAGCCCCTGCTGGAAGACGAACCCGAACGCCTCCCGGCGCAGTCGGGAACGTTCGCGCTCGCTGAGCCCCGTGACCATCACTCGCCCGGCGCCGGACAGGAAGCCGACCGTCCCGGCGTCCGGGCGGGTGATCCCCGCGAGGCAGTGCAGCAACGTCGTCTTGCCCGAACCCGACGCGCCCATGATGGCGAGCGACTCGCCCGTGCGCACCGAGAGGTCGACGCCCGCGAGCGCGTGCGTCGACCCGAACGACTTGCTGAGGCCTGCTGCCTCGATCACGAAGGAACTCATGCTCCGAGCCTCCGCGCGGCCGGGCCGGAGTGACGGGCGCGTCCGGCACCCGGAGAGCGGATTCCGCGGGCGGGGGCGCGAGCGTCATCCTCCGGGATGACGATGCGGCGCGGCATCCGACCCCCACCGGATGCCGCGCCGCGGCCTGTGCGCCGGCGATCAGCGCGGCGTAGCCCGCCTGATGACGACGTACCCGGCGACCGCCCAGCCGAGCGCCTTCACCAGCAGCACCGTGAAGACGCCCACGATGCCGATCGAGACGAACCAGTCGAAGACCGCGACCCAGCTCTCGGTGAACGTGAGGGTCGCCACGAGCGCGAGCACGAGGGCGACGGCGCTGAAGAGCAGGATCATCATGCCCCGGATCCGCCAGCGCATGTAGATGGTCGTGATGCTCGCCCCGATGAACAGCACCAGCAGCTGCAGCACGAACGTCGTGTAGAAGTCGGTGAGCCAGCCCGACTGCCCGTACCAGAGCGCGTCGAACATGCCGGCGCCGATCCACCAGCCATCGGTCGCCTTCTCGATCTGCACGAGGGTGGCGATCGCTGCGGCCATCTCGAGCGACACGAACACGAACATCGCGCTCGTGCCCAGCCAGAAGTCCCGCCGCGTCGCGCCGAATCCCAAGGCGAACGAGAACGTGTAGGCGATGGCCTGGACGCCCACGACGATCAGGTACCACTGCGGCGAGAGCACCGCCCAGCTGTAGCGGATGCCCTCGTCGAGTTCGCCGGCGGCCTCCGCGCGCCGCGCGATGATGAGCGCGATCACCATCGTGACGGCCCAGGCGCCGCCGAGGATGAGCCACGGCACCCCGAAGAAGATCGAGGGGTTGACGGTGTGCAGGCGCACGATGCGCCAGATCTCGTGGCCTCGCGAACGAGCCTCGGTGCGGGCGATCGGCGCGGCGACGACGGCGGTCATGCTGCGGCCTCCTGTTCGGTCGTGTCGGTATCGAGCTCGGTGCCGGTCATGTGGACGATGAGCTGCTGGAGCGAGACCGGCGCGAGCTCGAGCCCGAGCTCGGCGGCACGCATCCGTTCGGCCTTCCCGAGGCGGCCGTCGACCGTGACGGATGCCAGTCCGCCGAGGCCCTCGCGACCGATCACCGATCGGCCCGCGACGAACGACTCCACCGCCGCCCGCGCCCCGGCGATCGTGGTGGCGGAGCCGCGCACGTCGTCTGCGTCGCGATCGAGCAGGATGCGGCCCTGGTCGATGAGGATGATGTGCTCGAGGAGGTTCGCGACCTCGTCGATCAGGTGCGTCGAGAGCACGACCGTGCGGGGATGCTCGGCGTAGTCCTCGAGCAGGCGGTCGTAGAAGATGTGCCGCGCCACGGCGTCGAGGCCGAGGTACGGCTCGTCGAAGAACGTGATCGGCGCCCGCGATGCGAGGCCGACGATGACGCCCACCGCCGAGAGCTGGCCGCGCGAGAGCTTCTTGATCCGTCGCTTCGTGGGCAGGCGGAAGTCGGCGACGAGGCGCTCGGCGAACGCGGCATCCCAGTGCTCGAAGAACCAGGGTGCGGCCTTGAACACGTGATTCGGCGTGAAGTCCTCGGGGTACCGCTGCGACTCGGCGATGAAGCAGATCCGGCGCAGGACCTCGGCGTGTTCGGCCGGCTCGCGGCCGAACACCTCGAGCTCGCCGCCGTTCGCGAAGATCTGCCCGGTCAGCAGCTGCATGATCGTCGTCTTGCCGGCTCCGTTCCGCCCGAGGAGCCCGTAGATGCGGTTCTCCTGGAGGCTGAAGTCGACGGCGTCGAGCGCCGTGAACGAGCCGTAGCGCTTGGTGAGTCCGTTGGCACGGACCACGGTGCGGGTCATGACTGGATCCTTTCCCCGCGGAGGAGTCCCGCGAGTTCGTCGATGTCGATGCCGAGCTTCTCGGCCTCGATGATGAGCGGTCTGATGTACTCGGCGGCGAAGTCGGCCCGTCGACGCTCGATGAGGCGGTCCCTGGCTCCGGGGGTCACGAACATGCCGATCCCCCTCCGCTTCGCCACGATGCCGTCGTCGACAAGGCGATTCACCCCCTTCAGTGCGGTGGCCGGATTGATGCGATAGAACGCGGCGAACTCGTTCGTCGATGGGATCTGCTCGTCCTCCTTGAGGACGCCGTCGATGATGTCGTTCTCGACCTGTTCTGCGATCTGGATGAAGATCGGTCGCGATTCGTCCATTCCGGCCTATCTGGTCGTGTGCCGAACCTCGTTGGTTCATTACTTGTGTAACTAACCAACCATGTGCCACGCACGTGTCAAGACCGTATTTCTACGCGCGCCGCTGTCAACCCCTCGAGCCGCGGGATGCGCTCGCGGCACTGGCGAAATGCAGGAAGAACCCGCGCGCGCCGGTGCGTCGCGCCCGTCGCTGCGGCGTGTCGACCGAGAGTTCCTGCACTGGGCGACCCCGCGCCGGGCGCTATCGGGCGGGTCAGGCCGCGGCTGGCTCCCGGCGACGCCCGAGCCGGAGCCGGAGCCGGCCCTGCGCCAGCAGGATGCCGAGCAGCACGAGCACCGCGCCGACCGGCTCATGCCAGCTGAACCGCTCGCTGAGCAGCAGCACGCCGAGCGCCACGCCGACCACCGGAGTCACGTAGGTGACCGTCGACGAGCCGGTCGGCCCCCACGCGCGGAGCACGTTGATCATCCAGATGTACGCGACGCCCGTGCCGAGCACGCCGAGCGCCAGCAGCGAGCCGACGATGGTCCAGTCGAGTTCGACCGGCGAGAGCGCGAGCCACGGGGTGAGCACGAGCATCACGACCGCTGAGACGCCGATCGAGAGGAACGCGAACGTCGCCGGCGCGATCGGACGCTGGCTGAGGAAGCGGCGCTGGTAGCCGAACGTGAAGCCGTAGCAGGCCGTCGCCACGAGGCACGCGAGCTGCCCCGCGAGGCTGCCGGTGAGGGCCGAGTACTGCCACGGGCCGATCACCACGAGCACGCCGAGGATGCCGACGCCCACGCCGACCCACCGGCTCAGCCCCAGCCGCTCGACGCGGAACACGAGCGTCGCCATGAGCGCGGTCATGATCGGCGTGGTCGCGTTGTAGATCGACGCGAGGCTCGACGAGACGTACTGCTCCGCCCACGCGAAGCACAGGTACGGGATGACGCAGGTCGTGAGCGACACCACGAGGAAGTGCAGCCACACGACCCGCTCACGGGGCAGCACCGGACCGGGCGTCCCGTCGACGCGGGGCACCCGAGGCCGCGTGATGAGCACGATCGCACCGAGCGCGAGCGCGCCGAGCACCGTGCGCGACCAGGCGATCTGCCCGAACGACACACCCTCGAGGGCGACCTTCATGAAGAGGAAGCTCGCACCCCACACCACGCCCATCGCGAGGAACTGCACCCACGTCGACAGCCGACCGGATCGCTTCGGTGCGGATGCCGCGACGGCGGCCTGCTGGGTGGTACTGGTGCTCACCGGTCGAGCGTAAGCCCGACCGGTGACACCCGTACCCCCCTGCCGGGGTGCTTGTCCGGAATCCGCCGGAGGTCGGCAGGATGATCCCGTCCGCTCGACCCGGGTGGGCCCTGATGACCGGCGAGGCCGCGCGGGAGTAGCCTGATCCCGAACTCCGGGAGCCGCTGATGAGCACGATCATCGAGCTGGAGATCGGACCCGGCGAGGAGCCGGGCACGTGGGACGTCCGCGTCCTTCGATCGGCCGGGGCGGACGCGGCATCCGCGTCGTTCCGGCTGGACGTCGACACCCTCATCACGCGGTTGCCGCTGATGGACTCCACCGTGCTCGCCTCGGCGGTGCCGGCGCGACGCGTGCTGACCGCGGGCGAGACCGAGATCGCGCGCGTGGGCACGGAGCTCTTCTCCGCCGTCTTCACCGGCGAGGTCGAGGAGGCCTACCGCACGAGCCGCGCAGTCGCCAAGGAGCGCGGGGAGAGCCTGCAGGTGCGACTCCGGCTCGTCGCGCCGAAGCTCGCAGCCCTCCCCTGGGAGACGCTGTTCGACCCCGAGGCGGGCGTGTACGTCTGTCGCAAGGAGCCGCTCATCCGGCAGATCCCGACGACGGACGTGATGGAACCGCTGAACCTCGACCCGCCGCTGCGCGTGCTGGCGATGGTCGCGGCGCCCAGCGACCTGCCGGCGATCGACGCCGCGGCCGAGCGCGCGCGCCTCGAGACGGCGCTCCGGCCCCACATCGCCCGAGGCCGGATCCTCGTCGAGTGGCTCGACGAGGTCACCTGGACCAACGTGCACGAGAAGCTGCTCTCGGCGCCGTGGCACGTGCTCCACTTCGTGGGGCACGGGTCCTACGATTCCTCGTCCGACGAGGGGGTGCTCGCGTTCGTCGGCCCCGACGGGCGGACCGAGTACGTCGACGCGTCGGCGCTCGCCGACCTGCTCGACCAGGCCGAGCCGACCCCTCGGCTGGTCGTGATCAACTCGTGCATGTCGGGCACCGCGAGCACGGACGAGCTGTACTCCGGCACGGCCGCGGCGCTCGTCAACAGCGGCATCAACGCCGTCGCCGCGATGCAGTTCACGATCAGCGACGCGGCGGCAGTCGCGTTCTCGCAGGGCTTCTACTCCGCACTCGCCTACGGCCGGCGCATCGACGAGGCGGTCGTCAGCGGCCGGATCGCGATCCTCGGCCTCGGCCGGGACACGCTCGAGTGGGTGACGCCGGTGCTCTGCCTGCGCGGCGACGACACCCGCCTGTTCGTCCTGCCGCGGTCGGCGGGAGACGGGGAAGCCGACGACACCGCATCGGATGCCCCGAATGGGCCGACTACGGACCCCACGCCCGAGCCCGAGCCGTGGTGGAATCGACGCCGGATGGGCCTGGTCGCCGCCGTCGCGGCCGGGGCCGCGCTCCTCCTCGGGATCGGCGGCACCGTCGCGGTGATGGCCGCACTGAGCGGCGGCAGCGGAGGGACCGGCGGGGGCTCCGGCACGGGCTCCGGCAACGTCGCGGGCCGTGACACTCCCGGCCGAGATCGAGGTCGCGGGAGATACGGTGTGGACGCCGACCGGTCTCGACTGCAGCGGCGGCCAGCGTCTCCTCCTCAACGCCACCGGCGAGGTCGAGGTCGAGGACCTCGGGGGCCTCGCGCTGACGCCCGAGGGCGCCCAGCAGCAGTACTCCGCGATCGACCCGCAACCGTACGCGTCGCACGCCTCGCTCATCGGGCGCGTGAGCGACAGCGGCATGCCGTTCGTCGTCGGTTCGCGGCTGGCGATGGAATGCCCCATCGACGGCGACATCCAGCTCGGCTTCAACGACTCGGATCCCGGCGGCAACGTCGGCTCCTTCATGGTGGCGGCCTCGGATGTCACCGAGGATCCGACGATCACGCTCGACGCCCTCACGCCGATCACCGTCGACGTGCCGGCCAATGCCGGCGAGTGGGCGCCCACCGGGATCACCTGCCTCCCGGGCGCCGCCTACTCGGTCTGGGGGAACGGCGTGATCACGTGGGGGGAGGATCAACAGCTCACGGCCGTGGACGCCGACGGAACGGAGGTGTTCAGCGCAGCAGGCCAACGACCCGAGCGACAACGTGCCGAGCCTCGAGGACGCCGAGCACGGCTCCTTGATCGGAGCCATCGACGGCCTGCCGCCCTTCGTGGGACTCGGCACCGAGTCGTACTTCGACTGCTACGCCGGCGGCGGCCGGATCGGCCAGGTCGTGCTGGGCGTGAACGACCTGGACCGCGACGACAACACGGGCCAGTTCACCGTCATCATGTCCCGCATCACCGCCCCGTCCGGCTGAGCACCGGCGGGGTGGCATCCCACCCGTGACGCGCGGGCGCACCCGACCGCTCGCCGCCGACTTGCCCCGCCCCCGGGGCACCCGCCTAGGCTGGCCCGCATGACCAGCCATTTCGATGTCGTCGTCCTCGGCGCGGGTCCCGGCGGCTACGTCGCCGCGGTGCGCGCCGCACAGCTCGGGCTCCGCACCGCGGTGATCGAGGAGAAGTACTGGGGCGGCGTCTGCCTCAACGTCGGGTGCATCCCCTCGAAGGCGCTGCTCCGCAACGCGGAGCTCGCGCACATCTTCCACGCGCAGGCGTCCAGCTTCGGCATCAGCGGCGAGGCGTCGTTCGACTACGGCGTCGCGTTCGACCGCAGCCGCACGGTGGCCGACGGGCGCGTCAAGGGCGTGCACTACCTGATGAAGAAGAACCAGATCACCGAGTTCGACGGCCGCGGCACGTTCCGCGACGCGAACACGATCGACGTGGCGAAGGCCGACGGATCGACCGAGACGCTGACGTTCGCGAACGCGATCATCGCGACCGGCTCCCGGGTGCGACTCCTGCCCGGCGTCGAGCTCAGCGAGAACATCGTCACCTACGAGACGCAGATCATGCAGCGCGAGCTGCCCCGGTCGATCGCGATCGTCGGCGCCGGCGCGATCGGCATGGAGTTCGCCTACGTGATGCGCAACTACGGCGTCGAGGTGACGATCATCGAGTTCCTCGACCGGGCCCTGCCGAACGAGGACGTCGACGTCTCGAAGGAGATCACGAAGCAGTACCGCAAGCTCGGCGTGCCGATCCTCGCGTCGACGAAGGTCGAGACGGTCACCGACAACGGGGCATCCGTCACCGTGACCTACACCGGCGCCGACGGCCAGCCCGGGTCGCTCGACGTCGACCGCGCGCTCATCTCGGTCGGGTTCGCGCCGAACGTCGAGGGCTTCGGGCTCGAGACCACCGGCGTGCAGCTGACCGACCGCGGCGCGATCGCCATCGACGAGTTCATGCGAACCAACGTGCCGCACATCTACGCCATCGGCGACGTCACCGCGAAGCTCATGCTGGCCCACGTCGCCGAGGCGATGGGCGTCGTCGCGGCCGAGACCATCGGCGGCGCCGAGACCATGTCGCTCGGCGACTACCGCATGATGCCCCGCGTCACGTTCTGCCAGCCGCAGGTCGCGAGCTTCGGCCTCACCGAGCAGCAGGCGCGCGACGAGGGCTACGACGTGAAGGTCGCGACGTTCCCGTTCACCGCCAACGGCAAGGCTCAGGGCCTCGGCGAGCCGGCCGGCTTCGTGAAGCTCATCGCCGACGCGAAGTACCTCGAGCTGCTCGGCGGCCACCTCATCGGCGCCGACGTCGCCGAACTGCTGCCCGAGCTCACCCTCGCCCAGAAGTGGGACCTCGGCGCGCTCGAGCTCGCCCGCAACGTGCACACGCACCCGACGCTCTCCGAGGCGCTGCAGGAGGCGTTCCACGGGCTCGCCGGCCACATGATCAACATGTAGGCGGATGCAGCGGGCCTCCGTCCGCCCGTGGGACGTGCGCAACTCCGGAGCCACCGGGCGGCACGCCGGGGACCGGCGGCCGGCGCGCCAGCGACGTCTGGCGAGGCTCCGGAGTTACGCACGGTGCACGACAACGGGGGCGGATGCTCCGACGCGAGGCCGAGGCATCCGCCCCTGTTGTTCGTCCGACGCGGCCGGGCAGGCGTTCCTGCCGCGTCGACGGTGATCCGGCGGCGGGGTCTTCCCGGCACCCGCCGCCGGAACGCTAGTGCTGGACCGCCTTCTCGGCGCCCGCGCCCGTGAGCGAGCGCACCTCCATCTCGGACTGCTTGGCCGGGTCCTCCGTGCCCTTGTCGAGCACGGTGCCGAGCCAGCCGAGGAAGAAGGCCAGCGGGATCGAGATGATGCCGGGGTTCGACAGCGGCACGATGTCGAAGTCGGCGCCCGGGATCATCGAGGTGGGGGTGCCCGAGACGACGGGCGAGAGCGCGATGAGGATGATCGCCGACGCGAGGCCGCCGTACATGCTCCAGAGCGCGCCCTTCGTCGTGAACCGCTTCCAGAACAGCG
The DNA here is from genome assembly GCA_963799015.1 of uncultured Actinomycetota bacterium. Classification (GTDB taxonomy): domain Bacteria; phylum Actinomycetota; class Actinomycetes; order Actinomycetales; family Microbacteriaceae; genus Agromyces. The sequence continues at coordinate 48,257 of CAWCWD010000055.1, read as the reverse complement.
AGTACACGATGGTGGGCAGGTTGGCGGATGCCGCGACCGCGAACGCCAGCGCCACGAGGAACGCCACGTTCTGGCCGTTCGCCCCGATGCCGCCGATGATCGCGATGATGCCGATCACGACGACCGTGCGACGGGCGACCTTCACCTCGGCGCCGGCCTCGGGCTTGCCCTTCTTCACGACGCTCGCGTAGATGTCGTGCGCGAACGACGCGGCCGCCGTGATCGTGAGGCCCGCGACGACCGCGAGGATCGTCGCGAACGCGATCGCCGCGATGAGGCCGAGCAGGATCGGCCCGCCGAGCTCGAACGCGAGCAGCGGGGCGGCCGAGTTCGCGCCGCCGGGTGCCGCGGCGATCGCCTCGGGCCCGATGAGGGCCGCGGCGCCGTAGCCGAGCACGAGGGTGAACACGTAGAAGATGCCGATGAGCCAGATGGCCCAGACGACCGACTTGCGGGCCTCCTTCGCCGTGGGCACCGTGTAGAAGCGCATCAGCACGTGCGGCAGAGCCGCGGTGCCGAGCACCAGCGCGAGGCCGAGCGAGAGGAAGTCGAGCTTCGCGATCTCGGAGACGCCGTACTTGAGGCCCGGGTCGAGGATCGCCGGGTTGCCGGCGGTCGCGACCGCGTTGTCGAGCAGGGTGGAGAAGTTGAAGCCGTTGAGGGCGAGCACCCAGACCGTCATCACCGCGGCGCCCGCGATGAGCAGGCCCGCCTTGATGATCTGCACCCAGGTGGTGCCCTTCATGCCGCCGATGAGCACGTACAGGATCATGAGGCCGCCGACCACGGTGATGACGACGCCCTGGCCGACCTTGTCGCCGATGCCGAGCAGCAGCGACACGAGGCCGCCCGCACCCGCCATCTGGGCGAGCAGGTAGAAGAAGCACACGACGAGGGTGGTCGTGGCCGCCGCGATGCGCACGGGCTTCTGCTTCAGCCGGAACGACAGCACGTCGGCCATCGTGAACCGGCCGGTGTTGCGCAGCAGCTCGGCCACGAGCAGCAGCGCGACCAGCCACGCCACGAGGAAGCCGATCGAGTAGAGGAATCCGTCGTAGCCCGTGACCGCGATCGCGCCGACGATGCCGAGGAAGGACGCCGCCGACAGGTAGTCGCCGGCGATCGCCGCGCCGTTCTGGCCGCCCGTGAACGAGCGACCGGCGGCGTAGTAGTCCGACGCGGTCTTGTTGTTCCTGCTCGCGCGGAACACGATGATCATCGTGATCGCGACGAACGCGCCGAAGATGGCGATGTTGAGCCAGGGGTCGCCGGGCGACGTGGCTGCGGCTTCGAGGTGTCGCATCAGCGGTTCACCCCCGCGGTGACGGATGCCGCAGCGGCATCCGCCTCGATCTCCTCGCGGATCTCGGTGGCGAGCGGGTCGAGGCGCTTGTTGGCGAAGCGCACGTACCACGTGGTCACCGCGAAGGTCGTGACGACCTGCGCGAGGCCGAGCAGCATCGCGATGTTGATGCTGCCGAACACGGGGGTCGACATGAAGTCGTGCGCGTAGGTCGCGAGCAGCACGTAGGCGAGGTACCACGCGAGGCACGCGCCGAGCACGGGGAACACGAAGTTCCGGTGCGTGCGGCGAAGGGTCTGGAACTCAGGTGATTGCTGGACCGCGCGGTAGTCGACGTCGGGTCGGGTCGTCGTCTCCGCGCTCAGGGCTTCGTTGCCCATGGCGTCTCTCCTTCGAGGGGGGTCTCGGCGGGCCGTCCGCCGCGCCGCTGCCCTGTGCCGATCTCCGCCGGCAGGCAGTGCAGTGGCACCATGCTGGCGCTCGCTCCGGGCCGCCGGGGGGTCGTGCCGTTCGTCGTCGGTGAGCGGCGGCCATCCTGCGACGAACGGCGATTCGGCGACGACGAACGACGGCTACGCTGACCTGCATGCCCGAGTCGATGTTGCTCGCCGCTGCCGCCGGCGTCGTCGCGGGCGCACTCGCGGTCGGCGTGGTGCTGCTGCTGCGGCGCATCGTCGTGGCATCCAAGGATCTCGGCACCGACGTGGAACAGGCCACGTACCAGACCCTCCATCTCGCGAGCCGCGCGGCGAAGCACCTGCGCGGCGGCATCGACGAGGTCGACGCGATGCGGGCCGGCCGGTACCTGCGCGCGCTCCTCGGCTGCGACACGCTCGCCCTGGTCGACCGCGCCGGCGTGGTCACCATCGAGGGCGACGACGCGGTGCGCACGGTCGCCGGCCGGCTGGCGGCCGAGGCGAGCGCGTCGGGCAAGTCGCAGGTGCAGCGGCGCATCCCCTTGGGCGAGCACGAGACGGATGCCGTCGCCGCACCGATCCGCGCAGACGGACGCACGGTCGGCGCCATCGTGGCGTTCGCCGCGCCCGTGCGCGCCGGCCTCGTGCGGGCCACGGGCGAGGTGGCGGACTGGGTCGCCGCACAGGTCGAGCTCGGCGAGCTCGACGCCTCGCGCGCTGCGCTCGCCGAGGCCGAGGTGCGCGCCCTCCGCGCCCAGATCAGCCCGCACTTCATCTACAACTCCCTCAACGCGATCGCGTCGTTCATCAACACGGATCCCGCACAGGCCCGAGAGCTGGTGCTCGAGTTCGCCGACTTCACGCGCTACTCCTTCCGTCGCCACGGCGACTTCACGACCGTGGCCGAGGAACTGCGCTCGATCGACAGCTACCTGCGCCTCGAGCGCGCACGGTTCGGCGACCGGCTCAAGGTGACGCTGCAGATCGCCCCAGAGGTGCTCTCGACCGTCGTGCCCTTCCTCTCTATCCAGCCGCTCGTGGAGAACGCCGTACGGCACGGCCTCGAGTCGAAGGAGGGCGGCGGCCGCATCACGATCACCGCGGAGGACTCCGGCGCGTTCGCCGAGATCAGCGTCGAGGACGACGGGGTCGGCATCGACCCCGTGGTGCTCGAGACGGCGCTCGCGGGCGGCGCGCCGGGCGAGCACGTGGGCCTGCGCAACGTCGACGCGCGCCTCCGGCAGGTCTACGGGGAGGAGCACGGGCTCGTCGTCGAGACCAACGTGGGGGCGGGCACGTTGGTGCGCATGCGGGTGCCGAAGTCGCAGCCCGGCCGTGTCGCGGCATCCGCCGACGCCGACGTCGGCCCCGATGGGAGACTGGAACGATGACCATCTCCGTGCTCATCGCCGACGACGAGCAGCCCGCGATCGACGAGCTGGCGTTCCTGCTCGGCCAGGATCCGCGCATCGGGGTCATCCACCAGGCCGCCTCTGGTGCCGAAGCCATCCGCCTGCTCACCCGCGAGCCGGTCGATGCGGCGTTCCTCGACATCCACATGCCCGGACTCAACGGGTTCGACCTCGCCCGCGCGATGGCGCGGTTCGAGCACCGCCCCGCCCTCGTGTTCGTGACCGCCGACGAGGAGGGTGCGCTCGAGGCCTTCGACCTCGCCGCGGTCGACTACCTGCTGAAGCCGGTGCGCACCGAGCGCCTGCACCGCTCGATCACCCGTGTCGTCGAGGCGCTCAAGGCCGGCGCCGCGCAGGCCGGCGCCACGGCATCCGAGCCGCAGCCCGAGATGATCGCCGTGACACTCGGCGGCACGACCCGCATGATCCGCCGCGACGAGGTTCGCTACGTGCAGGCGCAGGGCGACTACGCGCGGCTGCACACCGAGGAGGCGAGCTACCTCGTGCGGGTGCCGATGTCCGACCTCGAGCGGCAGTGGTCCGACGCGTTCGTGCGCATCCACCGCTCGTACCTCGTCGCGATCGGGCACCTGACCCGCATCAGGCTCGGCGGCGACCACCCGAGCGTCGTGGTGGGCGCGGCCGAGCTGCCCGTGAGCCGCCGGCTGCTCCCGGCACTCCGCGAGCGCCTCGAGGCGGCGACGATCCGGCCGCGGCCATGAGCGACGAGGGTTCTGGTTTCGAGACGGATGCTGCGCATCCTCCTCAACCCGCAGAAGCTCCTCAACCCGCAGAGCCGCCGGGTTTCGAGACGGATGCTGCGCATCCTCCTCAACCCGCAATGCTTCCCGCAGCCGGGCGCGTCAGGGTCACCGCCCCCCGCGCCGGCTCGGCCGCGGCATCCGCTCGCCTGGCGACCCACGGACGCGAGGCGCCGACGAGCGACATCGCCGGCGTCTACGTGCGCTCGCTGATCCGCTCGCAGTTGCGACTCGGCGTCGTGTTCGCAGTGGGCTTCGCGGTCGCGACCGCGCTGTTCGTGCTCGCGGTCGCGCTCGTCCCCGAGTTCGACGGCACGTTCGTGCTCGGGGTCCCCCTGTCGTGGCTGCTGCTCGGCGTGGGCGTCTACCCGCTCGCGATCACCGTCGGCGCCCTGTACGTGCGCGCCGCCTCGCGGAACGAGGCCCGCTACCGATCGCTCACGGAGGAGGAGTGAATCCCGCCATCGGCTACACGGCGATCACGGTGGTCGCCGTGGCGTCGGCGCTCATCGGGTTCTACGGGCTGCGGGTGTCCCGCACCACGAGCGACTTCTACGTGGCGTCGCGCACCGTGCGGCCGTGGTGGAACGCGTCGGCGATCGGCGGCGAGTACCTCTCGGCCGCATCGTTCCTCGGCATCGCCGGACTCATCCTGCTCACCGGGTCGGCAGCGCTGTGGTTCCCGATCGGCTACACGGCGGGCTACCTCATGCTGCTGCTCTTCGTCGCGGCCCCGCTGCGCCGGTCGGGCGCGTACACGATCCCCGACTTCACCGAGGCGCGGCTGGAGTCGGAGTGGGCCCGGAGGGTGACGAGCATCCTCGTGATCGTCATCGGCTGGTTCTACATCGTGCCGCAGCTGCAGGGCGCGGCGCTCACGGTGCGGATCACGACCGGCCTGCCGGCGTGGGCCGGGTCGCTGGCGGTCGCGGTCATCGTCGCCGTCGTCGTGGCGGCCGGCGGCATGCGCTCGATCACGTTCGTGCAGGCGTTCCAGTTCTGGCTGAAGCTCACGGCGCTCGCGGTGCCCGTGATCGCGCTCCTGCTCGTGGTGAACGGCGGCGAGCCGCCCGCGCAGCTGACCCCGGCGGACGCCTTCCCGACGGCGGCCGGACCGGGCGACCTCGACGTGTACCGCACCGTCTCGTTGATGGTCGCGCTGCTCCTCGGCACGCTCGGCCTGCCGCACGTGCTGGTGCGGTTCTACACGAACCCCGACGGCGTCGCCGCCCGGCGCACCACCGTGATCGTGCTCGTGCTGCTCTCGGTGTTCTACCTGTTCCCCACGGCGTTCGGGTTCCTCGGTCGCGCGTTCGCTCCCGACCTCGCGGCGCCCGGCGAGTCGGACGCGCTCGTCCTGCTGCTGCCCGACCGGCTGGTGCCCGGGCCGCTCGGCGACGTGCTCACCGCGCTCGTGATCGCCGGTGCGTTCGCGGCGTTCCTCTCCACGTCGTCGGGCCTCGTGGTCTCGCTGGCGGGCGTGATCAGTCAGGACCTCCTCGGCGGCAGCGTGCGCGGCTTCCGCATCGCCGCGGTGATCTCGTCATTCGTGCCGCTCGTGGTCGCGCTGGCCACCGAGTCGACGGGCCTCGCCGGCAGCGTCGGCCTCGTCTTCGCGTTCACCGCGTCGACGCTGTGCCCCATGCTCATCCTCGGCATCTGGTGGCGCGGGCTCACCGCGCGCGGCGCGATCGCCGGCATGCTCACGGGCGCCGTGCTGTCGGGCGCGGCGATCCTGGGCGGGGCGGCGCTCTCGACGTTGGCACCCGGCATCCGCCCGTTCCTGGAGCAACCCGCCGCCTGGACCGTGCCGCTCGCGGTGCTCGTGACGGTGCTCGTGTCACGCGGCGATCGCCGCGGCGTGCCCCGCGGGACCGACGCGTTCCTCACCCGGCTGCACGTGCCCGAGCACCTCCGTCACCGGGGACGCGACGCCTGACCGTCGAGGGTCACCGGCCGCTCGCCATTCGCGGCGAGCCGCGCCTCGAGGCCTGCCCGGACCTGGGCCCATTCATCGACGATGACCGAGTAGACGGCCGAGTCCCGCCAGGAGCCGTCGGCGCGCGGCTTGTGGCGCCTCGCGATGCCCTCGAACTGCGCACCGAGCTTCAGGATCGCGGCACGCGAGCGGTCGTTCCGCGCGTCGGCCTGCAGCTTGACGCGTCCGAAGCCGTGATCGAAGGCCAGCCCGAGCAGCAACAGCTTGGCCTCGGGGTTCACGGCCGTGCCCCACACTCGCGGGTCGTACGCGGTCCAGCCGATGTGCGCTGACTCGTTGGCCAGGTCGAGGTCGCCGAGCTTCGTCGCGCCGACGACCGCGCCGTGGTCGGGGCCGCCCTCGATCCGCACCGTCCATGGCATCGCCGCCGGGCCGCCCGTGTAGTACCCGCTCGCGAACGCGTGGAACGCATCGGCATCGGTGGGCAGTCCGGCGGGGCCGCCGCCGTAGCCTCCGGCGAACACCTCCGGGTGCCGGAGGGCCCGCTCGAGCTCGGGGATGTCGGCTTCGCTGAAGGGCGTGAGGCGGATGAAACGGCCGACGAGGGGTTCGTCGGCGGGGCGAGTGGCGGTCACCCGTCGAGTCTGGCATGACGCGGGTGAACGTTCGGCGACATCTCCCGGCCGCTCGGTGGCGCCGCGCCGACGAGTCTTCCGTCCCGCGGGAACGCGACATACGATGACGGGGAAAGTGTCCAGATGATGGAAGGTGTGGGGGATATGGGTGCGCTCGACGACCTGACGAAGAAGGCGACGGACTTCGTCGAGGAGAACAAGGACAAGATCACCGAGGCGCTCAACAGCGAGCAGGCCGAGGACATCAGCGACAAGGTGCTCGACGGGGTCGCCGACGCCGCCAAGAAGGTCACGCCCGACGAGCACGACGCCAAGATCGACGACGTGCGCGACAACATCGACAAGTCGATCGGCACCGAGCCGTGAGCTGATCGCACCGGTGCATGAGGGGTGGATGCCGCGCAGTCGCGTCATCCGCCCCCTCGAATCGGAGCAGGTCGTGCAGCTGCACGATCTCCTCGCGCCCGGGGCCGACGCCGATCGCGGAGACGCGGGACCCGCTCATCGCCTCGAGCTCACGCACGTAGCTCTGCGCATTCGCGGGCAGCTCCTCGAAGGTGCGCGCGCCGGAGATGTCCTCGCTCCAGCCCGGGAACTCCTCGTAGACGGGCACCGCGTGGTGGAAGTCCGACTGCGACACCGGCACCTCGTCGACGCGCCGGCCGTCGACCTCGTACGCGACCGCCACCGGGATGCGCTCGAGGCCCGTGAGCACGTCGAGCTTGGTGAGCACGAAGTCGGTGACGCCGTTGACGCGAGCCGCGTAGCGGGCGATCGGGGCGTCGTACCATCCGGTGCGGCGACGACGGCCCGTCGTGGTGCCGAACTCGAAGCCCCGTTCGGTGAGGAATTCGCCCGACTCGTCGAAGAGCTCGGTGGGGAACGGACCGGCGCCCACCCGGGTGGTGTACGCCTTCACCACGGCGATGACCCGGTCGATGCGGTTGGGGGCGATGCCGGAGCCGGTGACCGCGCCGCCGCTCGTGGCGTTCGACGACGTGACGAACGGGTACGTGCCGTGGTCGACGTCGAGCATGGTGGCCTGGCCGCCCTCGAAGAGCACGGTCTCGCCGCGCTCGAGCGCCTGGTGCAGCAGCAGCGACGTGTCGGTGACCATCGGGCGCAGTCGCTCGACGTAGCCGAGCAGCTCCTCCACGACCTCGTCGACGCCGATCGCGCGGCGGTTGTAGACCTTCACGAGCAGGTGGTTCTTCTGGTCGAGGGCGCCCTCGACCTTCTGCCGCAGGATGTTCTCGTCGAAGAGGTCCTGCATGCGCAGGCCCACCCGGTTGATCTTGTCGGCGTACGCCGGTCCGATGCCGCGACCGGTGGTGCCGATCTGGCGCTTGCCGAGGAAGCGTTCGGTGACCTTGTCGAGCGTGCGGTGGTACTGCGTGATGAGGTGCGCGTTCGCGGAGATGCGCAGCCTCGAGACATCCACCCCGCGACTCTCGAGGCCCTCGAGCTCCTCGAACAGCACCTCCACGTCGACGACCACACCGTTGCCGATGACCGGCGTGACGCCGGGCGTGAGGATGCCGGAGGGCAGCAGGTGCAGGGCGTACTTCTCCTCGCCGATGACCACGGTGTGCCCGGCGTTGTTGCCGCCGTTGAACTTCACGACGTAGTCGAGCCGCGATCCCAGCAGATCTGTGGCCTTGCCCTTGCCCTCGTCGCCCCATTGCGCTCCGATGAGTACGGCTGCGGGCATGTCAGTCCTCTCCTGCCGCGTCGGCGGCGGTGGGTTCGGCGACGGGTTCGCCGGTGCGGGCCTCGAATCCAGTGGCCGGTTCGTACCGGCCGGCGGATGCCACGATCGGCATGAGCTGGGTCGGCGTGAACTCCGACGCGATGCGCGCCGGCGCCTCGGCATCGGCGGAGGCGAGCTCGGCGGCGAGCCGCGCGGCCTGGTCGTCGAGGCCGAGCGCGAGCGCGGCGCGGCGCTGCGCGTCGAGGGCGCGGAGGTAAGCGCGATTCGGCTCGTCGGACCACGGCACGGACCGGCCGGGCTGCCAGCCGGAGGCGGTGAGCTGTTCGCGGGCGAGGTCGACGGCGACGGCCGCGAACGCGAACGCCTCGATGGAGTGGCCCTCGGAGTCGGCCAGGTCGGCCAGCTCGGCCCAGGCGAGCGGTGACGACGGATGCCCCGCCACGACCGATGCGACGGATGCACGATCGGCCTCGGCGAGCGCTTGACGCACCTCGGGTTCGTCGGCGAGCGACGCCTCGCCCTCGGGTGCTGATTCGTCTGGGGTCACACTCAACCTTATCGCGGGCCTCTCCAGCGGGCCGGGGAGGGCAGGACGCGACCTCGAGCGCTCAGGTCCGCAGCTCGGAGAGCGGAAGCTCGACCGAGAGGTGCGGGGACATCGCCCGGAGGAAGTCCGCCGCGTCGAACATGGCACCGGCCGAGGCGACGCCCGATGCCCGCGTGTGTCCGGCCAGGATTCGCCGGACGGCCTCCACCGCCAATGGTGCGGTGATCGCATAGATGTCCTGGCCGCGGGCCGAGGCACGGCGCTCGACGCCATTGGCGCGGACCGCGACATCCACGACGAAGGTCTGGTCGGAACGGCCGGAGGCGTCGACCGCCTCCGGCGCCGGGGTGTCCTGCCCGGCCAGGTCCCTCGCGGCCTCGACGGTCATGTAGGTGCGGACCTCGGGCACGGCCACGTGGCTGGGAATGGTGACGACATCGGCCATCGTGAACTCCGCGATCACGGCTCGCCGGCCCAGCGGCTCCGGAAAGAGCCAGTCCTGCTCCGACATCGGGTCGTCGTGGTACGCCAGCTCTCCGCCCGTGAACCGCACACGACGGCCCGCGCGACGCTCGCGGGACACCTGGCCCGCCTCCCGGGTGCCGGGCGTGGGATGCCAGCTGCTCAGCCCGTAGGCGACGTGCACCTCGTCCGCAGCAGACCAGTCCCCCATCGCCGCGGTCGCCAACAGGTCGCCCAGTCCGCCGTAGAACGCCATCGCCGGCACCACGGGCGTGCCTGACGTTCGGGCTGCTGCCGCATGGTCGGCGAACATCGAGGCATTCGCCTCGATCTCGGCCGCGGTGTCGACGTACGGGATCCTCGCGCGCAGCGCTGCCTCGACCACGGGGCCCCCCGTCACGGCGAATGGCCCGGCACAGTTGACGACCGCCGCGGCGCCGGCGAGGGCCCGGTCCAGGGAACGCGGATCATCCACCGTGGCCGGCCGAACCGCCGCCGCTCCCGATTGCTCGGCCAACGCCTCCAATCGAGCTGCGTCTCGGCCGGAGACGACCGGAGCGAAGCCGCGCTCGAGCAGTTCGGCGACGATGAAGCGACCGGTGTGCCCGGTCGCTCCGTAGACCACCACTGCATCCGTTGAACTCAAGATTCCTCCGATCGCGACGCACAGCCGAGTCCACTCTCGCCGGGCGTGGAGGGCCTGTCAACACCCGGGCCGACCGCTGACGTGTCGTCGCCGAAAGCGGCGTTCGGAACTCCGGCCATGGCTCGAGGCGCACGGCCCGTCACACGCGCATACGGGCTGGACGCCGGCCGCGTCGTCGTGCAAGATGCCGCACAAGTAGGCTGGAGGGCATAGTGTATCGCGGGGCCGTTCCGCGGCCCGGGAACACGACACCGAGGCGATCACCCCGACACGCACGAGGGGCCGGACCATCGGGTCCGACCCCTCGCGCGGTCATCGGCTCAGGCCGTCACTGCACGGCGTTGAACGCGTTGACGTTGCCGGCTCCGTAGAAGCCGTTGCGCTCGCCGCCGGTGCAGGTCGCCGGGAAGCCCGGGCGCGGCTCGTACACGCCCTCGGGGCACTCGAGCGGCGTTGCCGCGCGCTCGAGCAGCGAGGCCAGCGCGCCCGGCTTCAGGCCGGGGTGCGCCGAGAGCGCGAGGGCCGCGACGCCGGCTGCGTGCGGACCGGCCATCGAGGTGCCCTGCGAGTAGCCCCATCCGCCGGGCACCGTCGAGAGCACGGCGTCGGTGATGGTGGATGTGGCCCCGCCCGTGCGGAAGCGGGTGTCGCCGCCGGGAGCCGTCACGTCCACGACGCCCTGGCCGTAGGACGAGTAGTAGCTCTTCTGCTCGGTCGGGCCGACGGCCGACACCGTCACGACGCCGGGCGCCTCGGCCGGGAGGTCGAGGCACGCGTTGTTGATCTCGCGCTCCTCGATGGGCGAGCTGCCGTCGTTGGGGCTGCCCGCATCGGTGAACTTGTGCTGCAGGTCGACGTTGCTGTTGCCCGCCGAGGCCACCGTGAGGGTGCCCTCCGCCGAGGAGTAGCGCAGCGCGCGCTGCACGGCCTGCCAGACGGGGCGCTGACGCTCGTCGTTGCGGCAGTTGAACTCCCACGGGTCGATGAAGTAGCTGTTGTTCGTGATCGGCATGCCGTGGTCGGCGGCCCAGAGGTACCCGCAGATCGCGGCCTCGGGGTAGATGAAGCCGTCGTCGTTGACGACCTTCACCGAGGCCACCTTCACGCCCGGCGCCACGCCCGCGATGCCGACGCCGTTGATCGCCGCGGCGATCGTGCCGGCCACGTGCGTGCCGTGCGACGAGTTCGTCGGGTTCCACGCGGCCTCAGCCGTGTCGACGACTCCGCCGAGGCACGAGGCGCTCTGGTCCTTCGCAACCTGCGTCGCGAGATCGGGGTGCGAGCTGTCGATGCCCGAGTCGAGCACGCCCACGACGATCGAGGGGTCGCCCGTCGTGACGGCGTGCGCGGCCGGCACGTCGATCTGCGCCATGTCCCACTGCTGGCTCCAGAGCGGCTCGGCCGTCGGGTCGCCGGTGGCCTCGACCGCGGCCGAGTCGACCGTTTCGATGACCTCGTCGTCCATGAGCGTGGTGCCGAGCCCGGTCGTCGAGGCGACGGACTCGACGCCGGCTCCGGCGACCGCGCTCTCGAAGGACGTGCTGGTCGACCGTGCCACGAGCACGCCGATCTGGTCGTAGGCGGCGACGACGGTGCCGCCCGCCGCGGCGACGCGCGCCGCGGCCTTGTCGGTGGCCTTGCCCTGCGGGGCGAGCACGAGGTACGTGGTCTCGGGGCCCGAAGCCGCAGGAGCGGCCGCCGCGGGTGCGACGGCAGCGCCCATGAGACCGACGGCGAGGGCAACGGCGGATGCCGCGCCGATCACCTTGTGGTTCTTCATCCAGTTCTCCGTTCGATGCGAAGCACCGCCGACCGGGTCGGTCGGCGGCCCGGGCCGTCCAAGGGATGCGACGAGCGGCGGCGTCGATGGTGCCGCGCGACCGGTGGCGCGAGTCTAGGGCCTGCACGCACCGGAGCGCACGGGCTGGACCCCGGCCGCGTCGTCGTGCAAGATGCCGCACAAGTAGGCTGGAGGGCATGTCGAAAGTCCTCTCCAGCCTGCCCGTCGGCGAACGCGTCGGCATCGCTTTCTCCGGCGGCCTCGACACCTCGGTCGCGGTCGCGTGGATGCGCGAGAAGGGCGCCGTGCCGTGCACGTACACGGCCGACATCGGCCAGTACGACGAGCCCGACATCGCGGCGGTCCCGAGCCGCGCGAAGGAGTACGGCGCCGAGATCGCGCGCCACGTCGACGCGAAGGCCCCGCTCGTCGAGGAGGGCCTCGTCGCCCTGCAGTGCGGCGCGTTCCACATCCGCTCGGGCGGCAAGACGTACTTCAACACCACGCCGCTCGGCCGTGCGGTCACGGGCACCCTGCTCGTGCGCGCCATGAAGGAGGACGGCGTCGACATCTGGGGCGACGGCTCCACCTACAAGGGCAACGACATCGAGCGGTTCTACCGCTACGGCCTGATGGCCAACCCGCGGCTGCGCATCTACAAGCCGTGGCTCGATGCCGCGTTCGTCACCGAGCTCGGCGGCCGCAAGGAGATGAGCGAGTGGCTCGTCGCGCGCGGCTTCCCCTACCGCGACTCCACCGAGAAGGCCTACTCGACCGACGCGAACATCTGGGGCGCGACGCACGAGGCGAAGCGGCTCGAACACCTCGACACGGGCCTCGACATCGTCGAGCCGATCATGGGCGTCGCCGCCTGGCGTGACGACGTCGAGGTCGCCACCGAGGAGGTGTCGGTGCGGTTCGAGGCCGGTCGCCCGGTCGCGATCAACGGTGTCGAGTTCGCCGACGCCGTCGCCCTCGTCTACGAGGCGAACGCGATCGGCGGCCGGCACGGGCTCGGGGCATCCGACCAGATCGAGAACCGCATCATCGAGGCGAAGAGCCGCGGCATCTACGAGGCACCGGGCATGGCGCTGCTGCACATCGCCTACGAGCGCCTGCTCAACGCGATCCACAACGAGGACACCATCGCGAACTACCACGCCGAGGGCCGCCGCCTCGGCCGCCTCATGTACGAGGGCCGGTGGCTCGACCCGCAGTCGCTCATGCTGCGCGAGTCGATCCAGCGCTGGGTCGGGTCCGCGATCACCGGCGAGGTCACCCTGCGACTGCGCCGCGGCGACGACTACACGATCCTCGACACGCAGGGCCCCGCCCTCAGCTACCACCCCGAGAAGCTCTCGATGGAGCGTGTCGGCGACGCCGCGTTCGGCCCCGAGGACCGCATCGGCCAGCTCACGATGCGCAACCTCGACATCGCCGACTCGCGGGCACGCCTCGAGCAGTACGCCATGCAGGGCATCGTCGGCGGCGCGACCGCCGAGCTCGTGGGCGACCTCGAGGCGGGCGAGTCCGCCGAGATCACCGCCGGCGAGCCCGAGACCGACCTCGAAGCGGCCACGGATGCCGCGAACGAGGCCTCGGCGTTCGACCTCGGCACCGACTGATACCTGCTGGTTGAGGAGGTCGCCCAGCGACCGTCTCGAAACCGGCCGCCGCCCTTTCACGCGGGCGGCGGCGGTGCCATACTCAGACGACCCGACCGACCCGCCGGAGCAAGGCGGACGGCCGGCGCGACCGTACTGGGGAGGGCGCGATGGCCGGTGGACCCACGTCTCGAACCGCGGTGCCCGCGTGAGTGCGGAGACCGCCGCCATCGTCGGCGGCATCCTCATCCTGATCGACCTGGCCATCCGCATCGCGGCGCTCATCATCATCCCCCGCGACCGCAAGCCGACGGCCGCGATGGCCTGGCTCCTCGCGATCTTCCTGATCCCGTTCGTCGGGATCCTGCTGTTCCTGCTCATCGGCAACGTGAAGCTGCCCAAGGCCTGGCGCGAGCGCCAGCTCGAGATCAACCGGATGATCGCGGAGCGCGCTGAGCGCACCGACCTCGTCGACGACCGGGCCGAGTGGCCGGCGTGGTTCGCCTCGGTCGTCGAGCAGAACCGCAGGCTCGGCGCCCTGCCCGCGATCGGGGGGAACACCGCAAGCCTGATCGGGGACTACGAGTCGTCGATCGACGCGATGGCCGCCGACATCGACACGGCGACCCGCTTCGTGCATGTCGAGTTCTTCATCGTCGCCCTCGACGACACCACGAAGGGGTTCTTCGCGGCGATGGAGCGCGCGGTGCAGCGCGGCGTCGTGGTGCGCCTGCTGCTCGATTACGTGGCGTCCAAGCGCGTCTCCCTCCACGCGGCGACCATCGCCGAGCTCGACCGCATCGGCGTGAAGTGGAGCTACATGCTCGCCGTGCAGCCGACGAAGGGCAAGTACCAGCGCCCCGACCTGCGCAACCACCGCAAGCTCGTCGTCGTCGACGGCCTGGTCGGGTACACCGGGTCCCAGAACCTGATCGACCGCACCTACGACTCGCCGAAGAACCTGAAGCGCGGGCTGAAGTGGCAGGAGCTCGTGACCCGGGTGACCGGCCCGGTCGTGACGGCCGTCAACGCCGTGTTCCTGTCGGACTGGTACAGCGAGACCGGCGAGCTGCTCGGCGAGGAGGAGAACGTGCCCGCTCGCAGCCGTGCCCGCCGACCACTCGCCCGACGCGCTCGTCTGCCAGGTGGTGCCGAGCGGACCCGCGTTCGAGGGCGAGAACAACCTGCGGCTGTTCCTGAGCCTCGTCGCGTCGGCCCAGCGAGCAGGTCATCATCACGAGCCCCTACTTCGTGCCCGACGAGGGGATGATGTACGCCATCACGTCGGCGAAGTACCGCGGCCTCGACGTGCAGCTGTTCGTCTCGGAGATCGGCGACCAGGGGTCCGTGTGGCATGCCCAGCGGTCGTACTACGGTGCGCTGTTGCGCGCTGGCGTGCGCATCTTCCTGTACCCGGGTCCGTACATCCTGCATGCGAAGCACCTGTCGATCGACGACGACGTCGCGGTGATCGGCTCGAGCAACATGGACATCCGATCGTTCAACCTCAACTTCGAGATCTCGCTGCTCGTGCGCGGGCGCTCGTTCGTCGCCGAGATGCGTGCGGTCGAGGAGGGCTACCGCGCGATCGGACGCGAGCTCACGCTCGAGGAGTGGGAGCGCGAGCCGGCATCGGCGACGTTCCTCGACGGCATCGCCCGGCTCACGTCGGCGCTGCAGTAGCGGAACGGAGGGACGGATGCTCGCAGGCGATCGGCCATATCCTCCCCATCGCGCTCGCCGTGGCGATCAGCTCGGTGCCGATCATGGCCACCGTGCTCATCCTGCTCTCCCCGAAAGGCACGCAGACCGCACTCCCGTTCCTCATCGGGTGGGTACTCGGAATGGCGGTGATCGTGACCCTCTGCACGCTCGGCGCCCAGGTGATCCCGGCGCCGCGGTTGGATCGGCGCGAGGCGACGGCGATCGCCATCGCGGAGATCCTCGTCGGCATCGCGCTCGTCGTGGTCGCCGTCGTGGAGTGGCGTCGCGCCCGCCGCCATCCCTCCGACGCCCTCCCGAAATGGCTGGCCTCGGTCGACAAGCTCGGACCGTGGAGCGCGTTCGGCATCGCCTTCGCCCTCAACGTCCGGCCGAAGGGCCTGCTCCTGGCCATCGCGGCCGGTCTCGCGATCCGCGCCGCGGACCTTTCCGTGGGGGAGTCGGCGGTCGTGATCGCGATCTACACGATCATCGGAGCGCTGACCGTCGCCGTGCCGGTCATCCTGTCGCTCGTCGACCGGAAGGGCATGCAGCCGCGGCTCCTCGAGATGAAGGAGTGGATCATGCGCAACCACGGCACGGTGACCGCGCTCATCGTGGTCGTCATCGGCGTGGTCATCATCGGCGCGGGGCTGGCGAACCTGTGATCGGTGCGAACCGGCGTCAGGCCGGCGTCTGCTGGTGCGCGGCGACGTGCCACGCCCCGTCGTCGTAGAGGTACGTGGTCGACATCCGCAGGTTCGCGGTGTCATCGCCGCGACGTGCGACGGCCCGATAGACGAGCATGCCGGCGCGGTCGCCCAGGCGGATCACGGCAGGCTCGTGCAGCTCGTAGGAGTCCCACGGCGGGGTGCTGCGGAATGCGGCGAGGATCTCGTTGCGTCCCAGCACTGCGCCGTCGACGACCATGAGCGCATCACGCGTCATCGAGCGTTGGTAGTGCTCGCCGCCGCGACCGTCGAGGATCGCCTTCCATCCGGCGTGCTCCTCGTGCAGCAGGCGGGCGGGCAGATCATCGGTGATCTCGGTCATGCACCAACGCTAACCGCGATCGGATGCCGCGGGAAGGGCGCAACCGGATGCGGCACGGCCGCGCCGTGGCATCCGCTCGCTAGAGCCAGTTGCGGCGCTTGAAGATCACGTACAGCGTCAGGCCCGAGCCCACCATGAGGAGGATCGCGAACGGATAGCCCCACTCCCAGAGCAGTTCGGGCATGTACGTGAAGTTCATGCCGTAGATCGTGCCCACGAGCGCGGGGGCGAACAGGATCGCCGCCCAGCTCGAGATCTTCTTCGTCTGCTCGCTCTGCGCGAGGCTCGTCTCGGTGAGCAGCTTGATCTCGTCGTTCTGGCGCTGGCCGACGAGGGTCGCGTGCACGGAGAGCGCGTTCTGGAGCAGCTGCCGGAACGACTCGCCGCGCTCGACGATGCGGATGACGTGGTCCTTCACGTCGCGCAGGTATCGCTGCAGCTCGAGGTCGACGTGGTACTTCTCGAAGCCGCGCTCGAGGAGGGCGAACATGTCGAGGAGCGGCCGGGTCGCGCGCTGGAACTCCATGACCTCGCTTGCGAGGTCGTAGATGCGCCTCGTCACCTCGGGGTCGCCCGAGAAGAGCTGCTCCTCGATCTCGTCGATGTCGTTCTCGAGGCCGAGGTCGACCGGCGAGTACTCGTCGACGACCTGGTCGAGGATGGCGTAGAGCACCGCCTCCGGGCCCTTCGCGAGGAGCTCGGGCGTGCCCTCGAGCCGATGGCGCACCTTCGCGAGGTTCGGCGACTCGGCGCGCCGGATGGTGATCGCGAAGTCGCGACCGATGAACACGTGCAGCTCGCCGAACTCGACCTGCTCGACGTCGTCGAGGTAGCGTGCGGGACGCAACACGATGAACAGGGTCTCGCCGTACCGCTCGATCTTCGCCCGCTGGTGGCCCTTGCGGGTGTCCTCGACGGCGAGCGGGTGCAGGCCGAACTCGCTCGCGATGGCGTCGAGCTCGGCGTCGGTGGGCCGGTAGAGGCCGATCCACGCGAACCCGCCGTGCGCCTCGCGGGTCTCGAAGGTCTCCTCGAGCGAGGCCGGCGTGGCGACCCGGAGGCCGCCCACGTAGATCGCGTTGTCGACGACGGGCATCGCGCAATTGTAAGTCCGCCGTCCGCCGTCTGCCGGGACGGGGCCGCGGCGCGGTGCCGACGCGGGCCTGCGGCGTCGGCCGCGGTGGGAGTCCGGGGCGTCGGCCGCGGCGGGGTCAGCCGTAGATGCGATCCGCGTAGGCGGGACCGTAGTACTCGTCGAGCGTGTCGAGCGACTCGCCCGGTCGTTCGACCGCCTGGGCGATCACGGCACGGCGGGGTGCGGCGTCGGGCGTCCAGGTGCCGGGCTGCCAGGTCTTCGAGCGCAGGAACGCCTTCGAGCAGTGGAAGAACACCTCCTCGATGTCGACGAGGAGCGCGAGCGCCGGCCGGTGTCCTCGAACGACCATGTCGTCGAGGAACGGGGCGTCTCGCACGATCGTCGCCCGCCCGTTGACGCGCAACGTGTCGCCGCGGCCCGGGATCACGAACACGAGTCCCACGTGCGGATTGCGCAGGATGTTGTGGAACCCGTCGGCGCGCCGGTTGCCGGGTCGTTCGGGGATCGCGATCGTCGTGTCGTCGAGCACCACCGCGAAGCCGCCCGGATCGCCCTTCGGCGACACGTCGAGCCGACCGTGCTCGTCGGAGGTCGCGACGAACGCGAGCGGAGCAGCCGCGAGCCACGCCCGATCGACCGCGTGGAGTCGGTCGCGCTCCTTGTTCGCCGTGCGCGCCTCGGGCGTGCCGACGATCTCCTCGAGCTCGCGCGCCGAAGTGACGGGGACACCGCGTTCGTTCAGGTCGACCATGACCCCACGCTACGGCGGGGCTCGTCGGGAGCGCCACTCCGGCGAACGCGGAGGCGTCAGGTGTTCGGCGTGCGACCGGCGACCGGCGAAGGGATGCCGCGGCTACGCGCCGGCGCTCGCGGCCCACTGCCCGCGCACGGCGGTGGGGCGGGAGCGCGCCAGCGTGCCGGACGCGAGGCCGAGACGCTCCTCGGCGGCGCCGTAGACCACGCGGTCGGCCTCCTCCCGGGTGAGGATGCCGATCACGTGGTGCTGCACCGCGATGCCATCGGCCAGCGCGGTGAGCATGCGAGCGTCGGATGCCGGGTCGTCGCTGACGCCGCGGCCGTCGGCGTCGAGCCGTTCGATGATGCGCGCGAGCCGCCCCTCGCAATCGCGATGATGCCGCCTGAGGGAGGCGAGCAGTTCGGGGTTGCGCGGCGCCTCGCTCCACGCGTCGACCCACACGAGGTAGTGGTCGCGGGGCGTGGAGGTCAGCCAGTCGGCGAGCGCCACGACGGGCTCCACTCGCTCGGCGACCTCCTCGTCGTTCTCGAGTTCGGAGAGCACCGCGGCGTCGAAGGCGGCGGCCATGAGCTGCTCACGGGTGGGGAAGTAGTGCCGGATGAGCCCGTGCACCACGCCCACTTCGGCCGCCACGTCGCGCAGCGTGACCCGCGCGAAGCCGTCGCGCGCCACGAGCTGCAGCGTCGCGGCGAGGATCTGCTCGCGCCGCGCAGCGGGGTCGAGGCGTGTCACCATGTCTCCATCGTAGCGCTCTTGTCCAAGCGGACAACGAGTGGTATCTTGTTGTCCATGCGGACAAGAGAGGGCATCCAGCGCGACGCGATCGACCGCCACCGGCGGCGCCTGACCATCGGCGTGGTCACGGCGACCGTGCTGATGTCCTCGGGCGCCATGGTCATCTTCCCGCTGCTGCCGTCGCTGCAGTCCCAGCTCGGCATCTCCACCGCCGACATCGGCTTCGTCGCCGCGGCGGGGTTCGCGGCCTCGCTCGCCGCCGAGCTCATCGTCGCGCCCTACGCCGACCGCGGTCGCTCGCGCACGATGGGCGTCGTCGGCGTGCTGCTGATGGCCGCCGCGCTGCTCGGCTCGGCCCTCGCCACCGAGTCCTGGCACCTCGTCGCCGGACGCGCACTCGGCGGCTTCGGCTTCGGCGTGTTCATGGCCGCTGCGAGCGCGCTCCTCGTGCGCGCAGACCCCGCGCGCGCCGGCGAGTCGCTCGGCCGCCTCGGCGCCGCCGAGCTCGCGGGCGTCTCGCTCGGCCCGCTCGCGTCGGGCCTCGCGATCGCGTTCACCACTCCCGGCACGATCCTCGCGTGGTCGGCGCGGCGGTGCTGCTCGGGGTGGTCCCGGTCGCGCTGTCGTTCCGGGAGCGCGCGAGCGGCGGCGTACCAGACGGCGGATGCCGCGGCGGCAGGTGCGACGGGGGTCCACGGCGCCGCGGCATCCGCCGACCCCGTGGCACGACCGCCCCGCGTGAGCTTCGACCTGCTGCGTTCGCCGCTCGTGGTCGGCGTGCTGCTGCTCTACGGCGCCGTGATGGTGCCGACCGGGGCCTACGACGGCATCTGGCCGCGGTTCATGACCGACATCGGTGCGAGCGAGTGGCTCACCGCGCTCAGCTACACGGTGTTCGCGGTGCCCTTCGCGCTCGTCGCGGGCTGGGCCGGCCGGCTCGCCGACCGTCGCGGAGGGGTCTCGGCGTTCGTGCGCGGCGCCGTCGTGCTCGTGCCGATCGTGGCGCTCTACGGCGTGATCGGCAACCCCTGGGTCGCAACGGGCGTCGGGTTCGTCGAGTCGACCGGCCAGGCGCTCGCGTTCATCGGCGCGGCCGCCGCGATGGCGCAGGCGGTGCCCGCCGCCAGGGCGGGGGCCTCGCAGGGCCTCATGCGGGCGTTCGGGCTGCTCACCGCGACGATCGCCGCGGCGCTCTCGGGCATCGCGTACGAGGTCGGGGGTCCGCTCGCCCTCTTCGGCGGCACCGCGATCGTCGTCGTGCTCATGATCGCCGGTGGCCTCCTCGTGCTGCGCGGCGCGCGAGCGCGCAGCGGCGCCCATGGAACCCGCCCGGTCACGAGCGACGGTCGGCTCGACCGAGTCGGACGCGGAGTCGCCCGGGCCGAGCCGAAGTCGAAGATGTCGAGGCCGAGCCTCAGCGACGAGCGTGCCGGCGCACCCACTCGTGCATGACGATCGCCGCCGCGGCGCTGGCGTTGATCGAGCGGGTCGAGCCGTACTGCGTGATCTCCACCACGAGGTCGGCGGCGGCGAGCGCCGCGTCGCTCAGCCCCGGGCCCTCCTGCCCGAAGAGCAGCACGCAGCGCTCGGGCAGCTCGACGTCGTCGACCGGGCGAGACCCCTCGACGTTGTCGACCGCGATGATCGGCAGGGCCTCCGCCCGCGCCCAGGCGACGAAGTCGGAGACATCCGGGTGGTAGGCCAGGTGCTGGTAGCGGTCGGTGACCATGGCGCCGCGCTTGTTCCAGCGGCGGCGGCCGATGATGTGCACGGTCTCGGCGGCGAACGCGTTCGCGGTGCGCACGATCGAGCCGATGTTGAGGTCGTGCTGCCAGTTCTCGATGGCCACGTGGAACGGATGCCGGTGCGTGTCGAGGTCGGCGACGATCGCCTCGAGGCGCCAGTACCGGTAGTGGTCGACCACGTTGCGCGCGTCGCCGTGCTCGAGGAGCTCGGGGTCGTAGCGGGGATCGTCGGGCCATGCCGCGCGCCCGCCCGGCCACGGGCCGACGCCCTGCGGCACGGTGGGCTCGGGCGTCTCCGCGTGCTCGTGCCCGTGCTGGGGCCGGTCGGGTTCGTCGGTCACGGTGCAACGCTACCCGCGTGCGCCGGGCACGCAGGAGGCCCCGACGCTGCACGCCGGAGCCGCCCTCGTGGTCGCGCCGCGGACTAGCCGCCGAATTCGACGTTCCCTCGGCAGGCCTGGCCCGGAGACGGCACGGCGCCCTTCAGGCCGTGGCTGACGTACTTGCCGTAGGTCTGCACGTGCCCATCCGTGACGAAGTCGTCATCGAATCCAGGCGGGTTGCCCTCGATTGCGTCCGGCAGGTCCTGCCCCGAGAACGCGCAGGCCGACGAGGCCTTCTGCGCACCCGGGATTGGGTCGCCGTTGCCGTTGGTCTCACCGGCGAACGCAGCACCCGCTCCGCCGCCCAGGACGAGACCCAATGCGACGACGCATCCGATCGTGACTCGCTTCATCTGTCACACCTCCTTGTGTGCGACGGGCGACCGCGATACGCCCCACGCTGAGGCTCCGGCCCCGGAGGACGCCCGACGGAATGGAACCTACTCCTGTTCCGCCTCTGGCGGTTACCCGAGAACGGGTGACACGGTTCGCTGCGCTCGATGCTTTTCGGTCGCGCCGAAATCTGTGTAATCTTTCGGTATGCCGAAACTTTTGGTGGTCGCCGCGACCCTCACCGCGGCCGCCCTGCTGCTGAGCGGCTGCGCCGACGGCGCCGCGAGCGGGGAGGGGGACGACCGACCGGTCGTGCTCACGACCTTCACCGTGCTCGAGGATGTCGCGCAGCAGGTCGCGGGAGATCACCTGCGAGTCGAGTCCATCACGAAGGTCGGCGCCGAGATCCACGGCTACGAGCCGACGCCCGGCGACCTCCGACGGGCGGCGGAAGCCGACCTGATCCTCGACAATGGCCTCAACCTCGAAGCCTGGTTCGCGCAGTTCGTCGAGAGCCTCGACGTGCCGCATGTCGTCGTGAGCGAGGGCGTCGAGGTCATGCCGATCGCCGAGGGCACCGCAGAGGGCCACGCGAATCCCCACGCCTGGATGTCGGCGCTGAACGTCCAGCGCTACGTCGACAACATGGTCGCGGCGTTCAGCGCACTCGACCCCGGACACGCCGCCGACTACGCCGCGAACGGAGCGGCCTACCAGGTCGAGCTCCAGGCCGTGCACGACGAGCTCCTCGCCGAACTCGCGAGCCTCCCGCCCAACGAGCGCGCTCTCGTGACGTGCGAGGGGGCGTTCTCCTACCTCGCGCGCGACGCCGGACTCACCGAGCAGTACCTCTGGGCCGTGAACGCCGAACAGCAGGCGACGCCCCAGCAGATCGCGCGCACGATCGAGTTCGTCGACGAGCAGGACGTTCCCGCGGTGTTCTGCGAGTCGACCGTGTCCGATGAGGCGATGCAGCAGGTCGTGCAGGCGACGGATGCCGACGTTCGGCGGCACGCTCTACGTCGACTCGCTCTCGGGGCCCGACGGGCCGGTGCCGACCTACCTCGACCTCCTCCGCCACGACGTCGAGGTCGTCACCGCCGGACTCACCGGGATCGCGCGATGACCGGCCCCGCGGTGTCCGTCGGCACTGACGACACGGCACTCGAGGTGCGCGACCTCACCGTGCACTACGGGGACGTGCTCGCGCTCGACGACGTGAACCTCACCCTGCGGCGCGGCACCGTGTGCGGGCTCATCGGCATGAACGGGTCGGGCAAGTCGACGCTGTTCAAGGCGATCATGGGCACGGTCCGACCCGACCGCGGCGCCGTGGCGATCGCGGGGCTCACCCCCAAGCAGGCACGCCGCGCGGGCATCGTCGGCTACGTGCCGCAGAGCGAAGAGGTCGACTGGTCGTTCCCGCTGAGCGTCTACGACGTGGTCATGATGGGCCGCTACGGCTTCCAGAACTTCATCCGGCACCCCCGTCCGGCCGATCGGGCCGCCGTCGCCGCGGCCCTCGACCGCGTCGAGTTGACGGACCTCGCCGACCGCCGCATCGGAGCGCTCTCGGGTGGGCAGCGCAAGCGAGCGTTCGTCGCGCGCGGCCTCGCACAGGGCGCGGAGGTGCTGCTGCTCGACGAGCCGTTCGCGGGGGTCGACCGGCGCAGCGAGGCCACGATCAGCGAACTCCTGCGCGAGCTCGCCTCGGGCGGAGGTACCGTCCTCGTGTCCACCCACGATCTCGAGGCACTGCCGCGGCTCGCCGACGAGGCGATCCTCCTGCTGCGACGCGTGCTCCTGCACGGCTCTCCCGAGGAGGCGTTGCGGCCCGAGCAGCTCGCGCGGGCGTTCGGCCTCGATCTCAGCGGCCGAACGGAGGAGTCACGATGACGATCATCGACCTGCTGCTCGAGCCGCTCGGTTACGACTTCATGCAGCGAGCATTCCTCGTCACCGTGACGGCGGCGATCGTGTGCGGCGTGCTGAGCTGCTGGCTCGTGCTCATCGGATGGTCGCTCATGGGCGACGCCGTCTCGCACGCCGTGCTCCCGGGCGTGGTGCTCGCGTACCTCCTGGGCACCCCGTTCGCGGTCGGCGCGCTCGTGTTCGGCGTCGCCGCCGTCGCGCTCATCGGCATCGTGCGGTCGACGAGCCGCGTCAAGGAGGATGCCGCGATCGGCGTGGTCTTCACGACCCTGTTCGCGCTCGGCATCGTGCTCATCTCGGTCGTGCCGAGCCAGACCGACCTCAGCCACATCCTCTTCGGCAATCTGCTCGGAGTGAGCGCGGCGGACCTCGTCCAGGTGCTCGCCCTCGGCGCGGTGACGCTCGCGATCCTGCTGCTGAAGCGCCGCGACCTCACGCTGTACGCCTTCGACCCGACGCATGCGAACGCGATCGGGCTCAACCCGAAGGTCCTCGGGGGGCTGCTCCTGGGCCTCCTGGCGCTGACCGTTGTCGTCGCGCTCCAGGCGGTCGGCGTGGTGCTCGTCGTGGCGATGCTCATCATCCCCGGCGCGACGGCGTACTTGCTCACCGACCGCTTCGCCCGCATGCTCGTGCTCTCGCCGATCCTCGCCGCGGCATGCTCCATCGTCGGCATCTACCTGAGCTACTATCTCGACGCCTCCTCGGGCGGCATGGTGGTGCTCACGATGGGGGCGGTGTTCACGCTGGTGTACCTCTTCGCCCCGCGGCACGGCGTGATCGGGCGACGCGTCTCGGCCGCACGGCGTCGGCGTGCGACTCCGGATGCCGCGGACACGCCCGTCGTCGCACCCGCCTCCTGACCCGGGTCCGCGCCTCGGCGCAGCGCATGAAGGACCGCCCCGGGTGCCGGCACGGAATTGCGGTACCCGGGGCGGTCGTCTGGGGGTGGGCGACGGATGCGGCCATGGGGTCGGCGCATCCGTCACCCGGTTCGACGACGGATCAGTCGTCGAGTTCGGCACTCCACTCCGAGGTCGCGCCATCGGCGATGGAGTACCAGGCGGTCGGCACGGCGACCACGGTCGCCTCGCCGGTGATCGCGACCTTGCCGGAGGGCGCGGTGACGAGCTCGCCGTTCACGTAGTACGCGACGCCGGCGACGTTGGTCGGCACCTGCACCTCGTCGTCGGCCGTGCCGGGGCGATCCTTGAACGTCGGCTCGCCCGGCGTCGCCGGGGTCGTGAGCACGGGCACCTTCGACCAGTCGACGTCGCTCGCGAGGTAGAACGAGGTGTACGACGGCTGGTTGTAGGTGGTCTGCTGCCGGGCCACCTCGGCGCGGTACTGCGGGTCGTGCATCAGGGTGTCAGCTTGTGGGTCGTCACCTCGGTGCTCATGTAGATGCGCAGCGCGGCTGTCGACGGTGCGCACGCAGCAGCTCCTCGCGCCAGTCG
The DNA here is from genome assembly GCA_963799015.1 of uncultured Actinomycetota bacterium. Taxonomy (GTDB): domain Bacteria; phylum Actinomycetota; class Actinomycetes; order Actinomycetales; family Microbacteriaceae; genus Agromyces. The sequence goes on along the minus strand of CAWCWD010000055.1, from coordinate 23,849 downwards.
CCGAACACGTCGGCGACCAGCGACGGGTTGCCCTTGGTGCCGTTGTTGGTGCGGGTGTCCGTGGCGGTGAGCAGCGCTGCCCCGCGTCCAGTCGTCGATGGTCGGTGGTCTGGTTGCCGCTGCCGTTGACGATCTGCGTGGTCAGGTCGGCCGCCCAGCGGATGCTCTTGTTGGTGCCGGGAGTCGCCGCCGAGAGGATCTCGCCCGTCGAGCGTCAGCAGGCCGCTCGCGTCGGTGCCGCCGGGCAGGCTCGCCCAGACCTCGATGCCCGGCACGTCGCTGCGGACGTCGCCGATCATGCCGCGGCCGGTGTCGCGTCCCGAGTAGGCGCCGAACAGCACCTCGCCGGTGGCGGCGTCGCGCATCGCGTAGCCGTACGGAGCGAAGGTGCCGCCCTCGTGGACGGTGAAGATCTCCAGGCCGGCGCGGGCCGGGTCGATGTCGGTCACGTGCATGGCGTCGCCGTGGCCGAGCCGGACGTTCTGCGCCCGGCTGCCGCGCTGCCCGGCGGCAGGACGTCGAACGAGCTGTAGAGCAGGCTGCCGTCGTCGTCGATGGTGGCCGAGCCGTAGACGATCTCCTGCTTGCCGTCGCCGTCGACGTCGGCGAGCGCTCAGCGAGTGGAAGCCCTGCGTGGTGATCGTCGCGTACTCGGGGTCGGTGCCGTCGCGGCCGTGCGGGCGGTCGTTGAACGGGTTGCGTCATCGGCACGTGGCCGCTGTCGACGTACCAGCGCTCCGTCGAGGTGCCGGCCGTCCCAGTCGTAGGCCGCGAGCGTGGTGCGCGTGTAGTAGCCGCGGGCGAAGACGGCCGACGGGTGCTCGCCGTCGAGGTACGCGACGCCGGACAGGAACCGGTCGACGCGGTTGCCGGGCTCGATGCGGGCCATCGCGTAGTCGCCCCACATCAGGCCGTCGTCGTCGCGGCCGGGCTTGTAGTCGATGGTCTGCAGCTCCTCGCCGGTGGCGCCGTCGAACACCGTGAGGTACTCGGGGCCGTCGACGATGAAGCCCTCGAAGTTGCGCAGCACGGTTGCGGGCGCTGCGGCGCGGCGCGTAGACGTCGATGAAGTAGTCGGCGAGCGCCTCGGCGCTCTCGCTGCGACAGCGGGTACTCGTGCGTCACGCGGGATGCCCCACGCCTCCTCCAGCGTCGCGGGCCAGTGGCCCGCGACGACCTCGGGGTGCTCGGTCCAGCCCTGGAACATGTCGACGAGGTGCTCGTAGTAGTCCGCGGCGCTCAGGCGGTAGTCGTCGTCGTGGCGCGTAGCCGGCCTCGACGTCCGCTCGCGGCATCGTGATGTACCGCTCGCGACGCGACGTGCCGTCGGCCGTCGTACGTGATCGATCTTCGTGCCGGGCGCGGTCTTGAGCATCATCTCGGCGCGGCCGTCGCCGTCGAAGTCGTAGACGAGGAACTGCGTGTAGTGCGCGCCGGCGCGGATGTTCACGCCGAGGTCGATGCGGTACGAGCAGCGTGCCGTCGAGCTCGTAGGTGTCGATGTAGACCGGGCCGGTGTAGCCGACCTGGGAGACGTCCTTCGAGTTCGACGGGTCCCACTTGACGATGTACTCGTACGCGCCGTCGCCGTCGACGTCGCCGACGCGACATGTCGTTGGCCGAGTAGGTGTAGGCTCGCCCGCTCGCCCGTCCGCCGCCGGGGTGACGCCGTCGGCCGGCTTCTGCAGCGGCAGGTCGTGGTAGCCCTGCGCCCAGGCCGTGACCGGGGCGGCTGCCTCGAGCTCGATGCCGTCACGACGGGCGCGACGGTGTACTGCGAGGTCGCGGTGCCCGCGGGGTCGAGGTAGTTGGTGCTGTCGGTGACGGTGGCGACCTGCTCGCCGTCGCGGTAGACGGCGAAGTCGGGGCCGGCCAGGCCGGTGTCGGTGGCGCCGGTGGCCTCGGAGCCGAGCAGCCGCCAGCTGAGGAACACGCCCTCGCTGGTCGACACCGCGACGAGGCCGCGGTCGAGCGCCTCGAGCTGCGGCACGCCGGCCGGCACGGCGTCGGGCGGGGCGGCCGTCGCGGGTTGCGCGACACCGGCGATCAGGCAGCCGGCGGCGGCGACCGCCAGCGCAGCGCGGAACGGATGGGTACCGAGATTCATCGTCGAATCCTTCTCTGGGCGGATGGCCCGTCGTTGGGATAGCGCTTTCCGTGCGAGGTCGAACGTATCCCCCGAACGCGGGCCGGTCAAGTCCTCGGCGGAAGATTGACACGATTCAGCAACCCGGCCCCGCACGCGGCCTGGGGCACCGTGCCGATATCCTGAGGCCGATGCCTGCCACCAGCCCCGCGATCGAGGACTACCTCAAGACGGTGTACGCCCACACCGAGTGGCAGCCCGACCCCATCACCCCCAAGGTGCTCGCCGACCGCCTCGGCGTCGCGCCCTCGTCGGTCACCGAGATGGTGAAGAAGATGGCCGCCGCGGGTCTCGTCTCGCACGTGCCCTACGGAGCCGTGCGACTCACCGACGCGGGACTGGCCCGCGCGCTCGCGGTGGTGCGCCGGCACCGCCTCATCGAGACGTGGCTCGTCCAGGCGATGGGCTATGGCTGGGACGAGGTGCACGACGAGGCCGAGATCCTCGAGCACGCGATCTCCGACCGGCTGCTCGAGGCCATCGACGTGCGACTCGGCCGTCCGGTGCGCGACCCCCACGGCGACGCCATCCCCGCCGTCGACGGCACCCTGGTCATGGAGCCGGCCGTGCGGCTCGACGCAGCCGCGGTCGGCCACGCCGGCCGGGTGATCCGCGTCAGCGATCGGGATCCCGCCGTCCTGCGCGAACTCGACGATGCCGGCGTCGGCCCCGGCAGCGAGCTGCAGGTGGAGGCCGCGGACGCGGCATCCGTCACCGTCGCCGTGGCCGGCGCGACCCGGTCCATCCCCCGCGAGGCCGCTGCGGTCATCTGGATCACCGCCTGACCGCCAGCCCCTCCCCCTGAGCGCCATCGTCGTGCACGATGGACAGATGGGAACCAAGGCACCCCGCATCCAACCAACCCTGACCGACTCCCAGTGGCGGCGGATGCTGCGCTACGGCGTGCCCGTCCGGGCCGAAGCCGGCGACGTCCTGTTCAGGTCGGGCGAGCGATGGCACGACATGATCCTGGTCGAGTCCGGCACGGTCGACGTCCTGCGCGAGCCGCTGAAGTGGATCGAGGAGACCGTGATCGTGACCTTCGGTCCGCGGTCCTTCGTCGGCGAGCTCGGACTGCTCAACGGGCAGCGCGCGTTCCTCACCGCCCGCGTTGCCGAGCCGGGCCGCATGTTCCGCGTCGACCACGAGGCGCTGCAGCGCATGATGGCCGACGACGACGAGCTCTGCGACCTGATGTTGCGTGCGCTGTGGGCGCGCCGTGAGGAGTTGCGACGCGGTCCGGCCGCCTGGACGCTGAAGATCATCGGCTCCGAGCGCTCGCGCGAGGCCGTGGCGCTGCGGCGGTACGCGGAACGGCTCGACCTCGTCCATACCTGGATCGACGCCGACGACCCCGAGAAGGCGGCCGCGTTCGCGAATCACGGGATCTCGATGGACGACCTCCCCGTCGCGATCGTGCAGGGCGAGAACCTGCCGCGGGCGACCCCGGGCAGCTTGCGGAGCTGCTCGGCCTCGCGTACGCCGCCGAGGATGACGCCACCGTCGACCTCGCCGTCGTCGGCGCCGGACCGGCCGGCCTCGCCGCGGCGATCTACGGCGCATCCGAGGGCCTGCAGACGGTGCTGCTCGACGCGGTGGCGCCGGGCGGCCAGTCCTCGGCGACCTCGCGGATCGAGAACTACCTCGGCTTCCCGTTCGGCGTGAGCGGCGACGACCTCACCGCGCAGGCGTCCCTCCAGGCGATCAAGTTCGGCGTGCATGTCATCGCCCCGTGCGAGGCGGTGCGCCTCGAGTCCACGCCCGCCGCGCTCGAGCTGACGCTCGCCGACGGCGCGACGGTGCGCGCCCGCGCCGTGGTCGTGACCACCGGCGTCGCGTACCGCTCGCTCGGACTCGATCGGTGGAAGGACTTCGAGGGCGCCGGCATCCACTACGCGGCGTCGGCGCTGGAGCTCCGGCACGTCGCCGGGTCCCACGTGGTCGTCGTGGGCGGCGCCAACTCGGCGGGGCAGGCGGCGCTCGCCCTCGCTTCGAACGGATGCCACGTGCGCCTCGTCGTGCGTGCGAACGAGCTCGGCAGCCAGATGTCGAGCTACCTCGTCGACCGCATCGTCGACGACGCCCGCATCGACGTGCACACGGCGACACAGGTCGTCGGACTCCACGGCGGTGAGGCCCTCGAGCGCGTCACCCTCGGCGGCGCCGTCGACGAGACGGTGGACTGCAAAGGACTGTTCTGCTTCATCGGAGCCGAACCGGCGACCGACTGGCTCGCCGATGTGGAACGCGACGAAGACGGCTTCGTGCACACCGACGCCGACGTCATCGGGCTCGGCGACGCCTGGCGCGACCTCGGACGCATGCCGCTGCCGTTCGAGACCTCGATGCCGCGAGTCTTCGCGGCGGGCGACGTGCGCCGAGGGTCGATGAAACGGGTGGCCGCCGCGGTCGGCGAGGGCTCGAGCGCCGTCGCCTCCGTGCACCGCGCGCTCGCTGCGGCGGAGGTGTTCGCGTGACTTCACGTATCACCGCTGCGTCGAGTGCGGGCACCTCCGTTGCTGCGACGCCTCTCCGGCACGGCACGCTCGCCGGGCGTGCGCCCGCGGCATCCGCTGTTCATCGGGCCGTGATCTGAGCGCCCTAGGCTTGGCACATGGGACGACGTGATGAAGTCGAGTGCTGGCTCACCGACATGGACGGCGTGCTCGTGCACGAGAATCACGCCCTGCCCGGCGCCGCCGAGCTGCTGCAGCAGTGGGAGGACGCCGGCACGCCCTACCTCGTGCTCACGAACAACTCGATCTTCACCGCGCGCGACCTCTCGGCGCGCCTGCGCGCGAGCGGGCTCAACGTGCCTGAAGACCGCATCTGGACCTCGGCGCTCGCAACGGCCGACTTCCTGAAGCAGCAGCTCCCTGGCGGCACCGCGTTCGTCATCGGCGAGGCCGGCATCCTCACGGCCCTGCACGAGGCGGGGTTCGTGATGACCGAGACCGACCCCGACTTCGTCGTGGTCGGCGAGACCCGCAACTACTCGTTCGAGGCGATCACGAAGGCGATCCGCCTGATCGGCAACGGCGCCCGGTTCATCGTCACCAATCCGGATGCCACGGGCCCCTCGGCCGACGGCCCGCTGCCGGCGACCGGGGCGATCGCCGCCCTCATCACGAAGGCCACCGGCAAGGAACCGTACGTCGTGGGCAAGCCGAACCCGATGATGTTCCGCTCGGCGCTCAACAAGATCGGCGCGCACTCCGAGAACACCGCGATGATCGGCGACCGCATGGACACCGACATCGTCGCGGGCATCGAGGCCGGGCTCCACACGGTGCTCGTGCTCACGGGCATCAGCGACCAGGCCGAGATCGAACGGTACCCGTTCCGGCCCGAGGAGATCCTCTCTGGCGTGCACGAGCTCGTGCGCAGGGAGCCGGCGGAGTCCGACCTGTAGGTGCCGTCGGCGACACGTGCGCCTCAGCGCCGCGCCGCGGGGGTCTCGAACTCGGCCTGCGTCGAGGCGGTCGCATCCGGCGCCTCGGGGTCGAGGATCTCGACGTACCCCTCCGAGCCGTTCACGCGGATGCGCTGGCCGTCGGCGATCCGGCGGGTCGCGCCCTCGACGCCCACGACCGCGGGCAGCCCGTACTCCCGAGCGATCACCGCGCCATGGGTCATCACGCCGCCGATCTCCATCACGACGGCCGCGACCGAGACGAACAGCGCCGACCAGCTCGGGTCGGTGAAGACCGTCACCAGGATGTCCCCGGGCTCGATCTCCGCGTCCTCCATGTTCAGCACCACCCGTGCCCGACCTTCGACGACACCCGCGGAGACGGCTGTGCCCGCCAGCGCCCCGGCCGGCCGGCCGCCCGCGTCGTACTCGCCGGAGATCACCTCGCCCTCGGAGGTCATCACCCGGGGCGGGGTCAGCGCGCGGTCGTCCTCGTGCGCCGCCCGGCGTGCCGTGATCAGCGACGCATCGATCTCCCCCGTGCGGGCCACCCGGCGGAACTCGTCGATCGACAGGAAGTAGGCGTCGTCCGGCGCGGCGAACACGCCCCGCGCGACGAGCCTGCCGGCCTCGGCCATCAGCGCCTCCTTGTACAGCCCGTAGCGTTGCAGGAGGGCGTGCTTCGAATACTCGCGGTAGCCGATGAAGTGTCGCAGCAGGCTCATCGTGCGGGCCGCCTTCCTCGCCTTCCGGGCGCCGCCGGGCAGCTGGCGCAACCGCTCCACCACCTCGGCGATCTTGCGTTCGGCGAGCTCTCGACCCCTCGCCTGCTTCTCCTCGCGAGCCCCCGGCTCGAAGTTCCTGATGTTCCCGAGGATCAGCGGAGCCAGCTGCGTCGGGTCCTCGCTCCACCTCGTCCTCGTGAAGTCGATGTCGCCCGAGCAGTGCATGCCGTACTTCCGGAGGTAGTCGCGGATCGCCTCGGCGGCGATTCCGCCGCCTTCCCGCTCGGCGAGGCCGTCGAAGAAGGTGTCGCGTTCGGCGTGCTCGAGGTAGTCGATGACCTCGGGGTAGGGCCGCATGACGTCGGCGACGGCGAGCAGGTCGAGCCCCATGGACGCGACCACGTTGTGGTCCGCCGATTGCGCGATGACATCGGCGACGTTCGATTCGCCGAGCCATTCGGCGACGTTCTTGTTGAGCCAGTTGGCCGACTGGATCCCGAGGAAGGCGGCGGCGACGCTGCGCGGCTCGAACATGAGATCGGACAACTGCTGGTGGTCGCCGATGATGAACGCGAACAGCTCGTCGCCGGACTTGCCGGCGATGTCGCGGCGCAGCCGGGCGACGGATGCCTCGTTCTGCGCGATCAGCTCCGGCACCACGTGCTGGTCGTCGGCGCGTTGCATCGAGAGGTACTGGCGCGCCATCGGCAGCACGCCGCCCCGGCCGAAGTTGAGCACCGAGGTCTTGCCCCTCGCCAGCCGTCGAACCAGGTCCGGCCGGGCGAGCACGGCTGCGAACGCGTTGTTCATCAACCGGTCGACCATGCCCATGCTCGAGAGCAGCACCCTGCGTGCGACCGGCGAGGCCAACTCGTGCGACATGTCCTTGTAGAAGCGTCCGCCCGCGACGCTCATCGCCGGCCGTTCCAGCCACTCGTCGAGCAGCGCGAAGAACGACAGGCCGAGCGGGGTGAAGGCGTCGGTCATCATCTGCCGGTGCCCGTACGACATGAAGACGTGCAGCTTGTCGTCGTCGACGTCGGGCACGGGATACAGCGTCGTGATCGGCCGGCTCTGCAGCACGTACAGCTCGCCGGCGGACACGGCCCACTCGATGTCCTGCGGGCGGCCGAAGTGTGCTTCGATCCGACGCCCGAGTCGCTCGAGCTGCAGGATCTGCCCGTCGTCCAGCGTCTGGATGCCGCGTCGCTCGGGTGCGATCGGCCGCTCCTCGGTCCCGCCCTCCGGCAGGGCGTAGATCGCCTTGGTCTGCGTGGACACGACCTTGTCGATGATCTCGCCCGCGCGCACCCGGTACGTGTCGGCGCTGACGAGGCCCGAGACCATCGCCTCGCCGAGTCCGAACCCGGCGTCGATCGAGACCACGGTGCGGTTGGAGCTGACGGGGTCGGCGGTGAACATGATGCCGGCGGCATCCGGTGCCACCATCCGCTGGACCACGACCGACAGCTCGACGGTGCGATGATCGAATCCGGTCTGGATGCGGTAGGCCACCGCCCGATCGGTGAAGAGCGACGCCCAGCACTTGCGGATGTGCTGCACCACCGATGCACGGCCGCGGATGTTGAGGTACGTGTCCTGCTGGCCGGCGAACGAGCTCGAGGGGAGGTCTTCGGCCGTGGCGCTCGACCGGACGGCGTAGGCCCCGTCGTCGCCGAGCTCGCCGAGCTGCTCGGCGATCTGCCGCTCGATCTCGTCGGGCACGGGCAGGTGTTCGATGGCCTCGCGGATCCGGCCGGCGGCGTCGCGGATCGACGCCCGATCGTCGGCGCGCAGCCCGGCCAGGCCGTCGAGCAGGGGGCCGAGACGCGCGTCGTCGGCCACGACCGCCCGGTACGCATCGGTGGTCACGCAGAAGCCCCCCGGCACGGTGACGCCGTCGACGCCGGCGAGCTCGCCGAGGTTGGCCCCTTTCCCGCCGACCAGGGGCAGCAGGCTCGTGTCGATCTCATCGAATCCGAGTACGTACGTCGTCATGAGTGAGTCCTGTTCTGAAGCAGCGAGAGCCAGCCCGACGCGCGGTCGGCGTCGACTCGGCGAAGAAATGCGTGCGACGCCCCGAGCACCCGCTCGATCGCGTCCATGGTGGCCGTGTGGAAGTCGAGGATCTGCTCGACGGTCTCGTCGATGGGGATGGCCGGAGTGTCATCGGTGCGTGCGATCGCGTCGAGCAGCAGTCGTGCGTGCGCGTTCTCCATCCCATGGATCAGGGACAGGATCGACACCGCCGCCTGTTCGGGGAACGGCGTGCTGAACTCGCCTTCCTCGATTCCCTGACGAATGACCGCCGCCAGCAGGGGTGCGCGGCGGTCGACGGTGGTGTCGGCGATCTTCTGCCGCACGATCGCGTTGTCGTCGTCGTACCAGGTGCGAATCAGGTTGCCCACGGTGTCGCGCTCGGATACCCGCAGTCGATCGACGACGGCGAAGTAGTGGTTCAGCTTCTCGCTCGCCGGCGTGGTGGCGTCGGCGAAGCCCGCCGCCAGGTCGAGCTCGCCGCGTCGCTGCATCCGCTCGATGAGCGCCTCGAGCAGGATCGGCTTCGTGCCGAAGTAGTGGTAGAAAGCGCCGCTCGAGATGCCGACCTCCGCTCGGATGTCATTGATCGTCACCCGCTCGTAGCCCTTGCTGTAGACGAGCTGTTGCGCCGCGTCGAGAATCGCATCCCGTTTCTCGGCGTGGTCGGCCTCGTTCACCGTGCGCGCCACTCATTCCTCCTCGCTGTCTCGGTCCATTGATAAACCGAGCATCGGTCTATTAATGTACACCGATGGATCGCGATGTCAAGCGGGCGCAGTGGGCGCAGCAGCACGCGCGCGCTCACGCCGCAGCGAGGCGCTCCATGGGTTCGGCGTCGAGGCGCTCGCGCACCGACGGATCCAGGTCGAGCTCGGCGGCGCCGAGGGTCTCCTCGAGCTGGGCGAGGCTCGAGGCCCCGACGATCGGGATGACCGGCACCTCCGCTCCGAGGAGCCAGGCGAGCGCAACCTGGTTGGGGGTCGCTCCGACGTCGCGGGCCACCTCGTGCAGCAACCGGAGGCGTGCATGCGTCGTCGGGTGGTCCACACCGCCCCACAGCGGCTTGTCGATGCGCGTGAGCGAGCCCTGGTGCAGCGGCGAGTAGGCCGCGACGGCGAGCGGGGGACGACCGTCGACGCCGCCGGCGGCGGCATAGTCGAGCAGTTCGGGCGTGACGAAGTTCATGCGTCCGGGCTTCGGCGTCGGGTGGATGAAGCTGTACTGCTGCTGCACGAGGCCGTACGGCGCGATGCCCTGCCGCAGGGCCTCCTCGCGTGCTTCGACCACGCGCCACACGGCGACGTTGGAGATGCCGGTGATGCCGACGACCCCGTCCTCCTGCAGCGCGCCGAAAGCGCCGACGGTCTCGGCGATCGCGGTGTCGCGGTCGTCGACGTGCCCGTACAGCACGTCGAGGTGGTCGACGCCGAGGTGGCGGAGGCTCTCCCGCGACTCGCGGGCGATGATCTCGGCGCCGAGGCCCTGGTAGTTGGTCGGCTCGGTGGTCGACAGCGGCAACGCCGGGTCCTTCTTCGCGGCGCCGAGCTTCGTGGCGATCCGCACCTGGTCGCGGATGCCCCGGCTCGCGAGCCAGCGGCCGATGAGGTCCTCGCTGTCACGGCCGTACCCCAGCCCCCACGCGTTGTAGTTGTTCGCGGTGTCGAGGAACGTGCCGCCGGCCTCGACGAACCGGTCGAGGATCGCGAACGAGGTGGCCTCGTCGGTGCGGGTCCCCATCCACATCGTGCCGAGGCAGAGGGTTGAGACGTCGAACGAGGTGCGTCCGTCGCCGATGGTGCGGTATCGCATGATGTGCCTTTCGATCGGTGGTGATGGTTCGAGCGTAGGAATCGATCGGTGTGGGCATACACTCCAATCAGGAACCGTTCATCCAGACCAATTTCGGGCTGTCCCGACCCCCCGGAGGTGCTCCGGATGCCGCAAACTCCCGCCCCGCGACCGCCCGCCCTGAGGCTCGCTTGGGAGACCCTGCTCGACCTCGGCGACGCCTCCGTGCCGCTCCGCGACCGCCTCGAGCGGTCCATCCGCGAGGCGGTGCACGCCGGCCGCATCCCGCCCGGCGCGGCCCTCCCACCGAGCCGCACGCTCGCCGAGACGCTCGGCGTCTCACGGTGGGTCGTCACTGAGACGTACGGGCAGCTCGTCGCGGAGGGCCTGCTCGACGCCACGGTCGGCGCAGCGACGCGAGTGGCCGCGGGCACGTGGCATGCGACAGGAGGCCGCGCGGCCGACGCGCGGCCGCTTCGCGACGAGTACCGGCGGCCGACGTACGACCTGGGGCCGGGCGTGCCCGACCTGCGGCACGTGCCGCGTGCCCGATGGGCGGCCGCGGTGCGGCGGGCGCTCGACCTGCTGCCCGACGCCGAGCTCGCCGTGGTCGACCGGCTGGGACATCCGCTCGCCCGCGCGGCCGTCGCCGACTACCTCGTTCGCTCACGTCGCGCGGTGGCCCAGCCCGACGATGTGGTGATCACGCACGGCGCGACCGACGGCATGGTCGGCCTGGCCGCCGGGCTGCGCGCGGCCGGCCATCGGAGCCTCCTCGTCGAGGACCCGAGCTGGAGCCGCCTGCGGGAGGTCGCGGCCGCAGCAGGGCTCACCCCCGTCCCCGTGCCGGTCGACCAGGACGGCGTGGATGTGGAGGCCCTCGTGCACGCCGCCGACCGCACCGGCGCCAGGGCCGCGCTGATCACTCCGGCGCACCAGTTCCCGCTCGGGGCAGCACTCTCGGCGGCGCGGCGCGAGGCGATCGTGCGCTGGGCTCGGCGAATCGACGGGCTGCTCGTCGAGGACGACTACGACGCGGAGTTCCGCTACGACCGTCGCCCGATCGCGGCCCTGCAGGGGCTCGCGCCCGAGCGCGTCGTGCTGGTCGGCTCGCTGTCGAAGTCGGTCGCGCAGGCGTTCGGACTCGGCTGGGCGATCATCCCGGCCGGCATCCGTGCGAGGCTGCGCATCGCCGAGACGGCGCGGCCGTCGACGCTCGACCAGGTCGCCCTGTCGCACTTCATCGGGTCCGGCGACCTCGAGCGGCACCTGCGGGCCGCCCGTGGGCGATTCCGCAGGCGGCGGGCCGCGCTGCTCGATGCGCTCGCGAGCGAGCTGCCCGCCCTCGCCGTGACCGGCGTCGCCGCGGGCATGCACGCCGTGCTCGAGCTCCCCGCCGGGGTGCGGGCGACCGACGTGCGCGATGCCGCCGCCGAGGTCGACGTGGCCGTGTCCGACCTCGGACGGTACCGTGCGTCGAGCCGCACTCCGGCGCCGGAGGCGCTCGTGCTGGGCTACGGCAACCTCTCGGACGCACTGGTCGACGAGGCGGTCGGGCGCCTCGCGCGGGTCATCCGGTCGCTCGCCTGAGATCGCCGACGGCGCATCACGCGAGGCGAGCGACCGCCGTCTCGACGAGGCCCCAGAACCGGTCGACGTCGAGTCCGGTCGCGACCCACGCGTTCGGCTCGCGCCGCAGCATCCGGTCGAAGTCGACGCTCGTGGCGCCGACCGTCTCGGTGCCGGCCAGCTCCACGTCGAGGCGGGTGTGCACGAGCCGCACGCAGCCGGGGTCGGCGAGCACCGCGACGGCGACCGGGTCGTGCAGCGGACCGTCGGGCATGCCGAACACCTCGTCGTTCGTGCGGCAGAAGAACTCGAGCAGCTCGTCGCCGAACGCCGCGGTCCCGCTGCCGATCCCGGCGAGGCGCTCGCGCACCGCGGCGGTCACGAGCGCCCGATGCGTGACGTTCAGCCCGACCATGGTGAAGCGGATGCCGCTGCCGACGACGAGGGCGAGCGCCTCGGGGTCCGCCCACGCGTTGAACTCGGCGTACGGCGTCACGTTGCCGCGCTCGGTCGAACCGCCCATCCACACGATCTCGCGGATGCGGTGGGCGACGTCGGGGCGGTCGCGCAGGAGGACCGCCACGTTCGTGATCGGGCCTGTCGCCACGATCGCCACGGGTTCCGCGGCCGCGAGCAGCGTGTCGGCCATGAGCTCGGTCGCCGTGCGGGGGTCGAGCGGCACGGCGGGCTCCGGCAGCACCGGCCCGCCGAGGCCGTTCTCGCCGTGGATCCATTCCGCCGTCTCGAGCTCGCGGACGAGCGGGCCCGCGGCGCCGGCGGCGACCGGAATGTCGGTCACCCCCGCCACCGTGAGCGCGATGCGCGCATTGCGGGTCGTGTGCTCGAGCGACGCGTTGCCGGCGACGGTCGTGACGGCGACGAGCTCGAGCGACGGATGCCCCGCCGCGAGCCACAGCCCGAACACGTCGTCGTGCCCGGGGTCGCAGTCGACGATCACGGGCACCGTCATGCGGTCGCCGCCCCACCGTCGAGCGCGGCCGTGCGCAGCACCGCGTCGCGCGACGCGTAGGAGTCGACCGTGCCCCGCGCCTGCACCGCGAGCGCACCCGCCGCGACCGCGAACCGCAGGGCCTCCTCGAGCGTTCGACCCTCGGCGAGGAACGCGGCGAGCGCGCCCGTGAAGCCGTCGCCGGCGCCGGTCGTGTCCACCGCGTCGACCTTCGGCGCGGCGGCCGTCCACGACCCGTCGGCGGATGCCGCCACGGCTCCCGACGATCCGAGCGTCACGACGATCGAGCGGGCGACGTTGCCGACGGCGGATGCCGCGAGGTCGCGCCAGGCGTCGAGCGACGTGCCCGCGGCATCCGTGCCGATGCCCACCGCGCGCGCCTCGTGCTCGTTCACGACCAGCGGATCGGCGGAGCGCAGTGTGGCCGCGCCCACCGGCGCCGGCGGTGCGAGGTTCAGCACGAACCGCACGCCCGCCCCGTCGGCGAGATCGGCGACGTGCTCGATCGTGGCCACCGGCAGTTCGCCCTGGGTGAGCACGACCGCCGCGGATACGATGCGCTCGCGCTCGGCGTCGACGGCCGCCGGCGTCAGCGTCAGGTTGGCGCCGCCCGTGACGATGATGGTGTTCTCGCCGGAGTCCGCGACGGTGATCTGGGCGACGCCGGTCGGGGCGTCGGCCTCGCGGCCGAGCGCGCCGGTCGGGAGCCCGAACCGCTCGAGCGTCGCCAGGGCGAAGTCGCCCGCGGCATCCGCGCCGATTCGGGCGATGAGGTCGACGGAGGCGCCCACCACGTGCGCCGCGACGGCCTGGTTCGATCCCTTGCCGCCGAGGGCGACCTGGAAGCCGTGCGAGAGGATCGTCTCGCCGGGCGCGGGGAACGCCTCGACGTAGCTCGTCGAGTCGACATTGAGCGAGCCGACGACGACGACTCGGCCGGGGGAGCCCACGCTAGACCGCGGGTCCGGGTCCGGCGATGCTGGTCGTGAGCGGCTCGCCGCCCGCCCGGTTCGCGAAGCAGTAGTAGGTGCGCTCGCCCGCGGTCCACTGCTCCTCGGTGACCGGGAACGCGGCCTGCACCTGGAGGTCCTCGATGCCGCTGACCGTGGCCTGGTCGATCACGCCCGGCGCCGTGCACAGCAGGTTCATCTGGGAGGCGATCTCAGCCTCGCCGGGGAACGGCGCGGCCGAATCACCCGCCAGGACACCGCGGTGGACGAGCTGTGCGGCGTGCGGGGCCGCGCAGTCGACGACCGAGAACTCCTCGGCCCACGCCGACTCGAACGGGTCGATGCACTCGCCGCCGAACAGGGTGTTCCACGCGTGCACGCCGACCGGCTGCGGGGCCGTGGGCGCGGCCACCGGGGTTTCGCTGGCACTGGGCGACGCCGACGGGGTTGCGGCCTCGCCGCCCCCTCCGCCCGAGATCAGCGTGCCGGCGTAGAACAGCCCGGCGAGCACGACGAGCACCACGAGGCCGCCGGCGATCCAGAGGAGCGTGCGCACGGTGCGGTTGCCGTCGCCCGAGCCCGAGGAGCCCGTGCTCCCTGGCCCGGTGCCCCCGCCGCCGCCCGTGCGAGGTGCCGGGCTCGCGGCGCGGGGGGCGGCAGCGGGCGCGGCGGCGGCGGGCGCGGCAGGCGCCGAGGCGGCGGCTGCCGCTCCGGCGAAGCCGGCACCTGCGGCGAAGGGCCAGGCCGACGGCTCGGGGTCGGGGTCGGGGCGGGTCGCCGACGCGCCGAAGAGGGCGGCCAGCGGGTCGTCGTCTCGCGCAGCGGGCGCGGGCGCAGCGGGCGCCGCGGAAGCCGGAGACGGCGGGAACATCGCGGAGAGCGCGTCGCCGCCGAATCCGCCGGGCGGTTCGGCGGTCGGGTACGCCGCGGTCGCGTCGTCGGTCGAGTGCGCAGCGGCGGCGAGGTCGTCGCCGAACGACCAGCTGGGCTCGGTTTCGGGCTCCGGTTCGGGTTCGGGCTCGGGCTCGGGCTCCGGTTCGCTCGGGCTCGGGCTCGGGCTCGGGCTGCATCGCGACGGGCGGCATCGAGAACGGGAAGACGGGCTCGGGCTCGACGTCGTCGGGCACGTCGGGCCCCGGCTCGACGTCGTCGGGCTCGTCGGGCCCTGGCTCGTCCAGCTCGGGCTCGTCACTCGTTCCGTCGTCCCAGCCGGCGTCGGCGAGCGGCGACGGCTGGTCGGGTCCGGGCACGCCCTGCCCCGCCTCGGCCTTCGGATCCCCGGCTGACGGGTCGGGGGTCAGGTTCCAGAAGTACCCGGTCTCGGCGAGCTCCTTGGCGATGGGCGACTCGGGAGCCGGCTCCGGCGTGGGGGTGGCATCGGCGGTCGAACGACCACGTCCGAAGAATCGACCCGCTCCGCGCGGCGCCTCGGGCTCGTCGACGACCTCGTCGTGCTCGTCATCGTCGTCCGCGTCGTCGCCGAACGCGAGGCCGAGCGCATCGAGCGCCTCGTCGCCGGGACCGTTCGGTGGCGTGCCGCCGCGCTGGGGCGGCGTGCCGGCGCCGGAACGGTCGGCGGGCGCACCGGCGCCGCCGGATCCGTCGTCGCGCGTCGGACGTGAGGCGCCCGAGCCGAGCGCTGCGAGCAGGTCGTCGACCGGCTCGTCGGGCTGCGGCTCCTGCTCGCCGCGTCCGTCGTCGCCGCCGCCGGCCGAGGCGAAAGCCGGGAAGGGGGCACGACGGTTGGCCGCGGACTCGGTCTGCGCGCCGACCGATTCGGACTGGGCGCCGACGGACTCGGACACGGGCGATTCGGCCCGCCCACGCACCTCGATGAACGGGAAGTCGTTCGTGTCCATCGTGGCGTCGGGAGTCGCCGCGGGCGGCACCATCGGCGGCTCGGATGCGACGGGGGCGACGCCCGGGAACTGCGCCGGCGCCGACGGACGCGACTGCGCCGAGGCATCGATCAGCGCCTGGAAGGGGTCGACGGTGTCGGCGGCGAACGCTCCGAAGCGGTCGGCGGCGGGAGCCTGCGGGCGCGGGTCGGGAGCCGGGGCCTGCGGCGCCTCGAACGCCGTCGGGAACACGTTCGGCTCGGGCGCCCTCGGTTCGGGGGTGCGCGGCACGTCCGACTCCGCGATGGTCGGCAGGATGGCCGTGGGCGGAGCGACGGGCGTGGGCGGCGTGATGGCCGTGGGCTGGGCGACGGGCGTCGGCGGCGCGATGGGCGGGGCCGGCGCAGCGGCCTGGGTCGGCTCGCCCTCGGCGAGCGCCGACCAGAGCTCGTCGTCGAGGCCCGCGCTGGGGGCGGGACGGGCGGCGCGCTCGTCCCAGCCGGCGGGCGCGGTCGTCGGCGCGGTCGGATGCCGCGGGGGCGCAGCCGGCGCCGCCGGCCGGTCGGCGCCGAACGGAACCACGGGTTCGGGAGGCGTGACCGGACCGGAGGGAGCAGGCGACGTCGTCGCGTTCGGCACGGGGGTGAACGACTGGCGCGCGACCGGGGGCGGCGTGTAGCGGGCGAACGGCGTCTCCGCTGCCGGCGCAGCGGCGGGAGCCGCCGGGGCGGCCTCGACAGCGGGAGTCGTGGGGGCCACGACGGCCGGTGTCGCAGCGGCATCGGCAGGTGGAGTGGGAGCAGGAGCGGGAGCGGGAGCAGCGGCAGGCTGCGGGCGCGGGCGCCTCCCCAGCCGTGGCGGGGACGCTGAGGCTGCGGAAGGCCGCTCGGATCCTGTCCTCGGAGTCGAGGTCTCCGGAACCCCAGGTGAGTGCGAACTGCGACGCAGGCGTCACCGGGCCGGGCGGCGGCGTCGGCTCGGGCGGCACGACCGGCGCGGGCGCGGGCGCCGGCGTCGGCGCCGCAGATCCCGGCGGCGGAACGGCAGCCGGCCGGCCGACGGTGAACGGCGGATTCCATGCCGGGAGCCCCGAGGACGGCTCGGCGGGCACCGCGGGAGGAGTCTCCGCGACGGGCGCCTCGACCTGCAACGGAACCGGGGTCGGGGCCGAGGGCGCGGAGAGCGGGCCGCCGATCACGGGCAGCGCGCGCGTGGCGGCATCCGGGGCCGAGGCCGGCTCGGCGAGCGAGAACCAGTCGAGCACCTCTTCGCGACGGGGCGCGGGAACGACCGGCTGCTGCGGGGCGACCGGCTCGGGCGGCGTGACCGCGGCCGGCGGCGGAGCGACGGGCGGATCCTGACGCGCCGGCGTGCGTCCGCTCGCGAGTTGCGCGAGCAGCCAGTCGGCGTCGTCGGAGTTTCGCCCGTCGCGATTCATCAGGCCAATCCCAGGTCTTCGAGGCCGATCGCGGCCAGGTACGGAACGCCCGCGCCCTCGATGACCTCGCGGGCTCCGGTGGCACGGTCGACCACGACGGCGACGGCGACGACCTCGGCGCCGACGGCACGCAGTGCCTCGATCGCCTTGAGCGGTGAGCCGCCGGTGGTCGACGTGTCCTCGAGCACGATCACGCGCTTGCCCGCGACATCGGGACCCTCGACCTGCTTGCCGCGGCCGTGGTCCTTCGGCTCCTTGCGCACGACGAACGCGTCGTAGGCGAGACCGCGGGCCGCGCCCTGGTGCAGGATCGCGGCGGCGATCGGGTCGGCGCCCATCGTCATGCCGCCGACCGCGTCGACGTCGGGCACGTCGGCGATGAGGTCGAGCATGACCTGGCCGATGAGCGGGGCGACGCGGTGGTCGAGGCTCACCCTGCGCAGGTCGACGTAGTAGCTGGCCTGCTTGCCGCTGGTCAGCGTGAAGTCGCCGTGGAACACCGCATCGGCGGAGATGTGCTCGATGAGCTGCCGGCGTGCGTCGGTGTTCTGGGGCGCAAGGGTCACCCGAATACTCTACGGCCCCTCTCCCTGAGAAGCAGGGTCGGATGCCGCGTCGACCCCGGTGCCGTCAGGGGGCCGCTTCCTTCGGCGGGCGTCGACGGCAGACGAAGGGCCGCCCCGCGGGGTGTCCCTCCCCCGCGCAGCGGCCCTGCGCCCGGGCGTGCCCGGGCCGTCGCGACGCCTTAGACGGTGCGCGCGAACGTCTCCTTCGGCTGACGGCCGTAGCCGTCGCGCGCCGAGATGACGATCGAGCCGGCGATGCCGGCGACGGAGACGATGCCGAGGATGGCGAGGAGCGTGAACACGGTGATTCCTTTCGAAGAGGTGGGCTCGTCGAGCGACGGATGCGCCGTTGCACGTGTTCGACTCCTCAATTGTGACCGTCCAAACCATGCAGCACAAGCGCACAATCCTTCAATGACAATGTAGTGCTGGCTACATGGACGTACGACGTCTCGACCTGCTCAGGGAACTCGCCGAACGCGGCAGCGTCACCGCCGTCGCCGAGGCCACCGGCCGCACGCCCTCGGCGGTGTCGCAGCAGCTCAAGGTGCTCGAACGCGAGGCCGGAATGCCGCTCACCGAGCGCAGCGGCCGCGGCCTCGTGCTCACGAGCGCCGGGCACGCGCTCGCCCGCAGCGCCACCGATGTCGCGATCGCGCTCGAACGCGCCTCGGCGCTGTGGGACGAGTTCCGCAACCACCCGAGCGGCGAGGTGACGCTGCTCACCTTCCCGACGGTCGGCGCCACGCTGCTGCCGAGCCGTGCTCACCGACCTCGCGCAGGTCGCCGGCCTCGTCGTGCGCTGCACCGACCTCGACCCCGAGCTCGCGGAGTTCCCCGACCTCACCGCCGACTACGACATCGTGCTCGCCCACACCATGCCGGGCGTGCTGCCGTGGGGCGGTCGCGGCCTCAAGGCGGTCCCGCTGCTCACCGAGCCGCTCGACATCGGGCTGCCCGCCGACCACCGCCTCGCGGGCCGGCCCACGTGACCCCCGCCGACCTCGTCGACGAGACCTGGCTCGGCGTGCCGCCGGGCTTCCCGTTCGAGCGCATCCTGCACGCGATCGAGCAGGAGGGCGGCAAGCGCGTGCAGGTGAGCCAGCGCTTCAGCGACATGCGCATCGTCGAGGCGTTCATCGAGGCGGGTCTCGGCATCGCGTTCGTGCCGCGGTTCACCTCGGGCACGGTCTCGCCGGGCATCGTGCTGAAGCCGATCCGCGGCGTCGCATCGGCGCGGCAGATCGTGGCGCTGGTGCGTCCGGATGTCGCGGAGCGGCTCGCCGTGCGCACCGTGCTCGACGTGCTCGTGGCCCGCGCCGCGCGGCTCGAGCAGGCCTACGGCCACCCGTCCCGCGGCGGCGGGGTGGTCGCAGCTGCGAGCTGAACGGACTCACTGAGCGGCGCCGCCTCGCGGAGCAGGCAAGGGTGATCGCCGACTTCGGCGTCTGACCGGCTCGCACCCGCGCGGGCGAACTAGACTCCTCGGTCATGAGCGATGCCGCCCGCGAAGACCCGATCCTGTTCGAGGTGCGTGACGGGCTCGCCCACGTCACGCTCAACCGCCCGTCCCGACTGAACGCGGTCGATCCCGACGCCATCGCGCGCTGGAAGGCGATCGCGGTCGAGATCGCCGAGCGCGACGACATCGGCGCGGTGCTGTTCGACGCCGTGGGGCGCGCGTTCTGCGCCGGCGGCGACGTGCGTGCGATGTCGGAGCTCGCCGGGACGACGGATGCCCCCGGGCAGACGATCACGGCGCTCGCCGACGTGATCCACGACGGGCACCGCGCGCTGTGCGAGTCGACCAAGCCCATCGTCGCGGCCGTGCAGGGCCCGGTCGCGGGCGGGGGACTGGGCTTCATGCTCGTGGCCGACCTCGTCGTGGCATCCGATCGGGCGACCTTCGCGAGCCGGTACTCGGATGTCGGACTGACGCCCGACTGCGGCGTGAGCACGCTCCTGCCCGAGGCCATCGGCACGCGACGGGCGCTCGAGCTCACCCTGACGTCGCGAACGCTCAGCGCCGCCGAGGCGCTGGAATGGGGTCTCGTCGCCGAGGTCGTGGCGCCCGAGGCGCTCGACGCCCGCGCACGCGAGATCGCCGACGCGTGGCTGACGGGTGCGACCGCGGCATTCGGCCAGGCCAAGCGGCTCGTCCGCTCCGGTCTCGCCCGCGGCTTCGCCGAGGCGCTCGACGACGAGGCGCGCACCATCGGTGCGGCGTTCGAGACGCCGTACGCGCGCGCCGCGGTGGCGGCGTTCGCGGCATCCGCTTCGACCCGCTGACCGGACGCGAGACCCGCCGCCGGAGCGAGCCGCCGGAGCAAGCCACCGGGAGCCCGACCTCAGGTCGCGGCCGAACCCGAAGGGACCTCGCCGAACCCGTCGGCGAGCAGTCCCCGAAGCGCGGAGACCGCGGTGGCCGCGTCGGGCCCGTGGCCGTCGAGCTTGATCCGGTGACCCTGCTTGGCGCCGAGCGACAGCAGGCCGATCATGCTCTTGGCCGTGACGGGCCCTGTGCCGGTCGTCAGGTTCGTCACGTCGACGAGGGCGTCGTAGCCGCCGACGGCCTGGACGAACATCGCCGCGGGCCGCGTGTGCAGTCCTTCGGGATTGATGAGGACCCCGTCCACCGAGAGCGGGTCCCCGGAGGCCGGCGGCGGCGCGTCGGGCAGCGGCTCGAGCTGATCGCGTTTCGCGTCGAGCGCCCCCGCGACCTCGCGGGCGACCTCCTCCAACGGCGCGCCCGTTGCGGCGAGGACCACGCCCGCGGTGATCCCCTCCACGAACGGGCCGGCGCTCACCAGCACCTCCGTGCTCGACTCCCGGAGCTCGAGGGCGAGTCCCGCGCTCAGCACGGCCGAGCCGAGATCGGTGATGACGAGGACGCCGGGTTCCTCGCCGATCTCGTCGATGGCCGCCGCGACCGCGGCCGCGTCGGTGCCGAACCGGCCGTCGACGCCGGCGGCGATGCGGATCGGGGGGGACTCCCGTGCACCATCTTCAACCCGAGCTCCACCGCCGCCTCGGCGAGCCGCGGACTGTGCGACACGATGACGAGGCCGATCATCGGACGCGCTCCGCGTGCGAGTCCGCCAGCGACTGCACGAGGAGCGCGGCCGAGGTCGCGCCCGGATCGAGGTGGTCGGCGCTGCGATCGCCCAGGTAGCTCGCCCGTCCCTTGCGGGCGACGAGCGGGATGGTCGCATCCCGGCCCGCGGCAGCGGCGGCCGCCGCCGCCTGCAGCGACTCCGTGAGGGGGACGCCGTCGGCTGCCGCGGTGCTCAAGACGTCCACCGTCGGCTGGAGCGCGTCGATCATGGTCTTGTCGCCCGGCTCGGCGCGGCCCCTGGCCACGACACCGGCGACACCGGCGCGGAAGGCGTCGGCGAAGACGGCGGTGTCGAGCTCGGAGGCCGCGCCGACGCGCTTGGCCATCTCGAGGAACAGCGTGCCGTACAGCGATCCGCTCGCACCACCGACCGTCGACACGAGCGTCATGCCGCAGGACTTCAGCACGGCGCCCGCGTCGTCGGGACGACCTTGCTCGAGCCGCAGCCGCACGGCGGCGGTTCCCCTGGCCATGTTCGTGCCGTGGTCGGCGTCGCCGATCGCGGAGTCGAGCTCGGTCAGGCGTTCGGCATGCTCGACGATCTGCTCGTCGAAGCGCACGAGCCACGCGATCAGGTCGTCGACCGTGAGGCGGCTGTCCTCGAGCGTCGTCATCTCCTAGACCCCCCAGCGGAGCGCTGCAGTGCTGACGGGCGCGTCCCAGAGGCGCAGCATCTCCTCGTCGGCGCGCAGGAGGGTGAGCGAGCACCCGGCCATGTCGAGGCTCGTGATGTAGTCGCCCACGAGCGCGCGGGCCACGGTGATGCCGCGCTGCTCGAGCAGGGCGGCGACGTCGCCGTAGATCGCGTAGAGCTCGATGAGGGGCGTGCCCCCGAGTCCGCTGAGCATCGCGATCACCGGTGCTCCGGTGAAGTCGTGGTCCGACAGGATCGACGACACCAGCTCCTCGGCGATCTCGGCCGCCGGCCGGAGCGGCGCCCGCTTGCGGCCGGGCTCCCCGTGGATGCCCACGCCGATCTCCATCTCGTCCTCGGGCAGGTCGAAGCTCGGCTTCCCGACCGCGGGCAGCGTGGCGCTCGTGAGCGCGACGCCCATCGAACGGCCGTTCTCGGAGACGCGCGTGGCGATCGCGTGCACGGCGTCGAGATCGCGGCCCTCCTCGGCGGCGGCGCCGGCGATCTTCTCGACGAGCACCGTCGTGCCGACGCCGCGCCGCCCGGCGGTCCACGTCGAGTCCTCGACCGCGACGTCGTCGGCCACGAGCACCGACTTCACCGGGACCCCCTCCGCCTCGGCGAGTTCGGCGGCCATCTCGAAGTTGAGCACGTCGCCGGTGTAGTTCTTGACGATGTAGAGCACGCCGGCTCCGGCGCTCACCGTCTTGGTGGCGGCGAGCATCTGGTCGGGCGTCGGCGACGTGAAGATCTCGCCCGCACATGCGGCATCCAGCATCCCGAGGCCGACGAAGCCGCTGTGCAGCGGTTCATGACCCGACCCGCCGCCGGAGATCAGTGCGACCTTGCCCTGCTTCACGGCCGCTCCGCGAGAGACGACGCGGTTGGCGAAATCGACCGCGAGCTCGTGGTGTGCCGCCGCGACGCCGTTCAGCGCGTCGGCGAGCACCGTCGCCGGTGAGTTGATGAGCTTCTTCATGCGCGGGCCTCCTCTTCTTCGAGTGCTTCCGGTGGGGGTCGGTGCGATCCGCCTGCGTGCGGGAGATGACCACGAACAGCAGGCCGGCGGCGATGCCGCCGAGCACCTCGGCGATCACGTAGACCGGCCACTGCTCCCACTGCACCGTGCCGCCGAGGATCTGCTGCACGAGCATCGGCCCGGTCGTGCGGGCGGGGTTGATGGAGGCGCCCGTCGCGGGTGCCACCGGGATGATCGCGGCGAAGACGACCAGGCCGATCACGAGCCCGGCGAAGCCCGGCGCGGCCTTGCGGTGGATCACGCCGAACACGGTGAACACGAGGAGGAACGTGCCGACGAACTCGGCCGTGAACGCCTGCCCGATCGGGATGTCGCCGTACGAGGCGACGCCGAGGCCGAGGTCGCTCGCCTGCGAACCGAGCACCCCGACGATGGCGAACGCGCCGACGGTCGCGCCCAGCACCTGTGCCAGGACGTAGCCCGGCACCTCCCGCCAGGCGAACTTGCCGGTCACGGCGAGCGCGAGGGTGACCGCGGGGTTGATGTGGTTGCCCGAGATGTACCCGAACACGTACACCGTCGCCACGACGATGGTGCCGAACGCCAGCGAGATGAAGCCGAGATCGGCGGGCGTGAAGGGCGCGTCGCCCCTCACGAGTGCGAACGCCGGCACCGAGCCGACGCCGACGAATACGAGGAAGGCGGTGCCGAGGAACTCGGCAGCGAGCCGCTGCCAAGTCCTGTTGTCATCCATGATGTGTGTTCTCCTTTGAACGGGGAGCCCGTCGGGCTCGGGGACCGAGTACATTCGACATTGTCGAATGTGCTTCGGTAATACCGAATGATGCACCCCCGTCATCCGTCCTGTCAAGAACCCGACAGAATGGGGGCGGCGCATGACGCGACGACGGGCGGAAGGGGGGACGCCGTGATCCAGTCGATCGACCGGGCGGCGAAGATCCTCGGCCTGCTGCAGGGCTCCCGCCGGATGGGGATCAGCGAACTGGCGGCGGCGCTCGACCTGCCGCCCTCGACCGTGCACGGCATCGTGAAGTCCCTGCAGTCGCACGGCCTCGTCGCCCAGCAGCCCAGCGGCAACCGCTACGTGCTCGGGCCGGCACTGCTCAAGCTCTCGAGCGTCTACCTCGACACGCTCGACGTGCGTGCGCGATCGATGAGCTGGATGCACGAGCTGTCCAGCCGCACCGGACTCGCCTCCCGGCTCGGCGTCGAGATGTTCGGTGAGGTGATCGTCATCCACCACGACCGTCGGCCCGACGGCACCGAGCAGATGCCCGAGACGGGGGTGACGATCCCGAGCCACGCCTCGGCGATGGGCAAGGTGCTGCTCGCCTACGACGCGGCGCACGCGGCGGATGTGCTCTCGCGTCCGCTCGCGGCACTCACGGCCGAGACCACGACCGACCCCGATCGCCTGCGGGAGGGATTCGAGCGCGTCCGGCGGGACGCGCTCGGATTCGAGAACGAGGAGGCGGTCATCGGCGAGGCGTCCGTCGCGGCACCGATCTGCGCCGACGAGGGCGAGGTGATCGCCGCGATCGCGGTGGTCCTGCCCGCGAGCGAGTGGCCCCCGACGGAGCCGGTCCTGAACGACCTGCGCGAGGCCGCGCGGAACGTCTCACGCGAGCTCGGGGCACCGGCGTGGCCGCCGAGACCGG